>NZ_QJPL01000001.1:0-669695 GCF_003204205.1 Sanguibacteroides justesenii
GTGAGTATCCGGGAGAACCCTGTAGAGGCGAAACGGCATATCGGCTTTTTGCCGCAGACGCCGCCCTTGCACCCGGATTTGACGGTGACGGAGTACCTGGAGTATTGCGCTGGCTTGCGTCACGTCCCGGACAGCGAGATATCGACGGCCGTGAAGGCGGTTATGGGCAAGTGCGGTATCAGTCATTTCAACAAACGTTTGATCCGTAACCTCTCTGGCGGTTATCAACAGCGGGTGGGTATAGCGCAGGCGATCATCCACAACCCGGAGTTCGTGGTTTTGGACGAGCCGACGAACGGTCTGGACCCGAACCAGATCGTTGAGATCCGTCACCTGATCAAGGAGATCGCGGAGGATCGCACCGTAGTGTTGTCGACGCATATCTTGTCAGAAGTTCAGGCGACTTGCGACTACATCCGAATGATCGAGCAGGGTAACCTTGTTTTCGCCGGAACGGTGGACGAGTTCGATAATTACATCATCCCGAACACGTTGGTAGTGACGCTGGTTGCCGCCCCGCCGGTAGAGGAGTTGCGTTCTATTCCTGGCGTGAGTGGAGTGGAAGAGCTGGGCGGGATGAAGTATCGTCTTCAATACACGGATTTCCAGGAGGTTACTGAGCGACTCGTTGAGACGAGTGTCACCCGAGGATGGAGATTGACGGAGGTTTACCAGGAGAAGAGTTCCTTGGATGCCGTTTTTGCCGAATTATCAAAGAAATAATTTTAAAACACGTTTACAATGAAGACAATATTCAAGATAGCGAAGACGGAGTTGCAAACTCTGTTCTATTCCCCGATCGCGTGGTTGATCCTGATCATTTTTACCTTTCAATGCAGCATGGCCTTCTCCGATTTAATGGGAGGGATGGTACGCTCCAATTCTTTAGGCTACGGAAACTACAATGTTACCGGGGGGCTTTTTGACGGTTGGAGAGGTTTGTTTGTAACCGTTCAATCTTACCTTTACCTTTACATCCCTTTGTTGACGATGAGCTTGATGAGCCGGGAGTTCGGTAGCGGTTCCATTAAATTACTATACTCGTCGCCGGTGACGAACTGGCAGATCATTCTCGGTAAATACGCCTCGATGATGGTTTACGCTCTCGTTTTGATCGGAGTTTTGATGCTTTATGCTATATATGCAATTTGTGCCGCCAAAAATATCGATATTCCCTATATCCTTTCCGGCTTATTGGGATTATACTTACTGATTTGCGCTTACGCGGCGATCGGTTTGTTCATGTCGAGCCTGACCTCTTACCAGATCGTTGCCGCTGTAGGAACTTTAGCGGTTCTTGCGGCCTTATCTTACGTGAAGGGATTGTGGCAGGAGATCGATTTTGTCCGGGATTTGACCTTCTGGTTGGCCATAGACGGTCGAGCCGGAGAATTCGTTGACGGTTTGATCTGCTCGGAAGATGTCATTTACTTTTTGATCGTAATCCTTTTGTTCCTGTCTATGGCTGTGATTCGTTTACAAGCTCGCAGGCAGAAGAGTTCTTGGATGGTAAACTGGGGCAAATACGTTGGAGTTTGGGCGGTGGCGCTGTTTATCGGTTACCTCTCTTCTCGTCCGTCGTTGATGTCTTTTTACGATGCGACGCGTACGAAACATAATACGTTGACGCAAAATAGTCAGGATATCGTTGCCCGCATGGACGGTAAATTGACGATCACGACCTACGTGAATATTATGGATCGTTTTTATTGGTATGGTTCTCCTTCCAGTCGGAATTGGGATTTGGAACGTTTTAAACAATATGTTCGTTTCAAACCGGATATCACGATGAAATATGTTTATTACTATGATTCGATAAAGGATATGAAGAGTCTCGAAAAGAGATATCCCGATATGACCTTCGAGGAAATGGTAAAAAAGACGATCGAGATCATCAAATTGGATTCGAATAAAATATTGAAACCGGAACAGATTCGCGAACAGATCGACCTGAAGCCGGAAATGAATCGTTTCGTTCGTTTGTTGGAGAGAGAGAACGGTCAAAAGACCTTCTTGCGGGTGTTCGATGACATGATGGTTTTCCCGGGAGAGACGGAGATCTCTGCAGCTTTCAAACGTTTAGTGATGAAATTACCGAAAGTTGGGTTCTTAACCGGACATGGAGAACGTAACACGGAACGTCAGGGAGACCGGGATTACAGTAGTTTCACGCAGGATAAACCTTTCCGCTATTCATTGATTAACCAGGGATTCGATTTTGAGAATGTAACGTTGGACAAAACGATTCCGGAGGATGTGAATATTCTTGTGATTGCCGAGATGCGTCAACCGTTAACGGCTGAAGAACAAGCGAATTTGGATAATTATATTGCCCGAGGCGGAAACTTGTTTATCGTGGGAGAACCGAAACGTCAGGAAATCATGAATCCTGTGATCGAACAGTTTGGTGTTCAGTTTATGCCGGGTGTTCTTGTTCGTCCGACGGAGAATTTCCAAGCAGATCTGATCGTAGCCCGACCGACTAAAGAGGCAGCCGATTTCTCTTATATCTATAATACTATGAGACGTAGAGAATTGGTGATTACGATGCCGAGTGCTACCGGATTGGATTACACGACAGATAAAGGTTTCGAGGTTACTCCGTTGTTCGTGAGCGACACCATCAATTGTTGGAACGAGTTGCAGACGACAAACTTCGTGGATGACACGGCCCGTTTCGACCCTTCTACCGGAGAGATCCAGAAAACGTTCGTGACCGGATTGGCGTTGTCGCGGAAAGTGGGAGAGAAAGAGCAAAAAATCATGATCTTCGGAGACGCTGACTGTGTAAGTAACGGTGAATTCAGCCGGAGCCGGAAGGATATTCCTGCATCCAACTATTCGATCATACAAGGAGCTTTCTTCTGGTTATCCGATGAAGAAGTGCCTATTGATGTTCGTCGTCCCCGTTTGACTGATGACAAGGTTTATGTAGGTGAGACCGGAATGTATATTACGAAGATTGGATTTATGGGAGTATTGCCTGCTATTTTACTTTTCATAGCTATATTCATATGGATTAGAAGAAGAGGCAGATAATAGATAGAATATAAATTTTAAAGATTACCGGAGTTTCATCGATTTACAGGATTGAAACTCCGGTTTTTTATGGTTGAAAAGGTGATTTGATTTTAAAATGTAGATTGAAAATTAATTTATGATTAAATTCTGATCTTGATATCTTTAAATCGTAAATCTAAAATCCGAAATCGTAAATTTTTAATTAACACCCGGGGACGGGGCAAAAGTGTTGTTTAATTGTAAATTATAGATTCGAAGATTAAGTGATTCTGTGATTTTAATTTAATCATTTGATCATAGAATCATATAATCATATAATCATATAATTAAGCGATTGCAACCCGTCCTATTCTGTATCCTATAAGAGCAAAATAGAGAATTACCGCGTAGCAGGGAATGACGAGCCAGTAAGCTTGCTGGTAGCCACAAATGCTTGTTAAAGAGCCATAGAGCATGGGGAGTAGAGCTCCTCCCGCGATGGCCATAATCAATAAGGCCGATCCTGTTTTGGTATGTCGTCCTAACCCGTATATGGCTAACGGGAAAATGGCCGGCCACATGAGGGAATTTGCCAGACTTAATAAAGAGAGACACCAGATTGAAATCTCCAGAGGCAAGAAAATAACCCCGCAACCTAAAATCAGTCCTAATACAGCGCAATAGGAGAGGGCTTTTTCTTGACTGATGTATTTAGGAATACAGATGATGCCGATAATATAACCTACAATCATGGCCAACATGGAATAGGTCGGAAATACCCGGGCAACATCCATGGACATGCCTTGAGCCGTCCCGTAACGAATGATGGAATCCACTGCAATTACCTCTACCCCTACATATAGGAAGAGGGCTAATACGCCGATCCATAAATGAGGAAATGAAAAAATCGTACATTTGTCTTCCGGTAACAGGGAATCACAATCACCTTCGGGGTCGTCGATATAAGGAAGGGGGGAGAATTTGACAAATAACCCTAAAATGACAAAAGAGATCATGATAATAATGTATGGGATGATCGCCTTAGAGGCTAAAATATCTAAGGCAGCAGCTCGTTCGATGACTGTCATGTGTTGTAGGCTATCTTCCAGTTGATCGATATTTTTTAACATGATGGAACCTAAAATCAATGGACTGATGGCTCCTGCTACCTTATTGCAAATACCCATGATGCTGACTCTCTGGGCAGCG
Source organism: Sanguibacteroides justesenii (assembly GCF_003204205.1). NCBI lineage: Bacteria > Pseudomonadati > Bacteroidota > Bacteroidia > Bacteroidales > Porphyromonadaceae > Sanguibacteroides > Sanguibacteroides justesenii. Next base: position 4,210 of record NZ_QJPL01000001.1, read on the forward strand.
CTTTCCGGCGGACCTAACTCTATGACGTAAGGATTAGAAGCTGTTTGAAGTATGGATAAGCCGGTTCCCATGATAAATAATCCTAACAGGAATAACCCGTAGGTCCGGGTTAAAGCGGCGGGAATAAAGGCTAAAGCTCCGAAAGCCATAATCAGAAGCCCTAACATCATACCGTTTTTATATCCGGTTTTCTTTAAAACCCAAGAGGAGGGTAATGCCATGACGAAGTAGGCAATATAGAAAGCAAAGGTTACAAGATAACCTTGCCACTCCTCTGTTAATTCGCAGGCTATATTTAAATAGGGAATCAGGGTTGCGTTCAACCAGGTAACGAATCCGAAAATAAAAAAGAGGATGCCTATAATGAAAATCCCCGTCCCATAAGCATTTTTGTTTGGTTTCATTTTGTTTTAATATAATTGGAACATAACTGTTTATTACAATGCACACGTGTATCGAACGATTTCAAAGGTAATGACTAAAATTAAAAAATAAAATCCAAACTGAAAAATTAAATAAATAATGGAATAGAGGTAGAACTGGATTATTATTTGCCGGGCATAATCCGTGTATGTAGTACGGAATAATAGATTTGTTATTTTAGAGTATCGATTGTTTTATAATATATAATCTTTTGTTTCTATATATATTTTTTTATTTTTGAATATTCAAAGTCGTTTTTGCAAGAGAGTGTAATATTTAAAAAAGTACAAGTGTTAACGGATGAGGTTCTTATAAAACAGCTTCGTACAGGTAATCAATTCGTATTTAGGGAGATATTTAATCGGTATTATTTCCCCTTGCGTTCTTTTGCCTCTCGTTATATAGAGAATGATGAGGTTACGGAAGATTTCGTCCAAGATGCTTTTATAAAGGTATGGGAGAAAAAATCGGATTTTATTTTACTGGCAAGCTTAAGAAATTATCTGTACGCGAGTGTAAAAAATGCTTGTTTCGATTATCTGCGGCATAAACAGATGCAATTGCGGCACGAATCTGATTTAACTGCTCTTTTTTCGGAGAGCAATGAAGAAAAGTTTAAATTGGAAGAGGAAGTACATGCTTTGATCTATGAAGCGATAAAAGGATTATCCGGACAATCGCGGCGTGTCGTACTGATGACGATGGAGGGGTACTCGAATCCGGAAATTGCCGAAAAATTGCAAATATCACCCAATACCGTTAAGACCTTAAAACTGCGTGCATATCGGGTATTGAGGGAACGTCTGTCCGGTGTGCAATGGCTTATATTTTTATTGCTTTATCCCCCTTTCTAATTATTTCCCTTTTTGATATTTCGTTAAGGATCGTTTTGTTTTATTATTTTTTTCCAAAAAAACAGGTAGAGGTGTCACCCTGTTTCAATGTATATTCGTTCTAAGGGAAATTTTTATAAAATGGGACATAAGGATACAGAAATATCGAATCTGATCTACTGTTTTTTGCGAGGGACTCTTGTCGAAGAGAAACAAAAGGAGTTGAACAGGTGGTTGGAGGAGCCGGGTAATCGGGAGTTGTTCGATCGGATTTGTGATAAAGAGCAGATTTTAAAAAAATCGTTTCGTTTCGATCGATATGATAAAGAAAAGAGTTGGAAACAGTTGGAGAAAAAGATGCAAGTGGGGCGAAAAAGCTATTGGAGGAGGTGGGGTGTTGCAGCTTCTTTGATGCTACCGCTTCTTTTCGTCGGATGGTTATATATGCATGAGAATGATAAATCTTCTTTTGCGGTAATAAAGAAAGAGATTGTACCGGGTATGGTATGTGCCCGTCTGGAATTGGCTAACGGAGAGGTTCTCCATTTGGGAAAAGATACAATAACATCGCTTGCTCTAACAAATGGTGGAGTTATTAAAAATGATAGAGGTGCGTTTTCTTACTTTTCCGATACCGTTCTCGGTAATGACTCCAAGTACAATGTAATGACGACCCCGAGGGCAGGAGAGTTCAAACTCGTGCTACCTGACGGCACGGTAGTTTGGATGAATGCGGAGTCTTATTTACGTTTCCCCGAGGTTTTTGCGGAAAAAAGTCGTAAGGTATATGCTAAAGGAGAACTTTACTTTGAAGTGGCTCATGATGAAAAAAGACCTTTTAAGGTAGAGGTCGAGGACGGGTACGTGATTGAAGTGTTGGGAACGGAGTTTAACATGAGGGCATATAAAGGGTTACCTTGGGCGACAACCTTGGTAAAAGGAAAAGTTTTAATCGAAAAGGGAGAGAAGCGGGTTGTTTTGAGGCCCGGTCAGCAGGCGGTGAGTCCGGTCGGCGGTGAAATAATTCAGGTAAAGGAGGTGAATGTTGAATCTTATATTGCCTGGCGTAAGGGTTATTTTCTGTTCGATAACGAACGCTTGGAAGATATTATGCACGAATTGAGTCGGTGGTATGATGTGCAGGTATTTTTTGAAAACCAGCAAGTGAAAGATGAACGTTTCTCCGTGGAACTTCGTCGGCATGATGATTTTAAAGATGTGCTGGATTTGATTGAACGTACCGGTTCCGTGAAAATAACCATTAAGGAACATACTGTATTTGTGAGATAAAAACGAGGGATGTTACCAGCATCCCCCGTGAAAGTGCCGTTAGGCACATTGTGAAACTTTAATGTTACAAATTTATGAAAAAAAGTGGACAAAAGGGGCTGTATCGACAGACCCGAAAAAAATTTTTGTTGATTATGAAGTTAACAACGGTACTTTTGTTGGCGACTTTTCTGTCTGTTTCCGGATCTATTTTGGCGCAAAAGACAACCATCAAGGTTGAAAACGTCGATTTAAAAGAGGTATTTAAGGAGATTAAGCAGAAAATGGGATACACCTTCATTTTTAATGAACGTGTGGTAAACAAGGCAGGAAAAATTTCCGTGAATATTACCTCCGATGATGTGAAATTGATCATGGACAGGTGTCTGGAAGGAACTTCCTTGGGATATTATATCCAGGATGAAGTGATTGTTATTTTGACGAAAGCGGATCAATTGGCTCGCCAGGTAAAGGAGTCCTTGAAAATAATGGGAAAGGTGGTGGATAAGGACGGCCTTGCTGTACCGGGGGTTACCGTCTTATTGCGGGGAACCCGGATAGGGACGGCGGCCGATAAGAACGGCCTTTTTTCGCTTGAGGTTCCGAAAATGGATAGTGTCGTGTTAGAGTTTTCTTTTGTGGGGATGAAGAAAAAAACGGTTGTGGTAAAAGATACGGGAAAAGAGATAAAACCGTTGCATGTGGTAATGGAGGAAGATGAAAAAGAGTTGACCGAGGTGGTGGTGACCGGTATGTTTAATCGCAGGAAGGAGGGATTTACCGGATCGGCCGTAACGGTCAAAGGGGAAGACATAAAAAAATTCAGCACGACCAATATAGCTAAAGCTCTGTCTGCTATTGATCCCAGTTTCCGGATTATGGACGATATTGTGAACGATTCCAATCCGAATCGTCTGCCGGATCTGCGTATGCGGGGACAAGCCACCTTACCCGGCGGCAGCAATGCCGGAACGTCGGCGGATATGGTCACCCTGCAAGGAGAATACGATACCTATCCGAATAAGCCCCTGTTGATTTTAGATGGTTTTGAAATCGGTTTGCAGACTATGGTGGATATGGATCCGGACCGGGTAGAGTCCATTACCCTGCTGAAAGATGCGGCTGCAACAGCGATTTACGGATCGCGTGCTGCAAACGGGGTGATTGTTATAGAATCCAAAACTCCGAAAGAGGGACGTTTGTGGGTGACTTACGGTGGTAATGTGCGTATCGAAACTCCCGATCTTTCCGATTATAATTTGATGAATGCGGCCGAAAAGTTGGCTGTGGAATTGAAAGCAGGTGTATACGATAATACTGCTTCGTTAGAGGAGTTGGAACGTTATCAAGCGAAGTTGAGAGAGGTGAGGCGGGGTGTGAATACCTATTGGTTGGATAAGCCTTTGAGAACAGCAGTTCAGCATCGCCATGCGCTGACGCTGGAGGGAGGGGATAGGGCTTTACGTTATAAACTCTATTTCGGTGCCAATTTTACACCGGGAGTGATGAAAGGTTCTAAACGAAATACCATGACCGGATCTTTAGATTTGCAATATCGTTTCAAAAAGGTGCTGTTAAAGAATAGTATTACCGTTGATAATTCGCTCGGGGACGAATCGCCTTGGGGGGATTTTAGCGAATACACGAAGTTGAATCCTTACTTGCGCCCGTATGGATCTAATGGCGAAATAGTAAAGCGTTTGGACTCCTTTGATAATCAATTTCGAGGTTACGAAAGCACGAGCTATCCGAATCCTATGTATGATGCCACGCTCCACACGAAAAACCGGACGACTAATTTCGGGGTACGGGAACAATTTAGTGTGGAGTATAATCCCACGGATGATGTCCGCTTGACGGGAGCCTTTTCTCTTTCCAAGGATAATGGGAAAACCGATGTATTCCGGCCGGCACAGCATACGGCTTTCGATAAAGAGAAAGATCCGACTAAAAAAGGGGATTTCCGTCGTACGCAGAGAGAAAATCTCTCCTATTCATTGGATTTGACGGCCAGTTACAACAAACTGTTCGGACAGGTACATTACGTGACCGCAAATGCCAGAATGTCTGTTCAGGAAAGTCGTAACGAGAGTTACGGGGCTTACGTTACCGGTTTCCCGAACGAAAATATGGACGATATCCTTTTCGGTAAGAAATATAACGAAAAGATGACAGGAACGGAGAATACGAGTCGTTTGATCGGTTGGGTCGGGAGTTTCGGTTATTCTTATAACTACAAGTATTCCGTTGATTTCAATATTCGGTTGGACGGCTCTTCCCAGTTCGGTAAGGACAATCGGTTTGCTCCTTTCTGGTCGGCCGGTTTACGTTGGGATGTGAAAAAAGAACAGTTTATGTCCCGGATCGGTTTTGTTTCCGATTTTGTTATCAGGGGGTCTTACGGGGTGACCGGGACACAGGGCTTTGCACCTTATCAATCCAGAGAATTGTATTCGTACGGGGAATTACTGAAGCCTTATGTATCTTCCGACGGGACGGGGGTAGAGTTGGTGGCTATGCCGAACGAAAAATTAAAGTGGCAACAGACTGATACGTGGAATCTGGCTTTGGAGTTAGGCATTTTAAAAGGACGAATCACGGCCCGTGCCGAATATTTTCAGAAGTTGACTAAAAACTCTTTGACCCAGATCACGCTCGCTCCTTCACTCGGTTTTGCTTCTTATCCGGAAAATATGGGGACTTTGGAAAATAAGGGAGTCGAATTGAATATCTCTTTTATTCCTTACCAGAATCCGGCCAAAGCGGCTTATTGGGTTATTTCGCTAAATGGTTCCCACAATACGGATAAGCTAAAGAAAATATCCGAGGCCATGCGTAATATGAACCGGGTGAATTCCGACCAGATGAGTGATATAGAGATTGCCAAAAAGAACGGCTATAAACCGCTTCCGCATTACGAAGAGGGGGAATCCATCAACCGGATTTGGGTGGTTCGTTCTTTGGGGATAGATCCGTCGACCGGAGCCGAAATTTTTATGAAACGAAACGGAGAGATGACCGGTAAATGGGAGGCCGTGGATTTGGTTCCTTGTGGAAATACGGAACCCAAATGGCAGGGAAATATCAACTCCTCCTTTACCTATAAAGGATTCGGGGTCAACGTGAGTTTTCGTTATAAATTCGGAGGCCAAATATATAATCAGACGTTGGTGGATAAAGTTGAAAATGCCGACCTGATGTATAATGCCGATAAACGGGTTTTGAATCTAAGATGGGATGAGGTCGGTCTGGCTGCCCGTTATAAAGGACTTTCCAGAGGAGTAAATGGGGCGGCGACCAAAGCGAGTTCCCGGTTTATTATGGATGAGAATACTTTCCAAATGGGATCGCTCTCCCTGAGTTACCGCATGGATAAAACCAACGCGAAGTATATCGATCGCTGGGGATTGAGTTCCGTGGGAATGACTTTTAATATGGAGGATTTATTCTATCTCTCCACGGTAAAACAGGAGAGAGGATTGAGTTATCCTTTTGCCCGTCAATTCTCCTTCTCGTTAAATGTGGCATTTTAATTAAAAATCTAAGCATATGAAAAATATAGTTGTTATAATACTGATCGCGTGGAGCATCTCTTCTTGTTCCGATTGGTTGGATGTTCAACCGAAGACGGCTATTCCCGCCGATAAGCTATTCGAAACGGAGTCGGGTTTTAAGGATGCTTTGACCGGATTCTATTTGAAAATGACTGATATCGGATTGTATGGCAAAGAGTTGAGTTATGGTTATATTGAGGCTTTGGCCTGTAATTATGACGGTTATCCCGAATTCGGAGGTTTGTCATGGAAACCGAGGATATACGAATACGACAATCTTTTTTTATCCAAAAAGGACGGTATCTATTTGAAGATGTACAATATCATTGTCAATATCAATAATTTTTTGGGCTATTTGGAGAAAAATCGTTCCGTTATTAAGACCGAACATTATTATGAAGTCATGAAAGCAGAGGCTTTGGGATTACGGGCGTTTTTACATTTTGACCTGTTACGGTTATTCGGTCCTGTTTACAAGGTCAACCCGGCGGCGAAAGCGATCTCTTATCGAACGACTTTCGATCGGCAGGCCACTCCCGCCTTGCCCGCGAATCAAGTGGTGGACTTGTTGTTGAAAGATTTGCAAACGGCGGATTCTTTACTGGAGAAACATGATACCCGTTTCTTCTGGAAGAGTTACGAGAGAGAAGACGAACCGGGCTATGAGCTGTTTTTAGACCAGCGTCAGACCCGTATGAATGTATATGCTGTAAAAGCGATGTTGGCAAGGGTGTATTGTTATAAAGGGGATGACGAAAGCAAAGTGAAGGCGGTAGAATATGCTAATGAGGTGATCGAGGCACCCTATTTCGAATTGTATAAAAATGCAAGGTCTTTCTTATACAACGAACAAATTTTCGGCTTGAATATTTACGAATTCGATAAGATTGTTACCGAACATTTTAATACGGCGATCGACTATACTTCTGCCGAGCAACATTTTAATATCCTACAAAGCAGGTTTCAGAAAATATACGAATGGGGAGAAGGGGGGAATTCGGATTGGCGTTCTCAATCTCAATGTTTTAAAGATAAAAACGAAGGCGGAGGATATAAATATTGCCGGAAGTACGAACAGGACGGCTTGACCGATTATAATGGGAAGGATATGCTGGCTTTGATTCGTTTGCCTGAAATGTATTATATCGTGGCGGAGTGTGCGGATGCCGCCACGAGTGCGGAAGCATTGAATACGGTGAGATGGGCTCGGGGGATTTCTTATGATGACGAGATTATTGCAGGTGCGCATTACGATCGGTTGGATACCCGTCCGGAGTACGACAATTCACAGACTTATAGAGTAAACGAGATCATGAAGGAGTACAGGAAGGAGTTTTATGCCGAAGGAAAGCTTTTCTATTTTTATAAGCTGCATAATTACGTGACTTACGAGGGGGCTCCTTTAAAAGACGTGAGGGACAAATACCGGTGGCCGTTACCGGACGATGAAATCATATTTGGTAATAATAATTAATACGACAGGTGATGAAAAAATATAAGTTTTTAATAGGGATGCTGATATTGAGTTTAGGTTATATCGGATGCGAAAAAAACGAAATAGCACTTTATGACGAATCGCCCCGGATCAATTTTCTGTGGAATGCACGAAATTATACCTTTCGGGATACGGATTACGTGAAAGGTCATGAATACCACGAGTTGAAAATAGAAGTGCAGTTACAAGGGTATTTGTTACAAAAGCCCTTGGACTTCGTGATTAAAGCTCAGGCAGGGAAAGCTTACGAAACTCGGGCGGAGATCGTGTTGCCCCAGAAATATACTTATACCGCTTTGGATACCAATACGCAATGGATCGTTCTTAGCGTGAAACGCCCGGAAAAACCGACTCCGACAAACGAGCCGGAGGGGGCTATCCTGAAATTCGATCAGACCGATCCGGCTCATCAGTTTGCTTCCGGACGGGTGGATATCGATTCCTGCCGTATTGAAGTATATTATGATATTACACCGACTGGCGCAATATGGAACGCAACCTGGTGGGGAGAATATAGTACCGGCAAATACTTCTTTATGATGGATTATTTCAAAACGATATACAAAGATATGGATCGGGGAAGATTGGCTGAGTTAAAGCAGGCTTATGAAGAGTATAAACAGGCTCATGCTCCGATCCTCGATGACGAAGGAGAAGAAATCACATTCCCGAATTAATTTAAAAGAAGACGTTATGAAAAAGAGAATGAAAAATATGATTTTATGGGTAATTGGCCTTTTACTGTTTTCCGCGTGTTACGACGACAAAGGGTCATATGATTATCACGATATAAACGAGGTCGCTATTACTCTTCCTACTTCGCAAGGCGTGCGTTTGCCTAAAGTGGATTCCGTACTCGTTGAAATTACACCGGATTTGAAACAGACTCTGGTGGAAAACGAGTCGGATCTGGTATTTCTTTGGGAGAAGAAATTGGAAAAAGATATGATGAATAATTGGGAAATTTGTGGACATGAAAAAACGTGTCGAATTTATATTAAACCGGAAGATACCGAAGATATTCGTTTGCGTTTGAACTTAAAAGATAATACCGAAGGAACAACCTGGTATAAAGAGATGGTTTTAAAGATAATTCAACCTTATAGTAGTACCTGGTTCGTTTTGCAGGACGATGGTGGTAAAGCTGTGTTAGGCGTCGTTGACGGGGAGGGTTTATCCGCGGTCGTCATTCGGGATGCCTACAAAGAGGATACCGGAAAAGAATGGACCGTAAAGGGAGTTCCGCAATGTTTAACGGGCAATAGAATTTACGGAAGTCCGATGAATTTTCTTCCTCCGTTTATGGGGTTTAACCCGATCGTGCAACGGACTGTCATGGCTTTAACAGACGAGAATATGGAAGTGATGGATGCTTCAACTTTTGAAACGGTCTGGTCGTTGGATGAAATGTTGATGCAGGAGGGAATAATCTTCTCTCCCCGGTATTTGATTTCGCGGGATGGAAGTAGCGGGGGAGAGATGTTAATAAATGCCGGGAAAGTATACTATGCTAATATGGACGGATATTCTGTTTATAACTCGACGAAAGTAGAAGATGGAACTTCTTATCGTGTTGAAGTCGGGGGAAATGCAAAAAGTAGATTTTTCGTGTACGACGAAGAAAATCATCGGTTTCTAAATTTTGCAAAAGAGTGGAGTGATAATTTGGAAAGGAATATAAATAAATATATCAGAACATCAGATCGTAAATTTGTGGATGCTCCGATTTCATTAGAGTTTATCGGAGAAAACAAGGAAAATGAGGATACAAAAAATCTTTTTGATCCGGATAAGATAGACCCGGCTTTCAAAATGGTTGCTATGAGTGAAATGTCAGGTGGAGAAAAATTGCTGGCTTTTAGTACAGATGTTGCCGAGCGGAAAATTCATGTATTTGAATTCTCTTTGGCTGGTTGGATTTCCGGAGATAAGAGTCATGCCCGTTGTTCCGGTAAATTTGAAATTCCTTTTCCGGAAGGTTCAACGGGAGAAGAGTTATGTTTTATTACTTCTCGAGGTTTTGATCGTATATTCTTTATGGCTTCCGGAAATAAAATCTACAAGGTAGATTTAAATCGATCCACGCCTACAATGACGATAGTATACGAGCATGAACATGCAGGGGTGACAATAACAAATATGAAATTCAAGTATTATTATAATTTGTACGATTGGGAGAGTGAGTCGGAGATCCCGTATGCTCGTGTGTTGGCCGCCGTGTTGGATTACGGAACCAACTCGGGAGGAATTGTAGAGATGCAATTGAATACCGCGGGAGACGTGGACCGGAATTTAAATAACACGTTTGAATATAAAGGATTTGGAAAGGTCGTGGATATTTGTTATACTTTCAAATAATTTATAGGAAATAAATTATGGATATTTCTTCGTTCCATTAGAAGCGAGTCAGTTTCTTGAAAGGAGCCGTCGGTGTTTAGACGGCTCTTTTCGATTTGCGGTATAATTAAGTAATCTTTTTTAGAAAAATTTCGTATATTGTAAAAAATGAAATTAAGAGATTATGGAAAGAAGTTTGAAAGAGGCGTTAAAGCTTAGAAGAAGCTATTACGCCGTCAGTAATAAATCGCTCATCTCGGACGAAGAGATTGAAAATATAGTAAAATTTGCCGTAAAGCATGTTCCTTCTGCTTTTAATTCACAATCTACCCGTTTGGTACTTTTGTTGGGAGAACAGCATCGGAAATTTTGGGACATCGTGAAAGAAACCCTGAGAAAGATTGTTTCAGCCGAGGCATTTAAGGCGACGGAGACAAAGGTCGATACCTCGTTTAAGGCCGGATACGGTACGGTATTGTTTTTTGAAGACCGGACGATCGTGGAGGGATTGCAAAAAGCATTTCCACTTTATCATGAAAAATTTCCGATTTGGTCTCAACATACATCTGCCATGCATCAGTTAGCTGTATGGGCAATGTTGGAAGATGCCGGTTTCGGAGCTTCCCTCCAACATTATAATCCACTGGTAGATAAAGCAGTCATGGCGGAGTGGAAACTTCCTGAAAATTGGGAATTAGTGGCACAAATGCCGTTTGGCGTACCTCTTCAGGAACCCGGACAAAAAGAATTCAATCCGATAGAGGAACGCGTGAGGGTTTTTAAATAATTTGTTCGAGAGGGAATTTCCCTCTCGAATTTTATTATATTCTCGATAGATCCGTTTAAGAACCTATATTTTATTGATATGAATCGAATGCTACGATTGGAGTATGATTGCTCTATGTCTATTCGAGGATATCAATTTCCCCCGATAGGTATGGAAAATATTTATTATTCCAAATTTTATTGCATATCGTATAAAAACATGTATTTTTGGATGTGTAAATTGATGTGAATGTCGAATAACGTGCGTTATACAGATGAGTACATGGATCCTGAAATATTGGATGTCGAATGTCCGAAGGTATTCGAGAACGTGTTTCATGAATATTACGCTTCGCTTTGTTATTTTGCCAATAAATTTGTACATGATCAGGAAGTGGCAAAAGATGTCGTGCAGGACGTATTTATCAGTTTGTGGGAGTCGAGTAATAAGTTTGGCAATCTGATAGCGTTAAAATCATTTTTATATAGTTGTGTACAAAACAGAGCTTTAAATTATTTGGAAAAACGAAATAATCGGGAAAAGGCTAATCGGAAATTAGGAGAACCCGCGTATGAGGAGGAAAAAGTATTTTGTATGCAGGTAGAAGCGGATGTTTTTAAAGAGATATTTGTTATAATAGAAGAACTGCCTGCCGAATGTAAGCGGATCTTCAAAATGAGTTATATTGAATTTTTGGATATAAAGACAATCTGCAAGCAGTTGCATATAGCCGAAACAACCGTTAAAACGCAACGTCGACGAGCTAAAAAATTTTTACGGGAACGTTTAAAGCATTTGTATCCTGTTCTTGCCTTTTTGTTTTTTTGATTTCAACATGTGCCGTATTTTTTTGAAGGGATTATTTTTCAAAAAAGAATTTTTCTTCGCCGAATGCCGGGTGAAGTTGATCAAACCAGGTGGCATAGGGATCATATCGGGCGAAAAAAGGAACATCCACCCACCGGGATTTTTTTCCTTGCAAAAAGCGTAATACGAATATTTTTTCTCCTTTTACTTCGCTCATGCCCACTATTTGGATTTTTCCCGGTTCCGTACTCATGCTTGGTCCTCGCACCGTACGACACACACCGCTAACGTGACTGTATGCATCGCGGAATATACGCCAACAGCGTTCCAACGGAAGTTCAAAAAATGTTTTTGATCCGGTGTCCCGGGCTACAAACATATAATAGGGGATCATGTTCATATCTACTTGTTTTCTCCACATTTCACTCCAAATTTCGGATTTGTCGTTTATATGTTTAAGCAGGGGAGATTGCGTCCTTATCTGCGCCCCGGTATTGCGTATCCGTTGTACGGCCTCTTTTACCGCGGAGGTAGATAGTTCCGCCGGATGGTTGAAGTGGGCCTGGATGGCTAAATTGCGTCCCGAGGCGACCACTTGCCGGAATAACGCTAACAGTTCGGGAGCATCCTTGTCAGACAGGTAACGATACGGCCAATAAGCTAAGGACTTTGTACCGATACGAATGGTACGGATATGGGAGAATCGTTCGGATAACAGGGGAAGAATATAGGATGTTAATATAGAGGCTGACATAGTCATGGGATCGCCTCCGGTAAACAGTATATCGCTGACCTTTTTGTGACTGTCCAGGTATTGATAAAGCAGGTCAGCCTCTTTCATGTGAAATTTTAAAGAACTCATTCCCGAAAATTGCGGCCAGCGGAAACAGAAGGTGCAATAGGCGTGGCAGGTTTGTCCTTGTGCCGGAAAAAACAGGACGGTTTCTCGGTATTTGTGTTGTACTCCTTTGAGTTTTACCTCTCCCAGCATGGGGATATTGTACTCTTGTCCGGCCGGATTCGGATTCAATCTTATACGGATTTTTTCGATCTCTCTCTTTAATATCTCTTCATCTGCCTTGTTTTCCAATAGAAATTTGACCTTATTGTAAGCGGTGGCGGGTAGCATCTCGCTACGGGGAAAAGTAAGAGTGAATATGGGATCGTCAGGAATATTGCCCCAGTTGATCAGTTCATCGATGACGTAATTATTGGTCTTAAATGGCAACACTCGCCCGACAACTTCAATGGCTTCTATTTGTGCCGGCGTTAATTTTGAGAGTTGAGGAATCGCTTTGTAATTATGGAGAGTAAAAGAATTATATTCCATTATTTTTATCGGTTTTAGTACATTATCTACAAATATATGATTTTTTTCTATCAATATAGAATATAATGTGTTAATATTTAATTATTTGCGGTATCGATTCTATTTAATAGCTTGCGGTTTCCTGTATTTTCCCGGAAAATTTAAAAATATGTTTAATGTTATTGGGATGCAATTTGTTAATTCATAGTGTTTTGAATCACTGATTCGTTTGTTTCTCATTTTATCGGATTCGGTTTGCATAAAATAGATCACTGTTTTTGTCCTCCTTTTTCTTTTTTACCTGTTTTATAATGAAAATGGATGAAATATGGTTTTGAATTCAAAACGGAATAAGATTGTGGATCTGATACTGACTTATTTGAAAGGAGAATTGGGAGTGGATCAGGAAGAAGAGTTGACGAAATGGCTCCGAGAGAGTGAGGAGAATCGATTTTTATTCGATCGATTGACGGACGTAACGTATGTAGAAAAGGGGATGAGGGAGTTTCGACGCTATGATTCGAAAGAAGATTGGGAAAAAGTGGAGAGACGAATCGGTTTCTCTTACCGGAGGCCGAAGTTTCGCTTTTGGAGATGTGTTGCTATGATTGTTGTTTTGATGTGTGTAGGTGGTATCTTTTTTTATTTATCGGAAAGAGGGAATCCCGTAATCGAAAATGCCGGGCTACCTATTTCTATTCTTCCGGGATCTTCAAAAGCCTTATTGGTATTGGAAAACGGAGAGGTGGTACCTCTTACGGCAGAATATGATTCTGTTTGTAGGGAGTTGAAAGGGGAAAATTTTGTCAATGACGGAAAAAGGCTGCTCTACATCGACACTCTCGTAACCGAAGAGGCGAAATGGCATACACTGAAAGTTCCCCGTGGCGGAGAGTACATGTTGTGTATGGCAGACGGAACAAAAGTGATTTTGAATGCAGATTCGAAAATCCGCTATCCGGATCGTTTTGCGGGAGACCAACGTTTGGTCGAGTTAGAGGGTGAAGCTTTTTTTGAAGTTCGAAAAGACACTCTAAAACCTTTTATCGTGCAAACGAATCGATTGAAAGTACGGGTTTTAGGGACTGTTTTTAATTTGAAAGCTTATCCGGACGAGTTACAACAAACGACGCTTGTAGAGGGAAAGGTACGGATTACTGCGGGGGATGAGGAAGTGGAATTACGACCGGGCGATCGGGCGACCTGCTGGGATGAAAAATTGAAGGTGGAACAGGTAGACGTACGTTCTTGTATAGCATGGGTAGAACGACGTTTCGTTTTTGAAAACGAGTTTTTACCGTCGGTATTGAAAAAATTAGAACGTTGGTATGATGTTCGGATATCTATTGAGGATGCTTCCTTACGAGAGATCAGATTTACGGGTAATCTGCCGAAATACGAGAGTATTGATAAAGTTTTAGAGATATTGGAATTAACCGCTCGATTACGTTTTGAATGGAACGGAAGAACTTTGATTGTTCGAAAAGAGTGAAACAAACAGGAAAGTGGGCAAACACTTTCCTGTTAATCGATAACAGCCATGTGATAACATGACTATTGTTAACTATAAAGCGTTACGAATTTATGAAAAAAAATCGAGATGTTGACACGATTAACTATAAGCGTGTCATACGAAAAAAAGTATGGTGCAGGCGAGTCTTTCTTTGCCTTTTGGTTTTGGGATTTATCTCAGTTGCTGAAAGAGCTGCAGCACAAGTACGTTTAAGTATGAAGATGAAGAATACGACATTGAAGGCCGTGTTTGAAGAGATCACTCGTCAAACGGGATACGAGTTCGTGTATAGCAATAATGAAATAGAGAGGGTGGGGAAGATAGACGTGGTTTCTAAAGATCGGAACGTGGAAGAGGTGTTGGCCGATTGTTTGAAAGGAACCGAGTTGTGGTATAAGATTGAAGATAAGATCGTGATTATCTCTCCTAAATTGCAGAAACAAGAAAAGAAGAATATTAAATCAAAAGTAGTAAAAGGAAGGGTGGCGGATCAAAAAGGTTTGTCTTTACCGGGAGTAACGGTCGTTATAAAAGGGACTCATTTGGGGCAGGCTACCGATTCGAGCGGTTTTTTTTCCCTGTTGGTTCCGGATACGACCCGGGCGGAACTTGTGTTTTCTTTTGTAGGGATGGAGACACGGGTCATTCCGTTTGAAGACATACCTAAAACGGGAGAGTGGGTAGTTAAGATGAAGGTGAACCGTGAGGAATTATCGGAAGTGGTCGTGACCGGTATGTTTAATCGTCGTAAGGAGGGATTTACCGGATCGGCTGTTACCGTGAAAGGTGAGGAGTTGAAAAAAATCAGTACGACCAATATAGCGAAAGCCTTGGCGGCCATAGAGCCGAGTTTTCGGGTCATGGAGGATATCGAAAACGGATCCAATCCGAATCGTTTGCCCGATTTGCGGATGCGGGGACAAGCTACTTTGCCGGGCGGTAATGCGGGGGCTTCCGCCAATGTGGTCACTTTGCAGGGAGAATACGCCACTTATCCCAATCAACCCTTATTGATTATGGACGGTTTCGAAATCGATTTGCAGACGATGGTGGATTTGGATCCGGACCGGGTGGAGTCTATCACGTTGTTGAAAGATGCGGCGGCAACGGCTATTTACGGCTCTAAGGCTGCTAACGGGGTAATCGTGATTGAAACCAAGATTCCTAAAGAAGGCCGTCTTTGGGTGACATACGGCGGGAATGTTCGGGTAGAAACACCGGATTTGTCCGATTACAATTTGATGAATGCCGCAGAAAAGTTGGAGGCTGAACGAAGAGCCGGTTTTTACCGGGATAACGGGAGTGTCGATAATTTTGCGTTGGTGTTATACCAGGAGAAGATGAGGGAGGTAAAACGAGGGGTAAACACCTATTGGTTGGATAAACCCTTACGGACGGCCGTGCAGCAAAGGCATTCGCTGACGTTGGAGGGTGGAGACAGGGCTTTGCGTTATAGGCTATATGCCGGAGTCAATTTTACACCGGGGGTAATGAAGGGGTCTAAACGAAATACGACGACCGGATCATTGGATTTGCAATATCGTTTTCAGAAATTATTGCTAAAGAATAGTATTACCGTTAATAGTACTGTCGGAGATGAGTCTCCTTGGGGAAATTTCAGCGAATACACGAGATTGAATCCTTATTTACGTCCGTACGGGGAGAACGGAGAGGTGATGAAACGCTTGGACCGATTCGACGGGATGATACGGGGAACGACGGCGGTTTTGGATTATGCCAATCCCATGTATAACACGACCTTTCACACGAGAAACAGGACGATGGGTTTCGGGGTGCGTAATCTGTTTAAAATAGAGTATAATCCGTTGGAGAGCATGCGTTTGGAAGGGAGTTTCTCCTTGTCCAAAAGCAATGGGAAGACGGATGTTTTTCGTCCCGCGCAGCATACGGCGTTTATCGGAATTGCGGATCCTTCTTTGCGCGGTGATTTTCGCCGGACGCAGCAGGAGGAGTTTAGTTATGCATTGGATCTTACCGGAAGTTATAATAAGTTGTTCGGAGGAGTCCATTACTTTACCGGTAATGTCCGTATGTCTGTGCAGGAGACGCAAAATAGCAATTATGGAGCCTACGTGACCGGGTTTCCCAATGATAATATGGATGATATCCTTTTCGGTAAAAAGTACGACGAGAAAATGACCGGGATGGAGAACACTTCCCGTTTGATCGGCTGGGTTGCGACTTTGGGATATTCCTATAACTACAAATATTCGGTTGATTTTAATATTCGGGCAGACGGCTCTTCTCTGTTCGGCAAAGACAATAGGTTTGCGCCTTTTTGGTCTGCAGGATTACGTTGGGATGTGAAAAAAGAGCTTTTTATGTCCCGGATCGGCTTTATTTCCGATTTTGTTTTACGGGGATCTTACGGGGTTACGGGAACTCAGGGATTTGCGCCTTACCAATCCCGGGAATTGTATACTTACGGGGTCTTGTTGAAGCCCTATTTGGCTTCCGACGGAACCGGGGCCGAGTTGGTGGCTATGCCGAACGAAAAGTTGAAGTGGCAACAGACGGAAACATGGAATGTAGCTTGGGAGCTGGGGCTGTTCGACGGACGGATCACTGCTCGGGCGGAGTATTTTCGTAAACGGACCAAAAACTCATTAACGGATATAACGATTGCTCCTTCGTCGGGTTTTATTTCTTATCCTGAAAATATGGGTACGATTGAAAACAAGGGAGTGGAGCTGAATCTCTCTTTTATTCCCTATCGGGATGCGGAAAAGGCTGCTTACTGGATTGTTTCCGTGAATGGTTCCCATAATAGAGATAAACTGAAAAAGATTTCGGAAGCACTAAGAAATATGAATGCCGTTAATGCCGAAAAATTGAAAGATTCGCCACTCCCCCGTTATGAGGAAGGAGAGTCGATGAATCGTATTTGGGTGGTGAAATCTTTGGGGATCGATCCGGCTACCGGAGAAGAAATCTTTCTAAGAAGAAACGGGAACGTGACCGGGACTTGGGATCCAATAGATATGGTCGCCTGCGGAAATACGGAACCTCGCTGGCGGGGAAGTCTCAATTCTTCGTTTACCTATAAGGGTTTCGGGATGAATATGAGTTTTGCCTACAAGTTCGGAGGACAGATGTATAATCAAACATTGGTGGATAAGGTCGAGAATGCGGATTTGATGTACAATGCGGATAAACGGGTATTGGATTTGAGGTGGAAGAAGAAGGGGGATCGGGTGAAGTATAAAAAGATTTCGCCGGCTGCGGAGGGATCGAAAACGAAAGCCAGTTCTCGTTTCGTGATGGATGAAAATACCCTTCAGATGACCTCTCTTTCTTTCAGTTACCGGATGGATAAAACCAACGCGAAATATATCGAACGTTGGGGGATGAATTCAGTAAACCTGGCTTTTAATATGGAGGATTTGTTTTATCTCTCTTCTATAAAACAAGAACGGGGATTGAAATATCCTTTTGCCCGTCAGTTCTCGTTGTCGTTGAATGTTGCCTTTTAATTAAAACTTTCTGGATATGAAAAGAATAGATATAATACTCGTTTTGGCTTTCGGGATTACTGCTTGTGCCGATTGGTTGGACGTACAACCGAAAACGGCTATTCCGGGAGATAAGATGTTCGAATCCGAATCCGGATTTAAAGACGTGCTAACCGGTTTTTATTTGAAGATGGGTTCCGAGAATCTGTATGCCAAAGAATTGACGTACGGATACCTGGAACTGCTTTCGGGGAATTATGATAATTATCCGGGATCTAAAAGTTTGGATAAAACACAGATGTATGAATATGACGGGCTTTATCTGGATCTTAAGAATAAGATTTACTTGGAAATGTATAACATCATTGCCAATATTAATAATTTCCTGAAGTATTTAGAGAAAAATCGTTCGGTAATTAAAACAAACCATTATTACGAGATGATGAAGGGAGAGGCTCTGGGGCTGCGGGCGTTTCTGCATTTTGATTTATTACGTTTGTTCGGACCGGTATACAGTGCGAATTCTTCTGAAAAAACAATTCCTTACCGGAAAGAGCTTAACGAGAAGGCTCCTCCTCGTTTGACGGCAGATGAAGTTATTATTCATATTTTGACGGATTTGCAGGAAGCCAATGATTTATTGGAACAACACGATCCCCAACGTTTCGGTTATCCGGATCTTATGGATATAGATTATGACGCTTTCGTGAATCAACGGCAGTTGCGCATGAATTTGTATGCCGTAAAGGCTGTTCTGGCAAGAGTTTACAGTTATAAAGGAGACGAAGAGAGCAAGGGAAAAGCCGTACGATACGCGAGGGAGGTTATTAGTGCTCCCTATTTTAAGTTAAGTGAGTCCAATCATACTCTCGTACTTTACGAGGAGCATGTTTTTGGTTTACACGTGTATGAATTTAACAAATTGATAGATAGTTATTTTAGTGATAACGAATTTGTCGGGTCGATATGGGATCACACTTTTATCATGGAAGGGAATTTTAATGCCTTGTACGAGTTTTTAGGGGGTGGAGCAACCGATTTCAGGGCTCAGAATAGCACCTTCAAATCGGTATTAACAAATGGCCGGGTGTATAAATTATGCCGGAAATACAACCAATCCGGTTATCGGGATGACTATTCCGGTAAAAATATCGTTCCCTTGATCCGGCTTTCGGAGATGTATTATATCGTTGCCGAGTGTGAAAATGACAAAGTTAAAAGTGCCGAAGCGTTGAATACGGTACGTTGGACAAGAGGTATCTCTTACATGGACGAAATTATGGCAAATGATAATTACGACCGTCCGGATACCCGTCCGGGATATGACAATACCCAGACGGTCAGGATAAACGAGATCATGAAGGAGTATCGGAAGGACTTCTACGCGGAAGGTAAGTTGTTTTATTTTTATAAACACCGGAACTATAAAACATTCGATCGATGTCCCTTAACCGATGTCCGGGGGAAATACCGGTGGCCCGTTCCGGATAACGAACTAATTTTTGGCAATAATAATTAAGCATGAACGATATGAAAAGATATAAATTTTTAGTGCTGGCTTTACTTATCGGTGCTCTTTACGTTAGTTGTACCGAGCATGAGATAGCCTTGTACGACGGGGCGGAATGTATCAATTTTCATTCCTCCAAGATTGCTTATACTTTTCGGGATTCCGATTACGTCAAAGGACTGGAGTGGGTTGAATTGGCCGTGGTGGTAGAGATACAGGGAGATGTGAAAAAATCCCGGGATTTTTGCCTGACGACAGAGGTGAATAGCAGTTATACGGATAAGGCCCATGTTGAAGCGGAAGATAAGTATACTTATACGGCGTTGGATACCATTACTCAATCCGTGACGATACGGGCCGAACGCCCGGAAAAGGTAACGACACAAGAACCTTGGGGAGTGAATATAGTTTTTGACGTAAATAATCCTTTACACCGATTTGCACCGGGGCGGGAGGATCGGCGTGCCTGTAAAGTGGAGATTCACTATAAGATAAGACCGGATGGTTGGCTATCGTTTTTTTGGGGAAAATATTCGGACGGGAAGTACCTTTTCATGATGGATGTTCTCCGAAAAGCTTATAGGGAAATCCCGTTGATCGGCTCTGTCATATTAGCCGAAAGGGAAAAAGTGAGAACGGCATATACCGAATATTTAAAGACAAATCCTCCCTTGTTGGATGAGGACGGTGGTGAAATCGTTTTCGATAGGCAATAGTGATGAATTTAAAATGATACGTTATGAAAATACAAAGAAAAATGATATTCCTGGTCGGGATTTTGTTATTGGTTTATGGGTGTTATGATGATAAGGGCTCGTACGATTATCATAACATCAATGAGGTCGTAGTCGATTTACCGGCAGCCGTGGGAGTCCGGTTATTAAAAAACGATTCGGTTCCGGTAGATTTGAATCCTAAATTGACTCAAACACAGTTACAGAATGAAACGAATCTGAGTTTTAAATGGGAAATAAAAGAGTCTTTGGAGGGTTGGCGTTTATGCGGGGAGGAAAAGAGCTGTCGTATCTGGTTGCAGCCGGAAGAGGTGAGTCCGTTTACCGTACGTTTGACAATAACGGATCAGAGTCCGGAAGGTACGGTATGGTATCGGATGGTAACGGTAACTCCCATACCTCCTTACAACAGATGTTGGTTTGTATTGCAGGAGGTAAATGGGCGTAGTGTGTTGGGAGCCGTCGAT
Organism: Sanguibacteroides justesenii; assembly: GCF_003204205.1. NCBI lineage: Bacteria > Pseudomonadati > Bacteroidota > Bacteroidia > Bacteroidales > Porphyromonadaceae > Sanguibacteroides > Sanguibacteroides justesenii. The sequence goes on from NZ_QJPL01000001.1 coordinate 24,700, forward strand.
GGTATGGGGGAGAGTGCTATGGTTATTCCCGATGCTTATCGGACGGATGTGGGAAAAGAGCTGTCTTTGGAAGGGAACCCAAAAGTGTTGGTGAGTAATATACGCTATGGAGATGCTTGGGGCGGAGTTTTTTCTCCAGGTAGACCTGTCGTTATTTTAATGACGGACCGGGATGCCGTTATGTTGAACGCCTCTACTTTCGGCGTGGAGTATATGCTTGAAGATATGCTGTACGGAAAGAAATTGGACGGAGATACGGACTTCATTCCCGAATTCGTATTTTCCAGAACTCAGGTATCCGGAGAGATGATCATCGATCGGGGAGAGCTGTATCATGCCCAGGCTGACGGTTTTTCCGTCTACTATCCGACGGTTCTGACTCGAGGAGATAAGACGGATTTTCGGGCTAAAATGGCCTGTTCTGCCTATGAGTATTTTGTTGTCTATGACGATTTGAATCATCGTTTTTTGGGCTTTAGGGAGGGAATGTCGTATTATGATGCGGAGAATAATCAATTATTCAGGACGACAGGATCCTCCGGTCTTTATGAATCCGGGAAAAAATTCGAATTGGCATTGATCCCGGAGAAAGAGAAAGCTCCGAATGTTTTTGATCCCAACAATATAGGGAGTGACAAAGTGATGTTGGATATGGGAGTTACGGCGCAGAAAGAGGATACCTACGGGAAGATATTGTCTTTTGCCTATAGCCGGACGGATCATGGGGTATATGTTTACGAGATCAATGTCGATGCCGACAAGCCTGCTCCCTATGGAAACGAGAGTAATATTCCCTGGTGTTCCGGTAAGTTTAAAGTCGCTTTACCTGCCGGGGTCGATTATGAAAATTTGTGTTTTACCACGTCTTATCTATGGGACCGTCTGTTTTTTATGGCGGCCGGAAATAAGATATACAAGGTGGATTTAAACAGGCTGATTCCTACGACGACAGTTATTTATGAACACCCCGATCCTACGGTGAAAATCGTGCGATTGAAGTTTCGTTTGAACTATTTTACCCATTATGTGTATAACGAGGATTGGAAAGCGTACATAAAAGAGGGACTTCCTTATCTTTTGGGAGCGGCTTTCAACTACAGTGCCGATCAAGGTGGATTGGTCGAGATGAAACTAACCTCTTCCGGAGATATCTTGCGGGATGAAAATAGTATTCACGAATTCAAAGGTTTCGGGAAAATTGTCGATATAGGGTCTAATATTAAATAATTTATCGATGAGCGGGGAATTCCCTCAAATTTGGGGGAATTCTTTTTGCTAATCTTCTAATTGTCCGAATTTACCCGCGTTTAGGTCTTTGTATGCTTTCATGATTTCATCTTTGGTATTCATTAGGAAAGGGCCGTAGGATACGATGGGTTCCTTGATGGGTTCTCCGCTTAGTACCAATAAAATAGAGTTTTCTATGGCTTTTAACGTGATTGCTTCTCCTTTATTCCGGAATAAGATGAAATGATCCGTCGGCGCCGTCTCTTTTTCATTTACTCGAACTGTTCCTTCGATAACGAGTATACCGGTGTTATAGTATTCCGGTAATACTACATTTATTGTTGTTTCCGCCTTTAAACGGATATTGTACATTTCGATGGGGGTGAAAGTACGGGCGATGCCTTTTATCCCTTCGTAAGTTCCTGCAATGACCTCTACCACTCCTTTATTTTGTGGTAACGGATATTTGGGTATTTCTTTGTTGGTAATGGATTGGTAGCCGGGAGTACTCATTTTGTCTTTGGCCGGAAGATTGATCCAGAGCTGAACTACTTGAAAGGCTCCTCCTTTTCGGCTGAACCCTGCTTCGTGGTATTCTTTATGCAATATGCCGGATGCTGCCGTCATCCATTGAATATCTCCTTCTCCGATAACCCCGTGGTTACCTTTACTATCATGATGTGCTACCTTGCCGTGATAAACTATCGTTACGGTTTCGAATCCCCGATGCGGGTGTACGCCTACTCCTCTGGGAGTATCCTTGGGAGGAAATTCGATTTTGGCGTTATAATCCAATAAATAGAACGGACTCATTCTATTGGGGGCCATATCGTAACCGTGAGGAAAAAAGTTGTGTACCCGGAAACCATCCCCGACCATGTGAGATGGAGGTGGAGGTAAAATTTGTTGTATTGCTTTTGTTTGCATAAGTGTTTTATTGATTAAACGGGAATCGCAAACCGAATGTTTAAAATCTTCGATTTATTTTGCTGATGCGAACGGGGGAGGAAGAGAATTGGTAATAAATGTTGAATTGTGCTATAATTATCTTATCTTTGTGTAGGAACAACTAAATTATCAATTATGAAACGATTATGGATTATAGGTGTAATGCTCTTGTTAATGGGGGGAATCAGCTGGGTGTTCGCGCAAGAAAAAGAGACTTTGGTAAAAGTCGGGGATAGGGTTCCCTCTTTCGAGGTAAAGATGTTTGATGGAACGGAAATAAAAATCGATGATCTGAAAGGCAAAGTGGTTTTGATCAATTTTTGGGCTACCTGGTGCCCTCCCTGTCAGGCTGAATTGAAACGGGTTCAAAAAGAGATTATCGACCGCTTCAAGGGAAAAGATTTTGTTTTTCTTCCGATATCCAGGGAAGATAGCTATGAACAGATAAAAAAATTTCGGGAAAAGAACGGTTATACGTTTCCTATGGGTATGGATACCGACCGGAAGATTTTTGAGAAATTTGCCACTTCTTCCATTCCCCGTAATTATATAGTCGGGAAAGATGGGAAAATTGTTTACCTGGAAATCGGTTATGATGAAGCCTCTTTCAAAGCGTTGATCGAAAAAATAGAACAGTTATTGAAATAACTTTAAATGTTACGGAAGTGTTCAAGTATTATTGTAACGAAATCGAAACAGGTCGTGTGATTTTGTTGCGTTTGTCGTTGGGTAAAGTATTTAGGGTAGTGTCGTATTTGTTTGACTGTTGTCGTTTTTCTCCGAGTGGATATGACATGGAATCCATGCCCAAAATAGACTTCCCTCGTTTATTCTGGACGTAACACCGATTTTTCCATTGTATGCGTTGATAATAGCCTTACAGATAGCCATTCCGAGTCCTGTGCCTTGGGCGAATTTGTTGAATTTTTCGAATCGTTCGAATACTTTGTCGATATTGTTCTCTGCTATGCCGCAACCGGTATCTTTAACGAATAATTTGACGCCTCCGTCACGGGATGTAAATCCCATTTCTATACATCCTCTCTCCGTGAATTTTGCTGCATTGGTAAGAAAATTCGTTATGATTTGTGCAACCCGCAGTCGATCTAAGCAAACGATGCACTTTGATGTCGGTTTGGTCCAGATCAGCTGTACGCTATGTTTAAGTTTAGGCCGGATCATGATCTCTTGTTCCGAGAAGAGTTCGGTCAAATCGAATTCGCAATCGGTACGACTGATATAGCCTGCTTCGATTTTTGACAGGTCGAGAATATCATTGATTAAGTTGAGCAGATACTCGCAACTCGAGTCGATGATTCGTTGATACTCTTGTCGTTCTTCCAAAGATTCGGCCGTGTGTATGAGTTGAGAGAAGCCTACGATGGCGTTTAACGGAGTACGTATTTCGTGACTCATATTGGCTAAAAAAGCAGATTTAAGTGCATCCGATTGTTCTGCTTTCTTTTTTGCTCGGGCTAACTCCTCTTTTTGTTTGACCTCTTCGGTAATGATTCGATTAATCCCTAAAACTTTCAGTTGCCCGCTTTGGGGGTCTTTTATTTTTTGTCCGATGATATGATTCCACTCGTATTTGCCGGATCGGAGTGTTAATATTTGGCTATTCAGTTCTTTCGTTCTTCCGTGGATTAAGTCATTGGCTTCTTGTTTGATTCTAGCCCTGTGATCTGGATGTACAAAGGTGTCGATGTATTCCTCGAAGGTGGATTCCTGGTCAAAAAAGAGAGCTTCTTTGCTGTTCGAGTGAATCATGCCGGTGGATAAGTCCCAGATCCAAGGGATGATTTTTCCGACGACAAAAGAGAATTCAAGCAAAGTTTTGCTGTACTCGATTTCCTGTTGTGCTCTTACGTGTTCTGTGATGTTAAGTGCTATCCCTATGACTAATTTTCTATTATTCTTTTTATCGATTAATGGAAATTTGGTGATATGCCACATGAAGTTATCTTGATTGTTTGTCCCTATCTCTTCATCTATCGTCAGTATATCGTTACACCCGATGACATTCGTGTCTTGCATACGGTAATAGTTTGCCTTTTCCGGTGGGAAAATTTCATAATCTGTTTTCCCTATAATCTTTTTTGTATGTACGATAGAGTTACAAAACTCTTTATTAGCTATTACGTATTTATACTCGTCATTGGCATCTTTGATAAAGAATGCACAAGGCATATATTCAAGGATGGCCAATAGTAATTGATTTGTTGCGGCATTTTTTGCTTCGGATTGTTTCAATTTGTTATAGGTTGCTTCCCGTTTCGTGATATCGTCTATACGAAGTACGACTCCTTCTACTTGTTCTTCTTCATTGATGATTGGGTTGGCCGTTATTTCAACCGATAACCCTTTGGGAGTGGTGAAAGTATGGCATTGTACTTTGCGGGAAGCTATGGCTTGGAGTGTCGGGCATTCCATGCAAAATGGAGCTTTTTTTTTGCCGAATGATCTGTAACAGTGGGATCCTACCCGGAAATGATTGACGATCTGTGTATCGGAGAATACTTTCGATACGTTTTCCCAAAGAATTTGGTAGTTGGAAGTCATATAAACGAATCCGGAATTTGCGTTGTCCAGGATTAGTTTATTTTGTTTGATCAGGGTGGTGCGATTGGTTTCGTAAAAAAGTTTTTTAGTAGCGTCTTTTTGAGAACCGATGATGATAGATACTTTACCGTTTGGAGTGTATCGGTAAGGTATGGCGTGTATGTCCAGATCTATTTTTTGGTTAAATAGATCACGGATTTCCACTATGAATTTTTGAAATTTACTTCCGTGATGGATGATCTGTTCGAAAGCATCGATAAGTAAATGACGATACCCTGGCTCAATGCGCAGAAGTAACTCTTCGAGTCTCATCTGTTTACCGATAACCGTATTGTTGTGGACGGATGATATGATTTTTTTTTCCACGTCATAGCTCCATGAAGATAAACCTCCGGCGATTAATGCTCCGTGTAATTCTTGGTTGTGCGCTTGTGTTTCTCTCTCTTTTTCTATGTTAATGAGATTTGAGATGTCGCGAATCTGGATCGTTATTCGTTTATTCGGGATTCTGGAGACTATTATTTCTATGTCTCTGTCATGAAGATTGTCTTCGAAATGAATCGTTTTACCTGTTTTAAGGACGGAATCGAAAATAGTGTCGATTTGACAACAAAGTTTTTGATAGGGAAAGGTCGGATCTTTACAGTAATAATGAAGAGATTTGCCTGTAATTTTGTATAGATGATCGGCTATTGTTTTTTGAGAAGGGACGTTGTAGATGCGAATGACGTATTTGTTTTTATCCAACAGAATAATGGTTTGTGGTAAGGAACCGATCATTGAACGATATAGCTCAAGTTCCTGCTCTATGGTTGTCGTTTCGGGGTTTTCGTATAATTTTTCCATCGTCGGTAGAAGTTTCTGTCGTATTTCGTTTTAGATATGATCCAATTTATTTTCAATTCTCTTGTTAAATCGATTATCTACGTGTATTTCCACCTCGGCATATCTTAAAATGAAAGAAGCATGCATTTATTTCCAATATATGCAAAATTAGTAATAAAATTGATATATTGCTAATAATATGGTTGTAAAATGAAATAAAATGGAGTTATGTTTTCCTGCGGATTGCCATTCGATGTTTTTTATTCGTTTCGTTGTTTGTAAAAAAATAACTTCTTCGTAAAAAACGAAGAAGTTATTTCTTAATATTACTCTTACCTTTATGGGGTTATTTAACTAAATTGGCATTTATCCGATTGTCGCCTTTGTCTTCATACCAGTCTGTGTTTGCGGAGCCTCCCGATTGGGCCCATTTGGCAAAGTTGGGGTAAGCTTTTAAAAAATCTGTGTTTTCATAGGCATGTGGGATGTCTGCCGGAATGCTTAAACCCCATATCAGATTGGTTTTGGAATAATAGTATTTATTCGGATTGATATTATTGCTGTTGGCCACTAAGTTGTCATAGACGGATTGTCCTAACAGCGAGGGGGCGAATCCTCCCAAGTGTATTTCTCTTTCCGTGTTGGCAATAAAGAAATCGAATTTATCGAATGTCACGTCTTCGATAGCAATCGAATTTCTGAATTGGACGAAATAGGCAACTGTAACCCAGTCGTTTTCCGGCATTTCGTAACCCCGTTCCGTATTTAGATATATTGCTCCCTTAGGTTTTTTGTCATTCTTTTTGATGTCTTTAAAAATAAAGGTGGCAGGAGTATGAACACTATTTCCGGGATTGAGTTGTACCATTTCAGCGGTTGCGACGGCGTTATGACTGCTGTAAGGGGTGATTTCATCGATCTCTCCTCCTTTTACCCCCGTTAACGTGAGATAAAAATCATTAGGAATAGAGCCACCTACGGCTTTCACCCGGATACCGATCAGCATGCTGTTCACTTTATTTTTGTTTTGCATGTAAAGTTGTATTTTGTAATTGGCAACCAGATCGTTAAAATCATAGTCTCCGTAGCCAGGCCATAAATCCTCGAACATTAATGTGCCCCAACCGTTATTTTGGGCGGGATAATATATTGTCCCCACGTTTTGTTGGGGAGTACGTGCTATTGCTCTTTGAATGTTGAAGATTTCGGTTTGGGGTGCAACATACTCCTTGCTGTCCCCGGGGATCGTGCAGGACAAGGTTGTCCCCGCCGGAACTAATTCCACTGTTTTAAAATTCCCGTCCTTCGTTTCGTATTTTACATACACTTTTTTCGTGGAGGTCGGAAGGTTTAGATATACGTTATCGGTTTCGCGACCGACGATAAAAGTGGCAAAAGATGCCTCTTCTTTCGCGAGCGATACTTCCACTTTCGTATCGTGTTGGGCTGTAAAGTTACAGACTATGTTGGCAGAAGTTTTCCAATCGAAATTGGATGGTATGTTTAATTTCGTAACTTTCTCCGGCGTATTAGTGCTCGGGGAACTTTCTTTTACGCATGAGTAGAAAAAAGTCATGCCCAGTAACAAGAAAGAGAATAAGGTGATTCGTTTCATTGGTGTGATGTTTTATGTTTCTGGTTTGCGGTAAAGGTATGATATTATTTATAACTAAACAAATAAATGTATTGTAAATATATCTATGTAGAAATATTTATGTTTATTTATGAAGTTTGATCTTCCTTTTCCTGTCAGGTAGGCTCCGCCGATAATCAAAACGAAACCCACGGCGGTCCTTGCGGGCACCGGTTCATTAAGGATGTAAAGAAAAGGCCGTCAACGTGTTGAGGGAAGTTAAATAAAGGTAATGGCTGGGCGGGTACTTCTTAACTCTTTTACGGCAGGATTCCAATGTATGAAACAGACGAAAGGGGAGATTATTCCTAAAAGAAGCGCCCCATACGGAGGGGGATAAAAGTATTTGGGTATTGAAATGCAAAAGGGTAAAAAAAGAATACGGGTTGAAAGGTCATTCACCCGTAGATGATACTTTTCGGGTAATAAAGGGGGGCGTAACGGATGATAAAGCGTACGGTGATGTTTATTATGCATATATTATGAATATTCAGTAATAAAGCTACAAAGATATGAGAATCGAAAAGTTTTGATTTTTGGAGAGAAAAGTATGTTAAAATAGTAGAAAAGAGATGAGTGTGTTGTGTATGTTTCAGATTATCATATGGTTATTGGAATATGCATGAATAAGAGGCGTTTTTTTCTTGTTAATTTATCGTTAAAGTAGGGAGAAGAGTATCGTAATGTGGAATCTTAATGTAATTTTATCGCATATTTATTAAAATTTGTTTGTATGAAAAAATGGATTGTATTATTTGTGGCTGCATTGTTTGTTGTGCCCTTTGCCAATGACAGCTATGCTGCATCACGCAAAAAGAAAAAAAACAAGAACAAAACCGAAGAGGTAGCTCCGAAAAAGAAGGAGACTCCCTATGAAAAGTTGATGAAAAAACCGGGACGCGAGACTGCCGAGGGTAAATTCTTGACTTTACACAAAATCGATGGTAAATTGTATGTAGAATTACCGTTGAAGTACATTGGACGCGATATGTTGATTGCTTCTACCACGGCAGAATCCAGTAATTCTGAGATCGCTACCGTCGGTTATAAGCCGAACGATCCGTTACATGTTAAATTCAATAAGATCGACAGTACGATCGTTCTTCAAGAAGTGAATGCCATAACCGAAGGTGATCCTCAGTTGAAATTGGCTTTGGAAAGGAACTATATGGATCCTTTCATGAAGAAATACAAAATCGAGGCTTACAATGCGGATAGCACGGCGGTGATGATCGATATGACGACCATGTTTACCGCGAGTGAACCGGCTCTTAGCCCGATGTCCAGTTATTACGGCTTTTTGAACGTGGTTTCCACATTGAAGCCGGATCTGTCTATTTTAGGTAAGATCAAAGCTTTTGAGGATAATGTTTCCATCGAGTCTTATATGACTTATTCCTATAAATTGCAGTTTTGGATGTTTATTTTCGGAAGCGGAGAGGTGACTGCTAAAGTTAACCGGACCATCCTTTTGTTACCGGAAGAACAAATGAAACCGCGTATCGCTGATAGCCGTGTCGGAATCTTCCTGACCGGTAAACAAAACATCACGATGGCAGAAGACGGTATTCAGAATTATACGTTAGCTAATCGTTGGCGTTTGGAACCCAAAGATATGCAGGCTTGGGAACGCGGAGAACTGGTAGAACCCGTTAAGCCTATCGTGTGGTACGTGGACGATGCTTTCCCGGAAGAGTGGAAAGAACCTTTGAAAAAATCCGTGTTGGTTTGGAATCAGGCTTTTGAAAAAATCGGTTTCAAAAATGCCATGCAGGTATACGATTTCCCGAAAGACGATCCTAACTTTGATCCGGACAACTTGAAGTATTCTTGTATCCGTTACGTGCCGATAGAGGTTGCCAATGCTATGGGGCCCTCTTGGGTTGATCCGAGAACAGGTGAAATTATCAACGCTACCGTACTGGTGTACAATGATGTTGTTAAATTGATCAATAACTGGCGTTTTGTTCAGACAGCTCAGATCGATCCTTCTGTTCGGACGAAAAAAATGCCGAAAGAGATTATGGATGAGTCTCTTACCTATGTGTTTGCTCATGAAATCGGACATACGTTAGGTTTGATGCATAATATGGCCGCTTCTAACGCCTTCCCGGTAGACTCTTTGCGTTCTGCTTCTTTCACTCAGAAATACGGAACCACTCCCTCTATCATGGATTATGCCCGTTTCAACTATGTTGCTCAACCGAATGACAAGGGAGTTAGATTGACTCCTCCTGATATGGGTATTTACGATTTGTATGCTATCAAATGGCTGTATTCTCCGATCCCCGGAAATAAATCGGTAAAAGAAGAAGCTAAAGTATTGGAAAGCTGGGTAGACGAAAAAGCCGGCGATCCGATGTATCGTTACGGAAGACAACAAATTTTCAGCCGTTACGATCCGAGTGCGTTGGAAGAAGATTTAGGTGACGATGCTATGAAAGCCGGTGATTACGGTATCAAGAACTTGAAATATATTTTGAAGAACTTGAATAACTGGATTACGGATGATCCTTCAACCGCTCATCGGCAGGATTTGTACATGAGTATTGTGAATCAATATTTCCGTTATTTGAACAATGCATTGGTGAATGTCGGCGGTATCTACTTGTCTGACGTGAAAGACGGAACTCCCGGAAAACGTTATCAGGCCGTACCGAAAGAGGTTCAAAAGAAAGCCATGAATTGGGCTATCAAACAAGTTCGCAACAGCGATTGGTTGAATGACAAGGAGTTGACTTCCAAATTCCCCTTGGCTTTGAATATGTCTATCACTTTGAGAGCTGCTGTCGCTAAGAAATTATTCGGATTGAATAAGAACGTGATGGTATCTTCTCATGTGGCTGACAAAGCTTATTCTTTGAAAGAGTTCTATGACGATTTGTATGCCGGAATTTGGGAACCGACGATCCAAGGTCGTAAATTAACCGAAGGCGATAAATTGTTGCAGAGAAATTTGGCCGCAGAAGTTGTAGCCTCTGTTAACAAAGTAGTAGGGAAGAAGAGTGGCGGATTGTTCGGATTGCAGGGTGAAAACCTCGAACTCGATGCCTATGCTCCTTCCGTAGACGAGATTGTTGCTTACGGATTGGATGAGTCGGGAGCTGTTGCCCGTTTCCAAAAACGTTTACGTCATATCGAAAGCGAGTACGGCGCCGGATGTGTTGCCGCTCAGATGCAGAAAAATCAATTCGGCGATGTATACGGATACGGATGGCAACGTGAGGTTCGCATCGACAATATCGATGAGACCGGGGCTTACAATACGGCTTTGATGGAAAAGATGATCTCTTTGCTTAAGAGTCGGATCCCGTCAGCTAATGCTGCCGACAAAGCTCATTACCAATCAATTCTTTTGTCTTTGGAAGCTGTGAAAAAATAAGATAATCGAATGTTTTATAAAAACGTGTTGGGGAGACTCAACACGTTTTTTTTGATTTATATCAAGTCAACCTGAGAGACTGACTCTTATTTTTGCATCGTTAAAATGAATGACGATGGAAGATCAGAAGAGCTTACGGGTGCGATTGTTTAAATTGACAGGGCCTATTTTTATCGAGACCTTGTTGATCATGTTGTTGGGTGCGATGGATACCTTTATGTTGAGTCGTTATTCCGATGATACGGTTGCGGCCGTGGGGGTGGTCAATCAATTGTTGAATCTGGTCTTTTTGGTATTCGGCGTGAGTACTGTCGGGACTTCGGTACTTTGTTCACAATATTTGGGGGCAAAGCGGCATAAGAATGTCATACAGGTTGTGGGCGTTTCCTCGCTTTTTAACACGTTGATCGGTTTGTCTATCAGTGCCGTTTTGTTCTTTCGGGCAGAATCCTTGTTGAAGATGATGAATCTTGATCCGGGCTTGGTTGCCGACGGTTTGGTTTATATGCGAATCGTGGGAGGTTTTGCTTTTTTTTCAAGCGATTGCTTTAACTCTATCTGCCGTGTTGAGAAGCCATAACAAGGTTTTTTATCCGATGCGTGTGACCCTGCTGATGAATGTACTGAATATATTAGGTAACTATGCCTTGATTTTCGGAAAGTTCGGGTTACCTCTGTTACGGCATTATTTAGTAAGACGATATTCAGCCTGTTGACCCGTAATCCGGAAATCGTTGGGATGGGAATAGTGATACTGTGTATCGATGTCGTGTTGGAGGTGGGGTGTGCCGTAATTATTCTTTCCGTGAATGTTTTGAATGCGGTAGGGGATGTGACTTATCCTTTTGCGACCGGTGTTATCGTGATGTGGGGTGTGGCTACTGCTTTAAGCTATGTTTTCGGTATTAGCTTGGGATGGGGATTAGCCGGCATGTGGATTGCCTTTACCCTGGATGAGGGTATCCGGGCTATTGTTTTTGTACGTCGTTGGAATAGCCGAAAATGGGTCGGGAAGAGTTTTGCCCGGGTAAAATCTCTGCCCAAAGACTCTTGTTCCCATGCAGCTTAATGCTTTATAGGAGACCTGCCCGTACCCGGCTAAGGCTTTCCGGGGGCATACCGAGACGGGAAGCAATATGGACGAGAGGGGCTCTTTTTATGGTCTCCGGGTGTTCGTTTGCCAGCCGATGGTAACGCTCCCTGGCGGTTTCAAAACGGCAGACATCTGCTTTTTGTTGTGATTCGATAAGCGAGTTCTCTAATAATTTGCCGTAAAAGTGTTCAATCTCATGATTCTCTTTCATCAGGGAGTGTAATTTATCGTAAGGCATGGAGTAGATAACCGTAGGTTCTAACGCTTCTATGATTAGTCGGCTTGGTGTTTGTCTGAAAAAACTCTCGAGTGAAACAAATAGTCCGTTTTCGTAGACGAAGTGTTCGGTCAAATCCCGTCCTCCCTTGATATAGTAAAGACGGATCATCCCTTTCTCAACCAGGCTGTAATACAGACATACCTCTCCTTCCCGTAAAAAACCTCCTCCTTGTCCAATTCGAAACGGACCAGAATATCGGCTAATGCTGCCTGTGAGGCCGGGGATATATAGGCCGCCTGTGTGACCAACGATCGTATGATTTTAGACGTATCTTCCATACGGCCAAAATTATGATTTTTAAATTTAAAATGAATTGTTTGAGTCGATAGATCGTATTAGAATCGATTTCTATTATTCGTGAAAAAAGGTCTTTTATAAAATGAATGAGGACTGGGCCCTGTATAGTTGGGCTCTCAGTCCTTTTATTTGTCAGCAGTTAATGGTATTTTTTTATCACGCTAAACACAATTGTACTCCTTGGGGAGCCATTCGTTCTCTTCCTTTTTTATATAGAACGTCTTTTTTTCGAGAGAAAGAGTCGGGTGATAGGCTAATAATTGTTCTATTTCTTCGTGCATGATGACATTTATGATTGATTTTCCTGCAACCCTGACTTCTTGAGGCGTATATCCTGTATAAGAAAAAACCAAAATGTCATTTTCGAGAACTTGAATATTATATTTTCCTTTTTTATCCGTAATTACCCCCCGTGCAGTCCCTTTTATTTGAACAGATACTCCGGGTAGGGGACCGAAATCATCTTTTACTTGTCCCGTTACAGTTTTTAATTGAGCAAAAACACTTATATTCAAGCCTATTATAAAAATAAAGAGCATGAATCCTCTTTTTGTTATTATTTTTTTCATTTGATTTTAATTTTAATGATACACAAAAAATAAAAGTAACGTGTACTTGTATAAACCTCCTTTCGATTGTACACTTGTTTTTAATTCATAGAGAGCTCCGATTTTCATCGGATTAATTTTTGATACGCTTCCATTTCACCGCATCGGCAATGAGACGTTGTCCTTTTACTCCTTTATCCAAAAGGGTCACCTTATTTTCTCCTTCCAGAAGTTCGAATTCACCTAATAATACCCATCCCGTATCTTTTAAAATATCAATCTCGATCTCCCGTTCTGCTCCGTTTTCCTCTATGGTATAGTATTGTTGCAGAATAGTTCCTTTTTCGTGGAGAACGCTTGTTATCCATGGAATGTAAACCCACAGCTCATAGCGACCGGCTTTGGGGACAGAGGTTGTCCATGAAACACTATCTCCTTCTCTCTCCCGTAATCTTGCATAAGCACTTAAAATGTGACTCCCGTAACAATTGTCTTCAACAATAGGTGTCCATTTATTCGAGTTGACCTCCAGAAATTTTCCGTATTTTTTTTGTTGCGGAGAGAAGTTTGTAGTGATGTTTTGGTACTTTGTTACTTCATCTATCGTGAAGCCGGGATCTTCGTTGTCTACGATAATTTCTCCGGCAGCAAGTTGAAAATAGTCAGGATCCATATCAAAGATGCCCTGAGAAGTGTCCGAAGAGACTATTGTCTTTCCCGGTTTGGCAGTCCAGTTGATCGTCATGGGAATATTTTCAGACAATCCCGTGTTAATGAGTATTTGAACCGGACGAGTTTGAGTAATGAACCGGATCTCTTTTGCTTTTCCCGCTCCGATTTCAAAGTTATTTGCGTAAACGGGACGACTCCTTGCACTAACGGATATGATTGCATCTTCTTCTGTGGGATTATAGATTCGGAAATGGCTTGTATAGCCTTTCAGCTCTTCGTGTTGTAAAGCATCAGTCTGGATATCTTTTATGATCAGTCTGGGACGTTTGTTTTCATTATACCAGTAAGATAACCATGGCATAAGGTCCCAGTCGAATCGGTCATAAAAAGCTTGTGAGAATTGTTCCAGAGAAACTTCTTGAAACATATGAGCCTGTCTGAATTCTTGGAAGAATCGGTCGAACTCAGGGCAGGAGACCTTTGTTGCAATTTTATTTTTCAAAAATAAACTCATCTGATCGAATATGGCAGAGGTCACTTCCATGTCCAATTTTTTATTGACGGAAGCTTCTCGTAAACTATGATTGGCTAAATAAGAGCGTGCCTGTTGTATTTTATCCGTTCCGTTATAGTTTCCTGTCGTCATTTGCCATCTTACATCGTTAATTTTCCATTGAGGAATCCGGGCAAGTATTGGATCTATTCCCGGATAATTTTCAGAATAGATGTAATTCACGTGGTCCGAATACATTGGCTTTATGCAATATAAATTTGGAGCATAACTCATTTCGACGGCATTTCCCCGGCGTTCTTCCGTGTTCATGAAAGGAATGGATGTCCAAAAAGAGGCATTGGATATTGATATTTGATCACTCCAAAACAGATCGTTAAACAATGATTCCGTTTCTGCAATTTGGTTTTCTATCTCATCGGCTTCTTCTGCACCTATTATTGAAAGGTTTTGATCCTTTCTGAAAAAGTTTATATCTGGTAATGTGATCGCTCTTTCCGGAATGAAAACAAGAGCTGGTTGTATCCAATCGCTTCCTCCCTTCCAGTTTCTTGCATAAGAAGTAAATGTTGCCGGTATTTCGACTACCCGTAATTCCCGGAATGGATAATCTTTTAGAGTCGTTTCACAGATTACTGGAAAAATATTTTGCAACTCTTTAAAAGGAAACATTTTCCAGTGAGCATTATCGATATAATAAGCCTCTATGGAAAAACTCTTCATTTTTACTACCTCTTTTTTATACGATCCTATGCACAGACTAATTCCTGTTAATCTCTCTGTGGGCCGGAAATAAGTCGTGTCTTCCCTTTCCAAACATTCGCCCTGTGAGATGACGGTACGATCCTTCGGGTGAATGACTTGGAGCATGTATGTGGAAAAATCTTTTCCCGTTGCATAATTGGATCCAAGATTAACCGGAGGGATGACTACGGGATACCATAAACATTCCGGAGTCAGAAGAGTGTAATCTGATTTCAGGAAAGCATATCTTTTTCCGTATCGCCACAGCGGGTCCAGCCAACGGGTTTCCTCACGTACCTTGTCAGGAATATCCAGATAACATATCCGTTCATCGATGTAGCCCTCGTATTTTACCTGCAGTATAGTTTCTTTATCCGGTTTTATCGCTTGGTTTATGATAATTACTTGATTCTCCCGGAGAAAAGAGATTTTTTCTCCTTTTGAAGTGATTTCTTGTACCTTTAGAGCGGGGTTTAAATACAGAATCATTTTCGGTAATTCCCGTTTAGTCTTATTTTTGATCCATAATTTGGCTTGAACCTCTATTCTATTTCCTTGTTGTTTATAAATAATATCTTGCTGTTTCATGCTCAAATCTTGGCTTCCGGCATATTTTAGAAAGGTGTTCGTGTATCTCTTGCTGGCGATGCAGTCTTTTTGAAAAATATAGAAGTATCCTAAACAACAGAGTACGCCAAACAGTAATAATACAAATGCTCCTGTTTTTGCTCTATCTAATTCGTTGCGGTCTGACAAACGATGAAATAGCCAGACGGTAACGCCAAGGCATCCTAATCCCATCGACAAAAATGCCGAGCGCTGTAACAGATAGACAAGTAAGTTCGGATGTCCCGTGACGGAAGAAAATAAGTTCGGGATCCCTATACCTAAAAAATCGAAAGTACCGCGGTAGATTTCAGGCAAATAGGAATAGCTGATTCCCACGTATGTCAATAATACAAATAAAATTAGAGATTGATGTTTTATCCAGCGGGCAACCAGTAACGAGAGTCCAATCATGAATAGTAAAGAAGGTAAGGAATAAGTTATCAGATAGAATAGGTATAACCAAGGATCTAATGGCGAGGGACTTCCCCAAAGATTAATACCTAAGGCCAATAAAAGAGCGATCAGGTTTAATTCGATGAATACCTTTGCGATTCCTCGTGCTCTGCCGATAATATATTTCAAATTAGACAAGGGGCGCACGTGAAATACGGAAAGGGTATCCGAACGCTTGTCTCTCGTTGTGATCTCCGCAACCACCAGAACAACCATGATGGATTGTGCAATAGTGAACAGATAAGTATTTAGCCAGGGGATGGAAGAGGGAAGGGCTATACGATGCCATGCTGTTCCTGCTCCTCCTTGTAAAATATATTGTAGTAAAGTGATTGATAACAAAGAAATTACGGCAAATACACGGAATCCCCAACTTCGTCTCAATAAAATGGATTCATAATGGGCAACAATGTTCATATTCGCTTTTTTATTATGTATGTATAGAAGACACCGTGAAAATATAAAAGGATGAGTGTATTTTTATAAATTATATATTATTAACTAAAATAAATTTATAATAAATAAATATTCAGTCGCATCGAAATTTGATAATTTGAAAATAAAGGAAGCTAAATGTGTTATTGTTTGATTGTTATATTTATATCTCGAATATAGGCTATTTACCAAGTACCTGAAACTGTTATTTTGCCTTTTTTTAACTCTGTAAACTTGCTCTTACAGAAACAAGCATTCATCCTGTCCGTTCAATAATAGAGGAAAATAGTTATATTATTTTGAAAAATACCTCTGAATTGGTGAAATAGTAAAAAAAAATCGGAAAATATCCGTTATATTTGCTCTATAAACTCCTATTGAGATGAAATTACTTATTATCGGACTGGTTATGTCCCTGTTTTTTACTTGTTGTAAGCATCCGCATTTTATTTCGGATCGGGATTATCGAGTGGAGGTCCGGCATGATTTCGACCGTAAAAGAGAGATGTTGATAAAATCTTCGGAAAATGTATTGGAAATTTTCGATACCCCCATGAATTGGGAAGAACGGGAAGCGATGGAGTTTTTGTATGCCTATTCTCCGTTGGTGGATATCTCCATGCAAAGCGGTACGTTCTTTCTAAAAAATGTCAGGGCTTCGCTTCGGGCTAAAGAGAAGATGCCCTGGGGAAAAGAGATTCCGGAGGTGATTTTTCGTCATTTTGTTCTTCCGGTTAGAGGGGGAAAGGAGGCATTGGATTCTTCCCGCGTTGTTTTTTACAGGGAGTTAAAGGATAGGGTAGGAGGTTGTAGATCTATGGAAGAAGCGGCTTTAGAGGTCAATCACTGGTGCCATGAGAAGGTTGTTTACAGACCGACGGATGCGCGTACTTTTTCTCCTTTGGCAACCGTGAGCACGGCTTACGGACGTTGCGGGGAAGAGTCGGTGTTTACATTAGCGGCTTTGCGGGCTGTGGCTATTCCTGCCCGGCAGATTTATACACCCCGTTGGGCACATTGTGACGATAACCACGCCTGGATAGAGGTATGGGTGGATGGAGAATGGAAATATTTGGGAGCTTGTGAACCCGAACCCCGGTTGAATATGGCCTGGTTCACCGTTCCGGTACAGCGGGCTGTTTACGTGGAGGCGGATGTTTTCGGACGTTATAAAGGAGATGAAGAGGTGGTATATGCCACTCGGAACAGTACCGGCATTAACGTGACGGCTCATTATACGAAGACCAGACCGACGGTCGTGCAAGTTATTGATTCTCTTCAACAACCTGTTGCCGGAGCAAAAGTGGAATATCGGTTGTTTAATTACGGAGAGTATTATCCGATAGCGACTTTATATTCGGATAAAGATGGAAACTCCCGTTTGACTTTGGGATTGGGTGATCTGATCGTTTGGGTTTCCAAGGGAGAAAAATACGGCTTTGGCAAGTATGATGTAAGGGAGGGGGATACCCTTCGGATTGTCTTGAATAAGGATTCGGATAGTCGATATGCGGAAGAGTATATTCTGGTGCCACCGGTCGCCGAACCTGTCGCCGCTATTGCCAACAGTGAAGAGCGAGCCTTGAATGACAAGAGATTTACGCGGGAAGATTCTATCCGAAATGCTTATGTCGCTTCCTTTATGCAGGAAAAGGAGGCTGAAGAGATAGCGAAAGAGTTGGGCGTTGATCCGGAACAATTCGTTCGGTTCGTAAAAATAAGCCGGGGAAACTACGAGGAGACGGTCCGTTTTATCCGGGAGATATCCCCGGAGAGGAGAGGGATGGCTATGGCGTTGTTGAGCGTGGTTCCGGAGAAAGATTTGCAGGATACCCCGGCTCGGGTATGGACGGATCATTTGAATTCGGCATGGAAGTACAGGGAAACCCCGATGTTTAAAGAGTATGTTTTGAACCCCCGAATCAGGAATGAATTTCTGACGGCTTATCGTTCGTTATTGACCGATTATTTGTCGAAAAAGCGGATCTCTTCCGTGTCCGATTTGACGGAGGAGATAGATCGCATCTGTTTGGTAGATTCTATTTATCCGGCAAAAATCATTACTCCTCCGGAAGGAGTTTTGCGGACAGGTTTTACGGATTCCCGTTCGAGAGATGTTTTTTTCGTTGCGGCTTGCCGCTCTTTGGGGATTCCGGCTCGGATCGAGCCTGTTTCGGGGAAACCGGAATATTATGATAATGGAAGTTGGAGATCACTTTCGGTTGCCGTATCAGATTTCGTCGGGCCGAAAGGGAGGCTGATGATACGTTACGAGGGAGATGAGGTAAAGGACCCGAATTATTTTTTGAATTTCACGATAGCTCAATTGAGAGATCAAACGGTCCGTACCATAGATTTGGGAAGTAATGCCGCGGTGGATATGGGAGCCGGAGCTTCTTTAAAAAGCATATTTGCAAAGCCGGTAACTTTAGAGGAGGGAAGCTATCTTTTGATCGCGGGTAATCGTAGGAGTGACGGTACCGTATTGTCGAATATGACCTCATTTCGGATAGATCCTGATGAAACAATTGTTTTGGACATGCATATCGCTCCATGTAAAGAAGTGAACCGAATATTAGGACATATTGATCCTGATTTGGCTTGTGGTTTGGAGGAGAATGGTAACCGGGAATTTTTAGAATGGCCTTTGGCGGGTTATACGGCCTTGGCTTTGATAGAAGCGGATAAGGAGCCTACTAATCATCTGTTACGGGATGTTAGTAGCATGAAAAGTGATTTTGAAGAGTTAGGAATACCGATGACATTTATTTTTCGGAATAAAGAACAGTGGAAAAAATTTGATCGATCGGCTTTTCGACCCTTCCCGACCGTTTTGAGTTTTGGTTATGATGTCGAGGAGGAGGTGTGGCGTGCATGGGAAAAGGCCTTGGAATTAAAAACGAAACAATTGCCATGTGTTATTGTGGTGAATCGAAAGGGAGAGGTCGTATTTATATCCCAAGGGTATAGGGTGGGCTTAGGTTCTCAATTATTAAAAATGATGCAATTAAAATGATGGGGTGGAATTTTGTGTATTATGAATAAAGGTTAAAAAGTAAAACAGATGATTAGAATTAATGTGGCTCTCCGGGTAAAATTAGAGAACAAGGAGAAATTGATAGAAGTTTTGCGGGAACTTGCTGTTAAATCGCGGCAAGAGAACGGATGTATAGGGTACGATATTTTTTCAAATATGATGGAACCGGATCGGTTGGAGATTATCGAGACGTGGGCAAATGCCGATGTGCTGGAAACCCATCGCAATACGGAACATTTTATCCGTTTGGTCCCCCAAATGATTGCCCTCAGCGAGGAGAAAACGACCGATAAATTCACTTACGAGGTAATCTGATATAAGGAAAAGAGGTTGTCTTCGATCTCGTTCTTGCCGGTTTATCGAGCCTGAGACGGAAAGACAACCTCTTTGAGGGCTTATAAGGGCTCTACGAGCATGTAGATATAGGGATCGTCGTTTTGAATAAACCAGTATTTGCCGTTTCGCAAAACTAACGTGAACGCCCGGTCCGCGAAGACCTGATACAGATCGGGAGCGATATCGGCAGCGTATTCTTCGGCTTCATCCGATTGCGCTTCAATGACATTCATCGTCATGACATCTTTGTCGTACCGGAAGTCCATATCCCATACCAGGTATCCCCACTCTTCGCTATAGAAATTCAATTCGTTCATATCTTCGTCTTTTCCGTAGTTCACGTAGAATTCAATATCGTAGAAATCGGGATCATTTTCATACACCAGATCGATAATATTCTGCATTTCCCCGCTGTATTCGATAACGACGAATCCGCCTACTTCCTTTAAAAATTCTTCCGTGGAATTTCCGAATCGACATGGTTTCTGCTCCGTGTAATCCAGGGAACCGACTTTTGTCTGTTCGCTCCAGATTTCAAAATTATCATCGGTTTCATTATAAACCAAGCGGGTGATATTAGTATTATTAATTTGAAAAGGTTTCCTGAACTCAAATCCGTCGTCGGTTATTTTTATCGGTAAATGCTGGGTGTAGAAAACATTGTTTTCTTCCCATTCTAAATTGATTCCGCATCCCCTCCAAAGGCAAAACTTCGTATTCGCTCCCTGAATATTCATCACACGATAAAAGGGTTTATTCGGATCGGGAAGCAATCGGTTGTACATGGCTAATAGTTTTTCATAAGTAAGAGTACCCGTATCGGGTTCGAACTCGATATGACTCTCCGGCTCAAAAGTACTGCCGCGGCTTTTGAAATAGAGTAATCCGTTTTCTTTCCGCTCGAGTTCGAAGCGGAAATCACCTTTGTTCAGACTATTTACTAATGTGGCAAAAACGGAGTAGGTGTCGAAAATCAAATCTACTTGCTGGGAATAGCGAAGGGCATAACTGCTCTCTTCCGTTATGATCTTTCCTTTCTTGGAATAGGTGATTTCAGCCCGGTTATTCTCTTTAAAAATAATTTTAAGGTAGATATCGTCGGCCGATTCGTTGTAAATATAGTGTGCGATCCATCCCTCTTTGGCGGCGATTAATTCGTTTTGAATTTCGCTGACGCTTTGGGCGACTCTTGCCTCCGGGGAGAGTTCAAAGAGGTCGTCTACTTTATTGTCCTGGCAAGAGACAATGAACGTTGTGCATATTAATAGTAAAAAGGTAGTCGTTTTCATATCGTTTCTATTTTTGGATTTGACAATGGTCTTATTCTTCATGTCCCAAACGGTGTTGTAAGTCATTTCGAATGTTTTGCAGATCGACACCGATCCGTTGCAGGTACTTTTCCATTGTCAATAATTTTTTCTGGATAATTCTTCTTCCCGCGTTCATTTCTACCACGTCTTGTACCTGGGAGGGTTTAAGTCCGCCGGTCGGTTGTTCGTTGAACACGTATTCCAAATCTGCATACGGGCTGACGATCCAGAAATAAAAAAGTTCCGCAAAATCCTCTTCCGGGGCAGAGCAGGCGTAATTGGAGACCATACCCAGTTTAATGGCGTCTTTGAGTTTCAACGATTTCCATCCTCCTTTCGTGTAACTGTCAGGGGTGATGTCGCGATAGTCGTCCGGAAAACCGAACGTTTGGTGGAGAATATGGGCGTATTCGTGGAAAGCGGTTTCCAATTGTCCCGATATCCATTTCTCTTTTTCGATGTTATAGTCATTTACCTCCGTGAAGCGGATAAGAGTTCCTCCCTCGGCCTGTCCGGTGACCCGCGTGCCGTCCATGTTGTAGGCCGATGACCCGATAAGGAGGATCATGCGCGGGAAGTTTTTTACCACGAACTCGCGGGAAGATCCGGCTTCCAGGGGGCCGATCCAATACGCTTTTAAAAATTCGGCCATCGGTACTACTAACTCTTCTTCGACCGGATAAATATAATACCAGTCGTCCGGAATCAGGTTTTTAATATACCGGTATTCGACAATCGTGTTATAGGGTCGGAAAAGTTCGTTTAATTGCTTATCCAGCTCCGTGTTTGTTTTTGTCGGAAAAAGTTCTTCTTCGGAGGGGAGTAACGAATCGTTGTCGGAACATCCGGTTAGGACCGAGACGACAAAGAGTAAGGCAAAAAATATCTTTGTTTTCATATGTTCATTTATTTATTGGGTTCAAGTCCGGCTTCGATCGCGTAACCGGGAATTTGATAATCTTTGTTCGGTGCGATTTCGGATAAACGAATAGTGGTACCGTCCTGCAGCAGATGCTCCACATCCAGGTTATAGCGTTTAATGTCGAACCATCTCATACCTTTCATCAGAAATTGTACCCGTCTTTCGAAAAGGATATACCGGATCATGGATTCCTGTTCCGTGTCGGCCGGATAGGCTTTTTGTATGGCGGCTCTGCTTACTTTGGAGTTGTTGTAGTTGTAATAGACTTTTTTGCCCAAAGCATGTAACATCTCCAAAGCCTGATCGAAATCTTCTTCCCGGGCGTATCCTTCGGCGGCATTGAGTAAGGCTTCCGACATGGGAAACAGATCGTATGCCGAATAGAGGGTGTTCTCTTTTTCCGGGACAAAAAAGTACATGGGCGTAAATATGTTTCCTGAGGTAAGGTATTTGCCTTTTAAACGGAGGTCGTTTTGTTTGAACGGATTTTTTAATTCCGTGTCCTTAATTCCGTCTGTCAGTTGATAAATAAAGGCATAATTGACCATGGTAGCCGAAACCTGCACCAATCCCACTTCGCCTTGGGTAACATCGACAGGACCTTCCTGGTCTTTCCCGTATTCGGTCCAGGAGCGCATCACCAGTAAGCCTCCGAATTGTTGGATTGCTTTATGGGCATATCGGATAGCCAGCTCTACATCTTTTTTATCCTGATTTCGGAAGGTGTAAAAACGGGAGGCATACAGGTATACCGTCGGAAACGTAAAATGGTATTTACTCGGATTGAATAGTTTGGGGTGTTTTTCCAACAAGCGGATTCCTTCCTGCAAATCTTCTTCTGCCAGTCGGTATACCTCTTCCACGGAAGCTCTTTTGTAATGAACCACCAATCGGTCTTCGGGTTTGACAACGTAAGGAATGCCCGGATCTGTCGAGGCCGTGGATTTGTCAAAATGTTTTGCGAATAGGTTGACCAGCATGAAATGGCAGTAGGAACGGACAATCAGGGCCTCTCCCCGTATAACTTCCGCTTTGGCCGATTCTTCCGGAAGGATTTTCAATTTATCCATAGCCTCGAGGGCATGGTTGATGTTGGCAATGGAGCTGTACGTGATCGTCCAGTAAGATGCCGGAGCATCCTGATGCGTCTGGTTCCGGAAATCGCGATTCCATGTATACAGGTCTTCGATTGTTTCCTGCGTGCGGTTTACCCCCTTTACGGCAGTGACATCGTCGGAAGACATGTGTGTAAACCTGAAACCGTACTTGTTCTGGTAAGCTCCGGTGACCGTTTGATAGACCTTGTCGAGGTTATCGATTTCCATGCGCTCGTCCGGAGATACGTCTAAAAAGTCGTTGCATCCCGTGAAGCAAAGAACGGCAGAGAAGAGCATGGCATATAGCGGTAAATAATATTTTTTCATCGTTTTGAATTTTAGTTCCGTTTATTCTTTTCTTACTACGTTTGTCGTAAACTTAGAATCCTATATTTAAGGTGAATACATATTGGCGGCTGATGGGCATGATGGTGCCTCCCGACCAGGAAAATTCAGGGTCTTCACCGCCTAATTTCTCTTTATCCGCCAACCACAATAAGCCCACGTTCGTGGCTGAAAAGCCCAGGTTTACATGATCTATCGATAGCTTTTGCATCCATTTTTTAGGCAGGGAATAGGATAGGGACAAGTTCTTTAACCGGATAAAGGAAGCATCGGCTAACCATAAATCCGACATACCGTATAGATTGTAGGCCGTAGAGATATCCGTTTCATTGGAACGGTTATAGTAATCCTTATCCAAAATAGCCGGGATAGAAGTGATTTTTTCATCTCCCTTTACCCGCCAGCGGTTTTTTAATTTGGAAGGTAAAGCTTCCGAATCGTAATATCCGTAGCTGTAATTTTGCATTACCCGTTTTTTGTGACCGAATTGTCCGGTGAACAAGGCCGAGAGCGAGAGATTGCCGAAGGTAAAAGTATGTTGCATGCCGGCATTCGAGGTGGGTTCCAAATTCCCGCTATAGACGAAATCGCTCCAATCGTAGCTTTGTAATTTCAGGTAGTATACCTGTTCATCGTTTTTATTGAAAAACATGGGAACCCCGTGGTCGTCCAATCCGGCAAAGCGGGAGGAATAAATGCCTCTTACCGGGCCGTCCAGTACCGGAACGCCGTATGTGCTTACCGCTCTTCCCACCCAGTCCTGGCTGATCAGTTTTACAATCTTGCTGTGGTGATAGGCATAGTTGATGTTAAAGTTCCATCGGAATTTTTGTGTTTGTGCCGGAGTGCAGGTTAAGGTTAATTCTATACCGTGCGAATGCATATCTGCAATATTTCCCAGTTTAAGACGTTCGCCGCCCACTCCCGACGATGGGTAGGCTCCTATCAAGTCGAAGGCCTTTCTGTTGTAATAGTCGATGATCAGGTTTAACCGATTTTCCCATAATCCCGCATCTATTCCGGCGTTGAATTCATGTTGCTTTTCCCAGGTGAGATCCCGGTTTCCCAAGCTGACAATGTCGATCTCCAATTCGGAAAAGGAGGGATGGAAGGGGTGGTTGTTCACCCGGGTACGGGCTAATAGGGTGGAGTTGGTCGCGTTACCGAGGGAAGCGTTCAGCCCGTAGGTCAGACGCAGGTTCAGCTGGCTTAACCATTCGATACGATTCATAAAATCTTCCTCCTTTACGGCCCATTTGCCACTGATGTTCCAGGTGGGCAACCAACGGGCGGAGCGGGCATGTCCCAGGCGGTTGGAGCCGTCATAGCGAATTGTTCCGTTAAAGGTGTATTTTCCCTGGAATGAATAGCCGTAATTCAGGAAAAAGGCGGCAAAACGGTCGAAACCTTTGGCTTTTCCGAAATAGGAGCCGCCTACCGATTCCAAATACTCCATGTAATTGGCCGAAGGCTTGGATACATTTCCCGCGTCGAAAAAATGGCCGAAACCATAATTCCAATCCTTATCCCGGTTGATGTAACGGATTTCTGTTCCCAACAGGAAGGTAAACATATGGTTTGATCCTATCCGGGGATTCCAGTTGGCATTTGCATTCAGGTAATAATTGAGCATCTCGTCACAATAGGTTTCGTAAATGCCCCCTTCCGGCAGGATACTGTATTTGATCCCCGAATTATCGCCCGGTTTCTGGAATAGCAATCCGTTGTTTTCTTGGATCAGGCCGGAATCGTCCGGTCCGGTTCCAGCCCGGTAAGCTTTGGCTTCATTGGAATTTTCGTGTACTTTTCGATCCAGTTTGGATAGGTAATACCGGGCGGATACTTTTCCGGAAAGGGAAAAACTACTCGTGATGTTGTAATTGATATCTGCCGTAAAAGACATATCCCGGACCGTCGCTTCAATCCTGTTTTTGGACAATTCATCCACGATATTGTAGTCCGTATAATTTTTCCGGAAGAATTCCAGGTTGCCGTTTTCATCCCGGCAACGAATAGCCCGGCTGGTTTGCAGGGCATACAGGAACGGGTTGTTGTCGAAGTTTCGTTCGATTCGTCCCGTGTAACGATCCACGCCGTTCACGTCATCCGTACTTTGCGAGGCGCCTGACAGGCGTTGCTTCCGGAAAGACATATTGGTGGAGGCCGTTACCGTCAATTGCTTCGTGATATCGAATGTTCCTTTTAATAAAGCCGTGTAGCGATCTACTTTATCGGCTATCGTCCATCCGTCGTCGTGCAGATAACTGATGGAAGCGTAGAAGGTATTTTTGGTTCCTCCTCCCGCAATGCTGAGCGTGTGTTGCTGTTGTATTCCCGTACGAAAAAGTTCCTTGAACCAGTTCGTATTCGCGGTCTCGTATTTCCGTAAGAAAGTATTGATTCCGTTGTTGTTATCTACCCACGCGATTTCGTTTTTGGCGATGAGGTCGAACATTTTTCCGTAAGGACCGTGATCGATAGCGGATGGGGTCTGGGCTATGTTGATCCAACCTTTTTCATAGAGTTCCCGGTTCACGGACATCTGTTCTCCGGAGTTCAGTATGTTGTAGTCGTCGTATGAGGGTATGGGTTTGATGCTGATATTGGTCGAATAGTTCACGGACATCTTTCCTTGTCGTCCCTTCTTGGTGGTGATTACAATGACTCCGTTCATGGCTCTTGCTCCGTATAGGGCCGTTGCCGATACGTCTTTCAATATTTGCAGGGAAGCGATGTCGTCCGTGTTCAATCCTGCCACGCCGGAGCTGATGATGGTCGCTATATTTCCGGAATTCAGCTCATCCATGGATACATTCACGGCATCTTCCAGTACTACGCCATCGATTACCCATAAGGGTTTTTGGTTCCCGTAAATGGAAGAGGCCCCGCGAATCCGTAATTTGGGAGCACTACCGAAAGTACTCGATACGTTTTGAATGGAGACTCCCGCTACCTGGCCTTCCAGGGCTTTGGTGATATCCGGTTCTCCGGGTAGATAGATATCCTTCATGTCTACTTTCGAAGCGGCTCCCGTGAAGAGTTTGCGGTCGATTTTTTGATATCCGGTTATCACTACTTCCTCCACGCTTTGTATATCTTCCTTTAGAACGACGCTCATCGGTTTTCCCTTATACATAACCTCCTGGCTTTTCATTCCCACGAAAGAAAAAGTCAATACGATCGTATCCTGTTCAGGGACGTTCAGCTGAAATTCTCCTTTTATATTGGTCGTACTCCCCGTGTGGCTTCCTTTCAAAATAACCGATACGCCCGGCAAAGGTTCTCCGGCTTCGTCTTTTACGATGCCCTTTACCGTGATCATGGTTATTTTTTCTTTCTTCTCTTCCCTGCTTTTGATGATGACGAGCTGGTGATTTATTTCGTATGTCAAATCGGTTTTAGCCAAACAAATGGTTAGAATCTCTTTTAACTCAGCCTGTTTTACATCGATTTTAATCGGGGCTATTTTGTCGATGTCTTCGATAGAGTAGAGAAAGGTATATTCTCCTTTTTGTTCGATGATTTTAAAAACTTCTTCCAATGTCCCTTTCTCTAACGAGATATCGTATTTCACGGACTGGGAATATACTCCTCCGAAGCTTTGAAGTATACTGATTAGAAAGAGTAGGATCGTTAGTTTCATTTTTACAAAATTAGCGGACTCTTCTCCTTTGGAGCGCGGGCCGGGTTCTCGTTTTTTTTTCATAGATTTGCAGTATTAAAAGTTACACATGGTTGTCCTGTTGTTGGAGCAAACGGACAACGATTGAATTTTGATCGGGGAGGTGTTGGAGCATCTCCCCGTTTTTATTGCTTTTTTACCGTGACAATGGATCCGGTAATGTCGAATTTTACTTTTCCCGTTTTTTCTATCATCCATAAGGTTTCGCTTATGGTTTCGTAACGATTCATGATACCGGAGAACAGGATCTCTTTTGTCCCCTCTTCATACCTGATCTCCACGTTATACCACCGGGCCAGATCGTTCATGATGGATTCCAGCCGCTCTCTTCTGAATACAAAATTGCCTTTGGTCCATGCCCGATAGGCTTCTGCATCTACCTGTTTCACGGTCAACTCTTCTCCGACTAAATCGGCTTGCATGTCAGGAGTTAATACAAGATTCCGGTTTCCTACATTTACTTCCACTTTCCCGCTTATTAAGGTGACGGTCGTGCGTGCTTCTTCGGAAAAGGATTTCAGATTGAACGAGGTTCCCAGTACTTTAATCGTCATGCCGTTTATTTCCGCGATAAAAGGATGTTTCTCGTCCCGCCGGACTTCGAAGTACCCCTCGCCCTCCAGCCGAACCGATCTTGTCTCTCCGACAAAGGCTACAGGATAGATAAGACGGGATCGGGCATTTAGCCACACGTTGGTGCCGTCGGATAAGGTTACCTGAAATTCACAACTGTTCGGGGTTTCAAGGGTATCCCAAACCTCTTTCGAATCGTTTTTAGCTGCCGCGTAAATCAGTTTGTTTTTTATTTTTTTGATATCTCCGAACCTGCCGTCGCAGGCAATGATACTATCGGCATTCGTTAACAAAACATTTTCACCGTTCGCCCGCCGAAGAATAGCTTGCCGGGAACCCGGTATAAATTCAGAAATTGAGTACGTGTTATTTCTGTTTTCCCGCGTTGATATAAATTGTTGAAAGTAGAATCCCGCCCCCAATAATAAAATAATGCCAGCTGCATAACCGATTTGCTTTAATCTGATGAATCGTTTTCGGGGTTTTATCTGTCGTTTCAAATTGTGCCATATGTTTGTCGAAGAAATCTGTTTGTATTGTTTATATCTTTGTTCCCACCCGGATTCTTTTAATAATCTGTCGGAAATGGTTTGATGAAAGGTCTTTTCTTTTTCCCATTTGTCCAACTCTTTTTGTTCTTGATCGGAAATGATACCGATCTTTTGTTTGTAGATCAATTCTGCTATTTTAATGTATTCCCGAGTCATTTTTTCTTTTATTGTTTTATTAAAACAACTGAAAAGGAAAAACGGGTAGTCAAAATTCAATTTTTTTTAATGAGATAAGTTATAGATCGATGGTGGTGTCTCTGATGATAATTGTGTCGTTTCAGGGGATGCAGGGAATTATTTTAAACAAAGAAGAGAAGGTAAAAGTAGTCTTGTAATTTTTCCCGAAGGAGTTTGTAGGCATTTTTTTTATGGAATTTTACGGTATTTAGGGAGATGTTTAATTGATAAGCGATTTCCGAATTGTCCAATCCATCTAAATGAAGCAAACAAATATTACGACATTGTTCGGGTAGAGAGTCTATAGCTGTAAAGATCATTCTTCGGGTCTCTTCTCCAATAACCGATCTCATATAGTAGTGCTCGGTATCTATTTCTTGTAATGATTCCGAATTGTATTCGTTTACGATTCTTTGATGCTTTAGAATATTCAGGGCTTTGTTTCTTACGGTAGAATACAAATAAGCCTTGATAGATATTTCATCTGGAAAAATGGATCGATTTTCCCATAAAGCCATAAAGGCATCTTGAGTGACGGATTCACTCTCTTCCGAATTATTCAGATGGCGTTCTGCAAAAAGAACCAATGACTTGAAATATTGATCGAATACCTTTTGAAAGTTTATTCGAGAGCCATTATTTAGTATTATATTATAATCTTGATTCACGTATTGTCCTATTCGTTAAGATATCGTGACAAATATGCATATAATTTTTATATTATAAATACTTTTCATTTGAAAAACGAAGTGTAATCATCGAATCAATTCGAGCGTGGTGAGAAATGAATAAAAGCGAGAAATTTTTCTCGCTTTTATTCATCAGGATAACAGTACGTTAAAAGATTCTGTCATGCTGGGATGCGTGTATATGAAATCCCGGAGCACCCTGTAGTCTTGTCCGGTTTTAATAGCCAAAGCAATCGTGTTGATCATCTCGTGGGAATCTGTACAGAAAAGGGTACATCCGAGAATCTGATTTGTTTTGGCGTCTATGATAGCTTTTAGTACTCCCTCTGTTTCCCCTACAGTCAGGGTACGAGGAATGCTGGCAACAGCTAATTTTTTTACCACTATTTCGATTTTGTTCTTTCGGGCTTCCTCTTCACTTATGCCTACCCGGGAAAGGGGAGGATCAATGAATACGGAGTAGCTCACCGGATTCCGGTCTGACGTGTTTCGTTTTTGATCTCCAAATAGATCATCACTAACGATCCGCGAGTCATCCAATGAGATATAAGTGAACTGTAGACCTCCGGTCGCATCTCCCATGGCATATATATGCGGAATATTGGTTCTTAAATGTTCATCCGTTACAATAGCTCCTCGTTCATTGGTTTTTATTCCGGTACTTTCCAGATTTAATCCGGCCGTATTGGGTTTACGACCTGTGGCTAAGAGAACTGCATCTGCTTTTATCTCGGTCCGGGAGGTGTTTTCTGTGGTTTGATAGCTGACGATAGCTGTCTCTCCTTTGTCTTGGATCGAGGTTACTTTTACTCCCATGTAGAATCGTATGCCTTTCTTTTCCAAGACCTCTTTTACATTTGCCGCAATATCCCTGTCTTCTTTGGGAATCAATTCGTTGAATCCTTCGAGAACAGTTACTTCGGAACCGAAAGAGGCGTACATGGAGGCGAATTCCAACCCGATATAACCACCTCCCACGATAACCAGATGACGGGGAAGATCCGCGAGTTCCATGATGGAAGTACTTGTATACACTCGTTTACTCTCTTCAATGCCATCGATAGAAGGTACTATTGTTTCGGCTCCCGTGTTAATGAAGATATATTTTGCTTTCAGTTGAACATTACCTTCCGGCATTTGCACGGAAACCACTTCGGGGGATACGAACGAACCCGTACCGGTATAAACGGTAATATTCTTTTCATCCGCGAGGTTATGGTAATTTTTTTTCCGAAGTAAAGCGGTTACCTCATTTTTCTTTTGGACGGCCTGACGATAAAATGCTCGTTTTTCTTCAAAAGAAGCGAAATCTTTGTATTCATCGATTTTAGCCTGATGTACTAATGTTTTGGTCGGAATACATCCGATATTGATACAGGTTCCCCCGTACATCTGTGCTGAACGCTCGATCATGGCTACCGTCCAGTTGCGTTTGGCTAATCCTGTGGCAAGTGTTTTACCTCCTTTGCCGAAACCGATAATGATGGCATCGTACTGTTTCATAATGAATTATTTCTTCGTTGATTTTTTAATACTCTTTGTGCAGATTCTGAAAGCAATACAACGGCTCCGGCAAGAATGGCCGTGTCCTTAATTACTAAACGTCCGGCCCCACTAAGTAAGGGAAATCCATATTCCCCACTTCCTAAGTCGGGAACCCATACTTCGGGAGTGGTGACGAGGAAAGAGAGGGTCCCAAGGGTCATGACAATGGCCAATAGAGCTCCGATAATTCCTATTTTCGGAAAAAACATGCCTAAAAATACCAATATGCCGATACTCATGATCAGGATTCCTAACCCGTGAGAAAATCCATAAGTGTTATTTTCCTTATGCCAATTTTGTTTTAATTCGTTTCGCTCTCCTTCTTTCATCTTGTAGTTTTTATATTCCGGAGCCTGTTTGTTATAGAAGAAACTCATGAAAGGACTATTGGCCACAAAGGGTACGATCCCTTCCGCTTCGTAATTCCAGAATTTTAATCCTCCTATCCAAACAAAAATAATCAGAATAGCTATACGTGTTAGGTTGATTCCAAGTTGTTGAATCGAGGAAGCAATTTGAAGAAAGGTGTAAAATAGGTTGTTTAATTTTGTTGTCATGTTATTTCCGATTTTGATAGTTAAACTTACGATACAAAAGTCGGATGTTTTATCACGGAAATAAATGGCTATTTTGCCGGATATATTGTCAATTTTTCCCGATCTCTCTTTGTCGGTAGGTAGATATACTCTCTCCTGTCATGTGTTTAAAGAAACGACTAAAAGCGGAAAGATCTTCAAATCCCAGAATATCGGCGATCTCCTTTGCACTTTTAGAGGTGTATAGTAACAGGCGTTTTGCTTCGGCTTCTATTCTTTCGTGAATAATACGCAGGGGGGTAGGCATATGATATACTGCAAAAAGATTGGAGAGGGTTTTGGGTGAGCGGAATAAAAGTTCCGCGTAATCCTGTACTCGTTTCTTTTCTTTAAAATGTTGGTCCACCAATACATAAAATTGCCGAATCAGATTAAAATTTTTCTCTTTTTCCGAACTTATCTCGTATTTATTCTTTGCTATCCGCGTGCAGGTGATGATGAAGCGTTTCAGGAGAATGCGCAACATCTCCTCCTGAAGATTATCGTGTATCCCGTATTCTCCGGCAAACTTTTCGGTAATATCCCGTAAAACGGAGGATTGTTCTTTGGTTAACTGTAATTTCATGATGTTGGAAGTCCCGTTGAACAAAAAGCCGTTACACGAAACTTCATTGTCGTGTCCGTGTATGCAATAAAAATTACTGTTGAACAGTAAAGTTAAATACTCTCCGTCGACCTCCTTTATTTCTATATGATGTAATGGAGTCAAAGAGATGATCTCGTTCGATTGCAGGGTGACGGTAATATGGTCGATTTCCAGTGTTAACGTTCCGTTTTGGATCCAGATAAATTTATAGAGACTGTTGTTTTTTTGAAGGGAAGAATCGGCATGGAAAGCATGAGTTAAACTCATATTTCCGTTTAAACGGGTACTGAAATGATATTCCATGATGCTTGATCAATTTTTTGTAAATATATGAATTTTTGAATACGGATTGAGAATTAGGGTTATAATTCTTATGCCTCGGATCATTTTTGGATGGAAAGTATTACTTTTACGACTTGTTTTTAATAAAAATGAGACATGCGTCAAAATAAACCGACATCTTCAGAGAAAAGAAGAAGAGGAATGTTCTCCGATGTTTCTGCTCGAAAGCGTTATTTGGCAGCCTTACTATTAATTTTGGCGATGGTTGGAATCTCTGAGTTTTGGGGTGAAAAAGAGATCATTTTCCCGGAACTGGCGGCACTTGCCATTGGTATGTGGATTGTTGATAAAAGGGTATGGCGGGTAAGTCGGGTAGGCATGGTTTTATTGATGACTTTAGGTGCTGTTTGGGGTGTATGTCTCGTGCGTTACTCCGTCTTGCCTTTTCTGGTTAACCTTGCTTTTGCCTTCACGTTTGCCGCCATCGGTTTAATGGTAACACGTTCCAGTTTAATCCCGCTGATTTCTGCTTGTATGTTACCCGTGTTGTTGAAAACGGAAAGTTGGATCTATCCCGTGGCGGTTTTTATGATGTCGTTAACCCTTGTATTGGGACAGATTATGATGGAAAAGTGTGGACTTCGGCGGAAAATTGTTTATGTGCCTCCCATGAGAGATCGTAAAAAAGAGGTGTTTAGGTGGGGGTTGCTGTTATGTACTTTGCTGATGATTGCCGTTATACCGGTATATACTTCGCGTATATATTGTATATTACCGCCTTTGGTTGTGACCTACGTGGAGTTTGCCAATTCAAAGGCCGGTTTCAGGAATCGTCCGGTTCAAATTTTTTTATTACTGGTCATTGCTGCCACTCTGGGAACTGTATTTCAGCTTGTCGGACACCTTTATTGGGGGTGGCCGGAGTGTATTGTGGCTTGTATCCTTTTTCTTTGTTTGTTTTTCCTGTTCGAGTGGTCCGGTAAATTTTTTGCCCCCGTCGGAGCGGTTGCATTGATTCCGATGATTATTCCACCGGAAGATTTGTGGTGGTTTCCTTTACAGGTGGCTTTGGGGGCAGCTTTGTTTATAACTGTTGCCATGTTACTCTTTCTGAAATGCTATAAATGGCCGAAATCTCATTTAATCGTATGTATGCTTCCGACCTATTTGCGTCGGATACGTAAGAGGAGAACAGGAAAAAGGGTTGTTAGAGAGACGGAAGCATAGCAGAAGATCAAAGTGAGGCTCGAATACTTGTTTTTGTGGAAAAAAATTCGTAATTTTATAGTGTCCGTTGATGCTATGTGATCGGTGCATTCATCGATGTTTTGATAAAAAACGGAAAGTCGTCGACGTACAGTTCTTTCAGTTACGAACCCATAGCGGAAAGGAGTGCCTATGAGGATTGTTTTAACATGTAATATCGGTTAATTACCCGTGGTTCGCCACAGTTCGAAGTAATGTTTTGAACCCGGAGAAAAGGAGGATGAAATACATTGGAGAAAGAAAAAATCAAATCATTTGACATACTCGATTTTGACGTTGTTAACACAACGATCCGTTGTTTTATAAAATAATGACGCTTAGAGCGTGGAAAATAGAATCCGCAAGAAATACTTGCGGATTTTTTATATAACGGCATCCCGAACAATTGGAATTATAACTTTATTATTTATTATGCGGTAGTCGAGAAGCTTTCTACGTTTAAAATTTATACTTTTCGATTAAAAAATGCACTTTTCGATTTGTCGATTATAATCGACAAATCGAAAAGTACATTTTTAAAAAACGATTTGTACAAATTTTAAATGCAGAAATCGAAAGGGTTTCTGCATTTAAATAATAGAATTATAATACTAATTTATCAGGGTAGCCGGTTTTAAAATCATAAGCTTTTATGGCCTCGTCAGTTTCGAGAGTTAAAATGGCGGCTCTATGGGCTTGTGTACGATCGAAACATTCGGAAGCGTATACCTCGAGCGAAAACAACATTTGTTGTGCTACATTAAGAGGTAATTGTATTTGCGTTGTACCATACCACAGCGTTGTTGTTGTTTTACCGGCCGCAATTTCAGCGTCGAATCTTAACTTTAGACCCGTGCGAGTTTCTTTATCAATCCACATCTGAACACCTTGTATAGTGAAAGAGTTTATTTCTGTTGATCTGTCAAACTCGGTGAGTTGAGCCAATTTTTTATCTTTTTCGTGTGCTGGAGGGTATACCAATACCGGATAATCATTCTGGTCTGAAATTATTATCTTTCCTTCCTCCTGCCCGGCAAGAAGTGCATAATAATGCTCTTCAGAGATTTCAATGCACCCCTCAATTGGCGTGTCGTAGAATCCTTCTTTCCAATATTTCATAATATAAATTTATAAGTTAATAACCGACAGCGATATACATTATGTTAACATCAGCAGTAGGCCCTCCCTCTACTGTAATTTTAGAAGCCGAATACGGTTTTACAGACGTTACATTGTTATTATAGTATTGAAATGCAACAGCTATTTTATAATTTGTATTGCTGAATGATGTTGACAACGTATGCGGAACGGCTTTAATAGAGAAAACTCCCCACTGGATTATCAGGCCGTCTGGAGCTTTATAATACCCGTTAGAACCTAGTGATTTTACGAGAGTTACATTTGAAAGAGTATTGTTCGCCTTTGCGTTCCACGTTGTTTTTTCCGTGTCTGTAACGAATCGATGTGTTGCGTCTGGCGTGATCATTGATGCGGGATGGCTGGCCGGGTGAGTGTAGGCGTTTGCCCCGGCTGCAATACCAGATAATTTTGAACGTTCAGCATCTGTCATGAAACGTTTATCCGTGGTCTCTGTTACTTGTGAAGCGGGATGAGTGTGACTACTCGCCGCTTTCCCGTTCCACGTTGTTTTTTCCGTGTCTGTAACGAATCGATGCGTTGCGTCTGGCGTGATCATTGATGCGGGATGGCTGGCCGGGTGAGTGTAGGCGTTTGCCCCGGCTGCAATACCAGATAATTTTGAACGTTCGGCATCTGTCATGAAGCGTTTATTCGTTTCCTCTGTTACTTGTGAAGCGGGATGAGTGTGACTACTCGCCGCTTTCCCGTTCCACGTTGTTTTTTCCGTGTCTGTAACGAATCGATGTGTTGCGTCTTCGATAATATCCGAAGCAGCCCCGGTAAAAGCGATCTTTTTTAAATCAACAAACCATTTACATACCTTTCCCCATAATATAGACAATTTTTCTCCTGATTCTATATTATTTCGTTCTGTTTCCTGAGAAAATGTCACCGTAACATCCCGGCCATTCCCTGTTTTGTCTAATTTTTCTGTTAGATGAATAGCATCAACAAATTGTCTTACTTCGGATGTTCCTATTTCTAAAAATTTGCCCTCTGACGGTTGAATCACGGAAGCCTGAGCGTAGAAGTTATATGCGATAGGTTTGACTTTATTATCTGCGTATTCCCGGTCTATAACATTATAAGCTAATGTTAGATATAACGGTAAAGTAACTTCATTTTTTCCGGAAAATGGTACAACTTTAAAAGTGTTATTTCCGTCTTGATCTATCCCGGATAAAGCAACATACCCGGGTGATACATTATACATGCCATTATTCGCTACTGAAACTTCACACCCTTTTATCACGCAATTCCCGTATTTTTCAAAAAACGAATCAATTACGTTCAGGGGTTCTTTTTGGAGATCGATAAAATCTTCCCCTGCCCACTTCCTGACTCCCGGTACTTGAATATGTCTTTTCATATCATTTAGTTTTGAATGATTTTATATTTAACTAATGCCTGCTTGTAATTCTCTATTTCAGCCTGAACCAGATTGATATCGACCTCGGGAGGGATATAAACAATAAAGTCAGCATTTCCGAATTGTTCCCTAATCTCTCCGGTCAGGGGAATACTTGTAAAAAATTCATACTGATTGCCGATCTGAGGCATCATCGTGATCCCCTCACGTTCTAACCCAACTAACAGCAATCCATCCGCGAATGTTATAATTTTAATCGCTATCGGTTGGTTATATTTTTTCCGCAAATAACCTTCAAAAATTTTTACCTGACTGTTTACATTTAACATCATTCTCGTGTTGTCTCTCCATTTGTAAAAGTCATCAAACAGGTATTTTAACGGGTTTAAGAACGAGCGTAATAGTGTTAATCGGACTATTTGCCGTTTATGGGGAGGTAGAAGTTGCCTAACCAGATTGTATATATTTATATTTGGTGTCATTGTTGAAGTTCTTTAATTGAGTAGAGATTGAGTTCAGAATCACTCGAGTATTCAAAATATCCACTTTCTAACTCCGCTACCACTTTTATTGTTTTGAATATTGAATCTGATACTCCTTGTCGTTCAATGGAAACCAGCTCGCAAGTGATAACACCTTCCGCGGACATTACAGCATCAACAAGTTTTTGTGAATATATCATACTATCGAATCCAAGATTTTTTTTAAAATCGTCGAGAGCCGCTAGGACGTTTGAACGAACGAGAGTATTAGGTATTGCCGGGTCAAACCAGACTGATATATTATATCGTACTTTATCCTCGCTTGTAGATATTATCTCCGTGGTTACTCCAGCGAATTTTATCGCGTCAATATATCCCGAGAAATTATATTTTTCGGATAGAGACAGGGGAATGATTTTACCGCTTGAATCAATTTTTGCGGCCTTGATTGTTAATTTATTTTGCTTTTCTGATATCGCGACAATCTTGATAATTCGTGCAGATTCATCTTCGGTTGCATAATAAAGCATCGCAGTTTTTTTATCGAAAAGTAACTCGTGTTCATTTTGAAACCTGTAACACATTTCAGCGTACCAACGCACGGTTCCGGGGGTTATTTTATTTGTTGCCTCGTTTACCTCTTTACGAAATAAATCGAGGATGACCTCGAAAGCGTGTATGGCGGAGGCCTCGACATACGTCCACAGCCTCCATTCGGCTACTTTTGAGGCTGATAATTTTAAACCAGATTTTTGCAAGTCTGTTATAATGTCGTTCTGTATCTGTAAAATCGCACGTGCCATTGTTATAAATTAAAAGTTGTTACCTCGTTAGTAATCTCTTTAGTTACACTCGTTTTTATAAATTGGCTATCAGGGTTTACTTGTAATTCAAACCCGGGTTCTACCGGGGCGTCGAGATAAAACGCTCCATCTGTCAGGTAGTTTATACCTAAAGCTGTTAGAGCCGTTTTGTCGTTACGGATATTTGGATTATTATTTAAAATTTCTGATATTGCCTCGCAAGAACCGTAATTTTCGATAGCGAGATCGAAGATTGTCTGATTCTGTTTAACTATTATTACTTTCATATTCAGCTTCAATCGTTAATTCATTGTTAATGATTTTGATATTCTTTACTTTCATGCCGTCTGCCGTGTATTCTTTCCGAACGGTTCGTAAAAAGTTTTCCGGTTCCGTGTCGTTTAGATAGTTTATTGTTCCAACTCCCAACGTTGGAAATTCTTTATAATGTCCTTTATCGGCAAGAAGAATATCTCGTTGATGTTGCCCGGTGGATTCTGAATAAATCAGATCGCCAGAATTGAATTCTATATCCCCATCTTGGGTTTGTGTAATATCTGTAACCATCATGAAATAATATAGTTAAATTTTCCGGTCACCGTCCCACCGGTTGGGGGGGCAACTAGGCCAGTTACATAATCGATTTGCACGCTTTTAATGGCATTTATAACCGCATCCGCTATTTTGTCTGCAACCTTGTCAATTGCGTCCTCTCTGTCTTCTTGTTGGTTCATTACCGTGACAAAAGCTGTTTTTATTTCTTTTTTTATAGTTGCTTTTTCAAGTGCCATATTGTTTATTCTAAATAGTTTACCAAATCCTGTTTTATTTTTAAAAATTCTGGATTATTAATTGGCACGGATGATGGGCCCACGGCCGTTGAGACTGTTAATTTCATTATAGCGTCTAAAAGATCGTTTAGCGTCTTTTTTAATCCAGATTTTCCTTTGTCGATAGTTATCCCTCCCGGGGTTGTTTTAATTATAGAATCATTAGCTTTTATAGTGCACCCTTCTTCAGAAGTTTGGATAATAATATTTGAAACGGTATAGATGATTTTACTTATTTCTGAAAACATGGAAACGAAATAACGTTCGTCCATGATTTTGCTAACCAGAACAATACTTCCAATCTCCGGGATCATCACGAAACCTTTTAAATCAGATTTTTCAATGGAGTATAATAAAATATTTTCGTAATGAATGTTATTCATTTCTACTGTACAAGTTCGAGTAGTTTCGTTCACGGCAATCACTTCCCCGTAGAAATTTATTGTTCCAGATTGCCGGAGACGCTCGTTAAATAATTGTCTTAGGTTATCAATTTCTTTACTCATCTTTTAAACTTTTATCCCGATTTCGACAACTCGACGTGCCCCGTTCGTGCCGAAAGTTGTCTCAACGCTTTCTATATAATAACGCCCGTCTCGTTCCTTGTATTGCTCGTCGTTTATTTCCGCTATCATGGTAGGTGCTGCATACGGGAACAGAAACGTTTGTATTTTCCCCGTGTAACCATCATAACTATGCCTTTTCAATTCTGCTTTAGCTAAAGCCGCTAATTCGTTTTGATCTTTAACATCATAGAAATATAGTTTCTTTTCAGTTCCCTCCTCGTTTCCGGCGGTTGCCTCTACTTTTGTCCCATCCCGGTATATACAAGTAGCCTTAATCTTTAATTTGACGTCTTCGGCTTTTTGAAACTTTAAATCGTCATCCTTAATGACGTTTTCCCGAAGTTTGTATTTTACAGTTTCTCCTTGTACTTTAAAAGGTTCAGAGGCGTATATCTTCCCGGATAAATCGAAGAATATAGATAATCCATAGGCAGTTTTTAACTTGCCTAAGACCCAAGAAACGGGTTTGTTCGGAACCTGAAAACTATCTAGGGTTAAAGTTACGACATGCCCGATTTCTAGCCCGCAAGTTTGTAGAACTTTGGCAAGGGTTGTTTTGCCCGAGAAAGTAACACTCTTTTTCCGACACAAGTAAAAAGAGTCCTCGCAGATGATTTCAAGTGGTGTTTTTAAATTTAATTGTTTTACATATCCTTTAAATTCAACGTTATAATTATTATTATACCCGAGTTTAATTAATACGATGTCTCCCGTTTTTATTACCTTTGCCGTTTCTATGGCGGCAACCGGTTTTCCTTGTTGCTTTAACACGGCCGTAACCGGTACTTTAATCGTGGCAGTTGCCCCGAGTTCATGTATCGATCGTTTTATTCGGACGTTGTTTACACCCCCGAAAATCTTTCCTCCTATCTCTATTTTGCTGCAAAACGTGTACATGATCGTTTTATTGTAATGTTAGTTCAAAAGCCCTATCCGTGACTAGTTCAATTTTTACCGCTTGCCCGTCTTCGACACCGGGAGTTGAAGGAAAACTAAAATCTGTTATGACAACCTTGTCCTCGAGATCAAGTAATAAATCGGTAAAAGCGGAGATTAGCTCTATCGTTTCGTTAATATTTATTATATCTCTTAACCGTGTTATTTTTTCTTCCGGGTATTTTCCGTTTTCTCCTTGTATGAAAGCCGCTATTGATATTTTATAGTCTCCCATGCTGATAAGTTCTTTAACAGAACCTTTTCTCCCGGTTAGTGGGGTTTCAATAATATTCTTTTTTCCGGTCACGGATATAACGGCATAGTCCAATTCAAACATGTTATTTTCAGATTGAATAGACGGGTGTTTAAGTGACACGGGCATAAAATACCACCTCCCGAGCGAGTCTTTGGCGTATAAACGAGTACCTTTAACGTATTCTTCACGGGTCGAGGCTTCCGGGCTAAGTTCATATTCTTCTCTTTTTCCAGTTCTGGAACGAGAGGGGAGGAAAGAACCGGGAAAAGGGAGTCCCCTGTGCCCGATTATACTTGTTAGTAGGTCTGGAATATTGTACTTGTGTCTCATACCTCGTAATTGTCAAAAATGCTTGTTAGAGTTTGTTGTATTTTTTCCTCGATCTCGTTTATACCTTGTTGATCGGTATTTTGAATGTTAATAACGACCTGATCGCAGTATTTATCAAAATAAATGTTCCGGGAATTTCTTGTCTCGTGGAATTTCTCTTCACGTGAAAAAGAACCCGAGATAGACGGGAATTCCGGTGCTAATTTTGAGTTTTCTGTTTTCGTGAAAGTTCCACATAATAAGGCGATACTGGCCACGGAAACAGCGATCTTCGTTATCCCTGATAATGTTGAAGCCATGGCGTTTGAAATACTAGAGACATTTAAATTAATTGATTTCAATAAATTCTCTTTTTCCTCGTAATTCGTGTTGTCAACAAGTGTTTTCCCGGTAGCGGCTTTTGATAATTCAGTCGCTTTATTCATTTTGTTGTCTGTTTTGATACCCTGCAATTTCACGGGGGATAGGCGTTCCGTGATAGCGGCGTATGACGTTGAGCCTTTATAATCCGTGTTAATTTTGTTCAGGTCGATAGTTTTTCCTTTTCCTGTTTTCCCGTTTAATTTCCCGATCAAGTTGTCAAAATTTATAGCGGGTTGTTTACCCGGTATAGAGGGAGAAAAAGTTCCTTCTTTTCCCGGTTTCGTGTCTTTATCTTGCTTTTGCAGGGATAACTCCCATATTAGAGAATTTTTTGTTTTCTCTGTTAATTCTTTTACCCGTTTTGCCCCGTCAATGATCGCCTGTTTTCGGTTTTCCATGTCCCCGTTAATTTTTTGGATCATCTTTTGATTCTCGTTTGAATTGCCTAAACCGACGGCTTCTTTAAACTTGTACCAGCC
The DNA here is from genome assembly GCF_003204205.1 of Sanguibacteroides justesenii. Taxonomy (NCBI): domain Bacteria; kingdom Pseudomonadati; phylum Bacteroidota; class Bacteroidia; order Bacteroidales; family Porphyromonadaceae; genus Sanguibacteroides; species Sanguibacteroides justesenii. The sequence goes on from NZ_QJPL01000001.1 coordinate 65,446, forward strand.
TAGTTTGATCGTGTCTAAACCGAGCATGAAACCGTTCGCGAGGGTGTTCCATTGAAATTTGAAAGTTTCAACGAAAAGTTCCCAAATGTTTTTCATGAAATTGACGATAACATCCCATTGTTTGCCCCAACCTTGCACCTTGGAGCAGCAGGCCACGATAGCGGCAATAAGGCCGATCACGAGGGCAACTATCCACGCGAGGGGACAAGCGTAAAGGGCGGCATTCAACGCCCATTGCATTGTTGTCCATCCCCCGGTAGCCACCGCCACGATCCCGTCCCACAAAACTTTTGCTTTCGTTATTAAGATGGCCCGAGCAGTCCATAGCTCGTAAGCGGCAAGAGCTATTGTTAAAGCCCCTAGAGCTGACGTTAATCCCCACGCTAGCGGGTTGCCTTCTTGCAAGTAACCTATCCACCCGGAAAAAAACGAGATTATCCCGTTTATGATAGCACCTATTCTATTTAATATAGTTCCAAGCAAATCAATACCGACGCAAATTACCGGGAGGACAATTTCCCCAACCTGTAAACCGATAGCTTTAAACTGGTTACATAATTCCGTGGCTTTTTGTACCGGGTTTTTGGAAAATTCCAAAGCCGCTACCGTTTCCCCGGTAGCGTTCGCCGTGGCGTCCATCGCCGTGGATAGTTTTTCGATATCGGCTCCCATGATGGCAAATGCAGATTTCGCTTCTTTATCCACGATCCCAATTTTTTCGAGAAAAGTGGTTTTTTGCTCGTCATTCATCCCGGCCATTACCCCGCCGAGGTCTCTAAAAATAGAGACGATTCCTCGCATTTTGCCTTGTGCATCGAATATTTTTACTCCCGCTTTTGCTAAGTTTTTAGTTATGTCCGTTTTACTCATGGAGGCGAACATGTTAGACATTAACACGGATGCTCTAGCTGCATCCTGACCTTTTCCCGTCATGTAGGCAAAAATCCCGGCAACATTTTTGTAATTAACCCCGAGGGCATCGGCCCCGGCGATAAGTCCCGGCATGTATTGCGCGAAGTTTTTAAATTCTCCCGCCCCGACACGTTTAGCGGCAAAGAACGTGTCTAAAATTTCCTGAGCCGTGGCGTTTTTTGTCCCGACGATTGAGAGGGTTTGTGCTAGAGCTCCCGTTACCGTGTCCAAGTCAACAAACCCGGCCTTGCTTCCTTTTAGTGAAGCGTTTAGGATTTGCAGGGAAGATTCGACTTCGCCTGTTTGAGAAATAATCTTCTCGAAACCGTTTGGTACAACCGTTATATCCGCTTTGTTCTCCTTGGCGATTTGTTTTAGTTTACTTTTTAAACCGTTTAAACCTTTCTCGTCAAGCTGGGCGGTTATATTTACTTTAGCCATGCCTTCCGAGAAATTCATTGCCTCTTTTCCCGTGAAAGTGAAAGCGGCAGCCCCTAACACGGGAGCGATAATACCTTTAAGCATTCCCCCGACATCGTTTAAATACTTTTTCAGTTTGCCACTTTTCCCGGCATTATCTAACCGGGAAACCTGTTTTTCTAACCCGCTTATTTCCCTGTTATATTGTTTTATTAGTTTTAGATTAGAAGGGTCAATAAGTTCTTTTTCTTGCTTTAAAAGGTCTATCTTTTGTTTAAGGTTAAAGATATTATTTCCAAGATCGGAGGTAGTCTCGTTTAAGGTTTTCGCCTTGTTTGCGAGGGAGTTTAGGCGAGTGATCGTAACCTCGGAGGTTCCGGCAACACGTTTCATCGTGCCGGAAACTTTATCTTGTAAACTGATGATATACTCGTAAGTTGCTGCCATTTTACCCGCCTAAAATTTTGGAAATTTTTTCAAAATACCTGTTTTCTATCCAGATTGACATGTAGACATATTCGCTCCATTCCTCGTCGGATAGCTCGTCCGGGTTTAGATGAAGATGAGCCCGGATCAGGGCGTTCGCTTCTATTAGCCAACTGTTTTTTCCTAACCCGGCCTCGCTTATAGCTTTTTTAGGGTGGCCTCCTTTATCTCTATAATTTCTGAGAGAACACCAGAAACACCCAAAAATAAAGCATCATCTGTTTTTATTTCCTCGTCGCCGGTAATCCAACAGTTGGTTAAAATTATCTCGTTATATTTTAACGGGTCTTTTTGTCCGACCGTGGCGGCTGCCGATAACACTTTTCGAGTTGGTTTTTTCAAGTAGCAAATTTTATCTTCAATCTTTACTTCGAAAATTTCACCGTGTTTCGCTTTTAATTCTTCAACTTGTTTTCGTGTTAGTTTTTCCATTGTTTAATTCGTTTTTAAAGAGTAATTAAATGGTATTTAAACGGTAGCGGTGACATCGTAATCGATGTCAAGTGCCAGAAACGGTAGCGCGTGTTCTGATTGCGTGTCGCCTTCTTTCATGCCTGCGGGTAGCTCGGAAATAGACACGCAAACAATTTTGTCCGTTGTTATGGCCACGCCATCCATGTAGGAAACAAGAATATCGAAGTCAACATCTAAAATGTCCTTGTATCCTTTTTGCCGGGCAGCCTGATTTAAAGCGATAATTTCACTTTGCATCAAGGTTATTGTTCCCTCGATCTCCCGTTTCCCGTGTTGAATACTTTTTGCGTGACGGCCAGACCCGAATTTAGCTTCTTTCGCTTTTTTTGTTTTGTACTCGATTCCCGTTATTCCAGTAACAGGACGCCCGAATAACGTTACGATAATGTCTCCCCAAGCGTATTCTTTGTTATTAATTCTAACCATGATGTTATTGTTTTATAGCGGGATTGTTAAACCCGAGTGTAACATTAATCTCACGTAAAATGCCGTTTGGCACTATTTTGCACGCTACATTCATGCGAGACGTGGAAAGAATATTCTGATCCGGATCGATGTATGATTCGAAGTCGCTTATTTCTCCCTGCATTTTTGTCGCTATGGCATTGTTTATATTTCCCTCGAAATAGGTACACAAGTACCCCGGTAATTGCCCGGCTTCATCTACTAGTACATTATCCTGTATCTCGTCAATATACGCCGAGTAAGCTAACAAGATTGCTTTATCAATTACGCGCCCCAAATTCAGGTTACTGTAATCATCCGAGAGGGGAGCGGCCATGCAATCGTCATTCAGGTAATATCCATTTTTCCCGGTAAACGTGCGATAAATTATATAACCGGCATCATTTAACGCCTCGAGTGTTCCGGCACATTCTTCCGGGGATTTCCCGTTTGTCAAATAGCCATTAACGGCAATCGCCCCGCTTTTTACTCGGGCAATCGAGTAATTAACAGGAATTGAAGCGGCACGTCCTAAAACTTGTCCTATTGCCGCACTTTCAACCGTGTCAGCCGCCATAACAAAGGCGACACGGTTATAACTTCCCTCGCGTGGTTTGAATAGATTCTCCGTGCTACCCGTCCAAGCGAGAGCCGGGAGTAATACCCGGAACGGGTTTACTTGTTTCGTGTAACTCTCGGCTAATTCCTGTACTGCCGCTGCCGCTGTTACAACATCTTTATCAATTCCGGTTGTTTCCGTGTCAGATACATACTCGGCAGGTGGAATTTTATTTATTCCAACTAGCCGGATTCGTCCCTTGGCATGGTCTATTAATTTTCTTAATGGACTATCCGCTTCACTGCTACATACCTGTGTTAAGGTTGTTGCCTCGGCGACGATAAGCAAGTATAATTCCGCCCCGTCACCCGCTTTAGAGTAAAAAGCCGTTATGTCCTTGTAAACAAGTGGGTTATTTTCTTCGGTTATGCCACGTGTCACGAGGTCTCGAGTGGATGAAAGTTGATAAACCTTGTTTAACTCGGTTTTATCTGGAACTGCTTTACCTGTTAAGATAAGCCCGGCAACCCCGTCGGTAGTTGTTGCACCACGGCCGAGATTACCGTTTTCCAGCATTATATTCACGTCTGATAATCCCATTTTACTTCACTTTAATGGTTTGTAGATTTTCCTCTTTATCGAGGCTTCTTTGATGTAACTCCGCTAGATTCTTGTCTTTTGACAAGAATACCTGCATATCGGATGTAACGTGAAATACTTTCTCTCTCGGGTAAGCTTTCGCGTATTTTTCTACGAGAATCTCGATTCTCGTTTTCGTTTTCCCGGTTTTATTCTTGTCCGTTTGCTCTTTGTTTACCGGGGTGGTAATTTCTCCCGGTTCTATTATTTCATTCTCTTTCATGTACACGTGTTGTTTTGATTATTCGTATGATGTATGTTAGAATTATTCCCACGACAATAAAAAACAAGTCATTTTTTAAGCGTTGGAAAACGGGTGTTTTCTCTATAATTTGTTTCTCGCTAGCGGTAGAACGGAGCCGGGCAATTTCCCGGTTTTTGCTTTCAACGAGTAATTCTAGGCTGTCACAAGTTGACGTGATATAGACAATGCTGTCCCGGTACTCGATTTTAACGGCTGCTTGTTTATCTTTTTTTTGAAACACCGCCCCGGGTGGTAGTTTCATCACGTCTTTGATAGCGAGGCGGAGGTCTACTTGTGCCGGGGGAACTATCACGGGTTCCCGGGTTATCTCCGTTTTCTCGATCACGCTGTCCGTTAACACTTGCTTGTATTCCTTTAGAACCTTTTTGGCCCCGCAACTCTGCATCAACAGGACAAATAGCGTAATAACGACAAATATTACGCCTCTCGACGGCACGGCGAACAAGCCCGAGTTCCCTGTATAAATTTTTAATGTCATCGCTCTGGTTTTTTAAAGTCGTGGATAGATTCTCGTAAGCCTCGTTTATCGCTTTATCCGATTGAATTTCGCGTTGTCGCTTGTTTACAATCCACGTTATAGCCCCGGCAAGCCCGGAAGGCAGGGCCCATTGTAGAATATCTATCCACATACTTTTTAATTTGTAATTTCTATTTTCCCGAGTAAATTGCCCCGGTGTATTTTCCCCGAATCGGTAAAGCGGTAAATCGCTGTTGATAGCCGATAACGTCACCTCTTTGATCCGGGTCTTTATATTTCACGAAAACATCCATGCTTCCCGAGGCCCGGCAAACTTCCGTGTCACAGTAGCACAGCGATGCTTGCGTGTCATTCTCGCCCTTGGCCGCTCCTAACGCTTTTTTCTGCCCGGTAGTGGTGTCAAAAAACGGCAAACTGCTATACGAGAATAGCGAGAAACTAAACAGTTTACGGGAAGATAAGACTTCCTTGTAAAGTTTCATGTCCTCGGCCATAAGGTCGGCGAGGTGCACGGGGTTTAATACTGCCACGAGCGAGTTCATGTCGACATCTAACGCCCTGAATTTTGCTTCCATTTGCAGGAAGTCTTCAAAACTTACTTTTTTTACCCCGGAGGCGTTAACGGCCCCGTTGCTAGCGATAACGGGAGTAAATTCCCCTTCTTTTGTCGGACACCAGTTATGGGCGGCAAAAGCGGACGTTTTCTTGATGAGTGCATTCCGGTGTGAGCGCACGACACTTTCCATCTTGGAATAGGAACTTTCTTTTTCCTCGATATTCCGCACGATCGTGTTTTTCGTGTCGAACGTGTGCAATAATAATTCCTTCGGGATATCTTCACGTTGTTCCGAGGGAACCGGGAAAACATCGTTGTCGATCAATACCTCGGGATCGACCCCGGCCTCGGCGAGATTCAGTTTATTCGCGTCTACAAATTCGCTCATGTCAACGGATCGGGATAAAAACGATGTGTCCGGGACAAGTCCTTCTTTAATCATTGTGAGCCAGAGCTCTCTTTCAATAGCCATATTTTAGAGTGTTAAAGGTTTATGATTTCTTTTTGATTTGCTCGTACAAATCCGGGGCATCAATTTGCAATTGTTTAAGCCCGGCCATGTCTTTTTTCATCCATTCCAAAAGCGTCCAGTTCTTACGTTCCTCCGGGATCGTTTCTTGCCCCGGGATCGGCTTGACCATCACGGATAAACTTTGTTTTGCCGGTATAGCGTCGATCGTCGCCTTTGTCGTTTCAAAATCAACGAGAGCGAGTTTTACAAAGACATCTTTTTTGTCGGCTGTTATCCGGCCTTCTTTGATCGCGAGGTTTACCATTTCGTTTACTTGTTTTTCTTTTTCGACTTGCCTCTCGTTTTCTATTTTTTGAAGGCTTGCCGTGGTCGTGTCTAGTTTCGCTTTTAAATTAATGATAGCGGCACTAATGGCGACATCGTCCGTGTTTCCCGTGATACCGAGCGCAACGAGAGCCTCGGGTGTTAATTTTGTTTCGTTCATCTTTTCATTTTTAATTATGGAATTTGTTGGTTTAGCGGAAAGAGATAGTTTTATAATGTTTTCGACGTGGCATCTCACGTTATTGTCATTTACAATACAATGATTAGTATCATAAATTTTTAATGTAATAGCACCGGCGTTGGAGGGTACACTGACCGTTGAAGACTCGAATAGCTCCCAATCGGTCACGTAAATATCTTGCTCTCCCGTGGCCGGGTTTTCTCTCCATTCTGCCGCCAGTATAACTATACCGGGAGAGGCTCCACGTAAGTAACCCCGGTCAACTTTACCTTTTATTTTTAACGCTTCCGGGTCACCCTCGTCAAATTCTGGATCGGCAAGAAGTTTAGAACCTTCAACTCGTAAATTAAGCCACTTCCCGGTTAATTGCGCTAAATCGTGATTGTTAAGCATAACCGGGTTTTCGTTAAAACGTTCGAATCTTCCGCCGGCATTTTGCAAGTAAAATCCGTGAGAGTTCTTTTTCGTTTCGTCATTGAATACAAATGTTGCCATTTTTTTTCCTTGTTTCTCAGTGCAAAAATGTGGTATTATGTATTGTTTATCAAAAAGAGTTTCAAGGCATTACACTATTTTTTAACAGGTCATGATGATAGGTTTATTTTGCAAAAAAAAAGATGGTAAAAGCACCGAAACATAAACTTTACAGCGTGGCTGAAACCCTGTTCATAGAACAGGGGATGACTTGTACCGCTATCGCGGAAAAAATAGGGGTAACGGAGACGACCTTATCGAAATGGCGTAACCTGATGGAGTGGGATATGAAGCGAGATAAAATTTTATCCACTCCCGTTAAAATCCGTGAACTCCTTTTGGAAGAGATGAAATCGGTTGCGGGTGGAGAAAAAGCGAAAATTGACGCTGACGCTCTTTCAAAGATTAACAAGGCTTTAGCCTACTTGGAAGGAAAAGTTTCACTTTCCGTTGTTATTTCCGTGTTTATCGAGTTTGATAACTGGATGGCCGATGTAGATCCGGCCGAGGCCGTGAAATTAACTGCTTATCATAAACAGTTTATAAACTACCGCGCCGAGCGGGATTCATTAAAATAACCGTGCAATGGCAACGATAGATCAGAAATTTCAAAAACAATTAGCCCGGTACGAGGAGCATTGCCGACGGATTAGCAAGGCGACATTTATAAATATAAATGAAAGTGCCGCCGACAAGGTGAGACGTGTTAAAGAGTTAGAGAAAGATTATATTTCTTGGTTTGAATATTACTTTCCTAATTACGCCCGGGTCAAGTGTGCTTGGTTTCATCGACAATTTGCTGATGATATTATAAATAACACGGAGATATACGAGCAGTTAGAAATTTATCGTTCCGGGGCGAAATCGGTTCACGCTGACATGGGAATACCGCTTTATCTCATGTTTACCGGTAGAATGAAATTCATGCTCCTGATCGGTGAAACCGAACGTAAAGCGCAAAAATTATTATCGGCTTGTCAGGCTCAATTACAGTTTAACAAGCGATTGATAAATGATTATGGTTGCAAATTCAAGCTGGGGGACTGGTCTTCTGGGGAGTTCCTTACAGCTGATGGAGCGCGTTTCATGGCCTTGGGATTCGGGCAAAACCCCCGGGGTGTTCGGGAGGAAGATCAACGCCCCGATTATATTGTTGTTGATGACGTTGATAACAAACGACACGTTAATAATGACCGTTTGATGAGGGAAGGCGTGGAGTGGATATTCGAGGATTTAATGGGGTGTTTCGATGAAACGGATGGTTCCGTTAAACGTTTCGTTTTCGCTAATAACAATTTTCACAAGAATAGTATCACGAATCGTCTCAAAACGCAGTTTAAAGTACAAATAAACAAGGCTAGGGAAAACGGGCAAAAGCCGAAATTCAAAATATTAAGCGTCCCGGCTGTTAAAGACCTGAACACTTTTGAACCGAACTGGCCGGAGAAGACTTCGGCGGAATACTGGCGTAACAAGTTCGGGAATACCCCTTATCGTTCTTTCATGAGGGAATACATGCACAAGCATATAGAGGACGGGGTTGTTTTTCGAATGGAAGATATGCAATGGAAAAAGATGCTACCGTTACGGGAGTATGATGCTTTAGCGTTTTATGGTGACCTTTCTTATAAAGCGGCGGCGTGTCACAAGGGAATGATTTTAATAGGTAAGAAAGGACGTGAGTTTCATGTTATACACGTGTTCCTCCGGCAATCCTCCCGGATCATTTTGGCTCGATGGCTTTATGACTTGTATGAAAGCACGGAACTAAAGGACTGTAAAAAAGTTCGGTACTGGATCGAGGGTTTGTTTTCCATGGATGAGTTCGTGAACGATTTTGACGCCGAGGGCGACGAGAGGGGGTATTATATCCCGGTTAAAGCGGATAAACGCCCGAAAGATAACAAGTACGATCGTATCGAGGCCTCTCAATCTTTTTTCGAACGCCGGAATGTTTATTTCAATATAGACGAGAAAGAATCTGCCGATCAGGTTGAACTAGTAGACCAATACTTAGCTTTTGAAAAAGGAGGTGATGCCCCGGTAGATGGGCCGGATGCCGCCGAGGGCGCGTTTAGCAAGTTAAATGTAGTAACCCGGAAACAGAAAGGGAAGTATCGTTCCGGGCATCGTGAAAGTCGCAAGTACTAATTTTAAAATCATTAATATGAGAAACATAAAATACATTGTTATTCATTGTTCAGCGACGGCCCAAACGGCTAACGTTGAAAGTATAAAACGTTACTGGAAAGAAAAATTGAACTGGAAAAGCCCGGGATATCATTACCTGATAAAACCGGACGGGGATATTGTTTGCTTGCTAGACGAGGGTAAACCGAGCAACGGGGTAAAAGGTTATAATTCTGTTTCTATAAACGTGTGTTATGTTGGTGGTATTGATCAGAGGGAGAAGCCGGTTGATAACCGCACGGGAGAACAGAAAGCCTCTCTTGTATTCTTGCTGGAACAATTAAAGGATAGATATCCACGGGCGACAATCAGGGGCCATCGTGATTTTTCGCCTGATCTTAATGGAAACGGGATAATAGAGCCGGACGAATGGATAAAATTTTGTCCTTGTTTTGACGCTGAGAAAGAATATAAAAACCTGTGATATGTTTATTGAACCCGAGGAATTGAAAACGGCTATCCAAGAATATACCCTTGGCCAGATAACGACAGATGATGTTGTTATTCGTTCTGCCATATTAATGTCGATACAGGAAGCGACGAGCTACCTGAACGGGCGTTATGATTGTGCGGCAATTTTTAACGCTACCGGGGAGGATCGTAACGCTTTGGTACTGGAACATTGTAAAAGTATGGCCGTGTGGTATATCATACGGTTATCAAACGCTGACCTACTTTTTGACAAGGCTAAAATTTACTATGATAACGCTATTGACTGGTTTAAACAAGTGGCTGGCGTGGGAACTTCCGGGAAAAGTATAGCGGCAGATTTACCGGTTAAAAGAAAAGATGGCGAGGTCGTGTTAAAGATGCGTTTTGGTAGTAATAGAAAATTCAAACATAGTTTTGAAGATTAAGACCCGTTTAAAACCCGTTTAAACTTCGATATAATGAAAAATAAAAAGTTCAATGATAAAATACCCGTTCTGGGTAAAAATAAGGCTAATTTGGCCTCAAATAGCAAGAATGAAAAAATTCAGGGTAAAAGGGATGGATACGCGCGAAAAATCGTGCCTAAAACAATTTCCCGTGCTCGTGCCGATATTAGCACGTGGAAAAGTGCCCTTCGGTCGGCTGATAACGTGGAGAACCCCAAGCGGGCAAAGCTATACAACCTCTATAATGATATTTTACTGGATGCACACCTGACCTCTCAAATAGAATTGAGGATGCAGCACACGTTAGGCGTTCCTTTCGTGTTGAAAAGGGAGGACGGGAAAGAGGCGGAAGAGGAAACAAGACGTTTAAGGTCTGCCCGGTGGGTAACGGAATTAAGCAGGCAAATTTTACAGTCAATTTATTGGGGACATTCTCTTGTTGAAATAGAGACGAAGGAAGATAATATTCAGGTTATAGGGTTTCCTGCAAATAACGTGATCCCGGAAAAAGGGATATTATTGTTATCGGAAGATTCAGACCGGGGTATAGAATACAGGAACGTCCGGGAATACGGGACTTGGATTTTGGAATTTGGTAACGATCACGATTACGGGTTATTGAATAAAGCGATCCCGCACGTGTTGTTTAAGCGTTTCGCCCAAAGTTGCTGGAGCGAGTTATGCGAGATATACGGTATTCCTCCCCGGTATATTAAAACAGACACGCAGGACTCGGAGATGCTAGACCGGGCGGAAACGATGCTGCGTGACATGGGATCGGCCGCTTGGTTTATCATAGACAGTACCGAGGAATTTCAATTCGCGAAGGGTGCAGACACGAACGGGGACGTTTATAATAATCTTATATCACTTTGTAACTCGGAAATATCACTTTTGATAACCGGGGCCGTGATCGGACAGGACACGGTGAACGGAAACAGGTCTAAGGAGGAGTCCAGCATGAAATTACTGGATAAACTTGTACAATCCGATAAAAGTATGCTAGAAAGCTACTGGAACGGGGTTGTTATCCCTGCCTTGGTACGAATCGGGATATTACCTGCCGGGCTAAATTTCTGTTTACAACAAGAGGAAGATTTAGAAAAATTGTGGGGGATGACAAGGGATGTTTTGCCGTATAATGATGTTAATCCCGCTTGGATAAAGGAAAAATTCGGGATAGATGTAACCGGTAAAAGAGAATTGCCCGGGAGCACGGGATTAAGTATCGACACGTCCGGTTTTTTCGATTAAGCCCCGGGAGTGTGGCCGGGGCGATTGTTAACCTTTACGCTTTAGCGGGATGTAGTCTATCCATTGATGAAAAAGATAATAAAATAGATTCTTTGATAGAACCTTATTTGGAAGGTATCTACTCGGGAGAATGGAACGAGGATGAGGTACTCGAGAAGGTCTATTTTCATAACGCTAAAGTGTTACTAAACGGGTACGAGAAGGGGTACGGGAAAAAATTCTTTTCCCCGGATTGGACACTAAAGGATAATAACCTGCTTGTAAGAGTTCAAAATAATATATTCGCTTTTTCAGGGGCAAAGTCCTACGCCGAGATGAAGGAACTCCGGGATGCCGTTCACGAGAACGGGAACCGCCTTTCTTTCACGGATTACAAGCGTCGGGCCCGTAAAATTAACGTGGCGTATAATGAAAACTATTTAGAGGCGGAGCGTCAGGTTGTTATAGCTTCCGGCACGCAAGGAAGTAGATGGTTAGAGATAGAGGAAATGGCGAACGAGTACCCGTATTTAGAATATGTAACGGCGAACGATGAACACGTGCGAGAAGAACACCGCCGTCTCCACGGGATCATATTACCGGTAAATGATCCGTTTTGGAATAGTTATTACCCCCCGAATGGTTGGCGTTGCCGTTGTTCAACCCGGAAACGGTCAGAAAGGGAATACGAGCGGAAGAAACAGCGATACGAGAGCCAGAACCGGGAAGCGTTACCAAATTCTGAACAAGCCCAAAAAATCGCCGGGAAAGTTGTTGCTAAACCGTTCAGGCACAACGTTGGGACGACGGAAATATTTGATCGAGACGGACATCCTTACTTCAAGGCGAACCCGAGTGCGAAGGAAATGCAACTCTCTGCGGTTAAACATTACGGGATGAAGCCAGTAAAACAGATTTACATGGATAACCGGAATCTCTCGGCTTACAAGGGGGAAATAAAGAACGAGATTGATTTTATAGACTACTGGAAGGTTCTCGAGTCACATCACGGTAAACCCGGCGAGGGATTCAGGTTGATAGATCAGAAAAATAAAATTTCCGCTTCGTTTGATAACGATTTAAAAGCTAAAATTTTAGATCGTGAAAGGTATTCTTATTTCGATGAAATGATAGAAGTTTTTACCTCACCAGACGAGGTTTGGGGAACTTATAATAGTAGCGAGCGATACGGGACAGAGTTTTTTAATGTCTACGTGAAATATTACGAGGATAGACCGATCGTTTTGCTCGTTGATTTAAACGGGCGTGTTGATAGTTTTTACAAGTTGAAGACGGTGGAACAAGTTGAGCAGTTTCGTGCCGGGTTATTAAAACAAAGAAGGTAATAAAACCTCGTGTTGCACCCCCGGCTTTTCAGGCCCCCGCGGTTTCCGGTTTTATTACCTTCTTTTATATCACAATATTATAATAAATAAATTGAAAAACAATGCGAGATATTCAAAAATTTGCATCGGACATGAAAGCTAAAGCGGCAAAATTTAACCGGTTGCCTAGAAAAATCTCGGTTTATATTGCTGGGGCCGCCGAGAAAATGAAGGATGCTAATTTCTCGGCGGGGGGATTTATAACGAATGGTGTAGCCCGGCCAAGATGGAAAAAACGGCGAGTGGAAACCCGGAGGTCACGGGGTAAACGGGTTCTTTTCGACACGGGAACGTTACAGAATAGCGTTAAGTCAAAAGCCCTCGCGGATAGAGTCTCTGTCGGGGTCGATTTGACAAAGGTTCCTTACGCTAAAGCGCATAACGAGGGAGGGCGGATTATTCAACACGTGAGACCATTCACGAGGAAAAGAAAACAAGCAACTAACATTAAGACACGTCGAAGAGTTCTAACGGGGGGACAGCAGGTGAGAGGCTTTGTTCGACGAATTAATATGCCTAAACGACAATTTTTAGGTTATTCACCTGACATTATAAAAATAGCGGATAAGGATATTCAACGAGAGATAAACAAGATTTTAAACGCCATTTAAACACGCTTTAAAAACTTATTAAACATGAAAAGTATATTTATAAACATTCTAGAATTATTGAAAACAATACCGGGAATAAGATATACCGGGGAGGATTGGGGACAACTTAATTTTGAACAACCCCCGGTTGATTTCCCTTGTGTTTTGGTAGATTTAGGAGACGCCGAGTTTTCACAAGCGGGTAAACACACGCAGCAAGTTGTCGCGACACTTAACGTGACGATCGCAGATATTCGTTATAACGGGTTATCTACCAAATTACCCGAGAGACAACGGGATCGAGAGTTTGAAATATTCTCGTTAATCGAGAACGTGAACAAGAAACTACACGGGCACGGTGGTGAAACATATTCCCGGTTGTGTCGGGTGAGTTTGAAAAAGTTGGAAAGAGACGATGCTATCAGAGAATTTGTAATGACGTATAAATTTGGCTATACAGATGAAACTGCAATACTAAACTACCAGAAAATTCAAGCAAGATTAAATATTGATATTCAAAAGGAATAAAAAAAACTATCTTTTAAGATAGTTTTTCTCAGTAATAGATTTTTTTTAATCAAATTAAAACTCTTAATTTAGGAGTATTCGATTCTGCAAACAATCTGTCTATAATATCTATAGGTAAAGCGAATGCTTCTGCCAACTCTTTTTTCGTGTATCCTAATTCATTTCGATACATTTTGTAAGCTGCCATAAAAATACTGGGAGAATCAATATAAACATTTACCGGTTCTTTTTTCTTGTAACCATAGCGACTTAATTCTATATTCAGATATTTGTATCTGTCTTGAGAAATACATCCTAAATCTTTGGCCCTCATTATAAGTGAAGCCATAGAAGTTAACCAGTATCTTTTTAGTTCAGCTAAATCAGTTAATTTCAAATTTCTTAAATCGTTTTTAATCTCTACCTCTGGCATCAAAAATTCAGAAGCGAATATATTGGCTTCTGCTTCTTTATTCCTATACTCCGGGTATAAATTGGCGATTGCTGAATGCATGATAATATGCCCTAATTCATGAGCAATACTGAATCTTTTTCTATCATTACTGAAATTTTTATTTACGATAATAATAGGATACCCGTTATCAGAAATAAAAGATACGCCATCAAATAATGAACTGTCGAAATCGAATTCTACAATTATAATACCATTTTTTTCTAAAGTTTTGTATATTTCTTTTACAGGCCCTTCTATGTTTAGCTGTTTCCTGATGTATTGTGCGACATAAGTCGGTGAGAATCCCTCTTCCAAATCAAGCATGCGTAAGTTAAAATCTGGATATTCTAATTCATCAGCCATTTGGTCAATAACATAACCTATCAATTTACAAGTAATATCTATTTTTGAACGGTTCGTCTTGTTTAAGCAAGCTCTTTTTCTATAATTTGCATTATCTACCAAGTTTGATATTTTTCTTGTAAAAAAGGCTGCAGGGAAATTTAGAAACTCGAATATTTTTAAAAGGATATCTTCCGATAAAATGTCAACACCTTTCTCGTATTTGGATAGGTTGGATTGTGAAAGACCTTTTATTTTTGTTGCGAGTTCTGTTTGGCTATATTCTCGATATTCTCTCGCAATGATTAATTGCTTTGGATTGATTTGTGTTGCCATGATAAACCCTTTAATTTTTAATAAAAATAAGAAGATGCGCTGAAAGCGGGGTTAATAATTAATTTGCCATTTTTTCTTCTGAATCTCTTTTTTTGATTTTTAAGAGACTTTCCGAGTTTTTCTGTGTAATAGGAATGATATTTTGTGCTTCGATATCAGCACTGTCAATCACCCATTTTACGTGGTTTTCGTCAATATATACAAGTTTAGGAGAAATAATGTTTCCGAATTTGTCTTTACGATAACCAAAAAATACTATAGGGTCTGCCACTTCCGGTGAATCATTGAATAATGAATACTGTAGTTGGTTTGCTATAGCATCTGATAAAACTGTTTTTACATTCATCGGCATATCTTTACTATTCAGTTTTTTGAAGAGTACATTATAACCATTTATCCGGAGGATAAATCGTTTATACTTTCCAAATTTCCAATTGGCCGGAAAATACTTTTGAATGCATTGCATCATTTTTGAATTCAAGTATGATGCTTCAAAATTTTTAGCTCTTGATGCAATAGGTGTTATAATAATCTCTTGCTCAAAGAGTTTTACTGCTTCGCTGAAAGCTTTAAACATGGTCTGCAACTGTGATTCTAAATCATGCAGGCACTCTTTTTTACTTATTACTTTTCGTTTGAAATTATTTTTCATAAATTTGCTTTTTCTTTAAGTGCTTTCAGCACATCTTCATCCGAAAAGTCTCTGCGGCAACAGAGATTTTTCTTTGACACAAAGATATATAATTTTCTTGTAAAGTTGTATATAATTTTCTTGTAAAATTGTTTTCTTATTGAAATTCATTATTAGGTATAATAAATCTTACATTATCTTGACTCAGCATTTCCGAAAAAAAACTATCCTGACAATCTTTTGAGAAATCATTATAGCACGTACCGCGGACTGAGAAATAATATCTTTTATTTTCAATGATTCTTCCTCTACATAGTTCATCATTAAAAAAACAGACTATCTCCTTTCCATTATCTAATAATTTTCGTAACAATTTATAGTCTTCGCTTAGGTTATAAGGTATTTTCGTGTTTCTCATTTTCAAATCGTTATTATTCGGGTTGTTTTATTTGTTTACCAAATTCATCAATATTGCTTATATCAGTAATTCGTCTATCATTTGCCCAGTCCCAGCCATCTACTTTATAAAATGGAAATTCTCCATAAACTTTTGCAATACCATTAAACCATTCATAGCCGTTGGTTTTTACCCAATAATTCCCAGTTTTTCTGGGATATTTTCCTTTTTTCATAGCTCAAATCGTTTTTAATTAGTTTTTATTTATTTCTTTGTCCTCTCTTTGTTCTATAACATGTTGAACTGTAAGTTGATTAACGATGTAACTAAATTCTAGTAGTGTTTTTTTATCGCCTGTTATTTGATTGTACATGTTACAGGCGGCCATATTTATAGCTGTAAAAAATTCGGTTACATGCTCTTCCCAGTCTTCCAGATGGTTCATACATTCTTCATCTTGTAGCATTTCAGACAGTTGCGTCTGTATAGCAGCCGCATATTGAATTTTCTTATAATTTTTTTTGTTCATATCTCAAATAGTTTTCTAAATTAATTTATTGAATATAAGTCTGTACGACGAAATTAAACTCTGACAATAATTGTCTAATTTGGAGAATGTCGTACGGGTTTTCACCGAACGGATAAAAGATAGTCCGTTCTCTAGTCACGCATCTAATACCCTTTTTCCGGAGACGATAAAGAATATTAGCTCTTCGTTTATATTTCCTTGCTTCCATGTTTTAAATCATTTTTACATCTAAGTTGTTTACTTTCTTTAGCGCATTGTTTCTTAATTAATCCCCACGGGACAGCAATACCACTCGTCCACCAAAACACGATCTCATGTTCTACCCGTGTTTTTACCTCTCCAGAGAGAGATTCTAAACATTCTTGTAAAAATTTCTTTTCGGAAGTTTTTCGAATATCATTTAATACTTCCTCATTTGTCTTTTTCATAGTATTAAAATTGAATTTTTAATTGTGTTGTAGTTGATGTTACTTCTTGTACTTTCATGTATTTCAAGTACGATCGGTAACAGATTCCGAACCGGGGATATATATACTTTTTCCATACCATTTTATAGCACTTGGCATGGTTTTCTGGTTCGTAATATTGGGCCGTGATCTCCTGTATAACACGAGCCCTCAAATAATATCCTTTCTTGTTATAAGCCATGTGTAGATTATTTCATTCGGTTTTCTAACATTAATTCCATAGCCTTTATTAAGGCTCCTAATTCGCTATTAGTGTATTGTAGAATAGGTTTCTTGTATTTACCACGTTGTTTGATAAAACGCCCGAGGCGGGCATTATCGGCGACAACACGCCCGAGGCGGGGATGCACACGTACCCACCCGAGTTGATAACAGAGGGAAAGAATGTACCTGTGTCGATTGTTAGTAAAATCTACACGTCCGTAATCCTCGTCCGTGCCAAGATCACTTATAATAATTGCGACTTCGTTATCGGTTAGATCAGAGAGAGAGGAAAGGCGGCGTTGCACGAGGTTCTCGCAAATTTCGTGACAAATTTCCATTAACCCACGCTTGGATAACGTGGAAAATAGGGTCTTGTGTGCCGTGTTCGTGTGGTTCATTTTGTTTTTATTATTTAATTTGTTCCCGGGGGCGGAGTCGAACCGCCCCGGTGACCGTCCGGGATTACGCTTCTGTCATTCCTAGCGGGATGCTTCTCCACGTTCCATTTTCGTCCTTTACTTCTGCCCGGACGTAAGTTTTAGAGGTTATTGGCTTGTAAGCCGCCTCGATCGTTCTAACACCCTCGATAAAGCGTGTATTCCCTGATTTGTCAGCCATTTGGCGTAGTTGCATAACCCGGGAAGGTTTAAGTGTACCTTTTTGGTCTTTAGCGAGAAGGCGCATTACCGTGTCAACAAGAATACGGCTGTTGTCGTCTTTTGCTAAACTTGATATGTACTCTTTCACGATACTTATTCCAGCGTCTACCGTGTCATCGTAATTGTCAATAGTGTTATTTCCTAACGTGATCCGACGGTTTCCCTCGGCGTTCATGAAGGCGTGACTATTTTGACTGTCTTTTACCTTGTAGAGCTCCCGTTTCATGCTTAAAGCAATTGAAAATTCATCGTACACGTGTTTTTTTGCCTCTCCTAGTTGCATACTTAGGTGATCCAGAAGAGGAAACAATTCATCTACTTTATTGCTGACAAGCTCCTTGTATGCTTGTCTGTCATTTTCTTTTTGTCTCTCTATGGCTTTTTCTACCTCGAGGGCTTCTTTCGCTAACTGTGCCCTTTCTTCCGGCGTTAATTCATTTAAATTCATAGCTCGTTGTTTTTATATGGATAAATATCTACTGTTAAAACTTTCTTTACCATCCCCGACCCGTTACACACTTTGCAAGGTTCGGTTTCATACTCGTTGTCTCGATTTTTACCGGTGTAAACCTCTTTTTTGCCCGTGCCGCCACAATTCCGGCAGATGTCAATTTTCACGCTTCTCCACACGGAAGTGGCACTCTCTTTTCTTAAAATTTCATAACTCATAATTTTGCATTTAATTGATTAATAACCCGTATTTATTAAAAAACTTTTCGGCCCATTTGCCACTCATGCCCCAAATAAACACCCCGTTAATTTTCATGAAAGTGTTTTGTTTTACCCGGTCATACTCCATGTAAACTTCCTCGATCCCGTTTACTCCTATTTGAAACCGGGTTACGCTTATAATATCTTTTGTTATAACCTTTTTCATATCGTTTCTGTTAATAGTTTCATCGCGAAGCGGGAGGGAAACGAGGTATTATCAAGTTTCTCTAACGTGTAGTCTTTGTACAATTCAACGACTTGTTTCGTGTTCCATACAGAAGGATATTTTTCGAGGGTAGAAGTAAAATCTATGTTTCTAATATTTATTTGTTGACGTACCCAATTCCAATACTTTTTATTAGATTTTAAAACATTAGCCTTATCTTCCGGGTAACGGTTTTCTGCCGCTTTACAGCCAATTTCTAGTATAATCATGTTATACTCGTAATCGCTTAGTCCTAGAATCTTTTTTATTTCCATGATGATAATTTAAACAACGTTCAAATGGCGGTTAAACGCTCGTATTCTCGCTTGTATAATTCTAAGTCAATTTCACGTCCTTCTATCTCTGCCGAACGTTGTAGACTAACGAGGGTATCGTTTAAATCCCTGTAATTTGTAACCGTTTTACAAATGCGATTAATAACGTATTGATTCATTACCCCGACTTCTTTGCACATGTTGGAAATCTCGTTACTGTCAATATCTCCTAAAAACGTGGTTTTATTCCCGGCTAAAAATCGGGAGTAGATTTGAGGGGCGATCCCTTTTTCCGTGTCACTCATGTTTTTAATCCTTCGATACCAATTTGGAGTACCTAATACCATAAAAGCGCACATTCCCTTTAAGTTATCATACAAGGCTTTAACTCGGCCCCAAGCGGCAAGTTTCAGGTTCTCTGCCTCGTCAAAAATTAAAATTGGTTTCGTGTCATACTCGTACATCATTTTCAACTTCGTTTCAATAGCCCGACGAATACGACTTTGTGACATGTCGTCTGAAACGGAAACCCCGATCTCGACAGCGATAAATCGGATGAAGTCTCGCAGGTTAAAGTCATTAGCACAAGTTATTATATAAGTACTGGCCGGGTATTTATCTCGCATTTTCTGAATAGCGTACGTTTTACCGCTTCCAGTTGCCCCGATAACGGATTTTACAGTAGCTCCTGTTTTGGCCTCTATAAAATCATTCTCGATATCCAAGTATTGTTCAGTTTCAAATGTTTTCCAGTACTTGTTATCCAACTCGTAACCTACAAATTTCGCTATTCGGTTGAAATACATGTCTTTTATTATGGTGTTGTTAAAAACGTATTTCCCGGATGCCATCCCGGATATCATAGCATCTATATAGGCGATGTTTACCTTGGTGTCTTTTGCTAACTTGTTTCGGCTATAAGTTTTACTATCTCCTGTCGTGTCCATGTGAGCGACGTAGTCAAGCATTCTGCTCACGATAACACCTTTTTGTTCGTCTGTTAATTTCATGATTGTATGTATTTAATTTATAATTCTTTATTCAATTTATCCCGGCGAGATTTTAGATACTCTTTTCGTGATTGTTTGGGGTATGTCTGGGTAGCTGATTCTTCCCGTTTCACTGAACTTTCGTTATACATATCGGCCTCGGCGGCGGCGAGCACGTCTTTGTTAAAGAACTTGTGACCAAGTTTCATGATTTCCTCGGATTCCATTAACGAGGCGGCGATCTCGTGTCTTTCTTTTGCCCGTTTTTGTTGTTCCTTTTTGATATTTAACCGCTTGTTGATCTCTTTCTTTTCGTCTTCCTTGTAATCCTGAACAGCGTACGCTATTCGATCTTTTTCAATAGCCCATGCCACGAAGCGGCGGGATTTGTCGGCCTCTTCCTTGTAGAGAGCGACGCGGGAGCGATTAAGCGGGTCGAAGCGGATATAAAACTTTTGCCTGATATACTTGCAGGCAAATTCTTTATCAGGAGTATATCTTTCCGGGATCACGTCGTTTTTAAAATCAAACTCGTATCCTTCTGCAACCTCGTATACTCTTTTTATCTTGTTCTCTACCCATGATATTCCCTCTTTAGCGTAAACGCACTCTTTCTCGTTCCATTCCCAAAACATGTTTATCCAATCCAAGGCAACGACCTGTTGAGTGTCTGGATTTTGACTGTCAAAATATTTTTGTTTTGGTGTTTTTCCGTCCTTCCCCGGGGTGTTGTTCGCGACATGGAAGAACCATTCCTGTAATTCAATGGTCTCTTTCTTGTTTTTTAAAAACTTGGTTTTGTCGAGATACGCGATGTAATCCTCGTTGATTTGATTGTTTATGTTTTTCGATTTTATATTCATCCCGGTAAAGCCGTCAGCGTATCTCATGTGCTGATCCTGCAAGTTCTTGAAACAACGCTCTATTATTTTACTCTGCCCGTTGTTCGGCATGGCCGGGAAATGTAAAGTTGTCAACCGTTTGAAATAGTTGTTCGACCCGTCGTTATCATACTGCATTTGGAATGGCAAACAGTACCCGGAACGAACTACCGCCATGCGGAAGGCACGTTGCACGCTTCCCATGTTGTCGGATTCTTCCGATATGTCCCACCCGAGCCAGTAGCCGGAATGAGCGTCCACGATGGCGTAAACGTTTAGTTTTGCAGACTTGCCGCCCGGGGTTATGTAGAAAAGATTCACTTTCGTGCCGTCACCGCACCATACAGCATCCCGCGCGCTTGGTTTAAACCGTAATATCGTGTAACTAAACATATTTTTCCATGCCTGAACCCCGTGGCGAGCTAAATACCAAACTTGCATAACTTCCGGGATATTTAGATTGTATTTCACGCATGATTCTGAAATTATAGCAGGTTTCCCTTCTTTAAGTGTCCAGCCGTTTTGCAACACGATATCATTGTATAGTTTCGTTACCCGGGTGTAGTCTGGTTTATGAGGATCACTATATAAATCAATAAGAATTTGCAAGCGTTCATCATCAACTTTCCGTGAAGAGGTATTTCCGAATTTGCCGGAAACAAGTGCCAGAATACCGTTTTCCTCGTATTCTTGTAGTCGGCGCTGGCAGGCGTTGTAGTTCTTTGGTAACTTGGCCCCGTTTGGAAACTCTATGGTCGGGCTATTGGCTATCGCTATGCTGATAGAGCGAAACTCCTTTATACTTTTTACGTTAAGCTGCTTTAGTATTTTGTTATTGTACCTGTAAACATCTTTACGCATTAACCGGAACCAGCGAGATTGATATAACAATAAACAGATGTAATCATCGTTTAGCTTTGTTCGTTTTTCTGGGCTTATTTCACCACTCGTGACGTCTACTTTTTCCCGGGTAATGACGAAATTTGTTAATTCTTCTTTTTCATCTTGGCTAACCGGTGGGAGTAGGTCTCTAATCGTGTTGAATTTTAGCCATTCTTCAATATTTAACCCGTTACAAAGTTCTTTTTTGATTAATTCCTTGTATTTGTCTTTTAGACTATTAAAGTGAATATAAATAGTATTACCTATCTTGTGATGTTCCCAGCAATATACTAGATTTTGGCGTTGTCTATTTAATCCCATCCAAATAGTACTAGTTGAGATTCCGCAATTTTCTAATTCGAAAATCGTAATACAAATGGTATTTTCACTTATACAAGGCATAATCTTTTATTTTTTAGTTCCCGGTGGCGGAGTCGAACCGCCACGGCGACCATCCGAGAAAAATGATTACATTTGAGGTGCTAATTCTAAATTGTAATCATTGTGGAAAATTTAATAACCCCTGCTATGAAAGATGAACTTCTTTCTTTACTTGTTGCTGATTGTGAATTGAATACTTATTTATCCTCAGATCATCCAAAGCCTTTATTAGATATAGCGGGAAGTCGTAATAATCTTCAAGCTATCTTTAATCAATTTTGTCGGCTTGGCTTATTGTCAAAAGGAGTTGTAAGTTCAAGGTCAATCTCGGTTGTTGTTAATGTTGAGGCTCATGATTTTCTGTCACGGGGAGGTTTTACTGCCCAAGAGGAAATATTGAAAGCCAATATCAACAAATTAGGTCTTGAACTTGAATC
The DNA here is from genome assembly GCF_003204205.1 of Sanguibacteroides justesenii. Taxonomy (NCBI): domain Bacteria; kingdom Pseudomonadati; phylum Bacteroidota; class Bacteroidia; order Bacteroidales; family Porphyromonadaceae; genus Sanguibacteroides; species Sanguibacteroides justesenii. The sequence goes on from NZ_QJPL01000001.1 coordinate 87,693, forward strand.
GCTTTCTAAAGAACTTGAACCAAAGCTTGCAGAAAAAGCATCCACGATAATGACCATTGCAAACAATATTCTGTCCGTTGTAGGTTTCTTGGGACGTTAAGGATTCATGTGACCATGCTTCTAGTTGACTGAGAATAGATTTATCACGTAAATATTGTGTTGGTTTTTGTCTGTCCCTATAAATCTCTTTTCCATCAACTAGAACGATTCGCTCAAAATGTGTTATTGGTGTAAAACATGCGTGTTTTTTGTACTCACCTATATAACTGTTGTATGTTATTTCTATTTTCGATGTGATTATGGATTCCATAATTTTTATTGTTTAAGCGTTAATGAAATTCTCTCGTATTTTAATTAATTCCTCTGCGGCTTCCTTCACGACTTGTTTTAGGGTACGTCTTCCTTTCAGTTGCGCTCTGATTGTATTTTCCGTGTAACGACCTTTTAACTTTGTGGCTATTAGTTCATAGTCTTTTGGTCTTAATTTTTTGCGTATTTCTTGTAATTCCATTTTTATTTGTAGATTTGTTTCATTAATTCGATACAAATATATTAGGAAATAATCTAAGATCAAAACAATTAATAGGAAAAAATCTAATTATGTCGAAAATAGTTTCTAGATTGAAAGAATATATTGATAATAAAGGGATATCTGTTTCAGCTTTCGAAAAAAGTGTAGGGATGTCAAATGCTTCTTTTGGCCGCTCATTGAAAACTAGTGGTGCAATAGGGACTGATAAATTAGAAAAAATCCTAAATGAATATCCTGATATAAATCCTATTTGGCTGATGACTGGCCAAGGGAAGATGTTAATAGAATTACATGATGAAGGGAAAAATCGGAATGATTTTCAAAGTATAATATCCATTAGCAAACAATCAACAGATACAGAATCTATTACTCAACGGATTGAGATATTAGTTCAATACTTTGCTGAGGGTAATAATTCAAAGTTTGCTTCTTTAGTTGGTACGAGTGAGGCTAATATACGGAATTATATTACAGGTACGCAGCCTAAATTCGAGTTTTTGTCTGCTGTTGCTATGAAATTCAAGATAAATTATGATTGGCTACTGACCGGGCGAGGGAGAATGTTGTGTGATGATAATGTTGAGAAAAATGATAAATTAAAGATAGGAAGTAATTCCCATCAAGAAACTTATTTGGCGGAAAAAGAAACGCAAGAAAGAGTGTTAGTTGCGGAGAGTAAACAAACGTATAATACCGGTTTAACTCAAATTCCGATAGTTGATATCGCCGTTGCGGCAGGGACGGGATATTATAATTTGGATAATATGGAGGTGATTGATACTATTTCGTTGCCTGAATCAATGATTAAAACCGGAGTTCAATATCTTTGTGTAAGAGTGAAAGGGGAAAGTATGGCTCCGACATTATTAGATAGTTCGTTTCTTGTTATTCGATTATTAACCCGTGCAGAATGGGAATATTTGCCTGATGAGCAGATATATGTAGTCTCTGATGTGGAAGGCAAATCATATGTAAAGCGTGTGAAAAACCGATTAAAAAAAGGATTTATCGTTTGTATGTCAGATAATCCGGATAAAGCCTATTATCCAAATTTTAATTTACCAAACGATGAGATAAATACGATTTGGCATGCAGAATGGTATATTTCGGCCAAGATGCCAAATATACATCAATCCTATTATAATAAGGTGTCGGAGCTCGAGGATGATATTGCGGACATAAAGAATGAATTAGGTATGATTCGTCGTCAGCTTGGAGCGGGTAATTGATTGTTTTTGTATAGGTAAATGTATAGGTAAATGTATAGGTAAATATGTACCTATGTGAGAGGTTTTAAATCGTCACTTATGACGAAGAAGAGTTGTGTTATTCGTTTAAAGCCTGTTTAATCACTATTTATAAGGTATTTAATCGCTGTTTAAATTATAGGTTTTTATAGTCAGGTTTAAATTATTATTCCTGTAATTTTAATCAAAATCATAGTAAATTACACTTTTCGATTTGTCGGCTACTTTTCATAAAAACGCTGAAACTTTTAGTTGTGGCGGGCTTTGGCGTGATTTTCTTCAAAAACTCATTTATACACTTTTCGATTTGCCCCTTATAGATTACAAGTGGATTTTGGCAGTTTGAATAAAAATATTGAAAAAAGTGGTTCAAAGTGGTTTAAAGTGGGAAATATTTTCATAACTTTACATCATAAATTAGAAAAACTATATGTTGTCATTTATAGGGGATTATACATGCAAATTGGACAACAAGGGACGGGTTGTCGTACCGTCGGCGTTTCGCAAAGGGGCGGCTGCCGTGGGGGAGAGTTTTTTTGTTTTGCGTCGTAATATTTTCGAAAAATGTATTGATCTTTATCCGAAGGGGGAATGGTTGAATTTGATTGATGATTTACGAAATCGGATTAGTTCGTTTGATCAAGAGGAGTCTCGTTTTAAAAGGGAATTTTTCCGGGGAGTTTTGGAGGTCGAGTTGGATGGAAACGGTCGAATTTTAATTCCCAGGAAGATGTTGGATGGTATTGAAGTAGTGGGGGATATCGTGATGGTAGGGCAGGATTCAAAAATAGAGATATGGGATAAAATAAACTATGAAGAAAGTGCTATGGATACGGAGGATTTTGTAAATTTGACGACCCGGGTTTTTGGAAAGCAGGAAAAATAAACGTGCCGCATGGCTGTGATTTCCGGGCGTGGAAGTGATTGTGGATCATAAATTAGAAGTTATGGAATATCATGTACCTGTATTATTGGAAGAGTCTGTGGCGGGATTGAATATTGATCCTGACGGCGTTTATCTGGATTTGACTTTTGGAGGGGGAGGTCATTCGAGAGAGATCCTGAAACGTCTATCCGAGGGGTGTTTGATCGGGTTTGATCAGGATTCTGATACATTGGAAAATGTGCCGAAAGATGATCGGTTTATTTTCGTAAATCATAACTTCCGTTATTTACGCAATTTCTTGCGTTATTGCGGTTTTGAACACGCTGACGGCATACTGGCGGATTTGGGTGTTTCTTCGCATGAATTTGACGAAGCGGAGCGGGGATTTTCTTTTCGTTTTGATGCGGCGTTGGATATGCGTATGAATAGAAGAAACCGATTGAAAGCTACCGATGTGTTGAATACTTATACCGAAGAGTCTTTGATACACCTCTTCCGGGATTACGGTGAAGTGGAGAACGCTCGGCGCTTGGTAAGTTTGATCGTAAAAGGGCGTGAGGAAAAGGAGATCGCTCGTTCGGATGAATTTTTGCAGGTTATAGCTCCATGCGTTCCTAAATTGAAAGAGAAAAAATATTTGGCTCAGGTTTTCCAGGCTTTGCGTATCGAGGTCAATGGAGAATTGGAAGCTTTGGAAGATATGTTGCAACAGGCCGAGATGGCGTTGCGTCCCGGGGGACGTTTGGTAATTATTACTTATCATTCGTTGGAAGATCGTATCGTAAAGAATTTTTTGAAATCCGGAAATTTTGAGGGAAAAGTTGAAAAGGATTTTTATGGTCGGGTTAAAAAGAGTTTTGAGTTGGTGAATCGGAAAGTGATCGTGCCGACGGAGGAAGAAGTTGATCGTAATCCGAGGGCTCGGAGTGCGAAGTTAAGGATTGCGGAGAAGTTATAATATGAGGTGGTTTAAGAAAAAGAAATATAAAGATTTTGTTTCGCCTTCGGAAGAGAAGAAGGAGGTGTTGGGAGAGTCCATGAAGGAACTTTTGGATGGACGTATCTTGGCAGACACCGTGTTGCGGAAAAATATTCTGTTTATTCTTTTTTTGACGGCTTTGGGAATATTGTATATCGCTAACGGGTATAATACGGAGAAATTGTATATGAAGAAAGTGAAGTTGGAAAAGGAGTTGAGCGAATTGCGGTTTGAGTCGATAACAACGGCTTCGGAACTGATGAAGATCAGTACGCAATCGGAGGTGATAAAACAGATTCGTAAAGAGGGATTGAATTTGGTGGAAAGTAAGGAGCCGCCGACAAAGATATACGAAAATTAACGGGTGTCGATAGGGATATGTCAATAAAACATGAGTTAGCCGGACGTTTGGGGTTTGTGTACATCTGCGTGATGGGGATAGCCGCATTGATTGTGGTAAAGGCTTTGCATGTCCAGATTTGGGAGGGAGAGAAATGGCGGAGTAAGTCCCGAGATGTTTCCGTGAAAGATTTTGTTGTCGCTCCCAACCGGGGAGATATTTGTGCGGCGGACGGAAGGGTGTTGGCCAGTTCGATTCCCTATTATTCATTACGTTTCGATTGTAAGGCTGTTCCGGATGATATTTTTAAAAAGAAGATAGACAGTTTGGCTTTCAAATTATCTCGTTTTTTTAAGGATGCGCCTGCCGTGGAATATAGAAGCAAGTTGTGGAAGGGAAAATACGGAGCTAAGCCGAACCAGTATCTGTTGATCAACCGGCGAAAGGTCTCTTATAACGAGTTGAAAGAGTTAAAGACCTTTCCTATTTTTCGGGAAAAGGGGAGTAGGAGTGGGTTGATTCTGGAACGGGAAAATGTTCGATTGCAACCTCATGGGGATTTAGCCGTCCGGACGATTGGTTATTTAAACGAGAGCAATGATGGAACGTTCGAGGGACGCGTGGGCTTGGAAAAGGCTTACGAGAACGAGTTGAAGGGTGAATTGGGACGGAGTATACGACAAATGATGTCCGGACGTTGGGTGTCGGTAACCGTTGAAGATCCTGTGGATGGAAATGATGTAATTACCACGATAGATGTCGATTTTCAGGATATTGTGCAGAATGCGCTGGATAGACAGATGGAGATTTACGATGCGGACGCGGGGACTGCCGTTCTGATGGAAGTGAAAACGGGAGATATTAAGGCGATTGCTAATCTGACCAAAACACCTAAAGGCTATCGGGAGATGTTGAATAACGCGATCGGAGATGCCGCGGAACCGGGCTCCGTGTTCAAGGCGGCGGTTATGATGGCGATGTTGGAAGACGGTTACGTACACCCGGAGGATACAGTCGATTTGGGTGACGGTACTTATACTTATTATGGAAAGACATTACGGGAGTCGAATGGTAAACCGGTAGGTAAGATAACCGTGAAGCAGATATTCGAACGTTCCTCAAATGGAATTTCGAGGTTGGTGTATGAAAATTATAAGAATCAACCAGAAAAATTTATTAATCGCCTGTATGCGATGCAATTGAATAAAAAGGTAGGGATTGAGTTATTAGGAGAGGGAGAACCTTATATAAAGTATCCGACTGATAAAGATTGGAGTGGTATCTCTTTGCCGTGGATGAGTATTGGTTACGAGGTGAAATTGACCCCTTTGCAAGTATTGGCGTTTTATAATGCCATCGCGAATAATGGGAAAAGAATGAAGCCTCGATTGGTCAAGGAGATACGAAACCGGGGAGATGTTGTTAAACGGTTTGGTACGGAGGTGATGGATCGACATATTTGCAGCGATAAAACGCTGGCTGCTTTACGGGACATGATGGAGGGGGTCGTGGAAAACGGGACGGCGAAAAACTTAAGCCATGCCCCGTATAAAATTGCGGGAAAAACCGGGACGGCAAGAGTCGCCGATCGTTCAAAAGGATATGGAGTAAGAAAATATCGAGCCAGTTTCGTCGGATACTTTCCGGCAGATAATCCTCTCTATTCCTGTATCGTGGTGGTGGAAAATCCGTCGTTATCCAAAGGATATTACGGGAATGTTGTTTCCGGAAATGTGTTTCGCGAAATAGCGGATAAGGTATACGCTAAGGCTTCTTTGGAGTTTGAGGAGTCGGAAGATGTTCCGGAGGAGTTTGTACTGCCCATCAGTAAAAACGGATTGAAATCGGATTTTTTGAGTATATATGATGAGTTCGGATTTCACGTGGACGACGAACCTGCCGAAGAGTCGAAATGGGTCATGACGACCCGGAATGATGAGGGTTTTGTACTGAAACCCAGAAGTATTTCCGAAACTTTGGTACCTAACGTGAAAGGTATGGGGTTAAGGGATGCTTTATATATTTTGGAGAATAGCGGTTTGAAAGTGGGGGTAATCGGTTCGGGAACCGTAAACAAACAATCGTTACAACCGGGTAATCGGGTACAACGGGGTAGTTATGTCAGTATAGAACTAAAATAAAAGAGATGAAATTAGGAGATCTATTGGATGGAGTAGCTTGTTTGTCCGTGGAAGGGGATTTGAACGTAGATGTTCATGCTATTCATTTCGACTCCAGAAAGGTGGATAGGAATGATCTTTTTGTGGCTCAGCGAGGAGTGAATATCGATGGGCATGTATTTATAGATAAAGCTGTTGCCGCTGGTGCCGGGGCAGTTGTTTGCGAGCAATTACCGGAGAATTTGTCAAGGCATGTGACTTATGTCGTAACGGAGGATTCTTCTGATGCTTTAGGACGGATGGCTGCTAATTATTACGGTAATCCTTCGGAAAAGATGAAGCTGGTAGGAGTGACCGGTACCAACGGAAAAACGACGACGGCTACCTTGTTGTATGAATTGATCCGCCTTTTAGGAGGAAAGGCCGGGCTTTTGTCTACCGTCTGTAATTACATCGGGGAGGAAAAAGTGGCGGCTACGCATACGACGCCCGATGCTCTGGAGATTAATGCCTTGATGCGGAGGATGGTGGATGCCGGATGTGAGTATTGTTTTATGGAAGTGAGTTCGCATGCTATTGATCAGAAACGAATCAGCGGTTTGGATTTTGACGGGGCAATTTTTTCAAATATAACGCACGATCATTTGGATTACCATAAAACGTTCAAAGCATATATAGAAGCTAAAAAGGCCTTTTTCGACGGATTGTCAGCCCGGGCTTTCGCTTTGACTAATTTAGACGATAAGAACGGGACAGTCATGTTGCAGAATACCGTTGCCCGGAAATATACCTATTCGTGTAAAAGAATGGCTGATTTTAATGCAAAGGTCATCGAACGACATTTGGACGGGACTTTGCTGACATTGAACGGCCGGGAGGTATGGACTAAATTCACGGGGGATTTTAATGCGTATAATTTGTTGGCAGTCTATTCTTCTGCTTGTCTGTTGGGATTGGAAAATGAGGAGGTTTTGCAAGCAATGAGTTTGTTGGTTCCGGTATCGGGGCGTTTTGAGACCGTGTTGTCTTCGACGGGGATCATGGCGATAGTGGATTACGCTCATACGCCGGATGCGTTAGAGAATGTGTTGTCAACGATACAGGATCTGAAGGGGAAGAATAATCAGGTTATTACTGTTGTCGGGGCAGGGGGAGACCGGGATCGCACCAAACGGCCGGAAATGGCTGAGGTCGCTTGCCGGTTGAGCGATAAGGTGATATTGACTTCGGATAACCCGAGGAGCGAGGAGCCTTCGGCTATTATTGAAGAGATGCGTGCCGGAATACCCCGGCATGAAGAGGTAAAGGTCTTGGCTATTTCGGATCGGAAAGAAGCTATCCGTACGGCTTTGATGTTGGCCCGAAAAGGAGATCTGGTGCTGGTAGCCGGAAAGGGACACGAGAATTATCAGGAGATAAAAGGGGTGAAATACCATTTTGACGATAAAGAAGTTATACAAGAAATATTTAATCGATAACCATGTTTTATCACATTTTTGATTATTTGGAGCAGTTAAATTTTCCGGGAGCGGGCATGTTTCATTACATTACTTTTCGTTCTGCCTGTGCGATTATTTTATCGTTGCTTATAGCCACGGTAGTCGGAAAACGTATCATACGTATGTTGCAGCGTCAACAAGTCGGAGAAGAGATCCGGGATTTGGGATTAGAGGGACAGATGCAGAAAAAAGGCACTCCGACAATGGGAGGGGTTATTATTCTGCTGGCTATTTTGCTTCCGGTTATTCTTTTTGCCCGCTTGGATAATGTTTATATTCAATTGATGATTATTTCAACGATCTGGTTGGGGTTAATCGGTTTCTTGGATGATTATATCAAAGTTTTCCGGAAACATAAGGAGGGGCTGAAAGGGCGTTTTAAGGTAATTGGTCAGGTAGGATTGGGATTAATCGTGGGATTAACCCTTTATCTGAATGACGGTGTCGTGATTCGTGAAAAGGTCTCTTTTTCGGAAGTCGGCGAGTTGGTAAGTACGGTAGACGAAGGTTTTTCTACGAAAGATTCGGCTAAAGCATTGGCAAAAGATGTTAAATCGACTAAAACGACTATTCCGTTTTTTAAAAATAACGAGTTCGATTACGCCTGGTTCGGAGTATTCGCGGGCAAATATGCAGAGGAGGTGGGATGGATTGTTTTTATTGTCATTACCATTTTAATAGTGACGGCCGTGTCGAACGGCGCTAATCTGACCGATGGATTGGACGGTCTGGCGACGGGCACATCGGCTATTGTCGGGGCCACCTTGGGAATATTGGCTTACGTGTCGGGTAATATGGTGTATGCTGATTATTTGAATATTATGTATATACCGCATTCCGGCGAGCTGGTGGTTTTCATCGCTGCATTTATTGGTGCTACGATCGGTTTTTTATGGTACAACTCTTTTCCCGCCCAAGTGTTTATGGGGGATACGGGTAGTTTATCATTAGGTGGAATCATTGCCGTGTTTGCCATTATTATCCATAAGGAGTTATTGATCCCTATTCTATGTGGGATTTTCTTGATGGAGAATCTTTCTGTCGTTATGCAGGTAAGTTATTTTAAATACACGAAAAAGAAATACGGAGAGGGACGTCGCGTATTTTTGATGTCTCCGTTACATCATCATTTTCAGAAGAAAGGCATCCCGGAACCTAAAATCGTTACCCGATTCTGGATCGTGGGGATTGCTTTGGCCGTGTTAACTATTGTGACGTTGAAAATAAGATAATGTGGAAGTTATGGAAACAAAATTAATCGTATTGGGAGGAGGAGAGAGCGGTGTCGGTGCTGCCTTGTTAGGGAAAAAGTTGGGATATAGGGTTTTTCTTTCCGACAAAGGAAAATTGGCGGATAGGTATAAAGATATATTGGAAAAAGAAGCGATCCCTTTTGAGGAGGGGCGTCATACGGAAGAGTTGATTTTTGCGGCGGATTTGATTGTGAAGAGTCCTGGTATCCCGGATCATATTCCTATAATTCAGAATATTCGAAAGAAAGGAATCGAGATTATCTCGGAAATCGAGTTTGCCGGCCGTCACAGTGATGCAAAGATGTATTGCATTACGGGGAGTAACGGAAAAACGACGACTACTTTATTGTTGTATCATATCCTCAAACAGGCGGGAATGGATGTCGGGTTGGCGGGTAACGTGGGAAACAGTTTAGCTGCACAAGTAGCGGAAAATCGACATGAAATATACGTGGTCGAACTGTCGAGCTTCCAGTTGGACGGGATGTACTGTTTTAAATGCGATACGGCGATATTGACCAATATTACTCCGGATCATCTGGATCGGTATGATTATAAATTCGAAAATTATGTCGGCTCGAAATTTCGGATTGTAAATAATATGAAGCCGTCGGATCTGTTTATATACGGATCTGATTGTGACGTTGTCCGGGAACGGGTGGAAAAAGGGAAAATAGAACCCGAGGCGGTTGGATTCACTTATTCTTCCGATTCCCGTTTAAATGCTTATGTAGAAGACGATGCGATTGTCGCTCGCCTGGAAAACAGGGTGTTTCGAATAGAGAAACGAGCTGTTACGATACAGGGGCGTCATAACGTGTATAATGCGATGGCTGCAATATTGGCTGCGCTGAAAGCCGGAGTGAGCGACGAGAGTTTAAGAAAAGGGTTAACCACTTTCCCGCAAGTGGAACACCGTTTGGAAACGGTGGCGGTAGTCGGTGGAGTGACTTATATTAACGACTCGAAGGCTACCAATGTGGATTCCGCCTGGTATGCCTTGGATAGCATGCATGCTCCGGTCGTTTGGATTGCAGGAGGGACGGACAAAGGAAATGATTACAGCGTGTTGAACGATTTAGTGAAAGAGAAGGTGAAGTTGTTGATTTGTATGGGGATGGATAATAGAAAATTGATAGATAGTTTCTCCGGTATATGTGAGGTCGTGGATACGCATTCGTTGGACGAGACGATTGCCGTGGCTTACAGCAGGGCTGTTGCCGGGGATGTCGTTTTACTTTCTCCTTGTTGTGCCAGTTTTGATTTGTTTAAAAATTACGAGCATAGGGGAGAATTGTTTAAAGAAAAAGTAAAAGCCCTAAAGTGATATAAAACGATATGAACTGGTTTGATTTAAGGAAAAAACTCTCTTTTAAAGGTGATAGGATACTTTGGTATGTTATTATCGGTTTGATGCTTGCTTCCGTTATGGTCGTTTATTCTTCGACGGGTAGTTTGGCTTATCGTGTCCGTAGCGGTAATACCAGTTATTTCCTGATCAAACAGGTTATTTTGATGTCGGGATGTTTGGTGGTTATTCTGACCTTGCAATCCATTCATTACAAGTACTTTCTTTCTTTTGCAAAGATTGTTCTGGGGATGTCGTTCATTTTTTTATTATGGGCTAAGTTTGCCGGGACAACTTTGAATGATGCCGGTCGTTGGGTGACTATTCCGGGAATAGGTTTTACCTTTCAGCCTTCGGAAATGGCGAAATTGGGGGTTATCATGTATTGTGCCAGGGTCATCGCTTTTTATCAGAATGAGCGTTGCTGTGACGATGAAGCATTGAAGAAGATTTTGTTTGTTGCGGGACCGGTCATTTTTCTGATCTTTTTGGACAACTTCTCGACCTCGTTGTTGATGGGCTTGGTCTGTTTGGCCATGTTGTTTGTCGGTAGATTGCGGTTAAAACTGATAGCGATGTCGGTCGGAGCTCTTGTGGCGACAATATTAGTGCTGTTGGTATTGGCTTTCACCGTGCCCAAGGTGGCAGAAATCGGTCGTATCGCTACCGTGAAGAGCCGTATCGTGAATTTTTTTAATCCGGAATCTGTTAATAGCGATGACTCTTATCAGTCGGATCAAGCGAAAATTGCCGTTGCAAAAGGGGGATTGGTCGGTTTGGGACCGGGGAATAGCGTACAGCGTAATTTCTTGCCTCATCCGTATTCGGATTTCATTTTTGCTATTATTATCGAGGAATACGGTTTATTGGGAGCGGGGGTCGTTATGCTTTTGTACCTGATCATCCTGTATCGGATCGGGGTGATTGTACGCCGGTGTACCCGGACATTTCCCGCTATTTTAGTAACAGGTTTGGGACTTAGCATTGTGTTTCAGGCGCTTGTTAATATGGGAGTGTGCGTAGGCTTAATGCCCGTTACCGGTCAACCTTTGCCTTTAATGAGTATGGGAGGAACATCTCTTATCTTTACGAGTGCGGCTTTTGGTATGATTTTAAGCGTGAGCCATACGTTTTCGGAGGAGGGAGAGCGGGAAGAGCGTGAGAAACAAAGAATGAAAAGTGAGAAACTGAGAAAAAGAGCAAAAGATATAGAGGAGGATATTGAAGAGGAGTACGGGGAACGGGAGCCTGTTTATCAGGATGAATAGAAATAGAAGTTTAAATTGGATTTTGAAATGGTAAGAAAAGTAATCGTAAGCGGAGGAGGAACGGGAGGGCATATATTTCCGGCACTTTCTATTGCAAATGCGTTGAAACGTTTGGATGACAGGATCGAGATTCTGTTTGTCGGGGCAGAAGGGAAGATGGAAATGGAAAAGGTCCCGGAAGCGGGATATAAAATTGTAGGTTTACCGGTACGCGGCTTACAAAGGCGGCTGACTTTCGAAAACGTGAAGGTTTTGCTGAATCTTTGGAAGAGTTTGCGCAAGGCAAAAAAGATAATTAAAGAGTTCGAACCGGATGTCGTTGTCGGTGTCGGGGGATATGCCAGTGGTCCCATCGGGCGGGTCGCTGCCAATGCCGGAATCCCTTTGGTATTGCAAGAGCAAAATTCCTATGCCGGAGTTACGAATAAGATTTTGGCCAAAAAGGCAAAGAAAATATGTGTCGCTTATGAAGGAATGGAGCGTTTTTTTGAAAAAGACAAGATTGTATTCACTGGAAATCCGGTACGTAAGGATCTGTTGAAAGCGTCGGGAGAACGGGACGAGGGGATAACGTTCTATGGTTTGGATACTTGCCGGACGACGATTCTTGTTACCGGTGGCAGTTTGGGTGCCGGCAGTATCAATAAGGCTGTGGTGAAACATTTAAAAGAGATTTCCGATTGGAAAGACGTACAGGTGTTGTGGCAATGCGGCGGATATTATTACGAAACATTGAAACAACAATTAGGAGAGAAATGGCCGGCCAATGTAAAATTGTTACCCTTTTTGAAACGGATGGATCTGGCTTATGCTTGTGCCGATCTGGTAGTGGCGCGTGCCGGGGCCGGAACGATATCCGAGTTGTGTTTGTTAGGAAAGGCTGTCGTATTGGTGCCTTCTCCTAATGTAGCAGAAGATCACCAGACCAAGAATGCTATGGCTTTGGTGAATAAAGAGGCTGCAGTCATGATAAAGGATGCGGAAGTCGAGGATCGCCTGGGAAATGTTTTATATGACTTGTTGAATCAGGAGGAGCGGAGAAGAGAGTTATCTTCCAATATATTGAAATTAGCCGTGAAAGACTCGGACGAGATCATAGCCAAAGAAATTATAAAATTGTTTTAATTCGAGCGTATGAAAAACGTTTATTTTGTAGGAATCGGAGGAATCGGAATGAGTGCATTGGCCCGTTATTTTAAGGCTATGGGCTATGCGGTTGCAGGTTACGATAAGACACCTTCTCCCTTGACCCGAAAAATGAGTGAGGAGGAGGGATTTTCCATTACCTATACGGACGATGTTCGGGAAATAACCTCTTTATTCAAAGATAAAAAGAGTACGTTAGTGGTATATACACCAGCGGTTCCCGAAGAGAACCGAATATTTTCTTATTTCCGGGACAACGGTTATTCTCTGCATAAACGGGCAGAAGTTTTGGGCTTGATATCGAAAGATAAAAAAGCGTTGTGCATAGCCGGAACTCATGGGAAAACGACGACGACGACGATGGTGGCTTTTTTGTTAAATCATTCTCACGTGGGGTGTAATGCTTTTTTAGGAGGAATATCTGCTAATTTCGGAACGAATTTGCTGATCGACAGAAAATCGGATTATGTGGTTATTGAAGCGGATGAATTTGATCGCTCGTTTTTGCACCTTCATCCGGAGGTTGCCGTTATTACAGCGATGGATGCGGATCATTTGGATATATATGGAACGCATGAGAAGCTGTTGGAGGCTTTTGAGGCTTTTGCCCTCCAGACAAAGGGTCCTCTGTTTTTAAGAAAAGGGCTGACCTTGCAACGAGCGGTGACCGGTTTTTACGCGGCAGGAGAAAAGACGGATTATTATGCGGATCGTTTGCGGGTGGAAAACGGTAGTTATGTGTTTGATTACGTGTTTCCGGAAGGTGTGATAAAAGAGCTGAGACTTTGTTTTCCGGGACGGGTGAATGTAGAAAATGCAACAGCTGCTATTACGGTGGCTTTGCAGGCGGGTGTAACCCCGGACGAGATTCGGATGGCTTTGCCTCTTTTTAAAGGGGTTGCCCGGCGTTTTGACGTGCACGTGAAAAATCGGGATATGATCTATATCGATGATTATGCCCACCATCCGAAGGAGATAGAGGCCGCTCTCTCTTCTATCCGGGAAATGTGGCCGGATAAGCGATTGACGGTTGCCTTTCAGCCTCATCTTTATTCTCGTACGAATGACTTTTATCCTGATTTTGCCCGTGGCTTAAGCTTAGCCGATGAGGTGATTTTGTTGGATATCTATCCGGCGCGGGAAGAGCCGATTCCGGGTGTGACCTCGGCTTTGATTGCGGACCGGGTAACCGTACCCGTAAAGAGGGTTACCAAAGAAGATTTTCCGGAATACGTGAAAGAGAACGTGAAAGAAGGAGTATTCGTGACAATGGGGGCGGGCGATATCGATCGCTTTATACCGATTTTTACGAAAATCTTTAACGATAGGAGAAAATCGACGTATAGTGTTTAGGTTGTAAAGAGAAATGTAGCATGAAACGTATCGTACCTTACATAATATTTATCATATTGCTTGCATACCTGATAATTGTGTTTACCTTTGCAGCGACAAAAATGGGGGAGGTAACATGTAGAGGGGTACGGGTTACTGTCAAAGATACCACGATGAATGTGTTCGTCGGTGAAGAGGATATCTTGAAAATGATAAAGAATGGGTATGGAGGAATTCTGAATCAGGGTATTAAGACAGTAAATAAAGATAGTTTGGAAAGGATACTTGTCAGAAATCCGATGATAAAATCGGTTCAGGTTTACTACAGTTTAGATGGTTATTTTCATGTAGGTATAGAACAACGTGAACCTGTTTTAAGAGTATTGACAGGTGAGGGTTATTACGTTGATGCGGACGGAAAAGTGATGCCGTTGTCTTCTAAGTTTACTTCCAGGGTTATTGTTGCTACTGGTAACATTACTAAAAAATTTGCTTGCGAAAAATTATGTCCTTTCGTGAAAAAACTGAGGGATCATTCATTTTGGGATGCTTACATAGAACAGATTGTAGTACTTCAAAATAAAGATATTATAATGATACCCAAAGTAGGTGATTTTAAGATTATCCTCGGAAAAGTGGATGATTGCGAGGAGAGAATGGACAAGTTGATGCTTTTTTTAAAGCAAGGAATTGCCAAAAAAGGGTGGAATCGCTATAAAGAGGTAAATTTGAAATTTAAAGATCAGGTAGTTTGTGTTAGAAAATAAAATAAAAGGATATGGGATACGTAGCTTCTTTGGATATGGGGTCGGAGACCATGGTGATGGCTTTGGCAGAGAAAACCGGGGATGATTGTCGTCTTGTAGGTGTCATGAGTGTTGCGTCTCAAGGCATAAAACGGGGAAAGATAATTGATAAACTCAGGGCCAAAGCTTGCATACAGCAATTGTTGGATGGATTCGAAAGCGAACATTCCGTGCATATTGATTCTTTGAACCTTGCGCTTTCGGGGAGTTGGGTGAAAGTGTTGGAGGATAGGGAAAGTTTAAAATATGCCAAGTCGCAGGGGGTGACCCAGCATGATTTGGTTGAGTTGGAGAAGAGGTGTAGGAATACTTTGGAGAATGGAAACGAGGTCGTTGTGGATGTCGTTCCGATGGCTTATTTTATAGATAAGGAGGTCGTAAACGATCCGGTCGGATATTCGGCACGTCGTTTGGACGTACGTTATCAGGTTTTCATTCTATCGAAGGAGATGTTAGAGGAGTTGAAAATATTATTCTCGAGTATAGGTGTCGAACATTTGGAAATTTATTCGGTCGTTCGGGCCGTGACGAGTGCTTTGGTGACCAAGCCAGGAGAGAATCAGAATTTTGCCCTTGTCGATTTAGGAGCCGAAAGTACGAAAATCGTTGTATTCCAGAATGGAATGGTTTTGTTTTATTCGGAATTGCCGTTAGGATGCCGTACGATCGAATCGGATTTGAATGTGGCTTTTTCTATTCGGGATCTCGAAAAGGCTAAAAAATTAAAACATGAATACGGAATGGCTCTTCGGGCCGAATGCAAGAATCGAAAAGTTATTATTCCCGAAACAAAATATTGTATAGAGAGTCATAATTTGGCTTACGTGGAACAGTGTCGTTTGGAAGAGATTTTAGAAGGGGCCATATTCCAAATGCAGCAGAGCGGTTGTTACGAAGATCTCGATGAAGGAGTCTTATTGACCGGAGGTGGAAGCCGTGTTGTCGGTGTGGATACCTTATTATCGAAATTGTCGGGTCATAGCGTGGGAGTTGCTCGGGCCGTAAATGTGTCGTCGGAAAAAGGTGCTTTATTGAAGACACCGGAGTATTTAACGGCATTGGGTTTGCTGCGATGCGAGCGGAAAGAACAGAAAAAGTCCGGAAGTCGGATGAAGAGGTGGTTCGGAGAACTTTTTAATGATTAACGAATTAATGGTTTCAGTTATGTTTAGTGAAGGTACTTTGCTGGAGTTAAATGCCCCGATACAGGAGGAGTCGATCATCAAGGTGTTCGGAGTGGGAGGAGGCGGGAGTAATGCCGTGAATCACATGTGCAGACAAGGAATTCGAGGTGTCGAATTTGTTATTTGTAACACGGATATACAAGCCTTGCGGATTAGTCCTGTCAAGAACCGGATACAGATCGGAAAGGAGTTGACAGAAGGCCGGGGAGCCGGAAGTTTGCCGGAACGCGGACGCCAGTCGGCAGAGGAGAGCTTGGATTACATAAAGACGATTCTCGAGCGTAATACAAAGATGATTTTTATTACAGCCGGCATGGGAGGAGGTACCGGAACGGGAGCAGCTCCCATTATTGCCAGACAGGCCAAAGAATTAGGGATATTGACCATTGGAATCGTTACGATACCTTTTAATTTTGAAGGAAAAAGGAGGGTAGAACAGGCTATGGCCGGGGTGGATGAATTGGTAGAATACGTGGACGCCTTACTGATTATCTGTAATGAGAAATTACGCGATATGTATGGGGATTTGAAGTTGTCCAAAGCTTTTGAAATGGCTGATAATGTTTTGACTATTGCGGCCAAGAGCATAGCTGAAATCATCACGCTAAAGGGTTTTGTTAATGTCGATTTTGCTGATGTGGAAGTGGTCATGAGAAATAGCGGGGTGGCGTTGATGGGGGCCGGGGAAGCGGAAGGTGAGAATCGGGCATTGGATGCCGTCAAAATGGCTTTGGAATCTCCTCTATTGAATAGTAATGATATACGGGGAGCCTCCAATATATTGTTGAATATGTTATACGGGGACAAGGAGATCACGATGGATGAGATCACTTTGATAACCGATTACCTGAAAGAGTTGGTCGGTTACGATGTTAATGTAATTTGGGGAGCCGGAAAGGATGATTCGTTAGGAGACGAATTACGTGTGGCGGTTATAGCTACCGGTTTTAATGGTGTTCCTGTGGATACGAAGCGTTCGCCTATCTCTTTTAAGGTAGAGGAGATAGAAGACCTTGAGTTGAAGGTGGTAGATCCGAAGAAGTTGGAGGAAGAAGAGCGACAGCGTAAGCAGAAGCAGGAGGAGAATCGGCTTCGACGTTTGCAACGGGAGCGACAACGAAAAGAGATGGAAGCTATAGAAAAAGAGGAGGAGAAAGATTTCGAGGAAGAAGTTCGTGAAAAACAGCATCCGGCTCGAAACCGGAAGCGGGGAATAAACGAGGTTCCCGATGTGGACAGTTGGTTTAAACGTAAACTCGGAACAATGTTTAGTGAAGATATGAGTAGAGATACTGAATTGTAATAGCGGATGATCATGGTAGATGGATTGATAAATTTTAACCAGAACGAAATTTCCCCTACGATTATTAAGGTAATCGGAGTAGGTGGCGGAGGCGGTAATGCCGTCGAATACATGCATAAACAAGGGATTTGCGATGTAGATTTCGTGTTGTGTAATACCGATTATCAGATATTGGAACATAGTCAGGTTCCCATAAAGATTCAGTTGGGCAGAGCTTTGACGGAAGGCCGTGGGGCTGGAAACCGTCCGGAAGTGGGAGAGGCTGCTGCCAATGAAAGTTTTAAGGAGATAGAAGAGTTATTGCGAAACAGCACGAAAATGGTGTTCATTACGGCAGCTATGGGGGGGGGAACCGGAACTGGAGCAGCTCCGGTAATTGCCAAGGTTGCCAAGGAGATGGGGATTCTTACCGTGGGGATCGTTACCATCCCTTCCCGTTTTGAGGGCCCGAAACGTTTGGAGCAAGCAAGGGAAGGAGTACGGAGGCTGAAGGGCTATGTGGATTCGTTAATCATTATCGATAATGAAAAGATTCAGCGGATTTATGGTTCGCAAACCTTGTCAACAGCCTTTGCCAAGGCTAATGATGTATTGAATACGGCCGTAAAGGGTATAGCTGAAATCATCACTTTGCCGGGGTATATAAACGTGGATTTTGCCGATGTGAGAACTGTTATGACCGATAGCGGTATCGCTATCATGGGGGCGGCAAATGCTTCGGGAGAAGACCGGGCCAAAAGGGTTATTGTCGATGCTTTAAACAGCCCTTTGTTGAATAAGAGTGATATTTTGGGAGCCAGTAATATCTTGTTGAATATTACTTCCGGTACGGATGAAATTACAATGGATGAGATGAGCGAGATAACATCCTATATTATTAAGGAAGTAGGAGATAATGCCGCTGTCATTTGGGGGGTCGGTACGGATGAATCTTTGGGAGATTCCATATCCGTAACGATAATTGCCACCGGTTTTTCTACCACTGATGTGGAAAATACCTTTACCGCACCTATCAAAGGAGGGATACCCGTAACAATGTCGGAAACGGAAGAAGATCCGGAACGGATAAAGAAAATAAAGGATGGCGTGAAGGATTACGTGCAGGTCATATTGAAGGAATCGGATGTGATTTTGCAACCGGACCTGCCGCAAGAGAAGATAAAAGAATTGGAAACGACTCCGGCGTATACTCGGAGACAAATAAAAATAGATAGAATATGATGCGGAAAAATAATCGTAATTTGTTGTTTGTGATTGGAGATTATGGACAAAGGATTACAAGTGGCATCATGGAATTAATTTAATTACATTAATGGAAAAATTTAGAGAATTAGGTTTAGACGGGGAAATTCTTAAGGGAGTTGCAGATTTAGGTTTTGAAACACCGAGTCCTGTACAAGAGAAGACGATCCCTGTAATTTTGGGCGAAGAAAATGATTTAGTAGTTTTAGCCCAGACTGGAACGGGGAAAACAGCAGCATTCGGATTGCCTTTATTGCAAAAAATCGAGCCGGAATGGAAAAACACCCAGGTCCTGGTTTTGAGTCCTACGCGAGAATTGTGTGTGCAGATCGGAAATGATTTAAAAAACTACTCCAAATATCGTAAGGATATTCGAATCGCTTGCGTTTACGGGGGTACGGATATCCGCAGGCAGATCAAAGAGATTGAACGGGGCGTTCATGTTATCGTGGCTACACCGGGAAGGTTGGTAGACTTGTTAAAACGGAAGGTTGTAGATATCGAATCCGTGGTTGCCGTAGTTTTGGATGAGGCGGACGAGATGTTGAATATGGGCTTTCAGGAAGACCTGAATTTTATTCTGGAGGAGACTCCTAAGGATAAGAATACTTATCTGTTTTCGGCGACAATGCCGAAGGAGGTAGAACGGATTGCTAAAAATTATTTGATCAATCCGAAAGAGATAGCCGTAGGCAAGAAAAACCAGGGAGCTGATACGGTATCGCATCACTATTATATGGTGAGGGCGAAGGATTGTTATGAAACATTACGTCGGGTAATCGACTGTGCCCCTGATATGTATGCCATTATTTTCACGCGGACTAAAAATGATGCAAGTGAGATAGCCAAACATTTACAGCGGGACGGGATCGATTGCGATGCTTTGCACGGAGACCTGAGCCAGGCTCAACGTGATAACGTGATGTCCGCTTTTCGTTCCAAAAGACTGAAAGTGTTAGTCGCTACGGATGTGGCTGCCAGGGGATTGGACGTGGATTGTCTGACCCATGTTATTAATTACAATTTGCCCGATGATGTCGAAAGTTATACTCACCGGAGCGGTAGAACGGGGCGTGCGGGAAAAGAGGGTATCTCTATTGCTATCATTCACTCCAAGGAGAAGGGTAAGTTGCGTCGTATCGAAAACATGTTGAAGAAAACGTTCGTTTATCAACAGGTTCCCGGGGGAGATCAGATTTGTAAAGCTCAATTAGCCTATTATGCCGATCAGATACTTGCGGCAGAGCAACAGGATAACCTGGAGAATTTCGAGCAGACCGTGTTTGATAAATTTGCCGATTATACGAAGGAGGAGTTGATTCAGCATTTGGTCTCTTTCGAGTTCGGTAAATTGTTGAAGAAGTATAAAAATACGGAGGATCTTAACTTGACGGAAAAAGAGCGTAGTGAACGCGGAGGACGGGAAGGAAGAGGCGAACGCCGGGGACGTGGCGGTGACACAGTCTTTAGTGCTTTTTCGTTGAATATTGGTCGGGAAGACGGATTAACTCCTAAAGATCTGATGGCCTTGATTAATAAGCATTCGCGTCGTAGAGGAGTGGAAGTAGGAGGAATCCGGATTTACGATACGGATACGAAGTTTGAAATCGACGAGGAGAGTGCTGCGGATTTCGCATCGGATTTCAGTAGGGCGATATTCAATGGAATTCCTTTAACCATCAGAGCGATATCCAATCGCGGTCAAAGTAGCCGTGGGAGAGGTGGTGATAGGGATAGAGGGGGAAGCCGGGGGGGCCGTAGCGGAAGATCCGGAAGAGATCGTTTTGAACGTAGGGATAGCGGAAAACGTGAGAAGGAAGTAGAGGGGAAACGGAGAGGGAAACCGGGGAGTAATCCGAAGAAACCGAGGAATTTCAGACGTTCTTCTGCGGGAAATTAATAAAAACAAGCGTTTTTGTTTTATATAGAAAAAGAGAGAGCTGGAAATTTATTTTATGGACGGCTCTTTTTTTGTATTTTTGAAAGTCTAAAATAAAAGATTATGGAAGTATATAACGCAAAATTTGTAATGAGTAATACGGAGGTGGATAAATGCCCCGTTCCTGATAAGCATGAATATGCTTTTATCGGTCGATCTAATGTGGGAAAATCTTCTTTAATCAATATGCTTACAAACCATAGTAAGTTGGCCAAAACTTCCGGTACTCCCGGGAAAACACAGTTGATCAATCATTTTCTGATTAATAATGAATGGTACTTGGTCGATCTACCGGGATACGGTTACGCGAAAGCTGCAAAATCGGTACGGAACAAATTTGAACCTATGATTAAAAACTATATTCTGAAACGGGAAAATATGGTTTGTCTGTTTGTTTTGATCGACAGTCGTCATGAACCTCAAAAGATTGATTTGGAGTTTATGGCTTGGTTGGGAGAGAATGGGGTTCCTTTTGTTATGGTATTTACGAAGGCCGATAAATTAAACGTAACCCGTCAGAAAACTTGCATAGAGGAATACGGAAAAATCATGTCCGAACAATGGGAGAGTCTGCCTAAGGCTTTTTTGACTTCGTCGGAAAAGGGGATCGGTCGCATGGAAATTTTGGATTACATCGAAGAATTGAATAAAACGGTAGAGTTGGAATAAAGAGATGATGGAACCTATAGGGCTATATCAGCTGAATAATTTGGTGAAACAGACTTTGAAGGAGAGTTTCACCGAGGGGATATTGATTGTGGCGGAAATTGCTGATATCAAAGAGAATCGTTCGGGACATTGTTACATCGAGTTGGTGGAGAAACGGGAAGAGGATGATGCGATTATTGCCACGGCCAGGGCGACGATTTGGGCATTCACGTATCGCTTGTTAAAACCTTATTTTGAAACGACCACGGGAAAATCTTTACAACGGGGAATGAAAGTGTTGGTTCGTGTGGAGGTCGTGTTTCATGAAGTTTATGGTTATTCTTTGAACATTCGCGATATAGATCCTACCTTTACCATAGGAGATGTGGAGCGGAAACGAAAAGAGATACTGGATCGCTTGGAACAGGAAGGAGTTATCCATATGAACCGGGAATTGGAACTCTCTCCCTTACCTAAAGTTATTGCCGTTATATCTTCTCCGACAGCCGCCGGATATGGAGATTTCGTAGATCAGTTGCATCGGAATCCTTTCGGTTATGCTTTCCATACAAAGTTATTCCCGGCAGTGATGCAGGGAGAAAATACGACAGCGTCTGTGATTGCGGCTTTGGAACGGGTATATGAATACGACTCTTTGTTCGATGTGGTCGTGATTATTCGGGGAGGAGGTTCTCAAACCGATTTGGGGAGTTTTGATTCTTACGAATTGGCGGCAAACGTGGCTCAGTTTCCGCTACCTGTTATTGCCGGAATCGGTCACGAACGGGATGAGACAATTGTAGATAGGGTCGTTTTTAAGAGCGTGAAAACTCCGACAGCAGCAGCAGCCTTTTTGATTGAGCAGTTTCAGGCAAGGGAAGCTGGAATAGAAGATTTGCGGGAACGATGGAGGATGAATGTAAATCGACGGTTGGCCGAGGAGAAAAATAAACAATACGTATTGGTCTCCAATTTCAGGCAGTTTACCCGTGCTCTATTGGATAACCGGAAAAATAGCCTGGTATTTCAGTTACAAAAGGCAGAACATCGTTCAAAGTTGTTTATCCGGAATCAACTGGGCGGATTCGAGCAATGGAAAACACGTGCGGAAGGAAAGGTGCGGTTGAGTTTAGGGCGTCAGACCATGTTGCTGGAGAATTACGGTAGGCAGTTGGAACAA
Organism: Sanguibacteroides justesenii; assembly: GCF_003204205.1. Taxonomy (NCBI): domain Bacteria; kingdom Pseudomonadati; phylum Bacteroidota; class Bacteroidia; order Bacteroidales; family Porphyromonadaceae; genus Sanguibacteroides; species Sanguibacteroides justesenii. The sequence goes on from NZ_QJPL01000001.1 coordinate 109,945, forward strand.
CGAGTGAGCAATTGCTTTTCTTATCAAAACCATCGTTTGGAGATGGCAGAGGCCCAAACGAGGTATATGAATCCGAAAAATGTATTGGAACGCGGGTTTTCGATTACCCGGATAAATGGAAAATCAGTAAGAGACATTACCGGTTTACAAGCGGGAGATGTGATCGAGACGGAATTGTATCATGGTAAAATAACGAGCGAAATAAAAAATAAAAAAGAAGAGTATGGAAGAGAAATTGAACTATAAAATGGCTATGGCCGAGATTGAAAGTATTGTCAGTAAGTTGGAAGATAATAAATTAGATATAGATGAATTGGGAGAGAAGGTGAAGCGGGTTTCCCAACTGATTGCTTTTTGTAAAGCTAAGTTGCACGAGACGGAGGAGGAGGTAGAGAATATTTTGAAATCAATGGAAGTTTGAATTTTTGGGATGCCGAAACGGATTTTATATACTTTATTATTTTGCGGGCTGATCGTTTTTCCGCTTTCGGCTCAGGTCGATAGTGCATTGCAAAAATTACTCTCTACACCCGGTTTAAAGCATGCTGCTATCGGAATATCTGTAAAGCGGGTGGGCGATCAAAAAATCATAAGTGCATATCGTTCGGAAACAGCCTTAATACCTGCCTCTGTTACAAAGTTGTTCTGTACGGCTCTGAGTTTGCAAAAGGTGGGTCCGGCCTATACTTTTTCTACCCCCGTCACCTATACGGGAGAGTTAGCGAATGGGATTCTGAAAGGAAATATTGTGATTGAGGCGGGAGGAGATCCTTGTTTGGATTCCCGTTACTTCCCTGCCCGACGTTTTATGGATACGCTTATTCAAGCCATAAAGATATTGGGGATCCATCGGATAGAGGGGACAGTTGTCATTCGTGAACAGGCTCGAGTGGAAATTCCGGGGTCTTGGTTATGGGAAGATATAGCCAATTATTACGGGGCGCTTTATCATTCTTTTAATTATCGGGACAATTTATATACTGTTACGTTGAGACCGGAAAGAACTGCGGGAATGGCAAAAATTATTTCTGTAGTTCCTTCGATAAATGTGGAATTTGTAAATCGGGTAACGGTTTCCGATCTGAAAAAAGAGGAGGTTTGGATTTATGGCGGTCCTTACACGGGGAAACTATTGTTAAAAGGAAGTATCACCGCGAAATCTTCTTCCTTTGAAGTGAAGGGAGCCATGCATCGCCCTGCTGAAACCTTTTGTGATGAGTTGAAGAGACGGTTGAGACGACAGGGAATAGCAATAAGCGATACGTCCGTATCCGGAGATTCCGTGCATCCTCTGCATACTTTTATCTCTCCGACCGTAGAAGAGATTGTTTTTTACACGAATAAGAGGAGCATAAATTTATTTGCGGAAGCTTTAGGTAAGTTGGTCAGTTCTGACCGTTTCGAACAGGAGGTAAAGGAGCGTTTAGCGGGAATGGCGATTGATACGGCCGGAATTATTTTAAAAGATGCTTCCGGGCTCTCTATGCAAAATGCTGTTCCCGCGGAAGTGTTTACCGATCTTTTGTTATGGAGCCGTCTGCATTTGGGAAAGTCTTTCTGGGCTTCTTTGCCTGAAGGGGGAGTGGATGGCGGACTGGTTATTTATGCCGATCATCCTGTTTTGCGGAATAACCTGCGAGCAAAAACCGGTTCCTTTACCGGTGTGCGCACCCTTTCCGGATTTTTGAAAACAAGAAACGGGCAGGAACTGGCTTTTACCGTACTGATTAATCATTATACTTGTACTCCGAAGGAGCTGCAGGAGGCCGTTCGGAATTTTTTGGTGGATACGAGCAAAGGTTTGGAGTAATCCGATTTAATATTTACTTTTGTTTATCATGGTTTTTACTCTGTGATGATGTGTTATGTCTATAAATCCGGAACAGATTCTTCAAGGTGTTAATGAGAAAGACGTGAAGGCATGGAAAAGTGTCTATGTCTCTTATTATGCGGCTTTATGTGCCTATGCGAACCGGTTGATTAAAGATGTAGTTGTTTCAGAAGATTTGGTGCAGGAGGTGTTGTGTAACGTTTGGCGATCGGATAGAAAGTTTGAACAGGTGGGCGATTTTACCTTTTATCTGTATCGGGCTGTTTATAATCAGGCCATGATGCATATTCGAAGTTTGAAGTGTAAAGAACAGCATTTACGGCAAATGTTACGGGAATGCCAGGAAGAATTTTCAGAGGAGGTTTTTGCCGATACGGTACGCGAGGAATTACTCAGGCAATTGTATCGTTATATTAATGAGTTGCCTGAAGACAGACGGAAAATTATGTTACTCAGTATTAAGGGGTTCTCCGGGCAGGAGATCGCTGACCAGTTGGGGATCACGATACACACGGTGAAAACTCAAAAAAACAGGAGTTTTAAATTTTTGCGGGAAAAATTGAAAGATTCCGTTTTTTTTATTCTGCTAACCTATTATGTATAAGATAATACCGGGCGTTTTTCTAAAATATTAGTAAAAAATCATCTTTTTTGTCATACCAAAAGTCGGTTCGTGCATTTTCTATATAAAATGAATATAGGAAAATGGGCGATGAATTTCAACGGATTGTTTTTTTGTTTCGGAAAGCGTTTTCCGGAAAATTAACTGTAAAAGAACGGGAAGAGTTCGATAAGTTGATGGAAAATCCTTTTTTATATCGGGTATTTACGGATATATCCGACGATGTTTATGTAGAAGAGGAGTTGGCAAAGTATAGGTTATATTCGCCAGAAAAAGCTTTCCGGAAATTCGAGCAACGGCAGATAAAGAGATTAATGTTGCGAAAACGGTTGTTACGCTGTTCTGTTGCTGCAACTGTCTTCATATTGTTGGGAATCGGGACAGGGCTATGGTTAAATAGGCAGGAGGAAAAACAACTACGGTATGCTGAAAATACGGTTATCCGCCCGGGAATAGCTAAGGCCTATTTGAAATTGGGAGAGAAGCGGGCGAATGAGATCGTGTTGGATAAAGAGGGAAAAATAGAGGAGCGGGGAGGAACGAAAATCCAGTATGAAGCCGGGAAATTAACTTATGTTTCATTGGATACGATTACGGATGCAATCGAATACGATGAATTGATCGTACCTGCGGGAGCGGAATGCTACGTGGCGTTGGAAGATGGTTCTTGTATTTGGATTAATGCGGAAAGCAAACTGAAATACCCCGTTCGTTTCGGAGAGGGTAAACGGGAAATATATATAGAAGGAGAGGCTTATTTTGACATAAAGAAGGATAAACGGCCTTTTATCGTGCATTCCAAGTTGGGAGATGTGAGGGTCTTGGGTACCGCATTCGGGATTACTGCTTATCCGGAAGAGAAGATGATGACGACATTGGTTCGCGGAAAAGTGGCTTATATCGGATATGGGGATTCACTCGCGATTGAACCGGGCGAGCAGGTAATGGCTTCTCCGACGGGAGAGGTGGCATGTCGAAAAGTGAATGTAGACGAGTATGTAGGGTGGAAAGACGGTTTGTACGTGTTTAAAGATCAGAAATTGGAAGATATTATGAAAACGTTGCAGAGATGGTATGATGTGACTGTTTTTTATCAATCGCATCACTTGAAAGAGGTGCGTTTTACGGGTAACCTCAAACGATACGATACGATAAATTCTTTTCTCCAATTACTGGAAGGTACGGGTGAGTTGAAATATAGGATAAGTGGAAATACGGTGATTCTGTATCAATAAAAAACACGGATACCAGACGTAGGAAATTTGTTATCCGTGTTAGAGTATATTAATAACTAATATGTTGCAAAAGTATGGAAAAAGTACCATTGTTAAGGTTAACATGCCTTATTAAGTGTAAAAAAAAGACTTGGATGACTATGAAACTAAGTGCTGTCTTTCTGTTCTTGTTTAGTTTGAATCTTTCTGCTGGGGTATATTCCCAAACTAAAGTGTCTTTGAAATTGGAACAAGCGACGTTGGAGGAGTTTATTTCGGCGGTGAAGAGTCAGACAGGTATGCAATTCCTTTATAATTCGGTTGTCGTGAAAGGGAAAGAAAAGATTTCTCTCGATATTACGAACGAAGAAGTAAAGGCCGTGTTGGATAAGGTTTTGCCTTCTTTTAATTTGGAATACAAAATCATTAACGATGTGGTTGTATTGCAGCGTAAAGGGGAGAAAGGCTGGATCTCGGACGAAAACAAAGAGGTTATCAAGGGGAAGGTTGTCGATACGAAAGGACTTCCCTTACCCGGCGTGACCATCCGTCTGAAAGGAACCTCCTTGGGAACGGCAACGGATACGAAGGGGTTATTTACCTTGGAATTTACGGGTAAAGTGGACACCATCGTCGTTTCTTTTATCGGGATGAAGACACAGTATGTGAAATTGGAGAAAAATAAAGAAGAGTATCTGATTAAGATGGAAGAAGATATTCAAACAATGGAAGAGGTGGTCGTCACGACAGGTTATCAAAAGTTCAGTAAGCGGGAGTTGGCCAGTTCTATAGTCACGTTGAAAGCTGAAGATGTGGTGGTTGCCGGTGCTATGACGATCGACCAGATGTTGCAGGGGAAGGTTGCGGGAATGTCGGTGACCTTGACTTCGGGAGAGCCGAGTGCAACGCCGAAGATCCGTATACGCGGTACTTCGACAATCAACGGAACGAAGGCTCCGATTTGGGTTGTCGACGGTGTTATTCAGGAAAGTGCTTTGCCTTTTAACGTGTCCGATATCAACGGTCCTGATGCCGAATATTTGATCGGAAACGGGATTGCCGGATTGAATCCGCAGGATATTGAAAGTATAAACGTGTTGAAGGACGCTTCGGCTACCGCTATTTATGGTGTTCAGGCAGCCAATGGTGTGATCGCTATTACCACGAAGGCGGGAAAAAGCGGAAAGCCATCCGTTAATTTCAACGCGAACTATTCTGTAAATCAAAGGCCTTCTTATCGTCGGTTAAATTTAATGAATTCACAAGAAAGAGTACGGTTATCCCAGGAAATCCTTGCTGACGGGTTAGAGTATTATAATGTACCCCGGCGGATGGGCTATGAAGGATTGGTGATGGATCTGTATGATAAGAAAATTACTCCTCGGGAATTTGAAAAACAGGCTAAAGTACTGGAAACTCGTAATACCGATTGGTTTGATATTCTGTTCCGTAATTCCCTGTATCAGGATTACAGTTTAAGTATTGCCGGAGGAGGAGAACATGGACGGTATTATGTTTCGTTGGGTTATAACAATAGTAAAGGGGCAGCTATTGGTTCCGATAGTGAACGGTACACGGCCATGTTGAAAATCACGAGCGATATCGCTCCTTGGTTGCATACGACATTTAAGATGTCCGGTTCCGTATCGGACAACAATGGATTTTATCAAGTTAACCCGCAAGATTATGCTTACCATGCTTCCAGAGTACTTTCTCCGTATAACGAAGACGGAAGTTTATGCTATTATAATCGGGGAACCACGGAAAAACCGAGATCCTACAATGTACTGAACGAGTTGGCTGAAACCGGTTCGAAAGGACATTCGGAGGAGTTGAAGCTCCAATTGAATTTGGATATTGATTTATATAAGGGTTTGAAGTACAGGGGACTTTTTGCTTTTGCCACCTCGAACGCACGAACGGAGAGTATCGCTACCGAGCGTTCTTATTATATTGCCGATATCCGTGGATATGATCTTGGTTTCTTCCCTCCTTTGAGCCGGGAAGAGGAAAAATCGAAATTGCCCTACGGTGGAGAATTGTCTTATGGCTACACTAATGGCCATACGATTCTGGTACAGAACGGATTGGAATACAAGCGTGTTTTTAATAATAAACATGTTCTTCGGGGATTGTTTATTCAGGAAATCACGATGAAAGAGTATAAAGGACATTCGGCTATCGTGTACGGGTACGATAATGAAGGCGGTGATCGGGTGACTTGGCCGAATCTGGATAACGATAAGATTCGGGAACTGGTGGGGAGAAATGCGCCGGCCGTGATTACGGACCGGGAAACACGAATTGCTTCTTTTATAGGTTCTGTCGACTACTCTTACGAGAATCGTTATATTTTTAATGCCAACATTCGCTCCGACGGTTCTAATAAATTCGGAACAAACCCGAAATATCGTTTTTTGCCTGTCTGGTCTGTATCCGGAAGATGGAACGTGAACGAGGAGCAATTTATGAAAAATGTTGAATGGGTGGATTACTTGGCATTAAGGGCTTCTTACGGTGTTCAGGGAAATATCGGAGACAATTCTTCTCCGGACTTGATTATACAATTGCAGGGGCGTCAGGATCTGACTCAATTGAGATATGCTACCCTAAAACAGTTACCGAATCCCGATCTGCGATGGGAAAAAACAAAATCGGTTAACGTGGGGTTGGAATTCGGATTGGGAGGAAGGTTCTCGGCCACGTTGGAGTATTACAACAAGAGAAGTGAGGATCTGTTGATGAATAAAGAAGTCTCAATGGCAACCGGACGTAATTATCTGACGATTAATTCCGGAATTATGGAGAATAAAGGTTTCGAGGGAGCTATATCCGTGGATATCGTTAAACATAACGGTTTGCAATGGACCTTTAGAGCCAATGCAGCTCATAACGAAAATAAAATTATAAAGTCTCAATATCCCGAGGCGACGGAAAAAGAGATGGGAAAAGATATGATCAAAGGTAATATTACCACGGAGGGAACAGCTATCGGAACATTTTATTCGATTGATTTTGTGCGATTAAGCGAGGAAAACGGGTATCCGTTATTTTTAGATAAAGAGGGCAACGAATCTTATAGCGTGGACTATGATAATGCCACTTTCGTGAGATCGGGTAATTTCAATCCGGACGTAACAGGAGGTTTTGATACCTATGTTTCCTATAAAGGTTTTAATTTGTCCTTGGGATTTTCGTTCCAATTGGGAGGTAAATCCCGTTTGCCCAAGATGTACGGGGACAAAAAAGCTGTATTTGATCCCGCGGAAAACGTGACGAAAGAAATTGCTAATCGTTGGAAGAAACAGGGAGATGAAGCGGTTACTAATATTCCAGCCCTATTTAATTATCGGTCGGATGTGGGGTATACGTTTCAAGAATTTTATGACTTGAGTGATATCCGGGTAGCCAAAACCGATTTTTTAAGATTCCGTTTATTAGCCCTGAGCTATACGTTGCCTTCCGACTTCGTGAAGAAGATGCATCTGCGTGGGATGACGGTGCGTTTTCAAGCAAATAATATAGCCGTTTGGGCTCCGAAGGAGTGGCATAATTTGGATCCGGAAACACCGACAGCGAATATTCCGATATTACCGAGTTATAGTTTGGGGTTAAACCTGACTTTTTAAACCGTCGTTTTTTGATAGCATGCGGAAACGAAGGAACCTGAGATCGGATGGAAGGTAGTAAAAATGTAATGAATGGATAATGAAAATAAATACTTTTTGAAAGATTAGATTTATTGAAGTATCACAAAATGATGAAATTATGAGAAATAAAATAGTATTTACAGGAATAGTGCTTCTCTATATGTTGTCCGGATGCGACAGTTTTCTCGAGTATTCGGATAAGGACGTGGTGATTCCGGAGACGGTGGAACAGTACCGGCAATTGTTAATCGGAGAGGGGTATCCGGAAAACTTTCAGGGTGATGCCGATTATATAAAACTGATGGATGACGATATGGAGATATGGGTCGGAAATAAAAGCAAGGACCAAACTTCCGATGTTGCCAAGTATAAAGGTGTTTTCACCTGGCAACGGGATTTGGAAGAAGAGATGAGTAAGACCGACGGGGCTTACCCGGCCCGGTATAAGAATATATTGGGTTGTAATCTGATTATTAACGATATGGAGAAGATGAAAGGGGGACAGGAAGATATCAACCTGTTGGTAGCCCAGGCCTTGGTCTTACGGGCCTATAATTATTTCTGCCTGGTAAATTGGTACGCGAAACCTTATAATAAAGAGACGGTAAACACAGATCCGGGTGTTTGTATATGGTTGGAAACCAAGCCTTCGCTGGATCGTCTTTACCGGAAGCCGATAGCCGAGGTATACCGATTGATTAACGATGATATGGCAAGGGCGTTGGAGTTATTTGGTAAGGCTTCCGCGCCGGATAACAAGTTTGAGGTTTCGTACGAGGCGGCTTTGATTCTGGCTTCCCGGATTGCCTTGTTCCAAGAGGATTGGGCCGGGGTGAAGAAATACGGAGAAGAATTGTTGAAATTGTCTTCCAAGTTATACGATTTGACGGCTGGAGATATCGCTTTTGGAGAATCTTCTTTCTCTTTTATCAGTCCGACCAAGAATCCGGAAGTGTTGTTTAATTTCGGTAGCGTTTCGACTTCGTACAGGTATATATACACTATTTCCGGGGCTAATGCAGGTCCCTTCTTCCAGGTATCCCAGTTTGCCGACGACGCTTTGTTAAAATTATACGATATGGATAAGGACTTACGGGTGAAAGCATTTTTTAATGTGGCGAAATATCAGTTCGAACCGATCAAATATGCCCGTACTCCTTCTCAAGGGAAAGGAGAGGCTTGGCGAGTTGCGGAGGTATATTTGAATTTGGCGGAGGCATACGTGTTGGATAAACAGGAACCGAATCTGAAACGGGCCGTAGAGTTGTTGAACGAGTTAAGGCAAAATCGTATTCAGGATTACACGGATAAACAGGAGAGTGATTATACGGCAGCTTCGTTGTTGGAAGATATCAGGGTTGAACGGCGGAAGGAATTATGTTTTGAAGAGACTCATCGTTGGTGGGATCTGAGGCGTCAGGGAATGCCCGAATTGAAACATGTTTTGATCAGTAACGGCGGATTGGAGGAAACCTTTATTTTAGAACAGGGGGATGCCGGATACGTGTTGGAGATCCCTCGTAAAGAACGTGAATATAACACGGCGATACAATTGAATAATCGTCCTGAAAGAAAATCTGTTGAAAGTAAAATGTAATAGCGATGAAAAAGATGATATACCTGTTGATGGCGTTTTTTATGTGCTACGCCTGTTCGGAAGACGATATTAAGCCCGAATTGGATTTTAACGTGGAACCGGAAATCTCAAGTTCGACCTCATTGGATAAAAAGATTGCCGATTTCTACAAGAAGTACGATACATTTATTGCTTGTTCGTATACGAATGCAGAGATAAACTGGAACTGGGACTCTTATTATAATTATGTCTATTCTTTTCCGGAAAATGCCGACTACGCGGAAAAATTATTGGATTTTGTACAGGAGAAGGTGTTGGTGAAGTACACGGATGAGATGTTGAAAGAGTTTTTACCGTACCGCATTTATTTGACAGACACCTTATGGGAAACGAAGAATAAAAAGACGCAACGTTACGGTCTTATAGGAGTTAATAGCTACATCTGGGGAGGTGCGGGATCGAAGTCTTTCCCGGCAAAGACGAAGTTGAAAGCGGCCATGCAGGAATTGCACGAATGTGTGGCGAGCGGTTTGATTGCCAAAACCACGGTGTTGCCCGAGGAGTTTTACTCGGTGAGTACTTACGAGGCGGAAGTCATAACCAACGACAAATTGATGTGGGAACGGGGTTATATTTGGCGTAACAGTCGGTTGCAACCCTCGAAAGAGCAGGATTTTTATAAATACGTGGGCTGGTTTGCCGGAACCACGAAAGAAGAGGCCACGGCTTTATGTGACCAGTATCCGCTGATCAAGAAAAAATACGCTTATCTGGTTCAATATTTCAAGGATAACTTCAATATCGATTTGGAAGCATTTCACTGGAAAAACTAAAGCTCTCTTAGATTGAAATAATATCACGCCTTCGTTTAGCATTGAATGAACATGCTAAAACCCGGGCGTGATATTTTTTGCCTGCCCTATTGAGGTATCGATCGAAATCGTAGGTTGCCGGAGCGGGAAGTGCGGGAATCGTTGAATAAAAAATTAAAGGGAAAAAGTGAATGGAGTTTTCTGTGCGCGAACGGAAAAAAAATGAAGCAATATCCGGGTGGCGGTCAACAGTAGCTTGTCCGGGTTAAGGGAGTAGGATTGAATATTATTCGGCGTTTGTGAAAATAGCACATTGCACCCTTCCCTGTGGATTATTTTAGGGGAACTATTTCGCCGAGGACGGGGATATAGATGTTTACCTTGTGTTTTTGAGCTTCTTCTGCGAAAACTTTAGGCGGGTCGCTTAGCGGTTCGTCGGATAGGTCAAAAGTGCCGTAATGCATGGGAATGGTTGTTTTGGCTCCCATTTCCGTGGCTGCTTTGATAGAGTCATGGGGAGAGATGTGGTTGGGTTGCATAAACCAGCGGGGTTTGTAGGCACCGATTCCTAACAAGGCATAGTCCGGAGAACCGAATAGTTCCTTGATTTCGGAAAAGTGTTTGGCATATCCCGTGTCTCCGCTATAATATAGTGAAAGTCCGTTTTTTTCTAACATAAAAGCTCCCCATAGGCGTTGTCCTCCGTCAGCGAAGGAGCGTTTGCCCCAATGTTGGGCAGGGAGAAAGGTTATTTTAAGACCGTTGTCTTCTATTTGTTGATACCATCCGGCTTCGATAACCTGAATAGAAGGGAACCAGGATCGGAGAAGCTCTCCCACACCCAAACCGCAAAAAACCTTCATCCGGGAATTATTGGAAAACAGAAGAGCGATACTTTTTTTATCCAAGTGATCGAAGTGATCGTGACTTATCAGCAGGTAATCGATGTCTTTGAAGATTCGGGGGTTAACCGGTAGGTTGCTTCGTCTGCGAACAAAAGGAATATGACCGAAAACGGGATCGAAGAGCAATTTTTTGCCTCCGAACTGCATGAAAAACGAGTTGTGTCCCAGCCAAACCAAAGCATCTCCTTTTATGTTTTCCAAAGAGTGAAGAAATCTTATTTCGGGATTCCACTTTTCTCTTCGTTTTTCTTTCCTCTGTGGATTAGGAGAGAGTCTCCACTTTAAAACACTACCTATTCCGTGTTTTACATGGTGTTGCTGGTTGATAAATTTTCCTTTGACGACGGGATTTCCTTTCCATTCTTGCCTAATAGTAGTTAATGCTTCATTCCGACGAAAAGAGATAGGTTGACTCATAGTTCCATTCCGATATTCTGTTACAAAGATACGTTTATCGGGAAAAACAGAAGGAATTTTTCTGCTAAAAAATCTATTGATAATGTTATGGTTATGTTAATTTGGTAATAAAAAGTAATGAAAGGAGATGTAAAAGCGAAGAGTACGATGATGAATGGGGAAGATAGGGTAAAAGCACGTGGACCGTACTTCCTCTTCGTTTTTTTTATACCTTTGCAGATGTAAAAGTGGTGAATATGTTTTTGGAAAGTGCTAATCGGGCAGGATGGATAGAGGTAATATGCGGATCAATGTTTTCGGGGAAGACAGAGGAGTTGATCCGTCGATTGAAGCGGGCTAAGTTCGCGAACCAACGGGTAGAGATTTTTAAACCCCAGCTGGATGTCCGTTACTCTGTAGAAGATGTCGTGTCGCACGATGCCAACACAATTCGGTCAACACCTGTAGATTCTTCCGGTAATATTCTTTTGTTGACGGGAGATGTGGATGTGGTTGGAATCGATGAAGCCCAGTTTTTTGATGTTAATATCGTGTCCGTATGCAAGGAGTTGGCGGATCATGGCGTAAGGGTGATCGTTGCCGGATTGGATATGGATTTTCAAGGCAATCCCTTCGGACCTATGCCTCAACTGATGGCTATTGCTGAATATGTAACAAAAGTACATGCCATATGTGTCCGCTGTGGAAATTTGGCCAATCATTCCCATCGATTGACACCGAATGATAGCTTGGTGATGTTGGGAGAACAAGATACTTATGAGCCTATTTGTCGGCATTGCTTTAATAAGAGCATGGAAAAGGAGAAAGAATGAAGGGGTGAATTACGATCGGGATTATTTATTTCATACAACCGTGATATAATTAAATAATTGTATATATTTGAGAGAAAGATACAAATCGTGTGTGATGTTTTTATTTATTAATCTTAATCTGTGAAATGATGGAAATAATCAGAAGAATTACTGTTTTTGGCGTACTCCGAGAGGGTGTCGGTATCGGTTTGAAGAATACGTTATCCTTAATTGCTGCCGTATTTTTGTGGATTTTGACCATTTGGATCCCCTATTTGAATGTGGGAACAACCATCGCTATCATGACCATTCCTGTCGCTTTGAGCAAAGGAGAGATGATCTCTCCCCTGTTTATTTTTGAGGCCAAATACCGGAAATATATGGGTGAATTCTTTACCTTGATCGGATTGATGTCGCTTGCCATCATCCCGGCTCTCTTTTTTGTCGTTATTCCGGGAATTGTTATTTCCATCGGTTGGTCTCTTGCCGTTTATATCTTATTAGACAAGGGAGTTGCTCCGGGAGAGGCGATGATACGTAGTAATCAGGCAACTTATGGTTATAAATGGACCATATTTGGTATTCATTTTGTTTTGGGACTTGCGTTTTATATACTTCTTGTTGTTTTTGCTTTTATTCCTTTTATAGGAGGAATCTTGGCATTTATTCTATTTTTGATCTACATGGTGACTTTATTGGGATGTATTGCGGTTATATATAGAAATTTGACCGTGTGACCGGTTGTGACTCGTAGCTCCCGGTAGAAAAGGTAAGAACCGAGGAGAAAGAGAGAATCGGGTAGCAAGTTGATTTCAGTTACGAATTTTTAGTAAAGTAGGGTGAGGATAGATCTATCCTCACCCTACTTTGCTATTTTTTTTTGCTTTATAAATTAAGATTAAAATCATGTGCAGGATATGCATGTCCGAATAAATTTGTTAATTTTGGGGAGTTTTATGGGGGGATAGGAATCGGAGTATTCCTGAGTTTCTGAGGGGCAGAGGTTCTTATCGATGATTGTATCTGTAATTAAGATTTTTTTTACCTGAGCGGCATAAAAACAATTTTCTTATTGTTTTGTTTGGTATGGTGTTTGTCTATACCCTGTACCTTGGAAGAGAAAATTTAATTATATAAAATATAATATATGAAAATGCAGAGATTAATGATTATTTTTTCCCGACAAGTTATTTGGATGATGTTGGGAATCACTTTTTTTGCTTGTAATAATAAACAGCAATCAGGTCAGCAAGCCGTACCGGATTACGCCGTAATAACGGTAGAGCCTCAGGATGTCGTGTTGACCTCTTCCTATCCGGCGACTATTCGGGGACGGCAAGATGTTGAGATTCGTCCGAATGTCAGCGGATTTATTACGAAATTATGTATAGACGAGGGAGCGAACGTGCGAAAAGGGCAGACGTTGTTTATTATCGATCCCGTGCAATACGAGGAAGCGGTAAATGTAGCTCGTGCTGCCGTAAGCGTGGCTGAAGCGGGCGTGGCTACGGCTCAGTTGACAGCCGATAATAAAAGGGAGTTGGCCAGGAAAAATATTATCAGTAGCTATGATTACCAGATGGCGGAAAACGCCTTAGCTTCGCAAAAAGCAGCGTTAACACAGGCAGAGGCACAATTAGTCAATGCGGAAAAAAATCTTTCATATACGAAAGTGGTGAGTCCTGTCGATGGGGTTATGGGGAGTATCCCTTTTCGGGTGGGTGCTTTGGTTAGTCCCACATCGGCTACGCCTTTGACGACGGTATCGGATATTTCGGAGATGTATGTTTATTTTTCAATGACGGAGAAAGAGTTATTAGATCTGATTCGGCAAGACGGTTCCTCTAAGGAAATTTTAGAACGGATGCCATTGGTTTCTTTGACCTTGGCTGACGGTTCGCTTTATTCCGAGCAAGGAAGAATAGAAACCATTAGCGGGGTAATAGATCGGACCACAGGTGCCGTGAGTGTACGTGCGGCCTTTCGTAATCCCCGGCATTTGTTGAGAAGCGGAGGAACGGGTTCTGTGGTTATTCCTTCGACTTTGAAGAATGCACTTGTTATTCCTCAAAAAACAACTTATGAAATTCAAGATAAAAGATTCGTGTATGTTTTGCAGGAGGATGCTAAGTTGAAGAATACGGAGATAGAAGTATTTAAATTGAATGATGGGAAAAACTTTGTTGTAACTTCCGGTTTAAAGCCCGGTGATAAGATTGTAGCCGAAGGGGTTGGAACACTGAGAGACGGAATGCAAATCAAACCGATTACTTTGGAAGAATCGGCTGCGAAGTTGAAAGCTATGACTCGACCGAAACAAAATTAGGGCGTTAAGATTAATCTGTAATAAACGAAAAGATGAAGTTAGATAAATTTATAAACCGCCCTGTGCTTTCGACGGTTATTTCCATTTTAATCGTTATACTGGGAGGATTGGGTTTGGTATCTTTGCCGGTTTCACAGTATCCGGATATTGCTCCTCCGACCATTCGGGTAAATACCTCTTATACCGGTGCGAATGCTCAGACCGTATTGAATAGTGTTATTGCTCCTTTGGAAGAACAAATCAACGGAGTGGAAGATATGATGTATATGACCTCTACTGCAACGAATACCGGAGATGCTTCGATTGAGGTCTATTTTAAGCAAGGAACGAATCCGGACATGGCTGCCGTAAATGTTCAGAACCGTGTTACCAAGGCTCAAGGATTCCTGCCTTCCGAGGTTACGAAGGTCGGTGTCGTCACGCAAAAGCGTCAGACCAGTATGTTGTTGGGTTTTGCTTTTTATAGTTCCGATGATAAGTACGACAATGAATTTCTGGAGAACTATATGAATATCAATGTTATTCCGGAGATTAAGCGTATTCCCGGCGTGGGTGACGCCATGGTGATGGGTACGGATTACTCTATGCGTATCTGGTTGAAGCCGGAGGTGATGGCTCAATATAAGTTAATGCCTGCCGATATCTCTGCGGCTTTGGCGGAGCAAAATATAGAGGCTGCACCCGGACAATTCGGAGAGCAAGGAGACCAGTCCTTCCAGTATGTAATGAGATACAAGGGACGTTTGCAAACTGCGGAAGAATTCGGGGACATTGTTGTACGCGCCACTTCCAACGGGGAAATTTTAAGATTGAAGGACGTCGCTAATATCGAATTGGGACGTTTGACGTATGGTTTTAATAATAATGTAAACGGGCATCCGGGTGTGACTGCTATTATTTTCCAAACGGCGGGTTCTAATGCTACGACAATTATCAACGATATAAAGGACTATCTGGGTAGGATTGATAATACACTTCCTCCCGGAGTGAAGGTGGAGGTATTATTGGATGCCAATGATTTCTTGTTCGCTTCCATTCGTGAGGTGCTCAAGACGTTGATAGAGGCTTTCGTGTTGGTATTCCTCGTGGTATATGTTTTCTTGCAGGATTTTCGTTCGACGTTGATTCCCGCTATTGCCATTCCCGTGGCCTTGCTCGGAACTTTCTTTGGACTTTATTTGATAGGATTCAGTGTTAATCTTTTGACCTTGTGTGCTTTACTTTTGGCTATCGCTATTGTGGTGGATGATGCCATCGTGGTGGTAGAGGGAGTGCATGCCAAATTGGATCAGGGATATAAATCCGCCCGTTTAGCTTCTATCGACGCTATGAGTGAATTGGGCGGGGCTATTGTATCGATTACTTTGGTTATGATGTCCGTGTTCATTCCGGTGAGCTTTATGACGGGAACTTCCGGTACTTTTTATCGTCAATTCGGTTTAACAATGGCGATAGCGATCGGATTGTCTGCCGTCAACGCCTTGACGTTGAGTCCGGCTTTGTGTGCCATGTTTTTAAAACCGCATGACAAGGACGGAAAAAAGAGAAAGATCTCTTTGGTGGATCGTTTTCATTTAGCTTTCAATGCGGCTTATGATATGACCTTGAAAAAGTATGAAAAAGGAGTGAAATTTTTCATTCATCGGAAGGTCTTGTCGTTTGGAGCGGTTATCGCGTCAGTCGTTTTGTTGATCTTTTTGATGAATATTACTCCGACGGGATTGGTTCCGAATGAAGATACCGGTACGATATTTGCCGTTGTAGATATGGCACCAGGTACGGCACAAGAGAGGACTTTGTATGCCATGCAACAGGTCGATAGTCTGATTGCCGTTAATCCAGCCGTAAAAGGACGGACACAGGTTACCGGTTATAGCTTTTTGGCAGGACAAGGTAATTCTTACGGGACATTCATTATAAAATTGAAAGATTGGGACGAGCGTACCAAAGGGCAGGATATCAATACGCTTATCGGTACGCTTTATATGCAAGCGAAAGCGACAGTAAAGGATGCGCGGGTTCTTCTATTTGCTCCTCCTATGATTCCCGGATATAGTGTTACAAACGGTTTTGAGTTTAACTTGCAAGATAAGACAGGTGGAGATTTGAATACGTTCTATTCCGTGGCACAGGATTTTCTGGCTAAGTTGGTAGAACGACCTGAAATTGCTACGGCACAGACCTCTTTTAATCCGACGTTTCCCCAGTACATGATAGATATAGATGCGGCCAAGTGTAAACAGGCCGGTATTAGTCCGAACGATATTTTAGTAACTTTACAGGGGTATTACGGAGGTATTTATGCTTCGAATTTTAATCGTTTCGGAAAATTATATCGAGTTATGATCCAGGCCGACCCTAAATACCGTATCAATCCGGAATCCTTGCAGGGAGTGAAGGTGCGCAACGGTAACGAGATGGCTCCGATTACTCAGTTCATGACCTTGAACAAGGTATATGGTCCGGATAATATCAAACGGTTCAATATGTTTACCTCTATGAGCGTGAACGGAGCTCCTGCTGATGGATACAGTTCAGGACAGGCCATTAAGGCTATTGAAGAGGTCGCGGCCCAGGTACTTCCCACGGGGTATGGATACGAGTTTTCCGGTATGACGCGGGAGGAACAAAATAGTAGTAGCGGTACTACGGCTATGATCTTTATCTTGTGTTTCGTATTCGTATACCTATTGCTAAGTGCACAGTACGAGAGTTATATATTGCCCTTGGTCGTTTTGCTTTCCGTGCCGTCCGGCCTGATGGGCAGTTTTATTTTTGCTCATATGATGGGGGTAGAAAATAATATTTACATGCAGATTGCGTTGATCATGTTGATCGGTCTTTTGGCTAAGAATGCCATCCTGATCACGGAATTTGCGCTTGATCGTCGTAAAACCGGAATGAGTATCGTGGATGCGGCGATATCCGGGGCTTCGGCTCGTTTACGTCCTATTTTGATGACCTCTTTGGCCATGGTGATCGGATTGTTGCCGTTGATGTTTGCACATGGAGTAGGAGCTAACGGAAACAGTACGTTAGGTACGGGGGCGATCGGCGGTATGTTTATCGGTATGATTTTCCAGGTATTTATTGTACCTGCTTTATTTGTGGCTTTTGAATATTTGCAGGAGAAAATTAAGCCGATAGAGTGGCATGATTTGGATAACACGGAAATTGAATCTGAAATCGAACAATATACGAAATAGTGAAATAAAATGAAAATACAGATCATAATCTATCCGTTATGTATTGCGGCTCTTTTAAGTAGTTGCAACATATATAAAAAGTATACTCGTCCCGAAGTGGATACTCGAGGGTTATACCGGGATCCGGTTGCGGTTAACGATACGTTGGTGTCCGATACGACGAATATGGGGAATTTACCGTGGGATCAGGTTTTTATTGATCCTCAATTACAAACTCTTATCCGTATGGGATTGGAGAGAAATACGGATTTACAAACGGCCATGCTGAGAGTGAAAGAGGCGGAGGCGAGCTTGATGACTTCCCGTTTGGCTTATTTTCCCTCTTTGGGTTTATCTCCGCAGGGAGGAGTGAGCAGTTTCGATAAAAATCGCGGTAATTGGACGTGGTCGTTACCGGTGACAGCAAGTTGGGAAATTGATCTTTTCGGAAAAATGCTAAACACGAAGCGTGCGGCTAAGGCGGCCCTTATGCAAAGCGAAGCCTATAAACAAGCGGTACGGACTCAGGTCATAGCAGCCGTCGCTAATTATTATTACATGTTGCTTATGCTTGATAAGCAATTGGCGATCACGGAGGAGACTGCTGTCTTATGGAGGAAGAATACGGAGACCATGAAAGCCTTGAAGGAGGCAGCCGTTGTTAATGAGGCGGGAATTGTTCAAAGTGAAGCTAATTATTATATGATCCTTGTTTCCATTGCGGATTTAAAGAATCAAATCCGAGAAACGGAGAATTCATTGTCTCTCTTATTGCGGCAGGCTCCTCAGCGTATAGAACGGGGGAAAATAGATAATCAGCAGTTACCGGCTTTGTTGAATGCCGGAGTCCCTATTCAGCTTTTGTCCAATCGTCCTGACGTAAAAGCTGCCGAGATGGCCCTTGCGGGTACTTATTATAATCTTAACGAAGCTCGTTCCGCTTTTTATCCTCAACTATCCGTCAGCGGAACGTTGGGGTGGACGAATCAGGCGGGAAGTGTCATCGTGAATCCGGGGAAAATGATAGCTTCTGCAATAGGTTCGCTTACACAACCCCTGTTTTACCGGGGAGCTAATGTTGCTCGTTTAAGAATAGCCAAGGCTCAACAGGAAGAGGCGAAGCTTAGTTTCGAACAGGCCTTATTGAACGCGGGGGGTGAGGTGAGCGATGCCCTTAATTTATACGCGACGGCTGAACAAAAGATGGTTCATCGAAGCAAGCAGATCTTATCTCTTGAAAAATCAGTGGAATATACACAAGAATTACTGACGTTCGGGACTTCGACCTATTTGGAAGTGTTAACCGCTCTGCAATCGTTATTGAACGCTCAACTTTCGGAGGTTTCCGATCAGTTTCAACGTATGCAGGCAGTCGTGAATCTTTATCATGCTTTAGGCGGAGGAAGAACAAACTAACTTAAAATACAATACTATGATTAGTCCATTAGCTTATGTCGATTCGCGTGCGAAAATCGGGAATGATGTTACCATACATCCGTTTGCATACATAGATAAAGATGTTGAGATCGGTGACGGTTGTACCGTTATGCCTTATGTCAGCATTTTAAGCGGAACCCGAATGGGGACGAATAATACCGTGTACCAGGGAGCTATTATCGGAGCCACCCCTCAGGATTTTAAATTTAAAGGGGAGGATACGATTTTGAAAATAGGAAATAATAATACGATTCGGGAAAAGGTGATCATCAATAGAGGAACTTACCCGACGGATTGTACGATCGTCGGGGATGGCAATTTTCTTTTGGAAGGCGTGCATCTGGCTCATGATACTCATATCGGGAATAATTGTATTTTAGGAAACGGCACGAAAACGGCCGGAAATTGTATCGTAGACGATTGTGCGATATTGGGTAGCGGGGTTATTATAAAGCACGGGTGTCATATCGGAAGCTGGAGCCTTGTACGGGACGGATGTCGTGCCAATAAGGATGTACCGCCTTTTATCGTAGCGGCTCATAATCCGATTACCTATTACGGTATCAATGCCATTCTTTTGGCGAGAGAGGGTAAATTGTCGGAGGCTACCATCGATGATATCGCTAAAGCTTATCGTCAGATATACCAATGCGGGACCAGTCTTGAAAATGCTTTGAATCAAATACGAAGAATGATAACGATCGGTCCGGAAATACAGTACATATTGGATTTTATAGAGCAATCTTCGAAAGGTATTATAGGGGTTACCCTATAATGCAACGGGATGAATTTTTTATGTTGTTGCAACTCTTTAGCATTTTCGATGCGTTAGGAGTTGCAACGACAGATTTTTCTTCACGGGAATACCTATACGATTTCTATCGGAACCATAACTGTCCGGCTTCCGTGTGCGGATCTCCGTTTGGGCACGGAAAAGGACAGGTAGAAGAAAGATAGGCCGGTAATAAAAATCCCACGGTAAATGAAAGTTACCGTGGGATTTTAAATGGTGAAACTTTATTTAAGCTTTATTTTACTTCCTCGAAGTCTACATCAGTTACTTCCTGATCTTTTCCACCGTTATTCGGGGCTTGTTGTTCCGTGTGAGGAGCACCTTGCTGTCCTTGCGCTCCGGCTTGTTGCTGAGCATTGTACATCTCTTGGGATGCAGCCTGGAATACGTTGTTCAATTCATCTATAGAAGAGTTGATTGCAGCTATATCCTGTGCTTTGTGCGCATCTTTCAGTTTTTGTAAAGCAGCCTCGATCGGTTGTTTTTTATCAGCGGGTAGCTTATCGCCAAACTCTTTCAATTGTTTTTCGGTTTGGAAGATCATACTATCGGCTTTATTGATGGTATCGATACGTTCTTTCTCTTTTTTGTCCGCTTCTGCATTGGCAGCAGCTTCATCTTTCATTTTCTTAATGTCGCTTTCGGACAGGCCGGAGGATGCTTCGATACGGATAGATTGTTCTTTTCCGGTAGCTTTATCCTTGGCGGATACCTTTAATATACCGTTGGCGTCGATATCGAAACTAACTTCGATTTGCGGTATTCCGCGCGGGGCTGGTGGTAGTCCGTCCAGGTGGAAACGGCCGATGGTTTTGTTGTCTTTAGCCATAGCACGTTCTCCTTGCAATACATGAATCTCTACTGACGGTTGGTTATCGGCTGCCGTGGAGAATACCTCCGATTTTTTGGTCGGGATCGTGGTATTGGCTTCGATCAATTTAGTCATTACTCCACCTAAGGTTTCGATACCTAATGAAAGCGGGGTTACGTCCAGCAATAACACGTCTTTAACCTCTCCGGTTAATACACCTCCCTGAATTGCCGCACCTACGGCAACGACCTCGTCCGGATTCACTCCTTTGGACGGAGCTTTACCGAAAAATTCCTCAACTTTTTTCTGTACGGCTGGTATACGGGTCGAACCTCCTACCAGGATCACTTCGCTGATATCGGATGCTGTCATGTTGGCATTTTTCAATGCTCTACGGCAGGGGTCGATGGTTGCTTGGATCAAATGATCTGTCAATTGTTCGAATTGAGCTCTTGTTAGGGTTCTTACCAAGTGCTTTGGAATTCCGTCAACCGGGAATATATACGGCAAATTGATTTCCGTTGAAGTCGAACTTGATAATTCGATTTTTGCCTTTTCTGCGGCTTCTTTTAGACGTTGGTGTGCCATCGGGTCTTTTCGGATGTCAACGCCCTCGTCTTTCTTGAACTCATCGGCCAACCAGTTGATGATGACATCATCGAAATCGTCGCCACCTAAGTGAGTGTCACCGTCGGTTGATTTCACTTCAAACACGCCGTCCCCCAATTCCAGGATAGAGATATCAAAGGTACCGCCTCCCAAGTCGAAAACGGCAATCTTCATATCCTTATCTTGTTTATCCAAGCCATAAGCCAAGGCGGCAGCCGTCGGTTCGTTAATGATACGTCTCACGTTCAATCCGGCAATCTCTCCGGCTTCTTTCGTGGCTTGACGCTGAGCGTCATTAAAATAGGCCGGTACGGTAATGACGGCTTCGTTTACTTCCTGACCTAAATAGTCTTCTGCCGTTTTCTTCATTTTTTGAAGAATCATGGCTGAAATCTCTTGCGGGGAGTATTTGCGGTCGCCGATTTCAACACGCGGCGTGTTGTTATCGCCTCTTACCACTTTATACGTGACACGTTGAATCTCTTTTTCTACCTGATCATAGGTTTCACCCATAAAACGTTTGATAGAATATATCGTTTTCGTCGGGTTTGTGATTGCTTGACGTTTTGCAGGATCTCCAACTTTTCTCTCTCCGTTGTCAACAAATGCTACAATAGAGGGAGTCGTTCTTCTACCTTCACTATTAGGTATTACCACCGGTTCGTTACCTTCCATCACTGCAACGCAGGAGTTCGTGGTTCCTAAGTCTATACCAATTATCTTTCCCATAATTATAATATTATTAATGTTATTATTTCGTATTTGGTTTATCGTATCATCACTTTGAATAGTTTCAAAGAACATCTATCTTTTATCAAACGTTGTGCCATCTTCTAAAAGTCACTATTTTTCATAAAATTGTTTTCTTAATTCTATTTTGCATGTCATATTTCCTGCCATATCGTCACATTAAAAACTCGAATCGAGACATTTTGTTCCTGCTTTTACTAAAATTTTGACACGATTCGGCAAATCTGTTTTTGTTATTCGTCACTATAACCGGAAAAAATCGAAAAAAGTGGTATTTATACCCTATTTTAAAGTATTGAAATGCTTTAATTTTGTACACGGAAAGAAATATACTAATTCATGGGTAAAAAACTATGACACGTTATCAATTGGAATCATCATGCTGCGGAACGACGTTCGAGGACAAACAATGGGAGTTGGATTGTCCGCATAAAGACGGAGCTGCTTTAATTTTTGCTAATTACGCGAAGAATCAATTGGAGGTGAGGAGTGATCTGCCGGGTATCTATAAATACGCTAATTGGTTACCGATTTGTCGGACTTTGGATGGTTCCGGAGCTCCCGTGACCTATCGGAGCGAAGGGTTGGCCGAATACTTGGGGTTATCGAATCTTTATATTACGTTTAACGGTTATTGGCCGGAAAAAGGAGCACAGATGAATACCGGTTCTTTTAAAGAGTGTGAGGCTTATGCTGTTTGCGCTCGAACGAATCGGAACGGGGGAAAGGTGATGGTTGTGGCTTCTGCCGGAAATACGGCTCGTGCTTTCGGTCGAGTGTGTTCCGACAACCATATCCCTTTGCTTTTGTGTGTACCTGAGGATAATTTGGATGCTATTTGGGCGGATAAACCGTGGAATAGTTGCGTTAAATTGATCTGCACGGAATCGGGAAGTGATTATTTCGATTCAATACGTCTCTCTAATATTGTTTGTGAGTTGGAGGATTTTTATCCGGAAGGGGGAGCTAAGAATGTTGCTCGTCGCGACGGTATGGGAACTACCGTACTCTCTGCCGTGTTGGAAATCGGTAGGATCCCCGATTACTATTTTCAAGCGGTAGGTAGTGGAACCGGTGCTATCGCTGCTTGGGAAGCGAACAAAAGATTTATAAGAGACGGTCGTTTCGGAAAAAATCTGATGAAGTTGATGGTTTCCCAGAATATTCCGTTCACTCCCATATATGATGCTTGGAGGGCGGACTCCCGGGACATGTTACCTTTGGATGAAAACGTTGCTCGCGGACAGGTGGAGGAGATGTGCGCTAAGGTACTTTCCAACAGAAAACCCCCTTACTCTTTAAAGGGTGGTTTATACGATGCTTTAAAAGCGACGGGCGGAGATGTATTGTTGGCATCCAATGAAGAAGCTTTTGAGGCAAAAGCCATTTTTGAGAAATTGGAAGGAATCGATATAGAACCTGCGGCAGCGGTGGCTACGGCAACTTTGATTCAAGCCGTGCGTGACAGGAGAGTGGAGAACGAAGCTGTCATAATGTTGAATATTACGGGGGGAGGAATCGGACGTTACAAGCAGGAGCATGCGCTTGTTTTGCAAAAGCCCGATATCGTTTTCCCGATTGATGCGGATGCTTCCGATGTAAAAAAGAGGGTATCCGAATTGCTGTTTTAAAGGAATAAGATATTGTCTGTAAATACATTAAAAGATATTCAAAAGAGGTCTTTTTTGAATATCTTTTTTTTTATAATTTTGAAAATCGTAAAACATACAGAAGGAACAAGTAGAAATATAAGATATGAATCGGGTACAAGTTGACGATTGGAGGAGAAAGGCGAGAGAGATCATGCGTAATGTTAAAAATTTATCGGATCTTGATTATCATTATGCCGTGTTGAGACGAGACCGTCAACATCGATTTATTATCGCGGAGTTGTTACAAAAATCTTTATCCGTATTGATCGTTTCCATCAATCGTTTTTTGAAGGACGCTTGTAACGTGTCGGCATCCGCGTTGACTTTTTATTCTATCCTTTCTTTTATTCCGATTGTTGCTCTGGCTTTTGCAATAGCCAAGGGGTTCGGGGTAGGGACTTCGTTAGAAGAGTTGATCAGAGGACAGTTTTCCAATAACGAGAGTCTGGCTTCCACGATCGTAGAGTATGCCAACAGTGCTCTTGCCAATGCCAAAGGTGGGGTCGTTACGGGTTTTGGAATTGTTATTCTTCTCTGGTCCGTCATCAAGGTGCTGAACAGTACCGAGCTGACTATGAATCGGATTTGGGGAATTCGTAAAGGGCGAAGTATACGTCGGATGTTTACGGATTACCTGTCGATTATTTTTATTGTTCCGATACTGATTATTTTGATCAGTAGTTTGAATGTTTTTATGGGAACCGATTTGAAATCGGAATTTCCTGTTTTAGGAGATTACCTGTTGCGTTTGTTCAAGTTTTTACCTTATCTGTTGGTATGGATGTTATTTATATTTTTGTACATGTTTATGCCTGCGGCACCTGTAAAATTCAAACATGCTTTTATTGCCGGAATGGTTGCCGGAACTGTTTACCAGATAGTGCAATGGTTTTACATTCGCTTTCAGATAGGAGTGACTTCTTATAATGCCATATACGGAAGTTTGGCTGCATTGCCCTTACTGCTGGTGTGGTTACAGTTAAGCTGGTGTGTTGTCCTGTGGGGAACGGAGTTGTGTTATATTTTGAGGAATCGGCATTTTATGTATAAGAGCGAGTTGATCGGGGATACGGGTTGGATGGAGACGATGGAACATGCCATCCGGGTCGTAAAATACGTGGCGAAAGTATACGTGAACAACGAGGGAGGTCCCAGTTTGACGATGATAAACAAAGAGATGAAGATGAACACCGGAAAATTGAGATTGGTGCTGGAGGAGTTGATGGATCGCCATATACTTGTGGTAGCCAAAGAGGATGACGATTACTATTACTACCCCGCTTCTGATTTCCACAGGCTTTCCGTGGCGGAAATCATTCTGAACCTTTCGAGGGTAGAGGAGAGTAAAGATCAGGAGTGGAAAGAACAGTTTTCTAAAGCGATACGTGCAGAGTTCTCGGCGAATAAATTAGCATGAATTTGTGTATGTGATGAAATTTGTATATATTGTCGGTCAAATATATATTCAGATATGAGGAAAAAAGTCGAATTAGAGTATCTTTTCTCATCATCGGTAAAGGTTTTATTCTCTCGTCTCAGTACCGCTGCTGGATTATCCGAGTGGTTTTCTGATGATGTGAAATATAAAGGTGATCTCTTTACATTTGTGTGGGATGGTGTTGAAAGACAAGCTAAGTTGGTGGACATGAAGAAAAATGTATTTGTAAGGTTCGTGTGGGAGGACGCGGAAGAGCCTGATGAATACCTCGAGTTTTCGCTTCATGTGGAGCCTCTGACAGAAGAAGTGGCTTTGATTATCACTGATTTCGTGGATAATGAGGAAGAAGCGGATGAAGTTGAGTTATGGAATAAACAGATTGAAATGCTCCATCGCACGATTGGGGCTTGACAGGTGATAAAAGGAAAAATAGAAAAGTAGAGGGGATGGACGGTTATTTTTTTATCTTTGTGAATCCTTTAGGGGGCGTATCGGATAGAAAAATAAATGAATCAAAATAAGGTGCTTAAGATGAAGAAGTTACACCTGTTCGTGTTAAAAAGTTTTATTGGTCCGTTTGTGGCCACCTTTTTCATCAGTATGTTCGTACTGATCATGCAATTTTTATGGCGGTATATCGATGATCTTGTGGGAAAAGGATTGGAGTGGAGTGTTATTGCTCACTTGTTGTTTTACGTTTCTATGACGTTGGTACCTATGGGATTGCCGTTGGCTGTTTTGTTAGCCTCTATTATGACTTTCGGGAGTTTAGGTGAAAATTACGAGTTGACGGCCTTAAAAGCTGCAGGGATTTCTTTGTACCGGATCATGCAGCCTTTGATCGTATTGATCGTTATCTTAACCGTTGCGGCTTTTTTCTTTTCGAATAATGTGTTGCCTTACGCTAACTTGAAAGCAGGGAGTCTTCTGTATGATATAAAACGCCAGAAACCGGAATTGTCGTTGAAAGAGGGGGTATTTATAAACGATATCGAGAATTATAGTATCAAGGTGGATAAGATAGATAAGGAGACGGGAATGATGTATAACATGATGATTTATAATCATACCGGTTTATCTAAAAATTACGAGGTGACCATTGCCGATTCCGGACGCATGGAGGCGAGTCCCGACGGAAGATATATGGAGGTGGAGCTTTTCCATGGCAATACAAGTACGGATGAGGGGTTGAAGTCGAATAACCGGACTACATTTCCTTTTCGGCGTGTAGACTTTGACAAACAGTATTTTTCTATTCCTTTGTCAGGGAATGAGTTTTCGAGGACAAACGAAGATAACTTCAGGGGTGGATACAATATGTTGAGTATCAAACAACTCGAGGTAGCGATAGATT
Source organism: Sanguibacteroides justesenii (assembly GCF_003204205.1). Lineage (NCBI taxonomy): Bacteria > Pseudomonadati > Bacteroidota > Bacteroidia > Bacteroidales > Porphyromonadaceae > Sanguibacteroides > Sanguibacteroides justesenii. The sequence goes on from NZ_QJPL01000001.1 coordinate 136,118, forward strand.
CGTTGCAAACGGGGTTGAAATCCCGTAAGGAGATGGATGCCGACCGGATGTTGTCTACTAATTATGTAAGACAACGGGTAAGAAATGCCAAGCGGGACAGTGTTTTGCGCGAGGAAACGGAGGGTAAGATACAGGACTTGGATAGTTTATATACCTCTTTCGATGCGAAGGAACAGAAAAGGATGTTGGAGGAAGCTGTGGGGTTTGCTCGTGCTGCGAAACAATTTCATTGGAACGATTTGAGTTATCTTTCTTCCCGGGAAGAGACGATTCGGAGACATCAGATCGAATGGCATAGAAAATTCACTCTTTCATTTGCCTGTTTTATCTTTTTTTTCATAGGAGCTCCTTTGGGAGGAATTATCCGTAAAGGAGGATTAGGTATGCCGGTTGTAGTCTCTATTTTTTTGTTTATCGTCTATTATATTATTTGGATGATGGGTGAAAGGGCGGCCAGAGAAGGAGTATTGGAGCCTTGGCAAGGGATGTGGATCTCTTCCGTGGTGCTTTTGCCGTTAGGTGCGTTCCTGACTTATACGGCCATGACCGATTCTGCAGTAATGAGCACGGAAGCCTATGCGAATTTTGTAAAGAAAATCGTGGGATTTTTTAAAAAGAAGAAAAATGCATAAGTTGAGAATTGTGTATATGGGAACTCCTGATTTCGCGGTTCTTCCTTTGCAAAGGTTAATGGAAGCAGGGCATCAGATCGTCGGGGTCGTAACCAATCCGGATAAACCGGCGGGACGGGGGCAAAAACTTCAGGAATCGGCTGTAAAGAAATATGCCGTGGCTCATCGTTTGCCTGTATTGCAACCGGAACGTTTCCGGGACCCCTCCTTTTTAGAGCAACTGCGGAGTTTGCGGGCCGATTTGCAGTTTGTCGTAGCCTTTAAGATGTTGCCAGAGATCGTATGGAATATGCCTCCATTCGGAACGGTGAATTTGCATGCCTCCTTATTGCCGGATTACCGTGGAGCTGCTCCTATCAATTGGGCTATTATGAACGGAGAACATTATAGCGGGGTATCTACTTTTTTGTTGAAACACGAGGTTGATACGGGAAATATCATTTTTCAGCAGAAAGTGAAAATCGATGAGGAAATGACGGCCGGGGAGCTACACGATCGTCTAATGGAGGTAGGTGCGGATTTGCTTTTAAAGACCGCCGAGGCCATAGCTGAAGGTCATTATCCTTTAACGGATCAGACGACGTTGTTGCAGGGACGGGAACCCAAACAAGCTCCGAAGATATTTAAGGAGGATATGAAAATAAATTGGTCCTGGAGTGTGGAGCGGATTTATAATCATATACGGGGACTCTCTCCTTTTCCTGCAGCATGGACGGAATTACGCCATAAGGTTACGGGTGAGGTCATATCGGTAAAATTATTTAAAGCGGAACGGAAATTACTGGAACATAATTTTCCGGTAACTCTCGATACGGATGGTAAAGATTTTATCCGGATCTATGTGAAGGGGGGGTATATCGAAGTGAAAGAGTTGCAGCTTTCCGGGAAGAAACGAATGACGACCGAAGCATTCTTGAGGGGATTTCGTATGGCCGATTATCTGTTATAGAGCAGATCGATGGAACCGGTTCGGTGTGACAATGAGACGAATAATGAAAAGCCGGAAGTTATTTCGAATAACGTGGATACTTATTGTAGTGATAGGAGGAGCGTTTGTTGCCTTTTGGTGTTTGTTTTTACCGGATCCGTTGTTTACGGTTCCTTATTCCACCGTGGTCTTAGATCGGGAAGGAGAGGTGATGGGGATTACCGTTGCGGACGACGGTCAATACCGGATCCGGGGAAAGAGTAGCATTTCCGAAAAATACGTAACGGCCCTGTTGAGTTTTGAAGATAACTGTTTTTTGTCGCATCGGGGCGTCGATCCTTTTGCTATTGCTCGGGCTTTGTGGTTGAATATAAAGAACGGTTCTATCGTGAGCGGAGGGAGTACTTTAACCATGCAGGTTGTCCGTTTGGCTCGTCGTAATCCTCCTCGTACGGTTCCTGAAAAGATAATTGAGATGTTGTTGGCTGTTCGGTTAGAACAGAGTTACACGAAATGGGAAATATTGAATTTATACGCGGCACATGCACCTTTCGGAAGTAATATCGTGGGATTGGAAGCTGCGGCTTTGAAATACTTTAATCGCAAACCAAACGAGTTAAGCTGGGCCGAGGCCTGTTTGTTAGCCGTACTGCCTAATGCTCCGGCTTTAATATTTCCCGGGAAGAATATGCCTCTTTTGAAGAAGAAAAGAGACGATTTATTACGTAGATTATACCGGAAGGGAAACCTCGATCGGGAGGATTTGGAGTTGGCGATAGCGGAACCTTTGCCTGAAAAAATATATAACACGGAGTGTATTGTTCCTCATGTATTGACAAAAGCTTATAAATACCGTAGGGGAGAAGTAAGTCGATCGACAATCGATGCGGGGTTGCAAGGTCGTGTAAACGAGATTGTTAAACGGCATATCGCTATTTTGAAACACAATCATATTTACAATGCGGCGGTGTTGGTGGGGCATATACCTTCGGGAGAGGTCAGGGCTTACGTGGGGAATAGTCCCAAGGTAAGAGAAAACGGAGGTAATCAGGTGGATATCGTTACTTCCAACCGGAGTTCCGGAAGTATATTGAAGCCGGCTTTGTATGCGTTAATGCAGTATTCCGGCGATATTTTGCCAAAAACTTTATTGTCGGACATTCCTTCCCGCTTTGGAGGGTATGTACCCTCTAATTTTAACAAAGAATTTCAGGGAGTCGTGCCCGCCGATCAGGCTTTGGCCATGTCTTTGAATATACCTTTCGTGCGTTTGCTTCGAAGGTATGGGGTCGAACATTTTTATGATAACCTGAAACGAATGGGTATCACGACATTGTATCGGGAACCGGCTCATTACGGCTTAAGTCTGATCTTGGGGGGGGCCGAGTGTTCTTTATGGGATATATGTAATTTATACGGGGGAATGGCTTCTATCCTGCATCATTATAATGCGGATGACGGTAGCTATTATACCGGCGAGTTCGCTCGATTGCATTTGTGGTCGGATAGACCTCCGGTACAGAAAGAGGGAAGGTGTGAGGTATTGAATGCTGCTTCTGTCTGGTTGACATTTCAGGCGTTACAGCACGTGGAAAGACCGGATATGGAGGTAGGTTGGAAAAATTTTGCTTCGTCGATGGCATTAGCTTGGAAAACAGGTACCAGTTTCGGTTTTCGCGATGCTTGGGCAGTAGGCGTGACGCCGGATTATGTTGTCGGGGTTTGGGTAGGGAATGCTGACGGAGAAGGTCGCGCCGGTTTGATCGGGGTACGAGCCGCCGCTCCCGTGTTATTCGAGGTTGCCGCCTTGTTGCGGAGTACGGCCCGATTTTATAAGCCGCAGGAGGAGATGATGCCGGTTGTTACGTGTCGTAAAAGCGGCTACCGGGCATCCGATGTATGTCCGGAAGTTGATACCGTGTGGATCAACGAAAACGGGATGAAAACCGTTCTGTGTCCATACCATCGGTTGATTCATTTAGATCGGACGGGGACTTTTCGGGTAGATGCCGATTGCGAACCCGTGTACCGAATGAAAACGGTCCCCTGGTTCGTGCTTTCTCCGGCTCAGGAGTGGTATTACTCCCAAACTCATGCGGATTATCTCCGGATGCCTCCCAAGCGAGGGGATTGTAAGTCGGAGGATGAAATGATGGAGATGATCTATCCGCAAAAAGGGTTAAGGGTTTTTATTCCTAAGGATTTGGGAGGAAAATCCAAAGGGGTCGTTTTCGAGATCGCTCACCGGGAACCTTCGATGAAAGTGTATTGGCACATCGATGACGAATACGTTGGAATGACTCGTAACCAACACCAGATAGAAATTAGTGTAACTCCGGGTTATCATGTCCTATATTTGGTCGATGCGGTTGGAAATACTTTGCGTCAACCTTTTTATGTCGTAAAAGGTGACGAAAATTTATGATATTGTAAAAAATAAAACGGGCTATGTCGAGAAAAAGAGGGCCCGTTTTATTTTACGGGGATTCTATTATTTCCTGTTTACATCCCTGGAATTTGCCTGGGCGGTAGGCATAATCATAATGTCGTTTAGGCATACATGAGCGGGACGCGTGACCGCGAATACGATTGTATCCGCTATATCCTCTCCTGTCAGAGGTGTCATCCCGTTGTATACGTTTTGGGCTGCTTTTTCGTCTCCTTTGTAACGTACAATGGAAAACTCCGTTTCTACCATTCCCGGTGCTATATTGGTTACTTTGATGTTGTGTTTTAACATGTCGGTCCGCATCGCTTTAGACAAAGCGTCTACGGCATGCTTGGTAGCACAATATACGTTACCTCCGGGGTATACTTCTTTCCCCGCTACAGAGGCTAAATTTACAATATGTCCTTTTTGATTCTTTATCATAAGGGGTGCAATTTCACGGGTCACGTAAAGCAGCCCTTTGATATTCGTATCGATCATTCTTTCCCAATCCTCTATCAAACCGTCTTGAATAGGATTGGTTCCTACGGCAAGTCCGGCGTTGTTCACGAGTACATCTATATTTTTCCATGCTTCCGGTAAAGAGGAAATGGCTTGTTTTACTTCCATCTGATTCCGGACATCAAAATGGAGCGATATTACTTGAACACCTTTCTTTTGCAATTCTTCTTCCAAAGCGTGTAAACGATCGCTTCTCCGTCCGGTAATAATAAGGTCGAAACCTGTTTCTGCTAATTTTACGGCTGTTGCTTTTCCAATCCCGGAAGTGACTCCGGTGATTAATGCTATTTTGTTCATGATATATTGTATATATTTGTTTTAATTATGCGAAGGTATGATTTTTTTAAAGTTTTATGAAAGTTTCTCGTTATAAAATATCTATTTTCGTACCTTCAGTGTTTGGGTCATTTATAGGATAATGTATGTATAAAGAGGTAGAATTGAGGGTAACACCGGAAGAGGCTTGCGACAAGGAAAAGATACTCTATTTGTTGGTAAGAACGTTGCATGTGGAGCGTGTGCGGATTAAGCATACCGAGGTGATTAAAAAGTCTATCGATGCGCGACAGAGGCGAGTGATGATGCAGTTAAAGCTGGGGGTCTTTATCGATGAAGTGGAGCAGCGTGAACGCCAGTTTATACCGATGTACAAGGACGTGTCGAAAGCTCGTCCCGTCGTTGTGGTGGGAGCCGGCCCCGCCGGTCTTTTTGCTGCCTTGCGGTTGATTGAAAAAGGTTTGCGTCCGATCGTGTTGGAGAGAGGAAAAAGTGTGGAGGAACGAAAGAAGGATTTGAATCAGCTTTATAAGACCGGATCGGTAAATATGGATTCTAACTATGGATTTGGAGAAGGGGGAGCCGGTACCTTTTCGGATGGTAAATTATTCACTCGTTCCAAGAAACGGGGAAATGTAAATCGTATATTGGAGATTTTAGTATATCATGGTGCTTCTGAGTCTATATTGATTGATGCTCATCCTCATATCGGGACGGATAAACTACCCGGTGTAATTGTTAATATTCGTAAAACCATTGAACGATACGGCGGAGAAGTGCGTTTTAATAGTCGTGTAAAAGATATTTTGATCGAGGAGAATAAGATGAAGGGGGTTTTGATTGACGAGGGTGAGGTATTGGCAGACCGGGTTATTTTGGCAACGGGACATTCCGCTCGGGATGTGTATCGTATGTTGCAGGCTCGTTCTGTTTTAATGCTCACCAAAGAATTTGCCGTCGGACTTCGTTTGGAACATCCTCAAGAGGTCATAGACCGGATTCAATATCATAATCCTGCCGGACGCGGTGATTTTTTACCGGCCGCAGAATATAGTTTCGTGACTAATATCAACGGCCGGGGTGTTTACTCTTTTTGTATGTGTCCTGGCGGTGTTGTTGTTCCTGCTTGTACGGGACCCGAACAACAGGTAGTGAACGGAATGTCTTCCTCGGGCCGGAATACGGCTTGGGCGAACTCTGCTATTGTCACTTCCATTGGGGAAGAAGAGTTGAAAGAGTTGCGGTATACCGGCCTTTTTGGAGGTATGGAGTTTCAGAGCGATTTAGAATATCGTGCTTGGGAAGAGGGAGGGGGAAAATTAGTAGCTCCCGCCCAGCGGTTGACTCATTTTATGGTGAATAAGGAGAGTGTTTCGTTTCCTAAATCTTCTTATAAACCCGGATTACGGCCAACTCTATTCAGGGAATGGCTTCCTTCACCGGTATATCGACGTTTGCTTGCCGGTTTGGAACAGTTCGGGCGAAAATCCCGGGGATTTATTCATGAAGATGCCCTTCTTTTGGGTGTTGAAACCAGAACATCGGCTCCGGTCAGAATTCCCAGATTGCCTGAACGGATGGTCCATCCGGAGATTGAAGGTCTTTATCCTTGCGGAGAGGGGGCGGGGTATGCCGGGGGGATCGTATCTGCGGCTATGGACGGGGAGGGATGTGTAGATGTATTTACTCTCTAAATAGGGCGATTTTAGTATATATTAACAGGTTAACACTAAAAGTCTTTTGTTTTTTTATCAGAAAATTTGTATTCCTGCAGAAATTACCTACATTTGTCAAAACATAAAGATTATATTATTATTCTAATCCTAAAATTTTTTGTTATGAACAAAGCTCAGTTAATAGATGCGATTGCAGTAAAAGCAGGTTTAAGTAAAGCAGATTCCAAAAAAGCTTTGGAAGCTTTTGTTGAAACAGTTGGTCAATCTTTGAAAAATGACGAAAAGGTTGCGTTAGTAGGTTTCGGTTCATTCTCTGTATCGGAGAGAAGTGCCCGGAGTGGAAGAAATCCTCAAACTGGAAAAACAATTCAGATTCCTGCAAAGAAAGTGGTAAGATTTAAAGCTGGTGCAGAATTGGCAGAAAGCTTATAATTATTGAGAACCATAAAAAGAAGGGTGTTGGATTCAGCACCCTTTTTTTGTTTTAGAGTGGAAAATATATGCATACGGTCAAAGAACAAGTAGAGTATTTAAGCCGGTTTGTGACAGATTACCGGAACGATTTATTCCGGCGTTTGAGCATGGAGCGTACGAGCTACCTGACGGTCGTTTTGGAAGATTTGTATCAGCAGCATAATTGTAGTGCCGTTTTACGTTCGTGTGATTGTTTTGGCGTTCAGAATATTCATGTGATTGAAAATGAGAATAAATTTGAGGATAACTCCGAGATATCCGTGGGGGCTATGGAATGGTTGACCTTGCATCGTTACCGTAATACAAGGGATAATACGATGTCGGCTATTCGGGCGTTGAGAGAGCAAGGTTATCGGATCGTGGCTACGACGCCTCATGAAAAAGATCAGTTGATAGATGATATGGATCTGCATAAAGGGAAAATGGCTTTTTTCTTCGGAACGGAATTGACGGGTTTATCTGATAAGGTGTTGGCTGAGGCGGATGAATTTGTGAAGGTACCTATTTACGGTTTTACCGAAAGTTATAACGTTAGCGTATGTGCGGCTTTGCTGATGTACAGTGTCGTGCAAAGGCTTCGAAAGAGTGATATCGAATGGCATATGCCGGAAGAGGAACGGTACAGGGTTTTGTTAACTTGGTATAAACATGCTGTTAAAGCTTCCGATCAAATATTGGAACGTTTTAATTCTTAATAATATATGGCGGAGTATGCCAACAAAAAACAGAGATGAGCGTATATTTGTAATTCATTATTAAGAAAGGTAGCATGAAAGCATTTGAGTTTTTTTCCGAGCAATTTGACGATATAAAGATACTACGTTATGAGGTTCCTGCTTTCGAGACATTACCTCTAAAAGAAAAATTATTTGTCTATTACTTGAGTCGGGCAGCCATTGCCGGGCGTGATATATTGTGGGATCAGAATAATAAATACAATCTTAGGATTCGAAAAGTATTAGAGAAAATATTGACGGAGTACAAGGGAGATCGATCTTGCGAGGAATACCGGTCTTTTGTGATCTATGCCAAAAAAGTTTTTTTTGCCAATGGCATTCACCATCACTATTCCATGGAGAAGTTTAGTCCTCCTTTCTCCGAATGCTATTTCCGGTTATTGTTGAAAGATGTCGGATTGGAAAATGAATTTCAGGGATTGCAGCGAATTGTTTTCGATCCCGCGTACATGTCTAAACGGGTTGTGTTGGACGAAGGAAAGGATTTGATTCAGGCGTCGGCTAATCATTATTACGAAGGGGTGTCTCAGAGGGAGGTCGAACGTTTTTACGGAGCTATGAAAGGCTCGGAGAAACATCCGGTGAGTTACGGCTTGAATTCGACGTTAGTAAAAAACAGTAAGGGGGAGCTGGAAGAAGAAGTTTGGTATGTAAATGGAAAATACGGGGAAATTATCGGACGTATTGTGGAATATTTGCAGAAAGCTTTAGCGTATGTCGGTAACGAGCAGCAGCATAAAGTCGTTGAAAAACTGATTGAATTTTACCGGACGGGAGATTTGGCTACTTTTGACGTTTATTCCATCGAATGGCTGAAAGAACATCGGGCTCGAATAGATTTTATCAACGGTTTTATCGAGGTTTATGGAGATCCGTTGGCTTATAAAGCGAGCTGGGAGTCTGTCGTGCAAATCGTGGACGAGGAGGCTTGCGAACGTACGCGTAAATTGGCCGAACATGCCCTTTGGTTTGAACAACATGCGCCTATTGACGACCGTTTCAAAAAAACAGAGGTTTCGGGAATAATAGCTCGGGTGATGCAGGTGGCCATGTTAGGAGGGGATTGTCATCCGGCTACCCCTATCGGGATTAATCTGCCGAATGCCGAGTGGATTCGCGAACGGTACGGCAGTAAATCCGTCACGTTGGATAATATTACTTATGCTTATCATATGGCTTCTTTGGGATCCGGAGTGGTGGATGAGTTTACCTATTCCGACGAGGAAAAAATGTTGGCTAAAGAATACGGTTATCAGGGGAGTAACGTGCATACGGACCTGCACGAGTGTTTAGGACACGGTTCCGGTAAGATGTTACCGGGAGTCGGACAGGAGGCTTTGAAAAATTACTATTCAACGATAGAGGAGACACGAGCGGATTTATTCGCTCTTTATTATATTATGGACCCCCAATTGGTAGAGTTGGGAATTATTCCTTCCTTGGAGGTGGCTAAAAGCGAGTATTGCAGTTACATTCGTAACGGCTTGCTTGTACAATTGACCCGGGTAAAGTTAGGGAGTAATTTGGAAGAGTCGCATATGCGTAATCGTCAGTTGATTGCTTCGTGGGTGTATGAACAAGGAAAAGCAGATGGCGTGATTGAAAAAATAAAAAAAGAAGGGAAGACTTATTTTGTGATCCGGGATTTCGATGCTTTGCGCATTTTGTTCGGGAAGTTGTTGGCGGAGATACAGCGGGTAAAATCGGAAGGTGATTACGAGGGGGCTAAATATCTCGTGGAGAGGTACGGGGTTGTCATTGACCGGGATTTGCATCGGGAGGTTTTGGAGCGTTATCAGAAATTGAATGTGGCTCCTTATGCAGGTTTTATCAATCCGGAATACACGTTGGTGGAGGAAGAGGGAAAGATCACGGATGTAACTGTTGATTACCCGGATGATTTTCTGTCACAGATGTTGAGATACGGTATGGACACGAAAAAGCGCTGTCCTGAGAAGTAAGAGACAGCGCTTCGATAGAAAGGTTTGAAAGGTTTGGGTGTTTAATCGGTAACTTTATTTTTGAACGTAATAGTTGCGTATGAAGTCGATATTTTGATTTTGGCTCTCGGATTTGATGTCCTTCCTATATATCCTGTAGTCTGTAGGGGATAGGGATTTTGGGAATTATGACTCCGAGCGGCATGATTTATTTCTAACCCGTTTAGAACGATATCTCCGTAAGGTGCCGAGAGATCGATTTTTGTATTGTGTTTTTGATTGATGCCCAGAGTCACTTTGGAATGCATCGCATCGATGTCTATGGATGAGAAGTTGGGAGAAATCGTATCGATCGAAACCGTACAATACTGCAATCTGGCACCTTCGAATTTTTGCTCGAGTTGTCGAATGTCGATGCTCGTCCATAGGGTACTGAAACCGAAATTTACGGTGTTGACTCTTCCCAGTTTTAATTGACTGTATTTCGTTGAGGTTACTTGAAGATTGTTAATTATATTTGAAAATAGAGAAGTATAGTAACCGGTTAATTTAAGATCGGGTAATTGGTCAATGCGAGCTTCACCTCTTTTCATGTTCAGCTCCATGCTTCCGGATTTCAGAACCTGTATAACTCCGTAGTTTATACTGATTTTATTGTTATCTCCTTCCAGACGGTGGGCGTATATGTTCCCGTGCTCAAGTTCGATCTCTATGGGCTTTGAAACATAATCCAATTGTATATTCCCGTATTTATTTTTTAGATGAAGGTAGGTCGATGTGGGAACATTGATCAGGTAATTTACGGTGGTGCTGCTTCCTTTGCTGTTCTCGTTCGGACTGGTTGCGAAATTTGTTGTAGCGAAGATCTTATCATCGGATTGCTCGAGTTTTACACTGGTCCGCTTGAGCATCTCTTCTGCCGTTTTTTGATTCTTGCCCCTACAGACGATTTGTATGGCAAATTCCACCTCATCTTTATCCCATTCCTGGATGACAAGAATGCCGTATTTGTTATCGATTTGCAGATGGGTTTCTCCGGTTGTTTTGAAGCGTTTTTCAATCGTTCGTTTTTCAACCCTGTCCCTGGCATTTACGGTGCCGATAAAGAATAGCAGTATAAAGCCTGTCAGTAAAATGAATCTTGTTTTCATAATGATAGCGGTTAATATTTAATTGGGTTCATGACCTTTGCAAGAATCTCTTGTATGGATTGTAATGATTTTATTTGCAAGTTATAGCATTGAACGATTTGTGCAATGTGTTCCTCGTGCGACATCAGCGTGACCTCTTTTTCCAGTTTGTAGGATTCTTTCTTCATTTTCTGGATGTCCTCTAACAAACGTTGGCGTTCGGATTCGTCCATATCGCTTGCTTGTTGTTCGATTTTTTCAATCTCTTCTTCCAGTTGTTGACAATAATAAGCTGCAACTTCTGCGATGGATTCCTGAGAATCATCGATAGGCTGGAGGAAATAAAAATGATGCGCTAAAAAAAACAATATCGTGCCGGCAGCAACAGTACTTACGGCTATCCATCTGGTGCGGAGTTTTCTTTTGTTTTTCCGGTGAAGCTCCAAACGTTGTTCAAAACGTTCGAAATGCCCGGGAGTAGGCAAGGCTCCGTCGCAGTTTTCTTTAAGTTTTTTAATTTGTTCATCCAGCGAATGACTCATAGTAATAATTCTTTTTAATTAATTCGATTAATTTCTGTTTTGCTCTGACAAATTGAGAGCGAACCGTGGAAGGAGAGAGTTCCAATTGATTTGCAATCTCGTTGTAATCGAAACCTTCGATAAGATGCAAATTAAGTATCATCCGGTATCCCTGGGGAAGTTGTTGCATCATCCGGTGGATAACCTCTAATTGTAACTCTGTCTCTCCCTTGTTTTCCTCTTCCTCTTCGCAACAATCTGTTGTTTCCGTTATCTCCACAAACCGGATTTTTCGTTTCCGGCATAAATCGATAGCATGATTGATCGCGATTCTTTTGAGGATTCTTTCCATGTTTTCTGCTTCTCCTTCGTAATTTTCTATTTTGTCGAGGACCTTTAAGAAGGTCTCTTGCATGACTTCCTCCGATTCTTGAGGATTTCTCAAGATACGAAGACAACTGTTATAAACACTTTTATAGAACAGTGAATAAAATTCCAGTTGGGCCCGTTTTTCCCGTTTTCGACAGCGTTGTAATATTGTTTTATAATCGCTCATATCGTGCTCTTCTGTCTATATGACGTCAAATAGTGAAATTTGCTGCATCAAAATGGAATTTTTTTGTAAAAAAAATCTGTGCTTTCTTGGAAAACACAGATTTGTAAAGTTTAAATATTTTACTATTAATGTCTTGCACGAGATTTGATAATTTCAAAAAAATCAGAAGCTTTTAGAGAAGCACCTCCGATTAATCCTCCGTCTACATCGGGTTGGGAAAAAATCTCGTCTGCATTTTTAGGATTGCAGCTTCCTCCGTAAAGGATAGAGGTTTCGTCGGCAATGCTTTCCCCGTATTTCTCTTTGATAACGGAGCGAATGAAGGCATGCATCTCCTGAGCTTGATCCGGGGACGCCGTCTTACCGGTTCCGATCGCCCATACCGGCTCGTAAGCTATAACTACATGTGCGAATTGTTCGGGGGTAAGATTGAATAACCCGTCGGTTAATTGCTGTTTCACGATCTCGAAATGTTTGTTACTTTCTCTCTCTTCGAGTACTTCTCCGACACAGAAAATAATATTCAATTTGCTATCTAAGGCTTGAGCCACTTTTTTTACCAATACGGGACTGGTTTCACCGTAATAAGATCTTCTTTCGGAATGTCCCAAAATGACATGTTTGGCTCCTGTCGAAGCAATCATGTCGGCAGATATTTCACCCGTGTATGCTCCGGCTTTTTCCGTGGCGCAGTTTTGAGCTGAAACCGAAATACTGGGCTCTGTCAGATTATTGGCTACCTTTGCCAGATGAATGAAAGGAGTACCTAAAATGACAGTTACACCTTCTGCGCCCTCTTTGAAACGTACATAGTCGTTTACCTCTCTTGCCAATTCGATACCTTCGGCAAAGGTTTTGTTCATTTTCCAGTTGCCTGCTACGATTTTCTTTCTCATATCTTTAATTTAATATTTTGAAATGTGTATGATCTGCCTTTTTTCTTTTTTTTCCGAGAAATAGGAAATACATTACAAAGAAAAGAAGGATTAAGGAGTAAACCAAATATTTAGACTTTAATTCTTGTTGTTTGTAGACACAGAATGCTGTCAGATCCTTATTTTTTAATTCATCGGTTTGGGGAATATCATTTTTTGACCATTTACCTAAAATGGTTCCTTTGTTTAATAAAATAAGGCCCGGATTGGAACGGATCATCGTCTTTAACTGGATCTCGTCGGCCGTACAAAAGTCGTAGGGAACCTTATAACGGTTCTTGTAGGTTCGGACTTCTTCTTGAGAGGAGGAGGTCAATCCGTAAAAGCGGTAGCCTTGCTCCCGGGCATACCGGGCCAATTCGTTAATTGCCTCCTGATGTTTTGCGGAACTCAGGTTGATGTTGTAGTGGACGGCTAAAAAGGTATAGTTATTGTCTTGCAGAATTTCTTCTGTAATCTCTCCTAAATCGGGATGATCGATAAGCAGATCGTGAATGGGAGGAGTGTATCCTTTTTTTACCAAACGTTCGGAAGAGCTATGGTATTCCCAGGTAAGGGTGTCTTGCCACGGATAATTTTGTTCCGTAAACGGTTTGATCTCGCCTGTCTGCTTATTTTTGTATTTCAGAATAACTTCGTATTGATCCGGTTCTGCTCCTTCCGGTAACAGCATACCTTCCGTTATGTTTTTTCCGACGGCGTAAGGACGGAAATCCAATATGGGAAGATACAGGTAACAATGCAATGAAAGAAAGAGCATCATTCCTCCTGATAGCAAAAGAAGAGAGAGTTGCTTAAACCAGTGAAGCGAAGAGTGAAATCGTTTTCTATTTAGAAATAGCGTGAGGGTTAAAAGGAGGAGAATGGTATTTTTCCAAAATGTTGCCCAGTTGCTTAACACGATCGCATCTCCGAAACAACCACAGTCGCTGACCGGGTTTGTTAAGGCCAGAACGAGAGTTAGCGGGGTGAATATTCCCATGAAAATAAGAGCTCCTTTTATAGCCCATCGCGTGCACGCGTTGAATAGTAATGCCGTACCCACTAAAAATTCCGCGAGAGATAATACGAAGGAGAGAAAAAGAGAGCATGTGCTTGCCCACCCGATTCCAAAAGCATTGAAATAGTCCGTGAATTTGTACATCGATCCTAAAGGATCGATACCTTTTACAAATCCGGAATAGATAAATACAATTCCGACGATGATTCTGCAACAGTCTCGAATAATTTTCATATCTCTTTTTCAACAACAAGGCGAATCAGACCGAATACGGCATAGTTGATCATGTCGTAATAGTTCGCATCTATTCCTTCCGAGATAATGGTATTTCCTTGATGATCCTCGATTTGTTTCGTACGGTTTATTTTCATCAGGATCAAATCGGTATAGGAACTGATACGCATTGCTCTCCAGGCTTCATCGTAATCGTGGTTTTTGTTTAACATTAATGCTTTGGCCTTTTGGAAATAGGCTTGATAAAGCCGGAGTATCTCTTCCTGAGAGCTACGATTCCCCGGACCTAACTCCAGCTGTATAAGTCCCATGATAGCATAGTTTATAATACCAATGAATTCGGGAACGATACCCTCGTTTACTTTCGAGATTCCTTTTTGCTCGATACTGCGAATTCGGTTGGCCTTAATATATATTTGATCCGTGATGGAGGTCGGTCTGAGAATTCTCCAGGCTGTTCCATAGTCTTGCATTTTTTTAACAAAAATATCTTGACAGGTATCTATCACTCTATCATATTGTTGGGCTGTATCCGACATCTTCGTTCTATTTTTTAAATTATGATATTAAAAAAACTAATTGTTATTTTGATGTGTAAAAATAGGGACAATAGTTGAAAGTTGAAAACGGAAAGCTGAAAATTAGCATGAGTATGAAAAAATTAATTGAAATCGGCGATCGGAAGTTGAATTTGGCAGAACCTGTGGTAATGGGGATTTTGAACGTAACTCCCGATTCTTTTTATGACGGAGGAAAATACCTTAGCGAAGTACGGATGATCGAGCGGATAAATACGATTGTGGAGGAGGGAGCGTCGATTATTGATGTGGGAGCTTATTCCACTCGTCCGGGAGCTGCTTTCGTGGATGAGAAGGAAGAGTTGTCACGATTGAGTTTTGCCGTAGAACTGATTCGTAAGTATCATCCGGAACTTCCTGTTTCTATTGATACTTTTCGGGCGAATGTGGCTAAAGAGATCTTTCATTGCCTTGGGCCGGTCATCGTGAATGATATTTCCGGAGGTACGATGGATGATCGTATGTTTGAGACGATAGCGGAGATGAATGTACCTTATGTTTTAATGCATATTCAGGGAACGCCTCAAGACATGCAAAAAAATCCCCATTATGAGGATGTCGTTCGGGAGGTTTATGATTTTCTGGCCGAGCGAATTAAGCGATTGAATGATTTGGGATTTGACAAGATTATAGTGGATCAGGGATTTGGTTTCGGAAAAACGGTAGCTCACAACTATCAATTGATGGATAAGATGGAGATCTTTTTGGAGTTGGGGTATCCCTTGTTGGTGGGTGTTTCCCGTAAGTCTATGATATGTCGCCTATTGGACGTTACTCCCCAGGAAGCTTTGAACGGAACGACTGTATTGAATACCGTATCTCTTTTAAAGGGAGCGAACATCTTACGTGTCCATGATGTCCGGGAAGCGGTGGAGGCTATTCGTATCGTTGATGCAATGCATTTTCGATCAATAGAATAGATCGATTTTCGTATTTTGTCGTAAATGAAGATTCCAGGTTTCCCGAGTTGAAGAGTGAAATATTATTTTTTTAACTCCTTGAATAGGGGATGAATAACTTCCCATAATACAATCCCGGCAGAAACGGAGATGTTGAATGAATGTTTGGTTCCGAATTGAGGAATTTCCAAGCACAGGTCGGAGAGGTTTACCACATTTTGTTGGACACCTTTTACCTCGTTCCCGAATATGAAAGCATATTTTCGTGTTTTTTCAATGGCATAATCTTCCAATGAGAGGCTGTTTTCTGTTTGCTCTACGGTAACAATCGTAAAACCTTCCGTTTTTAATTTTCGAATCGCTTCTATGGTCTCCTCGAAGTATTCCCATGCCACGCTTTCTTCCGCTCCTAAGGCTGTTTTATGAATCTCGCGGTGGGGAGGGGTGGCGGTAATGCCGCAAAGATATATCTTTTCCAATCGGAAAGCATCGGAAGTTCGGAATACCGATCCTATATTGTTTAAACTGCGTACATTATCCAAAACGACCACGATAGGAAGTTTTTCAGCTTTTTTATATTCTTCCGGAGAGAGTCGATTCAACTCTTCATTTAATCGTTTTCGGTATTCCATAAGCTTGTATTTAGCGGTTTTCAACAATTTCTCCCATAAGGGTAGCGGAAGTACATTCTTTTACCCTGACCTGTACCAAATCTCCAATTTTAGCTCCGTTATCGGGAAATACGATCACTTTGTTTTGGCTGCTTCGTCCGAATAATTCGTCTGCCTTCTTCTTGGAAGTCCCTTCGACCAGCACTTCGAATATTTTTCCTATATCTTTCCGGTTACTGATGAGAGAAAGATGGGTCTGTATATCGATAAGTTCCTGTAGACGACGTCCTTTGGTCGCTTCATCCACGTTGTCCGGCATATGTTTTGATGCCAAAGTGCCGGGGCGTTCTGAATATTTGAACATGTAGGCAAGATCGAATTCCACCTCCTGCATAAGGCTAAGAGTCTCGCGGTAATCCTCTTCACTTTCATCATGGAAACCAACGAAAACATCCGTCGATATCCCGCATTGGGGAATGATCTCACGGATTGCCCGGATGCGATCGAGGTACCATTCTCTCGTGTATTTCCGGTTCATATTTTTCAGGACGGCATTGCTTCCTGATTGAACGGGAAGATGGATGTGTTTGCAAATATTGTCATAAGATGCGATGGCGCGTAAAATTTCGTCACTCATGTCTTTCGGGTGAGAAGTGGCGAAGCGGATACGCATATCGGGTACCGCAGTAGCGACTTTCGCCAATAATGTCGGAAAATCAACTTCGTTACGCTCTCCTTTCCAAAGGTATGAATTGACGTTTTGACCTAATAGGGTAACTTCCTTGTATCCTTTGGTATGCAAATCAAGCACTTCATTCAAAATGCTGTGCGGACTTCGGCTTCTTTCGCGGCCGCGGGTATAAGGAACGATACAGTATGTACAGAAGTTGTTGCATCCGCGCATGATGGATACGAATCCTGATATGGCTGTTTCGTCAATCCGGGAAGGACAGATATCTTTATAGGTTTCTGTCGCGGATAAATGGATATTAATGGCTTTTTCCCCTTTCTCCGCTTGCTCGATTAAAAGGGGAAGATCCATATAAGCATCCGGTCCGACAACGATGTTTACATTTTTTTCCTGCTCAAAAAGAGCTTCACCGAGACGTTCCGCCATACAACCCATGATACCCACCAGTACTTTCGGATTTTTTTTCTTAATTTCAGAAAACCCTTGTACGCGACCCCGTACTCGTTGTTCCGCGTTTTCCCGAACGGAACAGGTGTTTACTAATATTACGTCGGCTTCGTTTCTGTCACTTGTATGTTGGAGACCTTTACTTTCCAGTATGGCTGCTACTACTTCACTATCCGCTACATTCATCTGACACCCATAGGTCTCGATATAAAATTTTTTTGCTTTCATTTACTCTTTCGTTTGAGGGGCAAAAATAATAAAAAAGGATGTAGTCCCGAGGAAAAAGAGCGTTATAATTAGGGTTTATTCTGATAAAAATCGGTCGATATTTTATTTTCGACCGATTTGCTGTTTCAGAATCGTACTCCGACGGTTAACCGGAATTGGTTATCCTGGTATTTTGTTTGTATAACGGGGGATTCTATGGATTTGTAAGCATAAAAAAGACTTTGTTCTTTTGAATATTTACGCATGTAGGCTAAATCCACGTATAAAGAGTTGAAATTAAGTCCCAAACCACCGGAAACGGTTTGTACGTTATTTTTTTCATTCAATTCTCCTTTTTTATAAGGGGATGCCGTGTAGGAATAACCTCCTCGCAAACTCAATACGCTGGAAACTCTGAATTCCGCTCCGGCCCTGAGATTATTGGTATTTCGATATACTTCCTTGATCATATCGTTAGCTCCCGGTATATAATCGCCGTTTACATCTTCTGTGCCGTAATAATTCGTTCCGTCTCCGCCGCTCAATTTAGCCGAGCTGTAATCCACGAATTCGTAATCCACGCTGAGGATAGCCCGCTGGCCGAGTACGGTAGCGATGCTTGCGATAAAACGCCATGGAGTTTTCAGATTATAATCGAAAGAGGTGTTGGCATGATTTCCCCATTGGGTCTCTTTTTCTCCTGCCGGTGGTTCTATGAATTGTGAATAAGCCCCATTCGTAACCTTGTCTGTCAAGCTGTAATAGGTGGGAGTATGTATGGCCAGACCTAACCGAAGTTGGGGGATCGGCCGATAGATTGCCCCGACTTTGAAGTTTATGCCTACTCCGCTGGTCGTGTAATCCTGTACGAAGTCGAACCACATGAGTTTGGAATCTATCTCTTTCCCCTCGACGATCTCCGTGTAGGTGGAATAATGCTTGTAATGGATGTTTTGTATACCAAGGGTTGCTCCGAGGTAGAGTTTGTCATCGTAATTAGCCCCCACGGATAGCGCGTATTCTCCTTGAAATCCCCTTTCCCGGATGTAGTTCGATTGCCTCATACTGTCCCCTGCTACGATGGGAATTTCGTATTGGTTCTTGCTTTCCGGCTGCAATTTGATCAGATAGGCATCGTAGGCTAAACTGGTGGTAAATTCGTTCAGTGAGTTTCTGTCGTTGCCGTTTGCTTCCATCAGCCATACGTCCAATAACGAATTTTTATCATTGATGTCTCCTCCCTGGTAAATGTTTCGGTTGAAATTATTCAGATTGGTATAGTTGAAGGCGAAATTTATGTTTTTCCACTTTTCATGTATGGGATGAAAGGCGATAACAAATCCTAAATTACCGATGAGATAAGGATTTTTTTCCATATTTCTGTTGCCCGATTTGGAGTGAGTGAAATCGAGAACAGAGGTGAAGCTGATTTCAGAATTACGGAAAACTCCGATTCCTCCGGGGTTCATCGTCGCAACGGAGAGATCTCCTCCTAAGGCTCCGAATGCTCCTCCCATGGCGGTGACTCTGGCACTACCAAAAGGGAATATTCTGGAATATCGCAGAGCGTCTGCCTCGGTTTGAGCCCTAAGGCCCGACGTGCAGAGTAATAACACGATGGTATAATATAATGCTTTCATATAATGCTTTTTGTCAAATTATTTTCTACGTCCGGTTTCTTTATGTTCTCTCGTGCCCGTGTAGCCTCCGCTTCTTGTCGTGGAACTCTTTCCGTAGGAGTTGCTGTTACTTCTTGAATAACCGCTATCGTGCCCTGAATTAGACGAGGAAGAGCCTTGATTGCGTGATCCCCAACTCTGGTTGTTGTTTCTGCCGTACGAAGAGTAACGATTACTGCGGGAGTAGGTATTATAGCTTCGGGCATTTCGATTGTTCGTGTAATGTGTTCTCGTCGCGTAATTCGGTTTGAGATTCGGTTTGGTGGTGTGCCCCCAATGAGGGCGTCCTCCCGGATAATACGGATGCCAGTAACCGTAATTCCAGTGATTATGCCAATACCATGGATCATGCCTCCATCCCGGATAATATCCGTATCCCCAGTAAGAGGAGTGATTCCATCCCCAAGGATTATACCAGCTGTTCCATCCCCAGTTGTTCCCCCAGGATGAGTAACCGAAACCGAAATTCCAACGGGAATTCCATCGGTCCATGGCAAAACGGTCGAAGCGCGGATCGTTCCACATGACGGTCCACATGAAATCCGGGTAGGTTCCGAAATGTAATTTAGAGTATAGCTCGATGTTGGTATTGGAAGGAAACCACCAATAGCGATTATTGACCGTATAAACATTCCAATCCGAATCGAATGACAGCCTCATGGCGATCTCGTGGGCATTGCCGAAAATAGCGAATCCTTCCGGGTATCGGTTCATGATCCGAACACATTCATCCAAATCGCGTTGATTTCCTTTGAAGCCTCCTATCCAGTATCCCTGGGACTCTTCGTCGATGAGAATAGGGGTGGTACTTTGGGCCTGAGCTTCTTCTACCTGTTTTTGTGTAGCGTAGCGAGCCATCCCGATAGCCTTCGCTCTCGGATTTACTTTTCCGCTATTGGCTTCCGCTTGTTCTTTTGCCAGTACGGCCGGATCTATCTCTTTGGATTTATGTTTTTCTTCCGCGGGATATAAAGAGAGCGTACTCCCTGTTTTTCTTTCTATCTCCTGTACCAAAAGCGATTGTTTGCCGGGTACGTAATAGATGTCGTCTTCGGAAACACGAGCGAAGTCTCGTGTCGTCGAACAGGCGCTGACTAAAGCGGCCAATGTCAGTATAGATAGTATTGTTTTCATAGTTATTAGATTGACCTGTTTCTTTTATCTTATCAAAAAATATACCACACTTTTCATGGTTCGTAAAGCATAAATCGGTATTAGGTATAAAAATAACCATTACCAATCTGATTTCCTACTTTTTTGTTTAAATTTGCTGCGGTTTTATCAAAAAATAATGAGATGGCTAAGTTTTTAACAACAAGAGAAGAGAATTATTCGCAATGGTATAATGAATTGGTTGTAAAAGCCGGTTTGGCGGAAAATTCGGCAGTTCGAGGATGTATGGTGATCAAACCTTACGGTTATGCCATATGGGAGAAGATGCAGCAACAATTGGATAAGATGTTTAAAGATACGGGACATTATAATGCTTATTTCCCATTATTGATTCCCAAGTCTTTTTTTTCAAAAGAGGCTGATCATGTGGAGGGGTTTGCGAAAGAGTGTGCAGTTGTAACTCATTATCGTTTAAAGAACGATCCGGACGGGAACGGCATTGTCGTTGATCCGGATGCGAAATTGGAGGAAGAATTTATTATTCGGCCCACTTCGGAGACCATTATATGGAATACTTATAAGAATTGGATTCAATCCTACAGGGATCTTCCGATTTTATGTAATCAATGGGCTAACGTGATGCGTTGGGAGATGAGGACCCGTATGTTTTTGCGTACGGCTGAGTTTTTGTGGCAGGAAGGTCATACGGCCCACGCGACGAAAGAGGAAGCCATGGAGGAAGCGGATAAGATGGTTCGGGTATATGCCGAATTTGCGGAAAAATGGATGGCTGTACCCGTAATTATGGGACATAAGAGCGAAACGGAACGTTTCGCGGGAGCTTTGGAT
Source organism: Sanguibacteroides justesenii (assembly GCF_003204205.1). NCBI lineage: Bacteria > Pseudomonadati > Bacteroidota > Bacteroidia > Bacteroidales > Porphyromonadaceae > Sanguibacteroides > Sanguibacteroides justesenii. The sequence continues at coordinate 157,181 of NZ_QJPL01000001.1, forward strand.
ACCTTGACTATCGAAGCCTTGATGCAAGACGGTAAGGCTTTGCAAGCAGGGACATCTCATTTTCTGGGGCAAAATTTTGCGAAAGCTTTTGATGTGACATTTGCTTCGAAAGAGGGTAAGCAGGAGTATGTTTGGGCTACTTCGTGGGGAGTTTCCACTCGCTTGATGGGTGCTTTGATTATGTGTCATTCGGATGATAACGGATTGGTGTTGCCTCCGAGATTAGCTCCTTTGCAGGTGGTTATTGTGCCGATATACAAGGGAAAGGAGGGCCTTGAAAAGATCAGGGAGAAAGTTAACGGAATAATAGGCAAGCTTCAACAATTGGGTATCAGTGTGAAATTTGACGATCGTGATACGCAAAAACCGGGATGGAAATTTGCCGATTACGAGCTGAAAGGAGTTCCGGTGCGTTTAGCAATGGGAGAGAGGGACTTGGAAAACGGTACCATTGAAGTAGCCCGTCGCGATACACTGACGAAAGAGACTCTACCTTTGGAGGGAATAGAACAATATATTATCAGGTTATTGGATGATATTCAAGAAAACGTGTATAAGAAAGCCTTGGATTTCCGGAGTAAAATGATCACGAAGGTAGATTCGTACGAGGAGTTCAAAACGCTTTTGGATGAGAAGGGAGGATTTTTCCTTTGTCATTGGGATGGAACTCCAGAAACGGAGGCCCGCATTAAGGAAGAAACGAAAGCGACGATACGTTGTATTCCCTTCGATGCTGAAGAAGAAGAGGGAAAATGTATGGTGACGGGAAAGCCTTCTCATCGTAGAGTATTAATTGCAAGAGCTTATTAATTTAAATAGAGAAGATTCTGTGATTAGGTAATGAGTGATCGTGCGATTTTTATCGCGAAAACCGAATCTCTTAATCGAAAACCTTTGAATCATAAATTGAATATATGTTGCCAGTTGTCGAGCGTTTTATTAAATACGCAAAAATACATACCCAGTCTGACCGGGAAACCGGATTGAATCCCAGCACACCGGGGCAATTAGAATTTGCCTATCTTCTTTGTGATGAGATGAGGGAGATCGGTATGGAGAATGTATCGGTAGATGAGAATGGCTATGTGATGGGATTTGTTCCTTCTAATATGGAGAGGGAGAGTGTTTCTATTGGATTTATTGCCCATATGGATACGAGTCCGGATATGAGTGGCAAACATGTGAAACCGCAGATCATTGAGAAATATACTGGCGTGGATATCTTATTAAGCAAAGAGAAAGGGTATACTTTATCCCCGGATGATTTTCCGGAGCTTATGAATTATGTGGGAAGCGATCTGATCGTGACGGATGGAAACACATTATTGGGGGCAGACGATAAAGCCGGTATAGCCGAGATTTTAACGGCGATGGAATACCTGATTCAACACCCGGAAGTAAAACACGGGACCATTGCTGTCTGTTTTACTCCGGATGAGGAGATCGGCGAGGGGCCCGATCATTTCGATTTGAAGAAATTCGGGGCAAAGTTCGCGTATACTTTGGACGGAGGGGAGGTCGGTGAGTTGGAGTATGAAAATTTCAATGCCGCGATGGTTAGATTGGTTTTTAAAGGAAGGAATTTTCATCCTGGATATGCCAAAAATAAAATGGTCAATTCAATGAAAGTCGCCTATGAATTCATATCCAGTTTGCCCAAACGGGAAGTTCCGGAGTTGACATCGGGCTACGAGGGCTTTTTCCATCTTTATTCTATAAAAGGGACAGTGGAAGAGACGACGGTAGAGATTTTGATACGTGACTTTGACCGGGAAAATTTTGAGTGGAGAAAAGGGGTGATAGAGAATGGCGTGCGAGATTTCTCCCGGAAATATGAATTACCGATTTTATTGGAGTTAAAAGATCAATACGCGAATATGCGGGAAAAACTGGAACCGCTTCACTATATTGTAGATATTGCCAAACAGGCCATGAATGAGTTGGAAATAAAGCCTTTGATTGTCCCTATTCGGGGAGGTACAAACGGTTCACGCTTGTCTTTCATGGGACTGCCGACTCCGAATCTTTCCAATGGAGCACATAATTCGCATGGACGTTACGAGTATATTCCCGTTTCCTCCATGATAAAAGTGGTAAATCTGCTTGTTCGGATATCGGAACTTTGTACAAAAATTTGAAATTGATATGGTTGATGTGGAAATTTATCGGGATTCATCTCTATAATTTCCACATTATTCATAACTGTTTGTCCTGTTTTTTCGTTTCACATGGAAATGATTACTTTTGTAAAAAAATAAATACTTGTAATTACGAATAATAAAAAATTAGAAAATGGTAAAAGGATATGTATTTTTGATTTTCCTATTGCTTATAGGAGGATCTTTGCATGCGGCAGAGGGACCTGTTCGTGATTCTTCCTGGAAGAATGCCGGTTTTTTTGGACTAAAGATGACACAGGTCAGTTTAAGTAATTGGGCCGCCGGAGGTGAGTCTGCATTAGCTTTCGATGCCCAGCTCACGTATAGTGCCGATTATAAAAAAGATCGGAATTTATGGCAAAATCGGTTGGAGTTGGGATACGGGTTAACCAAGAACGATGGGAAAAGTGCCAGGAAAACCAATGATAAAATCTATTTGGCTTCAACCTATGGTTATCAGTTGTATAAGTCTTTGTATTGGAGTATGTTGCTGAATTTTAACACCCAATTTGCCAAAGGATATGATTACTCCGACGAGGATGCAAGTTTTATTTCTAAATTTATGGCTCCTGCTTATATCGTGGTCGGTACCGGTTTGACGTGGACTCCCAAATCTTATTTTACGGCCACGCTGACTCCGGTTTCATGGAGAGGAACTGTTGTTGCCGATTCCCGTTTGTCCGATGAAGGGGCCTTCGGTGTTAAGGAGGGAAAGCATCTTTTATCGGAATTCGGTGCTAATTTAAGGGCTGAGGTAACTTATGAATTTTGGGAGAATATGAAAATATATTCCCGTTTGGAGTTGTTTTCCGATTATTTAAGAAAGCCGCAAAATGTGGATGTACGTTGGGAGGTTCAATTGAATATGACCGTCAATAAATGGATTTCAGCTACAATTTCTACCAATATGTTGTATGACGACGACGTGAAGGTTGCTCAAAAAGACGGAACCGCGGGCCCTCGTTTGCAATTTAAGGAGGTATTGGGAGTCGGTTTGCAATTTAGTTTTTGATTGCGGGGAGCGTGTTTATTATAGCTCATGATTAAAAAACGAGACCTTCTGAAAGTCTCGTTTTTTAATCGTGAATCAGATAACAGTCGTATTCGTAAACTTTTTTATCGAAATCGATAGTTGTCACAATTTTTATGCTTACAGGACGATTGGCAAGCCTGCCCGGTTCCCATCGGGTATCTTTAGATGATAAACCGTTGTTAGGGAAGCGGAGAGCGGAGGATAAACCGTGTTTTTCCTCCAAAAGGGTAAAATGCCCGTTTTTATCGATGACAAAACTCAACTCGAGTTTTCCGTGAGTACTGTCGTTTTTGTGTGAATGCAGGGTGGTGGCTACATCGTAAATGTAATTGGAAATAGTGGCTCCTTTCCCCGGATTGTTTCGAGAAATACTCTTGAAGTATAGTGGGTTTTTATCTAATTTTACGGGACTCCCTTTTAAATCGAAGATAAGGGAAGTTCTGATACGGGTGTCCACTTTGCGTTTGTCATGGTATCCGGCGTTCCACTTCGGAGATTGGGTTAATACTCTGGCTACTTCTTCTTCAAGGAGCGGGTAATTTGTTTTCTCTATATCTATATCGCCTACTTTTCCGTTGCTCTTTACCGTAAATGTGACTTCTATTTTGTGATATATCCCTGAAGAATCATTAAATATGAAAAGATTGTACGGGGATGCTCCTTCTGAAGGTTTACCTTGGAAAGATAGTTCTCTGTGGGTAATTTGATTGACTATCCATTGGGAGAAGGAAATGTTTTGCTCGGTCTTTAATGACGGTTTGACGTCTACTTCTTTGTAGGAAAACAGATTGTTTTTGGAAAAATCCTGTGAAAAAAGAGGATGGGTAAAACTTGTTATAAACACAAACGGGGTAGTTAGTAACCATTTGAACAACGTGTTGCTTCGTGCCATATTTGTCTTGTTTTATTTAATAATAACCATATAAACCATCGAATGATTTACATGGTTATAATAATTGAATCTCTCTATTCGAAATATAAAAGCCAAGTACAATCGAAAAAACTGTTTTCGGATAATTGCCGGACGCTTTCTATATCTTACAAATATAGTTAACATTTTGGGAAATACGATTCCGGATTTGAATAAAAAAGCGAGGTCGGAAAACCTCGCTTTATTTTATGTGGAAAAAGATTAATTTTCTTTTTGTTTGGCAGCGGCCTCGGCAGCGGCTAATTGTTCCTCTGATTCGCGGGTTACTTTTTCGAGACGTCCCATGATAGAGAAGATAAAGATCGCAGAGAGGGCACAACAACCGATAAGGATGCCCCAAAGAGCGACTAAGCTTACTTTTTCCCAGAAATATCCGATGATACCTACTAAGTAATTACCGATAGCAGTGGCGGCAAACCATCCTCCCTGCATTAAACCTTTGTACTTTGGAGGAGCGACTTTCGACACGAAGGAGATACCCATCGGGCTTAAAAACAGCTCGGCACAAGTTAAAACAAGGTATGTATTGATCAACCAGTAGGGAGAAACCATATCGCTTTCCGACATCGGGTTGGCTTGTAGATCGGCAGGAGCCGTTAATCCGAACGAACCGAACATGAGTACTAAGAAACCTAATGCCGCGATGATCATACCGATTCCGATTTTACGAGGGGCGGACGGCTCTTTTTTCTTGCTGTTTAACCAGCTGAACAGGCCCACGAACACGGGTGTCAATATGATGATGAACATCGGGTTAAATTGCTGGAAGATTTGCGGAGTGATCGGTGTTTCGACACCGGCAAATTTGGTTTGGTAAACGAAATAGAGTACTAAAATAAACACGACGGACATAATTCCTCCAATGGGTTTCACTTTTTTCTCTCCGGTAATAACCATGAATAGTCCGTAGAATAATAATATGATAGGTACTAAACCGTAAAGAGAGAACAGAAGACTGGAGTAACCGGTTACATGCGAAACCGTGTAATCACGAGCAAAAAGTGTCATGGTCAAACCGTTCTGGTGGAATGACATCCAGAAGAAAATAACCACGGCGAAAACCAATCCTAAAGCAATCAAACGTTCTTTAGTTTGTTTGGGGGTCAGTTCTATGACAACAGCGTCTTTAGCTCCTTTACCCTGCGCTTTTTCTTTTTCGGTAGCATCAGCAGATTTATAAAATTTACGGAAGCCTAAAAATATGGCTAATGATACGATCAAACTGATACAAGCCACACCGAAACCGTAGTTATAGGATTGGCATAGCACGTCGATGTAGTTTTGAGCAAAAGCCTTTAATCCGTCTAAGCTGCTAATGGTTTGTCCCTGAGAGGCAGCGAAGTTAACCAATTCGGTATATCCGGCAGAAGCCTGATTAATGGTTCCGTCGATTAACTGATGTGCTAATGCCGGTATTTTCCCTGAATATTCCAGACCGGATTTTCCCATGATGGAGTTCGTGATGGCCTCGGCCATACTGGGAGCGAAGAAAGCACCGATGTTAATGCACATGTAAAAAATACTGAACGCTAAATCCCGGTTTTTGCTGTATTTGGGCGAATCATAGAGATTACCCACCAGAACTTGTAAGTTCCCCTTAAAGAATCCGGTACCGAGAGCTATAAGGCCTAACGATACGAACATACTGGCCAGACCGCTTCCGAATGCGAGTAAAGCATAACCGAAAAACATGATGACTGTACCGAGTGTAATCGTTTTACCGTAGCCTAAATATTTATCGGCGATAAATCCTCCGAATACGGGTAGAAAATAAACAGCAGCGAGGAAGCCACCGAAAACTTGTCCTGTGGCTGCAGATGTCCAACCATAGCGAGCTTGAAGATACAATGTAAAGATAGCCAACATGGTGTAGTAACCGAAGCGTTCTCCCATATTAGCAAATGCCAATACAAATAATCCTCTTGGATGATCTTTTAACATACAACGTTATTTTAAAATTAATATTATAGTTTGCTGTCGCAAAGATATAAAAAAAGCGAGGCTTTCACCTCGCTTTTGAAATATTATGCTTTATTTATTTTGCGACTCTTTCAAGCCATTTCACCATAGAGAGCATGACAATCATGGAAGCCGCCGTTGCACAAACAAATACTAACCAACAAGCCCATATGGGTACGGAGGTATAAAGGAGTCCTCCGATGAATAACAGTGAGTTTCCTACAGCCGTGGCCGCTAACCAACAACCTTGCATTAAGCCTTGTAAATGCGGAGGTGCTACTTTGGAAACGAAAGACAATCCGAGAGGAGAGATGAATAACTCTGCAACGGTAAGGATGAAATAGAGTCCCACCATGATCCAGGGAGTAACGCGAATGGCACTGATTTGTGCTTCCGTCATCGTGCTTAAGGTCTCTTTTGCCGGTAACACGAAAGAGAAGATCATTAGGAAAATGTAGGCAAGTGCCGCGATTCCCATACCGATAGCGATTTTCATCGGGGTGGAAGGTTCTCTTCTTTGTCTCTTCAAATATCCGAATAACCACATGATCAGCGGTGTTAAGGTTACCACGAAGAAAGGATTCACGCATTGGAATATTTCGGCTCCTTTGATTCTGGTGAATCCCAAGTTGATATCGATGACGCTCAAATCCACGTAATCGCGGGCGAAATACGTCAGGGAGTAACCGTTTTGATGGAACGAGAGCCAGAAAAAGATAACGACGCCGAATACGGCGAACAGGGCGTATATGCGTTGTCTGATCTCTTGCGCATTCATGGTAATCTCTTCCCTGCTTATTTGGGGAGCGCCTTTGACGTTCGATACGGCTTTTTTGGCAGGATCCGGGAATTTTTGTTTGTTGACGATGTAGATCACCAGTGAGATCAACATGGCCACGATTGCAGCCATAAAGGCATATTGGAAACCGCGATTGAAAACATCCAGGTAGCTGTTTACAAAAGTGGGTAGATCTGACATGGAACCGCTCAGGTAAGCGGTATTGGCATACTCCGTCAAACGGGTTAAAGATTCCGCGGGCATGGAACTACCTTGTTCGAGGTATTGGTGGCATAATTCCGGTAGGCCGGCATTGTAATCGAAGTTATTCACTTTCAACCACCAGTTTCTGACGCCGATTGCGATCCAGGGAGCGAAGAATCCTCCGATATTGATAAACATATAGAATATCTGGAAACCGGAATCCCTTTTATCGGAATATTCTTTGTTGTCGTACATCTGACCGACTAAAGCCTGTAAATTTCCTTTGAATAAACCGTTACCGAAAGCGATAACCAAAAGTCCAACGCAGGTAATCGTTAGATAAAGTCCCATACTTGGAACGGGAGTCGGGGTCGGTATGGCTATGATCAGATAGCCGACGGCCATCAGAACCAACCCGATAAGTATTGTACCTTTATAATTTTTTGTTTTATCGGCAATGACTCCTCCGACTAATGCCAGTAGATAAATAGAAGCATAAAAAGCCGAGTAGACATATCCGGTTGTGGTCTCGGATAGACCGAATTTTGCAGAGATGAACAACGTAAGAATTGCCATCATAATGTAAAAACCAAAGCGTTCTCCCATATTAGCAAGGGCAGCCGCCAATAGTCCTTTGGGGTGTTTTTTAAACATGATTTTGATATTTATAAATTAATAATGATTTAACTTTGTTCGCACTCCAACCTCGCAAATATAGGATAATTTTTTATCTTTAAAACACGAAAACGTTTGAACTTAGAACCTATGAAAAAGTATAATAAGATTTTTAAAACATCTGATTTAAAAGAAATTGATAGATATACCGTTGAGCATGAGCCGATAAGTTCGTCTCTATTAATGAAGAGAGCGGCTGAAGCTATTGCCTGTCGGCTTTTGAAAATTTTTCCGAATAATTCTATTTTTAACATAGTTTCAGGAGTCGGGAATAATGGGGGAGACGGTTTTGCCCTTGCCGGAATCTTATTGGAAAAAGGGTACGAGGTTGTGGTGTATCACGTGTGGACGGGAGCGTGTTTGTCCGCTGACTGCAAGAAGTATCGGGAAGATTATCTGGCTCGTTCCGGAAGTTGTGTTGATGTTCGGGAGATTTCCGACTTCGATGCGGAATCCGTGGAGGGAATATGGATCGATGCTTTGTTCGGAGCCGGATTGAGTCGTCCGGTAACAGGATGGTGTGCCGGAGTGATAGATAGGATAAATCGCTCCGTTTTGCCCGTTGTTGCGGTGGATATTCCTTCCGGTTTATTGGGAGAGGATAACGCGAAAAATACCGGAAGTATAATGGAAGCCGATTACACGCTTACTTTCCAGTTTCCCAAATTGTCTTTTATGTTCCCCGAAAATTATCGTTATGTGGGAGATTTTGAAGTTTTGGACATAGGTTTGCATCCGGAAATATTACGGGATCTGTTTTCCTCTTATTTTTATTTGACGCCGGATGTGCTTGCAGCCCGTTTGCCGAAGGTCGGAAAGTTCACTCATAAAGGGGAGATGGGGCATGCTTTGTTGATAGCCGGCTCTTATGGGATGATGGGAGCTGCGATACTGGCAGCCGAAGGGGCTTTGCATTCGGGAGTGGGTTTGCTGACCCTTCACCTCCCTCGTTCTTTGAAAAAAATAGTACATCTTGCCGTACCGGAGGTTTTGATCGAAGAAGACGTGAATGAAAATTGCTTTTCCCGTATTTTCGATTGCTCAAAATACCGGGTCGTGGGTATCGGGCCGGGAATAGGAACGTCGACGGAAACAGCTTTCGGGTTGGAGCGTTTGTTGAAAGATTGGAAAGGAAGAATGTTACTGGATGCGGATGCCTTGAATTTACTTGCCGCTGATGCCCGTTTATTGAAATTATTACCTGAAAGTGCGGTTTTGACACCCCATCCCAAAGAATTTGAAAGATTAGCAGGAAAAAGTGAAAATGATTTTGATAGATTAAATAAATTGAGCATTTTTGCAGAAAAATACAATGTATATGTTGTGTTAAAAGGTGCTCATTCTGTGGTAGCTACACCGGAGGGGAAATGTTATTTTAACATGAGTGGTAATCCGGGAATGGCCAAAGGCGGAGCGGGAGATGTTTTGACGGGGATTATTACAGGACTGTTGGCAAGCGGTATGCCTGTACCGGATGCGGTATTAACGGGAGTTTTTGTTCATGGAATGGCCGGCGATTTGGCGAGAGAGGAGATGGGAGTACGCGGTATGAAATCCGGAGATATTATTGCTTTTCTTGGAAAAGCATGGAGAAAATTGGAAACGTTGGTTTAAAGGGTAGGAAAAGAGTGTGTAAGGATTCTTTTTAAAATAATTTAGGAAAAAGATCATGAAAAAGATTTGTTTTATATGGATATTGATCGGATGTCTCTCCTTGTCGGTTTTAGGACAGAAGAAGAGAGAGTTGTCCACCCCGGTTTCGGTGAGTTATATGCTCCCTAAAATAAGCTTTAAAGTGGAAGTAACCATGGAGCGTGTGAAATTAATACCGGGTCCTTTCCGTCAGTATGCCGAACAGCAGTTGGGGATCGGACCGGATATAAATGCGGCGGGGGAAGAGTGGGAACTTAAGGATATACGTATTATTCCCCAGGCTCTTCCCGATACTAAAAATATCTATTCAGTGACAACCACGGGAGAGTATGCCGGAATTTGTTTAAACTTGACGCCGGAGGGTTTTTTGTCCGGGGTGAACGGTAGCCAAAATAGTGCGGATGCGGAAAAAGAGGTGTTCTATATCGTACCTAAAGATAATAAGGAGCAGAAGATTGATTACGTTCGTTTCGGGGTACGTTCTACTTTAAAAGAGGTATTGGATTCTAATTTTTCCATGATAGAGGTCGAGGGGGAGATGCGTCGGGTATGGGACCCGATTGAACGGTACGTGTTGAAAGAGGAGAAGGATTATGTAAAGGAGATCACGGACGAAATTTTTAATATCCGTAAAAAAAGATTGGATTTATTGTCCGGTGTAAGTAGCTCCGGACCTGCTACTCGGGAAGCATTGAAAGAGTTGGACGCTTTGGAAAAAGATTATCTGAGTCTTTTTATGGGTAAAAAGGTGAAAGAGCGGGTGAAACGAGAGTTTGTCTATGTTCCGCAAAAAGAGGATGAATCGGTAACGCTCTTCCGTTTTTCGAAGACAAGCGGTATTACCGCTAAAAATAACGTATCAGCCGAACCCTATGTGATTGAAGTGAAGAATGTAATTTTACCTCCGAAAGAGAACGATTCTGCACATAAACCCGTAATTGGGGTGACTTATCGGGTTCCGGCCGTTGCCGATTTGGTTTTAACTTGCGGCAATAAAAGTGTGATAACGGAACGGTGTATTATTCCTCAATTAGGGTATACGAAGATATTTCCTTTGGATGTGATCAATAACGAGGGAATAAGTATAGACTTTTATCCCCGGTACGGTTCGTTAAAAAGCGTGAAGAAGAACCGATAAAAGGAATTGAAATATGGCTGAGTCAACTGGAGAGAAGGGGTTTCTTGGAAAATTTTTAATGTGGCGTGTGCGTAATATCAAGGAGAAGCAATTTATCGTGATATTAAGTATATTAGTCGGGATTGTGACGGGACTTGCGGGAGTTTTGTTGAAAAATATGGTACATTATACGCATGTGTTTTTCACGGAGAGAATGCAGGTCGATAGCGGGAGTCTCCTTTTTTTTGTATATCCTTTTATCGGTATATTGTTGACCACCTTATTCGTGAAATATTTTGTCAAAGAGGATATCAGTCATGGGGTAACTAAGGTCTTGTATGCCATATCCCGGAGGAATAGTATGATTAAACCTCATAATAACTATTCTTCGATGATTGCCAGTACGCTCACCATCGGTTTCGGAGGTTCGGTGGGAACGGAGGCCACGATTGTTTTAACGGGAGCTTCCATCGGTTCTAACTTAGCCCGTCTCTTCCGTATGAACTACAAGGTCATGACGTTGATGATCGGATGCGGTGCGGCGGGAGCCATTGCGGGAATTTTTAAAGCTCCCATTGCCGGCATCGTTTTCACGATGGAGGTGTTGATGTTGGATTTGACGATGGCTTCGCTCGTCCCCTTGATGTTTACGGCTATTACTTCTTACGTGATCGCTTTCTTTTTTATGGGTGACGGTTTTCTGTTTTCTTACCAGATTACGGATAAGTTCGCCATGGGGAATTTTCCTTATTATGTGTTATTGGGAGTAGGTACGGGACTTCTTTCCGTCTATTTTATCCGGATGAATCTCCGGGTGGAACATTTTCTGAATAAGATCAAACACCCGTTTAAGAAGATGGCTATCGGAGGAGCGTTGTTGGGTGTTATTATTTTTATTTTTCCTCCTTTGTACGGTGAGGGATATACAGCTTTGGATACGATGATGGGAGGGCAGCCGGATAAGTTGTTGAATAATACTTATTTCTTCGATTTTAGGGACAAGATATGGATACTGCCGCTTTTTGTTATCGGTATGGTGTTTATAAAAGTTATAGCCACGGCATTGACTAATGGTAGCGGCGGTGTCGGCGGTGTTTTTGCTCCGAGTCTGTTTACGGGAGGGGTTGCAGGTTACCTGTTAGCCATGTTGATCAATTTGAGCGGTATTCGCGAGGTGCCGGAGAGTCATTTCGTTTTGGCAGGCATGGCCGGGGTAATGTCCGGAGTAATGAATGCCCCCTTGACAGCCATGTTCCTGATCGCTGAAATATCGGGCGGTTACGCGTTACTTCTGCCGTTGATGTTGACATCGGTTATGGCTTATCTGACGAGCCGGGGAATGGAGCCTTACTCGATCTATGCCCGTCGGTTGGCGATGCAGGGCGATCTGTTGACTCATAATAAAGACAAGGCCGTTCTGACGTTGATGAAATTGAATAAAGTGGTGGAAACGGATTTCAAAACCATCGGGATCGATTCGACCTTGGGCGATTTGGTTAAAATCGTTTCCAAATCGAGTCGTAATCTCTTTCCCGTATTGGATAACGACGGCCATTTATTGGGAATCGTTTTGTTGGATGATATCCGTAAAATAATGTTCAATCAGGAAATGTATTCCAAAACCTATGTCCGAGATTTTATGATAGCTCCTTCCGTCGTTATAGATATAGAAGATTCGATGGAAAAAGTGATGAAGAAATTTGAAGAGTCGGGTGCATGGAATCTGCCTGTTATTCAGGATCATAAATACTTGGGATTCGTGTCTAAGGCAAAGATATTCAATACTTATCGTAAAGTGTTGATCCATTTCTCGGATGATGAGTAACGAAAATAGAAACTTTAGTGCTATTTGGTTAGGAATAAGGAGTATTTTATTTGTATTAATTCTAAATAACTTCTTATTCCGCGAATAGAGTTGTATTTTTAGAAATAAAACATATATTCGCGGCAAAATATAGAATTTACTCTAAAACGATATATCATGTATTGGACACTGGAACTTGCCTCTAAATTGGAAGATGCACCTTGGCCTGCATCAAAAGATGAGTTGATAGACTATGCCATTCGTTCAGGGGCGCCTATGGAAGTTATTGAGAATCTTCAGGATATTGAAGACGACGAAGAGATATTCGAAAGTATCGAGGATATTTGGCCGGATTATCCGAGTAAAGATGATTTCTTCTTCAACGAAGATGAGTATTAGTTGATATAATGATTTAAGTAATTAAATACCAGTGCGATAAGCAATTTTTCATTGTTTATCGCACTGGTGTTTTATGGTCTTTGATGGTGTAGTTTGTTTGTCTAAAATCTCTATTTTGGCGTATTCTCATGGATAACGACAAATACGCGAGCGATACAATAGGAGGAATAAAGAGGTTTATCCGATTCGTCAGAAAGAGGAGTAAAGATGTGAATGATATATCATTGATATCCATAATTATATATAATAAACTTATTGATATTGGGAAGTTACTCAAAAAGGTGGCAGATCACAAGAAACATCTCTGTAAAGGTGAATATTTGAATAAAATTCGTTTTTCTAAAAGTGTTATCTGAATAATGCCGATTGGATGTATACACTCTTCGTAAATCTCGGAAGGGATGATGCGTGAAACATTCTTCGTTAATCAATTTGGAGCAGTTACGACTCTGACAATGTCCGAGCAAAGTAATTTCATGGCCGACGGTAAATATTTGTTTGAAGTAGGCGGAAACCGCAAGACGTTCAATCAGATTGCAAATCTGCCGAGCAGCTATTTTGCTATCGACGACATTGTAATCAGCAATAGAATACCGTTTTGAATGTTTGGGTGTTTGTATTAAAGCAACACGAAAAGTATTGCCATGATTATGACGCAAGCGAAAATTATTTGCTAATTATAAGTTCACGATATTCAATGTTCCATTATTGTTATATTTTTCTGTCGTTATCGTGTATTTATTGAAAAAATAAGTATGTTTGTTTGCGATAAAGAAGTTTGTATCGTGAATAAGAAAAATAGGATAGAGACGTTTGAATCGTTATTTAATGCTCATTATGTTGGCCTTTATAGTCATGCGTTAAGTTTTGTTCGTGACGAGGAGGAGGCTAAAGATATCGTTATGGATACTTACGAGTACCTTTGGAATAATTTATACAAAATTGATCTATCCGATACCCTCCGTCCTTTTCTGTATACTTTGGTATACAATCGTTGTATTGATTTTTTACGCCGGAAGAAGAGTAGAGAACGTTATCTGCGGTATTCTTACGAGTCGGTAAAAACAACGGAGGATTATAGAGGATACGAGGAGTTGATACAGAAGGTGATGTCGGCGATAGATCAGTTGGCGCCGCAGACATCCGTGGTATTTAAGAAATGTTTTATTGAACGGAAAAAGTACAGAGAAGTAAGCGAAGAGTTGAATATCTCTGTAAATACCGTTAAATGGCATATCGTCAAAGGACTCGGTGAATTGAGGAATCGATTGTCGGATACGGAATTGTTTTTGCTTTTAATTCTTTTCAAAAAAAATGCTGTTTAATACCTACCCGTTTTTAGCTTTATTACGTGTTTATAACAAAAAACGCTGAATAGAGTTATGGAGGTAAAAGATCGATTGGATTTCGTACTGGAAATAGTGAATCATCCCGAATTACAACAGGATGATTCCGTGCGGAAATGGTTAAAAGATAAGGAAAATCGAAGATTGTACGATTCTTGTCGTTTGTATATAGAAGTCGGAATACGAAGAGGCAATCGTTTTTCTAACGGTCCGAAAGTGGCGTTTCGGGAATTTAAAGAGAGGATGAGACGTAAAGGCAGGCGAAGATTTTTATTGCGTTTTTCGGTAGCGGCTTCTCTCTTCGTTCTTGTCGGTTTATTCGGCCTATGGAAATACGGGGAGGTTATTTATGAAAAGGATGGAGACGTGTGCGGGCACGATGTAGTCGTGTCGTCTTCATTCTTACCCGGAAAAGCGTGTGCCGTACTCGTAACGGAGTCTGGAAAAAGTATCGTTTTGGATCGGCAGAGGGCGAAGAACATACAAGTGGGGGAAGGTATTGAGATCGGTTACGATAGTTTGCAGCGTATGCATTATACTCTGTCAGGAAAGGAAGAGGTACACTATCACGTGTTACGGGTGCCTAAGGGAGGAGAGTATAAATTGGTCTTGGACGACGGAACAGTCGTGTGGTTGAATTCCGAATCGGAATTCCGTTATCCTACAGTTTTTCGGGATAGTGTGCGTGGGGTCGAATTGAAAGGCGAAGGGTATTTTTCTGTTGTGAAAAATTCAAGGCTTCCATTTGTTGTCTCTTCTTCCGGAATAAGAACAAAGGTGTATGGCACGGAGTTTAACGTGCGATCTTATAGCGGAGAACCTGTTAATGTCACGCTTGTAAAGGGAAGTATTTCGGTGACGAATGAAAAAGAGGGAGAGGAATACGGGTTGGTCCCGGGTGAGAATGCCTGTTTCGAAAAGGAACGACCGAAAATTTCCCGGATAGACGTGCGTCGTTTTACGGCTTGGAAATCGGGAAGTTTCTATTACAAAAACGAAAGTTTAGAGAAGATCATGAGTGACTTGCAACGGTGGTATAATTTCAAGACCGTGTATGTGGATAAGGAATTGAAAAATTTTCGGTTTGAGTTATGGGTCGATCGGAATTGCGATTTTCGGACCATTGTCGATCTGTTAATGGCAACGAATAAGATTGCGATAAAGATGGAAGAACGAGAGATTATAGTATCAGAGATAAAGAAGTAACTAATTACTCGACCTAAATTTAAAGTGTATGATGACAAATTATGGAGGTGTCGGTACGACTCCCCCCGGGGATTGTTGTATCGTAAAAAAAATCGGATGTTTCTGTTTTCTGTGTTGCGTATTCTTTTTTGCGGGTATGCATACCGGGATTTCACAGGTGAAAGTCGAAAACTTGGTGTTTAAGGATACTCCTTTGGGAGAGGCTTTAACCCGGTTGAGCGAACGGACGAACAGTAAGTTCATATTCAATTATGACGATCTGAATCGCTACAAGGTAACCGTGACCTTGAAAGATAAGACGGTGGAGGAAAGTTTGGATGTTTTGTTGGCGGACAAGCCGTTTAAGTACGAGTTGAAAGGAGATTCGTACGTGATTTCTTTTCGGGACAAAAGGGTACTTAATCTGTACGAGCAGACGGGAACAGTCCGGGATAAAAATGGGGATGTTTTACCGGGAATAACGGTCGTGTTGAGAACGAATAAAGGGGAGATCCCTATAGGGACAACTACGGATAAAAACGGAAAATTCAGATTGATGTTGCCTAAAGCTCCGGGAAACGTGTTGATCTTTTCGTTTATAGGTATGAAAAAGCAGGAAATTGCACTGAAGGATGAAAAGCCGTTGAACGTGGTTATGGAAGAGAAGGTGGAGTTGATAGAGGAGGTGGTGGTCAACGGTATGTTTACCCAGAGTCGGAATAGTTATACGGGAGCCGTGACGACCATCAGATCGGAAGATATTCTGAAGATGTCTCAGACCAATTTGGTACAGGCTTTGGCTACATTGGTTCCGGGTATGCGTATCGTGGAAAATAACGAACAAGGTGCCAATCCGAACCATATTCCGGAGATTATTATTCGAGGAACCTCCTCACTTTCGGCCAGTGGGCAGATAGGGTTGAATCGCCCGCTGATCATGTTGGACGGAGTGGAGATCTCTCTGGAGCAATTGTACGACATGGACATGTTTGAGATTGATCGGGTGGATGTTTTGAAAGATGCCTCTGCCACGGCGATGTACGGGGATAGGGCTGCCAACGGAGTAATCGTGGTAAACAGGAAAAAGGTAACAGACAGTAGATTGAGGGTGCGGTATAATTTTGTTCCGAACGTACAATTCCCGGATGTTTCTTCTTTCAACCTCTGTAATTCGGCACAAAAACTGGAGTTGGAAAAACGATACGGATTATATAAATCTGTGACGGGAGAATACGATGAAATCTATTACGAGAGATTGAAACGAGTGAATGCGGGCGTGAATACGGACTGGATTTCCAAACCTCTGCGCAATAGTTGGTCTTTCAATCATTCTTTAAATATGACCGGGTGCGGGGGAGGCATCGATTATAGCGTGAATCTTCGTTACGGGGATACTCGGGGGGTGATGAGAGGAGATTTCCGGCAGAATTATAGCCTCGGTTTTTATTTTTCGTATCGTTACAATGATAAATTATCGGTAAGTTTCCGTTCGGACTGGTCGAAAATGGATTCGAAGACCTCCCCGTACGGGAGTTTCTCCGATTTTGCTGTCATAAATCCTTACGATGTACCGAAAGACGAGTACGGGGAATGGAATAAATTGTTGTCGTATGATAGACGAAATCCGTTGTACGATGCGACAACCAATAGTTTTGCCAATGAGATGTCGAAACGTTTCAGTAATAGCGTGAGTGTAAGATGGGACGTATTTAAAGGATTATATTTGAACGGGACTTTCTCTTATGATTGGACAGATTCGCAAAACGAAAAATTTGACTCTCCGGAATTATCGATGTTTTATAAAGAGTTCGACCCTTTACGTAAAGGAAGTTATGCAATCAGCGGAAGTCGGGGGCAAAACTGGAATTTCAACGGGACGGTCAATTACAATTTGTCTTTGAACGAGGAGGGTTCTTCACTTTTAACGGTGAATCTGGGAGCCAATATTTCTAAAAACCGGACGAATAATTTCTCTTTTGTCGGTATCGGATTTTTGCGTCCGGCATTGAATGACATTAATTTTGCCGCCCGCTATCCGGACGGAGCGCCTTCGGGAGGCGAGCAGATCAATGCCAATCTCGGTTTGTATGGAAACATGACCCTTACCGTGAAAAACCGCTATTTTGTGAACGGTTTGTACCGGATTACGGGGAATTCCAATTACGGGGCGAAAGATTTGTACGCTCCCTACTGGAGCGTCGGAGCCGGGTGGAATGTGCATAACGAGAATTTTTTGAAAGACTCCTGGGTAAATCTGTTTCGGATACGGGGAAGTCTCGGTTACCTTGGGAACGGCAATTTTGCGAATATCAGACCTTATAATATGTATAAATACTCCATTGAGTACGCGTATTACGGAACGATGGGAGCTCACGTGGTCTCCATGGGAAACGACCAGCTGAAGGCGGAACGGGTGCTGGACTGGAACCTGGGAACGGATATTTCTTTGTTCAACGAGCGTCTGGATATCTCACTTAACCTGTACCGGCAGAACACGAAGGACATGATGCTCTCCATCAATCTTCCCCCTTCCGTCGGCATGGAAAACACGATGGACAACCTGGGAGAGAAGGTAAACCAAGGGTATGAAGTATCGGTTTCCGCACAAATAATCCGCACGAACGATGTGGCCTGGCGGGTTTCCGTCAACAATAGTCGTACCTGGGATAAGATCAAGAAGATCAGTAATGCTTTGAAACGGAATAACGACGTTAATAGGGATTCTACGGGCCTCGTGGCTCCTAAAATTCAATTGGAAGAGGGAGAATCGTCGGAAGCTATTTATGCGGTACGTTCATTGGGTATAGATCCGGCAACCGGTCAGGAGATCTTTATCAAAAAGGACGGAACCCGTACCTTTGAATACGACCCGCGGGACAAGGTGGCGCTGGGAAGTGCGATTCCAAAATTCGAGGGAAGTCTCAGTACTTACTTCACCTATAAACGGGTCTCCTTGAACATGGCGATGAATTTTACCTTCGGCGGATACATATACAATACAACCCGGGCAGGTAAAATCGAGAATATCGATCCGAGGGGAAACGTCGATAAACGAACTTTCACCCTGCGGTGGGAACAGCCGGGTGATATCGTGGATTATGCAAGAATTGACGATGTATCCCGGAATACGTTCATACACTCGGAACGGTTCGTGGAGAAGAAAAATGAAGTTTATATCTCTTCTTTGGGAATTATGTATGATATCAATCCGAAATGGGTAAAAAGAGTCGGGTTGCAAAAGCTATTGGTCGGGGTAACGTTTTCCGATGTTTTGCGAATTTCCAGCGTGAAATATGAACGGGGAACCGCCTATCCTTATATGCGGGGATTCAATTTCACGATCAGCCCGACGTTTTAATGAATGTAACAATAAAAAAGATGATCATGAAAAGATATATAGTATTGTTTTGGACGACATGTCTGTTCCTTTGCGGATGTGAAGATTTTCTGACCGTGAAACCCAAATCGGATATCAAAGATGTCGATCTGTTTTCTACTGCCGAGGGATGCGAGGATGCCTTGTACGGTTCTTATGCCGAAATCGGGGGACAAAATATGTACGGGAGGCAGATGCGTTACTTTGTCCCGGAGTTATTGACTCATGCCTGGCAAGTAAACCAAACCGATCTGAATTCGGGTTCCGGGCAAATCAACAACTACATGCACGAAGGTAAAGGAGCGCGGGATGAGTATGCTGTTATTTGGAAATCCACCTATGCCGCAATTGCACAAATTAATGATATTTTGACGAATCTGCAAAAAGCGGCTCCCGGAAAATATCGCTATTTCGATTATTACCGGGGAGAAGCCTTAGGCATACGCGCTTTCCTTCATTTCGACCTATTGCGTTTGTTTGCCCCGCATATCGGGTCGAAGCCGGAGGCACGGGCAATACCGTACGTGACGACCTGGGGAAACCGGGTGACACCTTTCAGTACCGTGGGACAGGTATACAAAGCCGTTCTTTCGGATTTGAAAAAAGCGGAACTTTCGTTAGAAAAGGCGGAGAAATTGGAGGATGACGGTAAAACAACTTTTTTAAAAAATAGACAACTGCATTTCAATTTGGATGCGGCACGGGCGACACTCGCACGCGTGTACTGGATGAGGGGAGACCTTGATAGTGCTTGTCTTTACGCGGAGAAAGTGATTGAAACGAAAAAATACAAGGTAGTTTCCCAAATGAATGTAAAGAACATGTTGGCGAGTATCGTGGCGCAAGATGAGACAATATGGGGTATATACCAAAGAATGCCTTTCGGAAGTATGGGAGAGGATTTTTACAAGAACTCGGGTTTGTTGCCTCGTGCGGATGCTTTGGATTTTTACGAATCGAGCGGTAGTGTTATGGACTTGAGGCGAAATTGGTTTCGAGAGAAAAAATACAGGCCAAGTTGGGAGACTCCCAATACTTACTTTCTGAAATTTCTTGACGAGGATGCATACAACAATCAAGGAGCTCCCGAATTCGGAGGAATAACCGGATTCTCTTTGATCCGGATACCGGAAATGTACTATATCGCCGCAGAAGCTTTGCTGGAGAAAGATCCGGAAAAAGCGAGAGCCTATTTCAATCTGGTGATCGAGAATCGCGGAAGAGTAGGCTTGCAGGCCGGACAACGATTGACCCTTCAAGAGCTGAATGAAGAGCGGTTCCGGGAGTTTTTCGGCGAAGGATACGAGTGGTACAACATGAAGCGTCAGAACCGGGACCTTTATCTGCCTGCCAGCGCCGAAACGGTAAAAGGATCGGACGAGCGGTATACGCTTACGATACCGAACGAGGAGTTTGATTACCGGCAAGAAGAGTAGTAAAAATAATAAATAATAAAGATTATGAATACAAACAGATTATGGGGCAAGCTTAAATGGTTGGGGATACTGTGGGTACTCTGGCATTGTGCGGGGTGCGACCGGGAGTATTTGCAATACGACACGGGAAAGAAAGACAACATCTACATGAATAGCGGAGATTCCGCCTACTATAGTTTTATCTCCGGGGCTCCCGAGGAGAAGTACGATTATCCGCTCTACCTACAGGTGATGGGAATGCCGAAACCCTACGTGCGTTCTTACCGGATAGAGGTTATCGACAGTCTGACGACTGCCCGTGTTGACATTCACTATCGATTGAGAGAAATCGATACATTCCCTCGGGATGAGATCAGGAGTACACGTTATATCACTTTGTTTAAAAACAAAGATCCCGAACTACGGGAACGTCCGGTCGTGTTGGCATTCAAGTTGGTGGAAACGGATGATTTCAGTGTTGTTCCCATTGAAAAACGCTACACGAAAATGTTGCTTTTCATCAGTATCACGGCAACTCCGAAACCCTGGTGGTGGAGCGATAGTGATTTGGGAAATTACACGGAACAGGCAGCTTATATGTTTATGCATTTTTTTCATGAAGTGAAACAGAAGAATCCTGTCATGTACGAGCGTTTGACAACGCAATTCGGACCAAATCTTGAATGGAGTGGCTATCAGTTTTGGTATAATAACAAAATTGCAATTCACAAATATATTATCCGTCCTTTGTACGATTATTATCAGGAGCATCCGGATGCCGATGTAAATATACCCGAACCTCAATATTAATTAAAAAGATTTTAAGCGTATGAAATATATATTACAATGTTTATCGTTATCCGTTTTGTCCATTTATCTGTTAAACGGGTGTATCGACGACAAGTCCGAGGGGGCTTATATTCCCTTATCGGAGATTAATTTTGAGGTGGGTCAGGACTCTTTTTACACGGATTACGGTTCGCAAACTGTAATTCCGGCACCCAAGATTACACAGACCATGGGTGAAAAAGAGTTGACCTACGAATGGAGGGCGTCTCTTCAGAAAGGTAGTAATGAAGATTCCCTGAAATACATCTCTTACGATCCCGAATTACAATATACTTTCCGCGAGTTGGGCGAGTACCGGGTTCGACTGCGGGTGAGTAACGGTGACGTCAGCAAGATGTATAATTACCGGGTTTTCGTGAGAACTGCGTTTATCGAGGGATTATTTGTATTGAGTGCCGACGAGCAAGGGAAAGGAAGAACTTCATTCTTGCGTACGAGTCAGGAGAGTGATGTCTGGCAAGGAGTGGAATCGGAATTTAAAACGCGAGCAGTAGAGGCTGTAAATCCGGAGATCGTGCTCGACGATCCGACTGATGCTACTTCGGGGAATATGAGGGGCGGATCCGTATTGTATTTAACTTGTCGCAAAAGTCAAAAGATATACCAGTTCGACAACAAAACATTCGACTTGCTTTACATATTCGATGTCAAGCAAGAACTTCCCCGGATAAAACCGGTGGCTGTTGTAACGGGATTCAAGGGGCCCTATCCGGGGGATCCTGCAACACTTTATGTGATGCCGGATCGCGGAAATGCAGCAGGACTTAATCCTTTGAATTACTTTCTCTACGAGGATTCTCAGATTTTTCCTGCCGAGGCGGTTTATGACAAATGGGCAATAGCGCTACCTCCGGGAAACTTGCATGCATTTTTATACTTTATGGATAATCGGCGTGAGCGAATGGATTGTATATTTTCGATGTTCTTTGGGATGATGACGTTTACGTCAAATTCCAGAGATATTTTCAAAGGATATCACGTCTTGAATCTGACCGGAAGGACTTCTGAGGAACGTGGCGGTATGTCTGAGTTGTGGACGGTTGCGACGGATAAAACCAATGTTTCACGGGTCAGAATTACAAAATTTATGGAAAGCGGGATGAGTTTTACCGCTTTCGACGATCCGAAAGAAAAATCGTATGAGATATCAGATCCGTTGACTCTGACGGGGCAGTCGACAATGGTTATGGCACATAATAATTTAGGCGTATGTTTTTACAATAACGGTTCGAAATTATATCGGTGGAAATACGTCGAGGGGAATGCGGAAGTTCAACCGTTGCCAGTAGAAGCGGATGCAGTGTTATCTGTAGAAGGAGAGATAACTTCACTTGAAGCAAGTACGAACCGACTTTACCTCTATATCGGCGTGTGGAACCCCCGGGCTATCGGAGAATTGAAAGGGAGTGTGCTGGTATATGATATCGTGAATCAAAAAGTAGTGAAAAGTTACCCGAATGTGGCAGATAGACCCGTGAAGGTTTTTTATAAATCAGCCGGATGATGTTGATTGTATTGTATGTAAATTTAAATGGTATATGATGAAAATGAAAAATGTATTCATGTTGATTTGTTGTCTGACGATGGGTGTACAAGCATACGTTATGGCAGGAAAGGGTACTGTGTCCTCAGGACAGGAAAATAGAAAAGCGGAGATCTCGGGAAAATTGAAACCGGGAGATCCTTCT
Source organism: Sanguibacteroides justesenii (assembly GCF_003204205.1). Taxonomy (NCBI): domain Bacteria; kingdom Pseudomonadati; phylum Bacteroidota; class Bacteroidia; order Bacteroidales; family Porphyromonadaceae; genus Sanguibacteroides; species Sanguibacteroides justesenii. The sequence goes on from NZ_QJPL01000001.1 coordinate 179,752, forward strand.
CCGGAGTTCAGGGCAATAGATGTAAATGGGAAACCGCTCTCGTTGAAGAGCCTGAAAGGAAAATATGTCTATATTGATCTGTGGGCGACTTGGTGCGGCCCTTGCTTGGGAGAAGTTCCCCACTTGCAGGCGTTGGAGAAAAAAATGCACGGGAAAAAAATTGTTTTCGTGAGTATCTCCACGGATACGGATTTCAAATTATGGAAGGAATTCGTGAAAAAGAGCGGCATGACCGGAATACAGTTGAATTTTGATGGCAACAAGCGTTTTTTGGAATTATACGGGGTGACTTCTATTCCCCGATTTATCCTGTTGGATAAAAAAGGGCACATTATCAATATGAATATGACACGTCCTTCCGATCCGGAAACGGAAAAAACGCTAAAATCATTGAAAGGAATATGAGAGTGTCCTATCGGATTACCGGATTTATAAAGTGAATAGTCATGCTTCACAAGTGGATTCGGTTATCGATGAAAAGAGAAAAGTATACCGTGTTCCGGAAATATATCAATCGGAGTACATGGATAATGTGGTTAAAATAAAGAGGATATAAACGTATTGAATATGAAAAGAGTTGTGTGTATTATTGTTTCTTTTGTGATATTATCGTTGGGGCATGATTTATCGATCGCTCAAACAAAGCAGGCAAGTCCGAATGAATATGCCGTGGTGGTCAACCGTGCATTGGCACAAGATAGTGAATGGATGAATGTTATTAATGAATTAAAAGAGAAACACCATGCGGAAGTTGTTATTTTCGAAGAACATCCGGAAGAGGTGGCGGAACAATTGAAAATGATTTTTCCCCGGTACGTGGCGTTGGTGGAGAAACCGGAAAAGATTACCCGGGAATATGTTCAAAGAATGCATAAATTGAGTCGTGGGATGGATGATGATGTGTTTCAGGATTTTTTGTGGGGGATTGTTACCGGCTATGATGCGGAAGGTGCTTTGCAATTAATTCGGAATGCGGAGAAGCCTTTGACCGTTAAGACAGCCATGAGTATCGGGGCGAAAATTGAAAAGTATTCCTGTTTTGAACGTAGCGTATATATTGACGATTTCTTCTGGGGAAAGTTGATAAAGGATGAGTATGGTCGTGAAAAAGCAGGGACTTTTTATTCTACATGGACGGATAGACAAAGAGAGAATACGATAAAGATTGATACCGTACCTTTTGAGGATGTTTCATGTAAATTTGCGGAGAAATATCGGAATTTGAATCCGGGTTTTATTGTTAGTACCTCAAATTTTCAAAACGGAGATTTGAGGTTTTGTTATCATTATTTGAGAGGGAGTGAAGGGCGTCTCTATGTCGGATTTGAAAAACAGAGAGAGAAGGATATCCGCCTTTCGGATTTAAAGGCTTGTCGGGTGTTTTTAGGAATGGGCTCTTATAGCGGAGCGATGTCTGAAGCTGCTGATGTAATATTGGCTTGCTTAAAAGACGGAGATGTGAGTGGTTGGGCCGGTTATGTCTATTCCCGTTGGCACGGTCAGGCTGCTTGGGGAACTTGGAAACTCTGGATGGCCAATCCGGGAAGATTCTCTTTTAGCGAAGCTGTCTATCTGAACCAACAATTTATCTTGAGTAGTTTGCGGGATAACACGCCTAAACTTGTAGAGATCGACTATCCTTTGACGGAAAATGTGACGAAGGATTATTTGGAACAAAAAGAGCAGGTGATGCGGGAGATCGGACAGGGAATCAGTTTGGATCAGATGGGCTACCTGAATGAACGGGATATCTTCGTCTATTACGGGGATCCGAAATGGGAAGCCAAACTGGATGGAAAACCGGAAGACGTGCACTACACGGTGAATACCGTGAAAAAGGGTAAAAGATATATTATTACCGTACGGACGGATGAACATTACAAACGACAGGAGATGGAGGGGGCTCGTTTCCAAGAGGATCCGGGTATGTTTAATAAACAAATAGTCGGACGTTTACCGTTTATTTATTTCTTCCCCAAACGGTTGAAAAATCCCCGTTTGGCTAAAGAGTTGGATTTTGACGGAGATATCGAATTGGATGAAAATTTCATCTTTATTTATAGGACCTATTGGGAGCCGGATCAAACGTATACGATCGTGCTTTCTACGGATAAAGATTAAAAGAAGATTGCAGTATGAAGAATTTTATTTTTATGGTTAGCTTTTTGGTGGGTGGAGTTGTTGCTTTCGGGCAGGGAGTGAACTTCGAGCATTTGACTTTTGATGAGGTTATGGCAAAAGCGAAGGTGGAGAAGAAAGTGGTGTTTATGGACTGTTATACCTTCTGGTGTGGTCCGTGTAAGTATATGACAGATAATATTTTCCGCTGGAAAAAATGGGAGATTTTTTAATTCTAAATTTGTTTGCGTGAAGTACGATATGGAGAAAGGGGAGGGGCTGGCGTTAAAAAAAATTAGGCGTACGGGTTTATCCTACTTTTGTACTCGTGAATCCGGAGAGGACCTATTCTATAAAAACATATTTGAATGAAAATATCAGGTAGCGTCCCGCACGATAGTCGTCCGTACGCGAAATATAATCGTTGTACATTCTCAGGCCGAGTTTTGATCCGGAATCCAAAAGATTGTATGCGCCTATAACGATAGATCCTTTTTTACCGAGCTTGCGGGTTAAAGTGGCATTCAGTTCCTGGTAATCTATTTTTTGTCCGTATCCTTTTTTGTCTTTCTGGTAGGAGTAATTATAGAGGGCTGTAAGACGATACTTTTTAGTTATGTCTGCCCGTATGCTGTTTTGAGTGTTCCATCCTACCAGTTTGCTATTATTGCCCGTAGAATTTTCTTGTAAGTTTAAAGAACCGCCGCCTCCTATTGTGATTTCTACGCGTCGGGAAAAATTGGATTTTAGGGAAATGTTCAGTCTGCCCGATTTGGTTTCTATGTCATTGCGTTTTTCTTGACTTATTTGGGGTATATTTAAGTATTCACAGTTTAATGATACATTTAAGTTTGATTGCAGTAATTTGAGAAGTTTGTTGTAAAAAGCCCTTAGGTAAAGACGTGATTCCGTACCGACATTAGTCGGGGTGTAAAGTGTAGCTCCTTTGAGAGCCGTGTAGTCGTATTTCGGGAGATAGGTGTTCTCCGTGAAGTATTGGCTCGATGATGTGATGGGGTTGTGGGTAACATTGCTTTCTATTTGTAAACTTATCGAACTTGCTGCCCGAATGTTCATACTATTCAAGGTAAATCTAACGGAATGGGCTGTCGGTGTTTTCAAATTAGGATCGCCTGCCTGAAGAATTAAAGGATTTGCATTGTCGATAGTACCTCGTATGTTTTCGATGGATGGCATATTGTGGTTTAAGAAATATTCTATTTTCACGTTGGTCGTGTTGGAGAAACGATAGCTAAAGTGAAATTGGGGTTCGAAAAAACAGTAATTCTGGGGTGTTTCAATTGTTTGAGGGAAATGTTCGTTGTGTGTACGATGAAAGAATGAGACGCCTGGCGATAAGGAAACCGATGTCTTTTTTCCTTGATAAGTAAGAAATGTCGCTATATTTTGTTTTAGCGTGTGTATCGTGTAGTCAAAGGTGTTTGTGGAATCGATATTTTCGGTGAATAAATCTATTGCGGTACGGCATGCACTGATATCGGTATAACGAATGGAATAATTCAATTGTGTATTTATAAGAGGGAAAAGTCGTCCCATAATCATAATACTTCCGTTAACGTGGGTATTGCGTTCTTTACCGTAATTGTCGATGTAAATTCGGTTCGTTGATGATAGTAAAGTATCCATTCGCCAGCCGTTTGCGTCTTTGGGAAAGAGGTCGAATTGTAAAGTCGGAGTAATAAAAATTCTTTTAGATTTTCCGACACGTATTTCAGCTATCCTTATTTTACCGGAGAAATTGGAACCTTGTATTTTGTTATAATCTTTAACAGAGGTGCTTGCCACTGTATTTGCGTCGAGTATTACCGTTGAGTTATTGTATTTTCTCATGCGACTGTTCGAAAATTCATAGGCGAATTCACCTTCACACGAAATATCTCCTATGGTTAAGTTTATCCTGTGTTTTGTTTTTCCCGAAGAAAGGAAGTGTTTGTCGCGTTGTGCATTGTTGAATGTACGCGAATTAAAATCTTTAGTGGGAAAATACTCTTGAGTCGTGGATTTTATATTGTATTTCTCGTCGTTATGAAATGTGTTTGTCGTATAGTACTTCAGTTTTTTGTTTTTTTCATTTTCATAGGTAAAGTAGACGGTACTAAGTTGTGACTCCGATGGTGCGTCGGCTATTTTCCGGGGAAGGTTATTATGGAGTCCGTCTAATTTGAATCGTTCTTTTTCGTAAAAATAGTGATAACGACCTTGGATATCCCATTTCGTTTTGTAAAGTGAGTGTCCTTTGGAAAGATTTTGACCTGAACCTGCTGTGATATCACTATTACGATAAATATCAGCCTTGTTTTTAGTCTTAACATTCATCTCTTTGTGTTTTCGCGGATTTTTCATCCCGATTTTTTTATCTTCTTCGTTTTCGATATCGTATACTTGGATGTGTTCTACGTTGTCTGCTTTGATGTTTGTCAATGCGTCGATACCGGACTCTCCGAATATGGCCTTACCGTCTATGCGTATGCGAACGGGTTCTCCGTTGAATTTTAATCCCTCTTTGTCTAATTTTAATCCCGGCATTTTTTTTATTAACGATTCGAGCCAATCGGATTCCAATGTCTTGAATGCTGTTGCGTTATACTGAATCGTATCTCCTTTGGAGATTATTGCAATCGTGTTGCCGGTAACGACTACCGTGTTGATTTCTTGAACGTCGATTTCCATGACGATCGAAATACGGATACCTTGTTTTTTAGGATAATATTTTGTGTTTACCGGTTTGTATCCTATACAGGTAACCCGGATTTCCATCTCGTCCGTAATTCGTCCTTCGTAAATAAATTGGCCGCGTTGATTAGCAGCCATTCGCGTAGTATCTTTTCCTGAAATAAAAGTAAGATGGGCAAAAGGTATGAAAGCGTGATTTGCCGTGTCGACCACATTACCACTAACTTGAAAGGTTCTTGCGTAAGAGAAGTTTCCCGCTGCGGTTCCGTTACTGATGATTTGTGCTTGGGAGGAAATTGATATTAGCCATATAATGATAAATAGCAGCAGTTGTCTCATGATTTTGCGGCAGGGTTAATTTGATCTTTTCCTTTTTCTTAACTTGTAGATTTCATATTCATAGTTTCCCGAATTTCCGTTAATTATAATATTGCGGATATATGCTCCGTTGTAATATAACTCGTATTCCCACTCTTCTTTTCCGGGTTTAATATTGATTTCAGGCATTTGGGAAAGTATCGCTATCGTGTTTGAGGAGGTATCGAATTTTCCCGGTTTCCGGTAGGTGTCCATCTTAAAAGCCGTGATTTTATTGTTTATGGAGATTTCTATTTTGTTGTTTAATGTGTTGATATAGTTTACAGTGTCTCCCTCTTTCGTCATATAGATTTGAAATATGCCTAACAACGGTTGGGAACTATCGGTATACAGTTTTTTGTAGAAATTATATTTTGCGGGTTTGTAACCCGGGTGTTTGACTTCGATAACCATGCTGTCGGGAATATAATCGATGTCATACTTGCTATTGTATTTGTCGAATTTGCATTTGTGTTTTTCTCCGTCAATGGTTAACCATACTTCGGTTGCGGGTGAGTGCAATCGTTTGTCTGATGTGCGTTGGGCATCCGTAACGGTAACGGCTATTCTGCGGATCGTAACGGGAATATTGTAGTTTGGTCCTGCCTTCAAGACAATCAGCTGTGCCGAGATATTTGCGGTAGCCAACCAGAACATCAGCAAGAATAGTATCTTTTTCATACTTTCGATATCTTTGGATTAAACAAGGGTTCGACGAAAAGGAATGACGTTTTGTTTTGTCAGAAGATTTCGTCGAACACTTCTCGTTTTTATACTTGATTTAATATGACGACTATGACGTTGTCATTTTCATTGGCAGTTACGGTAAAACCCGTGGTCGCCTTGTGATATCCCTCTTTTTCTACTTCAATGGATACATTTGCTCCTATCCTCATCTCTTCCATAACTTCTCCGCTGGTGTCACTTGTATGAAGGATATCATTTATCCATACGGTGGCACCTTCAATTGGGTTCGATTGGTTATCGACAACAAGGACTGTTATCATTACCGATTTAGCTCTTTCTATTGATTTTTCTGACGAAGTGAAAGACATACCTGTAAACAGAATTGTTACAAGAACCAAGTTTTTCAGAAATTTTCTCATAAATTGATTTTTTAGGTTTAGTAAATATTGATTTATTTGGGACTTGAATGATTGTACTCTTCATTTTCTATCTATTAAAAGATGAAACGCCTGGCATACGCCTGTTTATGGCGGATCGAATTTTATATTATCTGTGCTGTCTTTTGTTGTTTTAAACAATTTAATGTGTATAAATTTTACTAATACAAAATATTATGTAAATATGGTGTTATTTTTTTGAATTTAATAATAATGAAAGTTAATTTATATTTATATAATATAAATATTAGATGAATATATTATTTGTTATAGAGATTTTTCAAGGGAATGACCGTATGACAAAACGGAAGTGTTTATTTTTTATTCATGTTATATTCTGTAAGGTTTTTACGATTATTCGACTTTTACCCATTTTACTGCGTTTGCGTACATGTATTGATAGCGATCGGGACCTTGTCCGGACAAGGTGATTTTTGCCTTTCCGGCACGAAACTGATATGTTTCGAGCGATACCCAACCGTGTTCAGCCTCCAACAAGGCGACTTCAACTTCTTTTTCTCCTTTGGTATGGGTAAAGCGGTATCTTTGTGTCCTGGCTACTGATTCTCAGGATTATGCCGGACAGTTCTTTAGCATTCGGGAATATTCGTGAATAAAGTTCGGCGTGAAAATGTTGTTTTGCAGGTTGTTTTCTATCTCTTGACGGCTCCAATAACGGCCCTCTTCTACTTCATCGTTATGGATGTCGATCGGGTCATGTGAGGTGGAAAGAAAGGAGAAAACCAATTCTCGTTCTTGTAGGGATTCCCACACGTAGGAACCTAAAAATCTTGCTTTGAACTGGCGAATTCCCAACTCTTCGAATGTTTCCCGTTTTAGAGCCTCTTCTATTTTTTCGCCGAATCCCACGTGGCCTCCTACGGCCGAATCCCACATCCCCGGGAGAAGGTCTTTTTTCCGGCTCCGTTTTTGCAAAAAGAGGTCTCCTTTCGAATTGATCAGATGAAGGTGAACGACAGGATGGAGTAATTTGGAACCGGAATGGCAGCTGCGCCTAGTGGCTTTGCCGGTTACCTCCCCTTTTTCATTTACCACGGGTAGCCACTCTTCGTAACGGGCCGCTTTGGCAAGTATTCTGTTTTTGACAAACAGGGTAATGAAAAACAATCCGATCAACAGGTACAATAACGGGCCGTTAATGAATGAATAGACTGATTCGGAGACTGTAAAGGCTGAGACAAATACAATTGAAGTGTGTATTCCTAATAGATAAAACAGGAATTTGATCATGCGGCGCATGGCATCTTGTTGTTCCGGGGTAATTTGTACGGAACGTCTATAGGGGGCTGGTAGGGTGTGCGTGAGATCGGCCTTGGAAAAGGCAAATATACCCAATAAAAGGGTTAGGGCTACCTCGACAATGGCCGGTTGCAACTTTTCTAAGGAACTTCCTTCAGAGAGTACGGACAAAATTCCCAATACTATGAATAGAACGGTATTCCACAGAATAGGTTTGTCAACCCTTTTGTCCTTCAATAAAGCATACAAAAATTCGCCTCCTCCCAATACGATGGCCGCGAGCAATCCGATCTTAGGGCCGAAGAATTCGTCTGCAATAAAATAAGCGACGATTAAAAGAAAGGAGGGAAGCAATGATTTGTATGTAGCCATGATCAAATAATTGAAAAAAACGGCAGGGATTTCCCTGCCGTGTAGGTTATCGAATCTCAGCGTTAAACTGATGTTTGTAGGCACCGATCAATTTGTTCATGATTTTATCAATCTGTTTATCCGTGAGCGTTTTCTCTTCGTCTAATAAAGTGAAGCTGACAGCGTATGATTTTTTGCCGTTTCCTAATTTTTCACCCTCGTATACATCGAAGAGCGTGACTGATTTCAGTAAAGATTTCTCTGTCCGTAAAGCCAACTCTTTAACCTCTTTAAAACTGACCTGTTTATCCAATAACAAGGCCAAGTCGCGTTTCACCGATGGAAATTTAGGCATGGGGACGAAGGTGATCTTATGGTTTTTCAGGGCTTTTAAAATATTTTCCCACGAGAATTCGGCATAATAGACCTCCTGGTTTACATCGGTTTTTTTCAGAGGCAGTTTGCTAAGTATTCCCATGGAGACGATAGGTTTGTCTCCCATCTTGTAAATCAATCCCTCTTTGAAGATATCTTTGTCGGTCTCTTCCGTTTTCAGGTGATCCGGGTGGATCCCCAATCGATTCAGGATCATTTCGCAATACCCTTTCAGATAGAAAAAGTCCGTTTTTGTCTCTTTGGCGTTCCAATTCAGGTTATTTTTATTACCGGTAATAAACAAAGCCAACAGGTCTTCTTCTTTGTATTGTTTCAAAGGATTGTCGATCCCCTCTTTTTTATGGAAGGTGTATGACTTGCCGAATTCGAATAATTTCAGATTGTTGTTTTTGCGGTTGATGTTGTAGCTTATGTTTTCCAGTCCGCCGAAAAGTAAAGTCTGACGCATCGCGTTCAGGTCTGAGCTGAGCGGATTGTACAGCATGACGGTGTGTTCCGGTTGATAAGTTTCCGTTTCTTCGAAATAGCTCGCCTTAGTCAGGGAGTTATTCATCACCTCGTTGAATCCGTTGGCTGCCAATAGATCGGATATCAGATTTTTTAACCGGAAATCGTCCGGTTTTTCCGAATAGCTGAGCGTGGAATTTACCTTTGCGGGAACTTCCACGTTATTGAACCCGTAAATCCTCAGGATATCTTCGATGACGTCGGCTTCTCTTCTCACGTCTACCCGGTAAGGAGGAACATTTAACAACACTCCTTCTTCCTCTTCTTTTACGATTTTGATTTCTAATGCCCGCAATATCTTTTTTATTTTTTCATGTTCGATCTTTTTACCGATCAAACGGTCTACGTGGGCATATTTTATGCTTACCTCGAAATCTTTTACCGGTTCGGGATAAATATCGATGATCTCGGAGGTGATTTCCCCTCCGGCTACCTCTTTGATCAGTAAGGCGGCTAATTTTAAAGCATAAATCACGATGTTGGGATCTGTTCCTCTCTCGTACCGGAAAGAGGCATCCGTATTCAAACCGTGACGACGGGCTGTTTTACGAACGAAAACAGGATCAAAACAGGCGCTTTCCAAGAATACACCGGTAGTAGATTCCGAAATACCGCTTTCCAAACCACCGAAAACTCCGGCGATGCACATGGGCTCTTCCCGGTTACAGATCATCAGGTCGTCTTCATGCAACTCTCTTTCCACTCCGTCTAACGTGATGAATTTAGTGCCTTTCGCAACGCTTTTGACAATGACCTCGTCTCCTTTGATTTTAGCCTTGTCGAAAGAGTGAAGTGGTTGTCCCAAACCGAAGAGAATGTAGTTGGTGACGTCTACGATGTTATTGATCGGATGTAAGCCGATCGCCTTCATCCTGTTCTGTAACCACTCCGGAGAGGGCTTTACCGTTACCCCTTCTATGCAAATTCCCGCGTAACGCCGGCAAGCTTCAGGGCGTTCAAGACGTATTGAAATAGAAGAATCCGTACGGTCTGCCTTAAAGGCATCTACGGAGGGCAAGGTGTAACGGATCTCTTCCGTTTGTTGCAGGTAGGCTGCCAGGTCGCGGGCGACTCCAAGGTGGGAAGCTCCGTCAATTCGGTTGGGCGTAATGTCTATTTCTATCGTGGTATCGCGGTAAATATTAAAATAGTCGGCGGCAGGTATGCCTACGGGAGTATCTTCCGGAAGGACCATAATACCTGCGTGATCCGTGCCGACGCCGATTTCATCTTCGGCGCATATCATACCGTTGGAAGAGATCCCTCTGATTTTTGATTTCTTTATGACAAACTCTTCGTCATCCTTGTACAGGGTTGTACCGACGGTTGCAACGACCACTTTCTGGCCGGCCGCCACGTTTGGGGCCCCGCATACGATTTGTTCCGGTTCTCCATGTCCGAGATCGACCGTGGTCACGTGAAGATGGTCAGAATCCGGATGCGCCTCACACGTCAGTACGTGTCCCACGACTAATCCTTTCAAACCTCCTTTTATCGCTTCGAATTCTTCGTAGCCTCCTACTTCCAGGCCGATACTTGTCAGAATCTTACAAATCTCCTCCGTGTTGCGGTTGATTTTCAAATAGTCTTTCAACCAGTTCAGTGATATATTCATGTTGCCATTTTGTGTTTAAGTTATTAAATGCTTGAGTGATCGTATCGGGATCACGAACTCTTTTGCGTTATCCAATCTCCAGCATGCGCTGGATGGGTAACCAGGCTTTTTCCCTTAACTCATCCGGGACCCGTACCTCGAACTGCTCTTTTTCCAATGCTTCCCAAACGCTTTCTAAAGTCACTTTCTTCATTTGTCCGCAAATGGTTTTGGGATGGATCGGGATAAATTCTTTCGTCGGATTATCTTGTTGTAACTTGTGTATGGTTTCCAATTCGGTAGCGATGATGAATTGCTGTTTGGGCGATTCTTTTGCGTGCTTGATAATACCTGCCGTGGAGTACATGTATGCCCGCGGATGGTCCAGAATACGATCGTCGGCCGAGCAGGAAGATTCCGGATGAATCAATACGTCGGCTTCCGGGTATTGTTCTAATTTTTCCAATACCATATCCGCGTCTATCTTATCGTGGACACAGCAGTCTCCGTTCCAGATTTCCATCTCTCTTCCGGTTACTTTTTGAATGTAAGCTCCTAAATTTTTGTCCGGGACGAAAAGAATCTTTTTATCTTTTGGGAGGCTTTGCACGACTTTTAACGCGTTGGATGAAGTACAGCAATAATCCGTATAGGCTTTTACCTCTGCCGTCGTGTTCACGTAACTGACTACCAAGCCGTCGGGATTTGCCTTTTTCCATTGTAGAAGGTCATAACCTGTCACGCTTTCAGCCAAAGAACATCCTGCTCCTTTGGCAGGAATTAATACCTTTTTATCCGGCGAGATGATAGAGGCTGTTTCTGCCATAAAGTGAACTCCGCAGAAAACAATAAGGTCGGCGTCCGTATTCCCTGCCATGCGGGATAAGCCGAGGGAGTCTCCCAGATAATCGGCAATATCCTGAACTTCGGGCCGGGTATAGTAATGTGCCAGAATAATAGCGTTTTTTTCTGCTTTTAGCTGCTTTATTTTGTCGATGATCTCTGTCGTTGTCATAATTTTTCCTTTTGAGAATCAAAGATAATGAAATTATTTTTGATCGCCGATGATATTCATGCTGATATCCAAAGCCGTTACCGAATGGGTCAGGGCTCCGACACTGATATAATCCACACCTGTCGCGGCCACCTCTTTCAACCGGGGAATGCTCATGTTTCCGGAGGCCTCCGTTTTGGCTCTTCCGGCAATCATTTTTACGGCTTTGGCCATCATCTCGTTGCTCATATTATCGAGCATGATGAGATCGACTTCGCAATCGATGGCCTGTTGTACTTCCTCTAAGTTGGTCGTTTCCACTTCCAATTTGACACTTAGCGGTAGATTGGCTCGCACCTGTTTTACGGCGTTGGGGATTCCTCCCGCTACTTTGATGTGATTGTCCTTCAACATGATCATATCGTAAAGCCCCATCCGGTGATTGGTTCCGCCACCTTGATGAACGGCCATTTTATCCAATAGTCTTAATCCGGGAGCCGTCTTTCGGGTATCTAATAATTGGGTGTGCGTTCCGGATAACTCCTTCATGTATCGTGCTGTTGCGGTGGCGATTCCGGACATCCGTTGCAGGATATTCAAAGAGAGACGTTCTCCGCATAGCAGGGTGCGATAACTGGCTTTAATGCGCAGGATGATGTCTCCTTTTTTCACGGGGGTGCCGTCGCTTACCAACGGCTTCCAAACGATATCTTTTTCAAATCGTTCGAATACCCTTCGGGCTATCTCCAACCCGGAAACGATTCCGTCTGCTTTTGCCTTCATTTCGGCAGTAGCCTTGGAGTGACTCGGAATAATGGCATTGGTCGTGATATCTCCCGTGGAGATGTCTTCTTCGATGGCGAGATCGATTAATCGTTCAATGAGGCTATCGTTTTGCATATGTTTAGTTATTTCATGTTTAAGTTTACGGGAGATTTTTTAATCTCGCGATTCAATTGTTGAATGATGTGACACGCGTAGGTGTGGTCGTTCTGAGCGGGATAGTCTGCCCTGAAGTGACCTCCGCGGCTCTCTTTGCGGTATAAAGCCGATTGTATGATCAATTTGGCAACATAGATCAGATTCTTACTCACTGTCGAATAGTATTCGTTCTTTTCGAAAGTTTGCGCCGACAGCCATTCGTTTAAATCGTCGAGTCCTTGTCGTAATCCTGATTCGGTCCGGATAATACCTGCATTTCGGGTCATGATGTCGGCGATCTTGTTTTTCAGTTCCAGGTAAGCATTCTGCTTTTCCGGCAATAATTTAAAATGAGAAGTGATGACCGGGAAGGGGTGTACTCTTTTGTTCATTATCGAATCTTCCACGGCCCGTTTGCCGAATACGAGGCATTCGATCAGGGAGTTGGAAGCCAATCTGTTTGCTCCCATGATTCCCGATGAAGCTAATTCTCCGCAGCAGTAGAGATGGGGGATATTCGTACGTCCCGCCACGTCCGTCCTTACTCCTCCGACCGTGTAATGGGCTGCCGGAGCTACGGGTATGCGATCGGTCATGTCTATCCCCAATTCGGTACACTTTTCGAATATGTTCGGAAAACGTCTTTTTATTTTTTGAGGATCTAAATGTTTCAAAGACAGGTACACGAATTCCTGATGATGCTTCTGCATCTGCTCGAATATGGATTGGGCCACGATATCTCGGGGAGCCAGTTCGGCCAATTCATGTTTACCCACCATAAATCTTTCTCCTTGTTGATTGAGCAAATGGGCTCCCTCGCCGCGGACGGCTTCACTTACGAGGTAAGCTTCTCCCGTGGGCGTATATATGGCAGAGGGGTGAAATTGAATGAACTCCATGTCGGCAATTTCACATCCGGCGAAATAGGCGAGAGCCAACCCGTCTCCGATCGTCGAGTGGGGATTGGTGGTACGCTTGTAGATGGCAGAGGCTCCTCCGGAGGTTAAAAAGATATTGTCTCCGGTAAAGATTTCCTCCCGGTTCGCGTTGAAATCCCAACAACGTACTCCATAGCATCCGTGTTCATCTATCAGTAAATCGATTGCGGCATGATTGTCGAAAACGGTTACGTTCTGACAATGCTCTACTTTGTCGATGACGAAATTCGTGATCATTTTTCCCGTGGCATCTCCTCCCGCGTGTAAAATCCGTTTTTGGTGATGTCCTCCTTCCAAGCCGAGAGCCAAGGTTCCGTTCTCCGTATCGAAATGCATCCCCTCGTCGATAAGTTCCTGTATTCTCCGGGGGCCTTCGTTTACCAGAATATTAACGGCGGGATAGTCACAAAGTCCTCTTCCGGCTGTAATCGTATCCTGAAAATGAAAAGACGGGGCGTCGTGTTCGTCTGTTACGGCAGCGATTCCCCCTTGTGCGAAGTATGAATTACTTTCTCTTATATTGGATTTAGTCAATAAGGCTACTTTCCCGTAAAGAGAGGCCCGATAAGCCGTATACAAACCCGCTAAACCACTTCCGACAATGATATAATCGTAACTACACATTTTGATTCATGTAAATTGATGCGAAAGTATTAAATTATTTTGTGTGTAACAAATTAAAATGAGAGCATATTGAAGGAATATCTCTTATTTATTTCAGCGGGCGAAATTAGGAACATGATTTATGGAAGAGTGAAGAGTTTTATCGTTTGGATTAATTCGTGAAATCTTCGGGGTTACTTGTGTTAAAATATGTTTCCTGTTGGGTAATATTAATTAAATTAATTTAAAAACAAGACAAAAAAGTGTTTCTGACACTTCGGTATGTAACATTTAGAGGGTGAAGTTTCGTATTTTTGTTGTTCGAAAGAATGACGGCAGTCAGACTTTGAAAAAATACAAGTTACTAAAATAAATGAAAGAAGATGAAAAAGACTCTATTTATGCTATTGGTTGCAGTTATGCCTTTGATCGCAACTGCACAGGAAGAAGAAGTGAAAGTAAAAGTGAAGGAGAAAGAACAAGCCCCTTCATGGAGTGGATTTGTAACAAATCGGTTCTGGGATAATTGGTTTATCTCTATAAGTGCCGGTGGGCAGGTTTATTTCGGGGAATTTGATTCCAAAGAGGATTTCGGAAGACGGATTACGCCGACTTTTGATTTTTCAATCGGAAAATGGATTGTTCCCACTTTGGGAGCCCGTGTACAAGCCGGAGGATTTACATTGAGAGGATTGACGAATGACCCGAATAATATTTACGCGAAGGGAGTTTCCAATAAAGGCGAAGGACTTTACAAACAAAAGTGGCAGCAGTTCAATATTCATGTGGATGGGTTGTTAAATCTATCTAACTGGATAGGAGGCTATCGTACCGATCGTTTTTATGAGGCCATACCTTTTGCTGGATTCGGTATGATACATGGTTGTAAGTCGGATGGAACGACCGATTTTATGTTTGTTGGCGGTTTGATCAATAAATTCCGTTTATCGGATGCTTTTGATTTCAACGTGGAGATTAAAGGTTCTTTGGTTCCTCAGAAGTTCGACGGTGAGGTCGGCGGTAGCCGGGGAGAAGGAATCCTTGGCGTTTCTGCCGGGTTTACCTATAAGTTTAATCAACGGAAATTCAGAAGAGAGAAAAAGGCTGAAATCATCTCTACCGGAATCTCTCCGGCCGATTTAGCAGCCGTGGAAGCTTTGTTGGCAGAACAGACCGCACGTGCGCAACAGTTGCAGGATGCTTTAGCTCAGGAACGTGCAAAAGCAAGACAGGAAGCCGTACAGGTTGCGAAAGAGAGTAAAGCCGCTCCTTTGGCTATTTTCTTTAAAATCAATAAGGCCAATATTACGGCTAAAGAGATGATCAATTTGAAATATTACGCGGAAATTATCAAAGAAAATCCGAATAAGAAATATAAAGTAACGGGTTATGCGGATAAGGCAACCGGAACGCCTGCTTACAACCAGAAGTTAAGTGAAAAGAGAGCCCGTAATGTAGCCGATGCTTTGATTAAGAAGTTCGGAGTGAATCCGAATCAGTTGGAAGTAATCGGTATGGGTGGCGTTGACGGCTTGTACAATGGCGATATCCAATTGAATCGTGTCGCTATTGTCGAATAACACGATTCGTCGGCCACGACTTTGGACAACGTGAAATATCCGGAAAACATTTGAATACATGGCTTCTATAAATGCTTGTACTGAATGTTTTCCGGATATTTATTATTTTGTAGGATATTAAACGGAATATATATTGTTCTTCAGGTAAAAAATCCTACTTTTGCGAATGAATAATTAAAAAACTATGAGATGATTACAAAAAATAAATTTGTGAGCGTAAGCTATGAGTTGAGAACAGAACCGAATGGGGAGATTTTGGAAATGGCTGATGCTGATACTCCATTGGAATTCATTTGTGGGCAAGGTCAAACGTTAGAATATTTCGAGATGAATCTCTTGGATTTGAATACGGGTAATTCTTTTGATTTCAAAATTCCGGTGGCGAATGCCTATGGTGAAGTGAATCAGGATATGATCGTAGACCTTCCTAAAAATATATTTGCAGAAGTTTCACCGGAGGAGTTGACTGTAGGGAATTCCTTACCTATGATGGATAGTTTGGGACGCCATTTGGAAGGTGTTATTGTCGGAGTGGATGACGAGAACGTGAAGATGGATTTTAATCATCCGTTAGCCGGAAAAGATCTCTATTTTAAAGGAAAGGTATTGGCCGTGAGGGATGCGACGGATGAAGAATTGGAAAAACTGCATTCTTCCAAGTGCGGGGGATGTCACGGATGCGGATCCGAGGGAGGATGCGACTCGGGACACTCTTGTAGTGACGGATGTTGTCATTGATCGTTTAGAAGATATCTGAAATGGAGGGAGAATTGGAAACGATTCTCTCTTTTTTTATATTTGAGACCTTAAAACAAATCGTATGGCTGGGAATACAATCGGTAAATTATACACGTTGACTTCCTTCGGGGAGTCTCACGGAAAAGCGATAGGCGGTGTGGTGGACGGATGTCCTGCCGGAGTGCGTCTGTCTGTCGAGGCAATACAACAAGAGTTGGATCGTCGTCGGCCCGGTCAATCGGACCTGACGACAGGACGGAACGAACGGGATCGGTTAGAGATCCTTTCGGGGATTTGGGAAGGGGTCACGACGGGGATGCCTATCGGCTTTTTAGTTCGTAACGAGGATCAGAGAAGTGAGGATTATGAGGTGTTAAGAGAGGTGTACCGGCCTTCTCACTCCGATTATACCTGGTTGAAAAAATATGGTGTACGGGATTACCGGGGAGGAGGAAGGGCTTCGGCCCGAGAGCATATAGCCCGGGTGGTCGGGGGTGCTATTGCCCGGCAAGTGCTGGCGTTACAGGGGATCTCCATACAGGGGTATACCTCTCGGATCGGTACGGTATGTGTGGAACAGAATTACCGGGAGTTGGATTTGAACCGGGTGATGGAGAGTGCGGTAGGGTGTCCCGATCCTGATGTGTCGGAAAAGATGATTCGGCAAATCCGGGAGGTGAAGCGGGTAAAAGACTCTGTCGGAGGTATCGTATCTTGCGTGGTACGCGGGGTGCCGGTGGGGGTGGGAGAACCGGTTTTCGATCGTTTGCAGGCTCGCTTGGCTTACTATATGTTGAGTATAAACGCGGCGAAAGGATTTGAATACGGAGAGGGATTTAGGGCTGCATCTTTCAGGGGAAGCGAGCATAATGATTTTTTCCGGGAGATAGACGGTGCGGTTCGTACGAAAACAAATCATGCGGGTGGTATTTTAGGGGGTGTTTCAAACGGAGAAGATATCTATTTTAACGTGGCTTTTAAGCCTGCGGCTACAATTGGAATGAGGCAAGACACGGTTAACACGCGGGGAGAAAATACGGTAATAGAGGCAAATGGAAGGCATGATCCTTGTGTAGTTCCCCGGGCGATTCCTGTGGTTGAAGCCATGGCCGCGATGGCGGTGCTGGATTTGATGTTGGAAGGCCATTTGTTGATTAATTTTGAAAAATAGTTTGTAAGAGACGGATTCGTTTCGTACTTTTGATTCAAATTTAAATACATATTGTTATGGCAAGTATAAGAAGATTAAAGAAAGATGTCGATTATTTGACTTTTGCAGTTATCGAAGATTGTATGAATTACAATGCCGTGACCGATGAACACGAGGCAGAAGTTGTTGATATAATACAATCGGTTATCGATTATCGGAATCAAATGAGAAATAAAATCAATACCCGGGAGAAATTTGCGGGTAAGAAAGAGAAGCACGCCTATTTTAAAGGGCTTGCTATCGATTTGTTGAAAACGGTAGACGGACATTTTACCCGTTTGAGTGAAACGATTCGAAAGGGGTAAGCAATAAAAAATACATAAACGTGGACGGTTCTCTATGGCGGATTCTCCGCGACAGAGAATCGTTTTCGTGTATATGAAGGGGGAGGATGAAAGATGAAATAGAGATACCCGGAATCGGAAAAGTCAAAGTGAGACGGGGTTTGCATATTAAGATTTTATCCATAAAGATGGCTCCGGGAAGAGGGGTGTGGGTTAATGTTCCTTATGGGGTGAGTGAAAGGATGGCCAAGGACTTTGTCGTATCCCAGCAAGAATGGATAAAAGAACAATTTTCGAGATTGAAAGTATATGAGAAGGATACGGGAGTCGGCTTAGGAATAAATACGGAGATAAGAACTAAGTTTCATATCTTGAAAGTACGTTCTTGTAGCGAAAGCGTGCCTTCTTACCGGATAGATGGCGATGAGATCCATCTATTTGTTCCGGTTCAGACACCTTATGAGCGGATTGCTCCTTATATCGAAAATTTTCTAATCGAAGTATATAGATTGGAAAGTCGTAGGTATTTGCCCGGCAGGGTACGGGAATTGGCCGATCGTTACGGTTTTAAATACGGTAAACTTTCGTTTCGGAACAATATTTCGAACTGGGGAAGCTGTTCTGGAGAAGACAATATCAGTCTTAATATCAAGTTGATGAAACTACCGGACGTGCTGATTGATTATGTTATTTTGCACGAGTTATGCCATACGATAGAGAAGAATCATTCGGACAGGTTTTGGGCGTTGGTAAAACGGGTCTGTCCTGATTATGGCGAATCGAGAAAACAATTACGAAAATACAATACTAGAATATAATTTAGTATGACAGATATAATATTCATACAGGACTCCCGAATCGTTATCGGAGAACAAATAGTACATTTACGAAAGTATTTACCTCCGGGGCAGAAGGTAATTGTGATTACTGAAGAGTCCGTTTATTCTATTTATCAAAATATTTTACGGGATTATGAAGTGATCCGGATTAGAGGGGGAGAGGTACATAAAAGCTGGGAGACTATAGATAGAATTACCGGAGAGTTGATACGTCTGGAAGCGGATCGAAATACCTTTATCGTGGGATTCGGTGGAGGAATTGTCTGTGATATTACCGGTTTTGTGGCCTCTATCTACATGAGAGGATGTCGTTTCGGTTTTGTGCCCACCACTTTGCTTGCACAGGTGGATGCGAGTGTGGGAGGAAAGAACGGGGTAAATTATCACGGTTATAAAAATATACTCGGTGTCTTTAACCAGCCTGAATTTGTTATCTGCGATCCGGAGGTTTTGGATACTTTGGACGATAGGGAATATGCGGCTGGTTTTTCAGAGATCGTAAAAGCTGCCATGATTGCCGATGCCGGATTATTTTGCTATATGGAAGAACATGTGAAACCGGCATGGAAAAAGGACCGGGCTTGTTTGGAAGTTTTGGTGAAGGCGGCGGTGAACATTAAGGCTTCGATTGTCGAACGAGATATGAAAGAAGGGGGTGTCCGTCGTCTGTTGAACTTAGGACATACTTTTGCACATGCTTTGGAGAAAAACGGTATTCCTCTTCACGGGGAGGCAGTCAGTATCGGATTGTGTATGGCGTCTCGGCTGTCTGTTTGTAAAGGGTATATGTCAGAAGAAGAAGCCGAGCGGGTGAGGCGTTTATTGGAACTTTTTCATTTGCCAATTCGAACTTCGATAGCGGTTTCTCAATTGCTGAATGCCATGCGTAAAGATAAAAAGAGGGATAAAGAGCATATCCATTTGATTCTGCCTATCGGGATAGGACAATGCAAGGAGGAGTTTGTCTCTTTTGCCGAATTGGAAAGTTTGATGGCTCAATTGTAGTACTATGTTTTATTTTGCTGTAACGGGAAGTCCTATTTTACACAGTAAAAGTCCGGAAGTATTTTATGCCGCTTTTGCTGGAAGAAGTGATTTGGCCTATTTCCGGATGGCGGCGGCTTCTGCCGGGGAGGCTATGCGGTTATTTCGGGAATTGGGATTGTCGGGAATGAATATAACCGCCCCTTTTAAAGCTGTAGAAAATTGGGGAGACGCCTCTCAAACGGAGACGGTAAGGATACTTCAGGCTGGAAATACTTTGTGGCGACAGGGTGAGGGATGTGTATTGGCAAATACGGATGTGGATGGAGTGGGCGGGGCTATTGAAGCTCAGGGTATGGATATTGCCGGAGAGAAGTGTTTGGTGATAGGTGCCGGAGGTGCCGGAAGGGCTGCTGCTTATGCTTTACGCGTAAAGGGTGGAGCCGTGGTTATAGCGAATCGAACCTTGGAGAAAGCGAAGGGGGTCGCAGAGATTGTGGGGTGCCGGTATTGCGGATTAGAGGAGTTATCCGGAGAAATGTCGGACGCAAAAATTATAGTGAACACTTTATACGCGGGAATAGAAGTGATAAAGGAGGAGTGGTTACAAGAGGGGCAGGTCGTGTTGGATGCCGTTTATCAGGGTTCTTATTTGAAAAATCTTTCGTTTAAAAGAGGGGTTACTTATATCGACGGACGTTCTTGGTTGTTGTATCAGGGAATTCCGGCCTATCGGCGTTTTGTCGGTACTGATCCGGATATTGACGGAATGAAAAAAGCGTTGGAAAGCAATAGAAAGAAACCCCTGCATATCTCTTTGGTCGGTTTTATGGGAGTAGGGAAAACAACGATAGCTCCTCTGATTTCCGGTCGATTGAATCTTCCTTATGTGGACGTGGACCAAGAGATAGAGAGGCGGAGCGGTTTGACGATACCATCATTAATAAAGCGATATGGGGAGATCCGTTTTAGAGAGATAGAATCCGAAGTGTTGATTGAATTGTTGAAAAGGGAGGAAGCTACTGTTATTTCTTGTGGCGGAGGAGCGGTGTCGTGTCCGGAGAACAGATTGCGTTTACGGGAACTCAGTTGGGTTATATGGCTTTACGCCCGGCCTGAAATTTGTGTCGGAAGGATTGAGGTCCCGACTCGCCCTTTGCTGGCCCGGTATGCTGATCCGGTAAGGGCGGCCGGTGAGTTGTTTGAATCCCGTAAGTCAGATTATGCGCAGGTTGCGGACCTGTTGATATCTACAAATGACCGGAATGTAGAAGAGGTAAGTGAGATTATATATGGAGAAATTAGTAAAGTGTATTGACGTAAACGGAGAGATAGCGGTGCCTGCTTCCAAGAGCATCGCGCAACGGGCAATTATTGCTGCCATGTTGGCCGAAGAGAGCACCTATCTCTGTGATGTTTCCTTGTGCGATGATACGAAGAGGGCCATTGACGTGGCGAAGACATGGGGTGCAGAGGTAAGGGAGATGGGGGCAGATTACCTGATTATCCCGGGAGCAGGAGGCAAGAGGGAGGGTGTATTGACTTTGTTTTGCGGGGAGTCCGGATTATTAACCCGAATGATTGTCCCTGTAGCTGCTTTATTGGACCGGGAGGTGGTAATCATGGGAAGCGGTTCTGTCTTGAAGCGGCCGATGCAGATGTTGGTTTCTCCTTTAAGGGAGTTGGGGGTAAATATACGCACTTGTGCGGGCGGATTACCGATTACTCTTTGCGGTCCTTTACGGGGAGGTGAATGTCGTTTGGACGGAAGCATAAGTTCCCAAATAATCACGGGATTTTTGATGGCGTTGCCTTTGGCGGAAAGAGACAGTATCTTATACGTGGAGAATTTGAAAAGCAAGCCCTATATCGATATGACTTTAAGTGTGCTTGAGGCTTTCGGGATAGAGATCGAACGGGAAGGTTACCGTTGTTTTAAGATACGGGGAAGGCAAGCATATCATTCCTGTATTTTTCCTGTGGAAGGGGATTGGAGTGGTGCTTCCTGTTTTTTGGTGGCTGGAGCTTTAGCCGGTAAGGTGAAGATTACCAATTTGAATATCAATTCGACACAGGCCGATCGTCAAATATTGGAGGTGTTGCGTCAGGTAGGAGCGGAGGTCCTCGTCGAACCCGGAGAAAAATGGGATAGCGTGACGGTTTCCCACAAAGAGTTGCGGCCTTTCGAATGCGAAGCCACGGATAGTCCGGATCTATTTCCTGCTTTAGTCGCCTTGGCTTCCGGATGTACGGGGACGAGTCGAATACGAGGGGCTCATCGATTGGTATACAAAGAGAGTAATCGTATCGAGAGTTTACAGGAAGAATTTGCCAAAATGGGCATTCGAATCGAAGTCGACGATGATACGATGTTGGTTACCGGAGGAGTAATCAAGGGGGGAGAAGTATCTTCCCGAAACGATCATCGCGTGGCTATGGCTTTGGCAACGGCAGCATTACGAAGTTCCGCACCTGTGATTATTGCCGAGGCAGAAGTCGTATCCAAATCTTATCCTACATTTTGGTCTGATTTTCTGAAATTGTAATATTTTGGATTAAAACATTGCTTTGCATTGTAAATGTTGTTATATTGCGTCTAATGTTTATCTATAGATTAGACGCAATGAAGATGTATCGTTTTTTTAAAGTGTTTTTTTGTTGCATTTTTATTCCTCGATGGTTGTGTTTTAAATGATGAGGTGGTAGATTCAAAATCGTTTTATCCTGCAATGTATAAAGATTCAGTTTTTTAGGATTAATGGAGATTTGATGGATAGTCGTACGATATGGGACAATGTAGCTATTTACCTTAAAGCATTATTACGGCTTGAAAGGCATCTAAGGATAGAAAATAACCGTTTTAAATGGGAAGTAAAGGAGGGAGCGGAATTAAGAATGACGCAAAATATATTCGAATATGTTACGGATAGATGGGAAGAGTATAATGACCTTTTGGAGACGGGACGTTATGAGATCGAACAGGAAAAGATGAGTGATCCGTATTATGTGGTTCCAAAGAGTATTTACA
Source organism: Sanguibacteroides justesenii (assembly GCF_003204205.1). Classification (NCBI taxonomy): domain Bacteria; kingdom Pseudomonadati; phylum Bacteroidota; class Bacteroidia; order Bacteroidales; family Porphyromonadaceae; genus Sanguibacteroides; species Sanguibacteroides justesenii. The sequence goes on from NZ_QJPL01000001.1 coordinate 202,272, forward strand.
TAACGAGAGAAAAAGCATATACTCCTTTCTTTAAGAAAGCCTCCCGGGAGTAGTGTTGGACTTCGGGAGGCTTTCGTCGTTTTTCGGTTATTTTTTTACCAGATTGTAAGAGGCGTGAGCCTGTTGCGTCTGGGAAAGAGCATTTTGTAGATTCGGTTCCTGCGTCAATAGGACTACGAACTGCAGAATACTCATGTATGATTTGTCGGTTAGATTTAGTTCGAAATGGGAGGTATAGAAGTCGACAGCGCCCTTGATCTCAAAGGTAACGGTGGGAGAGGCGGCAGCCGTAATCGTCAGTGTGTCTTTTTCGAATGTATAAGGCAATTTCATCGGGAGTTCCACGTCTCCGAAAGTGGCGACCAGCTTAACGGTATCATCGACGAATGTTATTTCGGAGCCCTGTTCGAAAAATGTATAATTGTTGAATACGGTTTCTAATTGCTCCTTGGTCATGGTAGCATTTTCTACCGGGGTAGCAATAGCCACGGCCTGATTTATATTCCAGCTGCCTTGGAGTAAATCCTTTCGTTCGTTTTTATCGTCATCGCTACAAGCGGCTAACCATAAGGATAGTACAATAACAGAACAGGTTAAAAACAGTAGTGTTTCAATCTTTTTCATAATGTGAATTTTAAAATTAAACCTTGATTGACAGAGTAGTATACGAACGGGAGATAAAATGTTTGAAAAAAAGAGTATAATTAAATTGAAAATATATGAAATTGTATCGTTCTGATGCGTGTGTTCGTATCGGAAGGCGGTTTTTTACCGGAAAGAGTTTGCTAATATGAGATTCGATAATTTGTTTATTGGAAAAATTGATTGCTATTTTGCAAGAGAAAGTTAAAAGGTTGAGTTATGGAAGAAGCATATTGTTATCGATATCCTCGTCCGGCAGTAACGACGGATTGTGTGGTTTTTGGATTTGACGGAGAAAAACTGAACGTATTGCTGATACAGCGGGGCAATGAACCCTTTAAAGGAGCCTGGGCTTTTCCCGGGGGATTTTTAAACATGGACGAAACGGCGGAGACCGGAGCTTTGCGTGAATTGGAGGAGGAGACGGGAATGAAGGGGATTTTTGTAGAACAATTCCATACATTTTCCGCCGTGGAACGGGATCCGAGGGGAAGGACCGTCACCATTGCCTTTTATGCTTTGGTCGATCCAGAAGAATACAGGGTAGAGGGAAATGATGATGCGGCGGAGGCCCGTTGGTATCCGGTTGACGATATGCCGCTTCTGGCTTTCGATCACCGGCAAGTATTCGAAGAAGCGTGTAGGTCGTTGGCGTTGAAAATATATATGCAGATGCGGGGATTAGAGCAAAAAGACGACGGTTTGGCTCATTTTGAGCTGGACCGGATATTCGAGATCCTTCCGCAAGAATATAGATTGTATTTAAAATAGGAATTTATGGAGCGATTGGAAATAGTTAAAGCCGATATCACGACTTTGAACGTGGATGCCATCGTGAATGCGGCAAATCGTACCCTGTTAGGAGGGGGTGGGGTGGATGGTGCTATCCACCGGGCTGCCGGGAAAGAGTTACTCGAAGAGTGCCGGACGTTGGGCGGTTGTCCGACGGGAGAAGCGAAAATAACCGGAGGCTATCGTTTGAAGGCTCGTCATGTTATCCATACGGTAGGACCGATATACGCGGACGGAAATCACGGGGAGCCGGAATTATTGGCCGCTTGTTACCGGAACAGTCTGAAGGTCGCCGAAGAGAACTGTTTGAAGACGATCGCATTCCCCTCTATCAGTACGGGGGCTTACGGTTATCCGATAGAACGGGCAGCCCCGATCGCTCTTCGGGAGATCCGGGCTTTTTTAAGTATGCATCCGGATTTTAAAAAAGTATACGTGGTTTGTTTTAGCCTTTCGGATTACGAACTTTACCGGAAGCTTTTGTCATAGTTTGTTTCACCGGATGGAGAGTTGTATCCGGCAAGCGATAAGAATGAGGAATCCGGATATGAGGTTAAAGCTGTTGTATGATCTCTAAATTATATTGTTTAATATGACTTTTTCGTATGACGGGTGATTTTGTGGATTGAAAATGCCGGAAAATGGTTTTATTCCTGTAATTTTGTAGAATACAATTTATATAAACTGATGATGATATGCAAGAGATAGTAAAAGGAATACGGGATGTATTAGCAGAGATCAAATATCCCGGGACATCGAAAAATATCGTTGGTCTGGATATGGTACAAAATATGAAGGCAGATGGAGATCGGGTAAGTTTTCGGTTAGTATTTCAGAAATCAAATGATCCGTTTATCAATGCTATAAAAAATAAATGCGTGCAGTTGTTGAAAGAGAAGTTAGGATATAAGACCGTCGATATAGAGACTGTTTTTGTACATGATTTGGAAAAACCGCTCTCGTTGGAAAAGGTTAAACATATTATAGCCGTTTCGTCGGGCAAGGGAGGGGTCGGTAAATCGACCGTGGCTACCAACATGGCCGTTGCTTTAGCTAAATTGGGATATAAGGTGGGCTTGGTGGATGCTGATATTTTCGGCCCTTCTGTTCCTAAAATGTTCGGATGTGAGGAGGCTCGCCCTTATATGGTAGAGGTCGGGGGAAAAGAGTTGATAGAGCCGGTTGAGAAGTACGGGGTTAAGTTACTGTCTATCGGATTTTTTGTTGATCCCGATGCGGCGACGGTTTGGCGAGGTCCGATGGCCTCCAATGCATTGAAACAGATGGTAGAAGAAGGACATTGGGACGAGTTGGATTTCATGTTGATCGACCTGCCGCCGGGAACGAGTGATATTCACTTGACGTTGGTACAGACGGTGGCTTTAAGCGGTGCCATTGTAGTAAGTACTCCTCAACAAGTGGCATTGGCCGATGCCGTGAAAGGTATCAATATGTTCGAATCTCCCGGAATTGCTGTTCCCGTGTTAGGAATCGTGGAGAATATGTCTTGGTTTACTCCGGCGGAACTGCCAGATAATAAATACTATATTTTCGGAAAGGAAGGGGCTAAATTTTTGGCTGAAAAGAAGGGGTTGCGTTTGTTGGGACAAATACCTATCGTGATGAGTATCATGGAGGGTGGAGAGAGTGGTGTTCCGGTTGCGGCAGATGAAAATACGATTACCGGAGAGGCATTTCTTGATTTGGCTCGTCAGGTAGTTGAGTCCGTGGAAGAGGTCAATCTTACGGCTAAAAGAGTCCGCGTTACGAAAGGATGAATTTTATCCATAAGGGACATTCGAAATTTATTTGTAGGATGTCCCTTGTAAAAATGAAATATATGCGTTGGATAATAAACGGGTTGGAGGATTTAAATCGGGTTGCTGCTGAATTTTTAGAGAGAGCAGGGGACCGTACGTTGTTTGCCTTATATGGTCCCATGGGAGTAGGTAAAACGACTTTTGTAAAAGCTGTTGCCGCCTGTTTGGGAGTGGAAGATGATGTGACTTCGCCTACTTTTGCTATCGTGAATGAATATATTACGGCGGATGAGAAACGGGTGTATCATTTCGATTTTTATCGGGTTAAAAATACGACAGAGGCAATGGATTTTGGCTATGAAGAGTATTTTTATAGTGGAAACCTTTGTTTTATCGAATGGCCGGAAATGATCGAGCCGCTTTTACCTGAAGATGCGGTAATTTGTCGTTTTTCGGAGTTGCCGGACGGACGCCGGGAATTGGCTGTAGAAGGAATGTAATAAATAAATATAACGTACTATGGAAAACTCTGGTAAATTGTCCGGGGCCACGATTGATAGGGAGTGGTTCGTATTTCAGGAAAAAGAGGTGTTTCAGGAGTGGAAGCGGCAGAAATTCGTGATAGGCCTGCCTAATGAAACGGACCGGGATGAAAATCGGATTTGTTTGACTCCGGAGTCTGCCGGGATACTGATAGATGCGGGTCATGCGGTTATCGTGCAAAGAGGGGCGGGTTTTCAGGCAAATTATACGGATCGGGAATATGCGGATGTGGGGGCTCGTGTTGTCGAGACGCCGGAAGAAGTATATGTTGCCGATATCATTATGAAATCAACGCCTGTAAGTCCGAAAGATGCTGAATATATGCGGGAGCGTCAGGTCATTATGTCTCCCTTGAAGCTCTTTGAACTGCGGAGAGATGCGATCATTGAGATGATGCATAAGAAAGTGACGGCCATCGGCTTCGATATTCTGAAAGACGAAGACGGATTTTATCCGGTGGTACGTATCATGAGCGAAATTTGTGGTGGTGCGGCGATCCTGATTGCCAGCGAATATCTGAGTAATTCCCGGAACGGAAAAGGAATTTTTTTAGGCGGAATTACCGGAATCACACCTACGGAAATTGTTATTTTAGGGGCGGGTACCTTAGGTGAATATGCAGCTCGTACGGCTTTGTCATTAGGTGCTGTCGTGAAAGTTTTCGACCATTCGTTGGAACGGTTGCGTCGGTTAAACGCCTGTTTGGAACAACGGGTATTTACTTCCGTTTTCCATAAACCCGTGTTGGATAGAGCTTTGTTGTCCGCAGACGTTGTTATCGGAGCTTTGCGTTATTTTGATGACGATCAAGGTGTTTCTGTTACCGAGGAGCAGGTGAAACTGATGAAACGGGGTGCCGTTATTGTGGATATGTCTATTGATCACGGGGGGTGTTTCGAAACTTCCGGGCCGACGACACACGAAAAACCGGTTTACGTGTATAACGGAGTCATTCATTACTGTGTTCCCAACGTGGCTTCACGGGTAGCCCGGACAGCGTCTATCGCTTATAGTAATATATTTACTCCTTTGATGGAAAAGATCTCTTGTAACGGAGGTTTTCGCAATGCAATAAAAACGGATGCGGGGCTCCGGCACGGCGTATATATATATAATGGCCTGTTGACGCGTAAAATCATTGCCGATAAATTCGGATTGATTTCCCGGGATATCGATTTACTGTTGGCTGCATTCTAATTTATGTGCTTAAAATTATATAAATACTTGTGGATATAAAAATAGTCCGTTTGCAGAGAATGGGCTTAATGTCTTGATCTGAGTGAATCTTTCTACCGTGATGCTATTTTTAGGAGAGAAAGATGAGTATCTTCATTTGATTTTTAAATTTGTATGTAGCATTTTTTAATTGTATAGTTCTGAATATTATATTATTAAGTCTTTGTTGCTTTACTTGTTATAAAATTTACCTGCGAATGGGATTCAGATCTAACCTTCTTTATTTCGTGAATTATATCTTATTTTTTTAGAACGATCCCTACTAAAGGGGATGTTGTGTGGTATAAATCCCCATTTATGGGGATTTATATATCCTGTCATTGTTGTTACTTTTGATGAAAATTTTTAAAAACAATACATGGTATGACGCCGTGTTTGCCGAATCCAGTCTGTTATTTAATTTTATTAATATAAAGTATGAAAAGATGTGATAAGCGAAATGGTCAGTTCAGGTCATGCGGGTTCATGTTGGTCGTGAATTTAGTATGTTTGATGCTATTCCCATTAGGGGAAGTTTTTTCAACAGGAATCTCTTTGAAAACGGGAAATCCGGAAGAAAAAAAAGTTGTTTTGAAAGGACGGGTAATGGATAAAGATTCTCTTGCTTTACCCGGGGTTACCGTCTTGTTGAAGGGAACGATATGGGGAGTGATAACGGATGTTAAAGGAAATTTCGAGTTATCTGTTCCGGAGCAGAAAGAGTGGATGTTGGTATTTTCTTACATCGGAATGGAGCCAAGGGAAGAGAAGATTACAGATTCGAAGGTGAATTTGAAAATTGTATTGAAAGAGAAGGTCGAACAATTGGGAGAGGTGGTTATCACCGGGTACGGAGAAACCACGAAGCGGCGATCGCCAGGATCTGTCGGTGTTCTTACTGGAGAGACTTTTGCTAATAAATCCGTGACGAATTTAGATATGTTGTTGCAAGGACAATTGGCCGGGGTGAGTGTTTCGGCAGTTTCCGGGCGACCGGGTGAATCAGCAAAGATCCGGATCCGGGGAACAAGCACGATTAGCGGTGATGCCGATCCTTTGTGGGTTATTGACGGGATTCCCCTGCAACAGGATGTACCGGAGATATCGACGGGAGAGATAAAATCCGGAAGTTTAAACGAAATTCTTACTCACGGAGTCGGGGGGATTAATCCGAACGATATCGAGAACGTGACCGTTTTGAAGGATGCTTCTGCCGCTGCTATTTACGGTTCCCGTGCTGCCGGTGGCGTAATTGTCGTTACCACGAAGAAAGGAAGGGCGGGAAAGATGCGGGTAAATTACGGCGCAAATTTTTCAATCGGATTAAAACCACAAAGAGATGCCAACCTGATGAATTCTTCTGAAAAACTTGTCTGGGAACAGGAGTTATGGGATGAGTTTTCTGCCGATGCCTACGCGAATAAAGCGAAACATATTCCTGTTGTCGGCATCGTGGGGATGTTACGGTCTAATAAATTGGGAAAAAATGACGTATTTTTTGACGATGTGGAAAATTTTGAACCTATGAGTCAGGCCGAGCAGGATGTTTACATCAGCGAGTTAGGCAAAACAACGACCGACTGGTTTGATGAGATTTTCCGTAATTCGTTCTCTATGTCGCATCACCTCTCTTTTTCAGGGGGAGCGGAGAATGTCCTCTACTATGTCTCATTCGGGTATAATAAGAATAATGGCTTGGTAAAGGAGACGGATTACGAACGTTATAATTTGAGGGCTACATTGAATATAAAGCCGACTAAAAGGGTGGAGGCCGGACTTGGCGTAGATTTGTCCAGGCAGGAGTCTCACGGTTCGTCTATGGACGTGGATCCTTTTGAATACGCTTATTTTGCAAACCCTTACGAGAAACCTTATAATGCGGATGGTAGTTATCGCCCGGATATGACCTATTTCAATTTAGGAGCCTTGAGTGACGGTTATGGGGCGGATGTGCCGCAGCTGCCGACCGGTGGATTTAACATATTGCGGGAGATGCGTGAGACTTCAGGAGACGGAATGAATTCCCGTTCTTCTATCTGGACCAAATTGAAATATAATTTTACGAGTAAGCTGTGGTTCGACGGACAGGTTTCTTACGAGTACACGAATAACCGTAGTACGGATATAAAGAATAAAGATACGTATGCCGCTTATAATGACAGGTTGTACTTTGATAAAAATAAGAGTGGAAGCGACTGGACTCCTTACGGGTCGATTACTCGTTCCGAGGCCAATAGTAATAGCTACGATGTGAAAGGAATGTTTACTTATTCGAATGAATTTTCAGGCGGACATTACATGAAGGTGTTGGCAGGAGCGGAGTTACGCGGAAATAAAAGTGTAGCGACTTATTTCAAACGCTACGGTTATGACGATGTCACCGGAAATTCCACGATGCCTATACCGCCGAATCCGGACGGGGATGATGCTTCGGAGTATGCCGATTTGATGGATCAATTGGCCGGAGAGAACACTAATGAGAGCCGGTTTGCTTCTTTCTTCGCTTCGGGAGAGTATAATTTTATGGATCGTTATTTGTTAAGTCTGACTTTCCGGACGGACGGTTCTAATAATTTCGGAAGCGATGAGCAGTTTAATCCGACCTGGTCGCTTGGTGTATTATGGAATCTGGATCAGGAAAGATTTATGCAGTCGCTACTGCCGTATGTCAATCGCTTGACCTTGCGAGCCGCCATGGGATACACGGGAAACATTGTAAAAGGAGTCAATAAGGAGTTGGTATTAAATTACACCACCCTTTACTGGCAGGGGTTGCGTACAGGTTCGATAGCATCGGCCCCCAATCCTAAATTGAGGTGGGAGAAAACGAAGGACATGAAATTGGCTTTGGATTTCGGTTTGTTTAACGAACGGGTCTCCGGATTAGTAGAGGGTTACTACCGGAAAAGTACCGATCTGGTTTCGAAAGTGGATGTCGTTTCTTCGACGGGATTCGGAAATCAGGCTTTTAATACGTCTACGGTCGTAAATAAAGGTATCGAGATGACCTTGAACGTGAAGGTGCTTAATGGTCGGGACTTCAGATTGTCTTTGGGAGGAAATATCTCGTTAAACCGTAACAAGCTGACTAAATACGACAGGCAAAGCGAATCGTTGATGATGAGTGACGGTATTTTCGAGGGATATCCTTTGGAATCTGTATTTGGTGGAAGGTATACGGGTATAGATCCTCGTGACGGAGTATATACTTACGTGTTACGCCCTGATGCACAAATATACACGGGTAGCGATCTGCAAAATGTCGATAATTATCGTTTTTACCTGGGAACTTCCGTGGCCCCATGGACCGGAGGATTCAATTTACAGGCTTCCTATAGAAATCTTCGTTTAAATGTAGGGGGAACAATCTCGTCGGGAGCGAAAATTATTGATAAGATCAACTCTCCTGCAAGTTATAGTAAAGTGACTTCTTATGTAACGGGAGAAAAACCGCAGACCGCTTACAGCGATTTGTACCGTAATCATTTGAATGTACGGAAAGATATGGTGGACCGTTGGACGGCGGAACGTACGACAGGGGTAAAATATCCCCGGATCATCGATTATTTGGGAGATCGTTTGTTATTGGACGAGTATAATGTTCACGATAGTAAAATTACGGATGCCACCTATCTGGAGAATGTTTCGTTCATGAGAATTCGGAACATCACTCTGGCTTACTCTCTACCCGATAAATGGATACGGAAAGTGCGACTTTCGTCAGTGGATCTCTCTTTGTCGTTGGAGAATTTTTTCACTTTCACGAATTATTCCGGTATAGATCCGGAAACACCAGGGACAACCTACCCGGTGACGCGTTCTGTATCGTGGGGAATCAGTGTAGGATTTTAATAGATTAAAAATGAAAATATGAGAAGGATTAATTTATATATTACGGGTATATTACTTCTGGGAATGCTTTCGTGTACGGAATATCTGGATGTGAAAAAAAAGAGCGAGGTGATTCCCGAAACAGCGGAAGAATTTTCTTCTTTGATACATTATTATTTGCGTAATCTGGATGAGGCCAGTGATTACTATGTGTTCGGAGAGTATACGAAGACCTTGTCTTTCGAGTGCTATTCGGATAACCTGGACGGGGATTTGAGTTTATCTTCCCGGTTGCAGGTTTACGTGGGAACGGATATCAATTCGATGACAAGCCGATACAAATATATTTACGAGAAAATTCGGGATTGTAATATTATTTTGGGTGAGATGGAAGATAAGTCTTCCGAATTAGGAAAAAAGGTTGCGGCTGCGGCGTATACTTTACGAGGGATGTGTTATTATAATCTGATGCGGGAATTTTGTGAACCTTTTGATAAAGCGAAAGCCTCCGGGATGAATGGAGTCCCGCTCGTGGAAAAATTTGACATGGAAGCAAAACCTGCGCGGGCGACCTTGAGAGAAACCTTTGATTTTATAGTGAGGGACCTGAAAGCGGCAATCGATATGAATCAAACGGATAAGAAGTATCGATTGGATGTGAATGTAGCCAAGTTTTATTTGGCCAGAACCTATTTCTGGGCACAGGAATGGGACTTGGCGATTCCTATCGCCAAAGAGATATTGGAAACTTTTCCTTTGATCAAAGGGGAAGCGTATAAAGAGATGATGAAGAGTGAGGTGGCACAGGCCGGTAATGAACTGTTACGGGCCGGAACTTCAAAGACAAAAGGTTACACGGATTTAAATTTCGGTTATTCTCAAACTCGTCCCGTTGCTGAAGATTTAATCAACCTGTTTACGGAGAAAGAGAATGATGTACGTTATAATCTTTTTTTCACGAACAAATTGTTAAACAATAAAACACTCCGATTCGCCATCCGAAGTGCCGAGATGTGTTTGGTGATAGCCGAGTGTTATGCTCATTTGGGAGACAATGATAATGCGTTGCATTACCTGAACCTTTTGCGGGAAAACCGGATTGAACCTTACGTGGCCTACACGATGAGTAATTTGCCGGCAGTAGATGCGGCGGCCCGTATACAAGTAGACGCCATGGGGAAAGCGTTAACTCCTCTTATGGCTGCCATCCTGAACGAGCGGAGAAAAGAACTGTACATGGAGAACGGCGACCGTTGGTACGAATTGAAACGGAACGGACGTCCCGAGTTTTGGTGGGGAGTTAGCGGTGTGAAATACGAGACGTTGAAATTCCTTTATACTTTTCCGATTCCGAAGTCGGATATTGTCTTAAATCCTGCTATTATTCAAAATCCGGAATACAGTAAATATTAATTTAAAGCACAACACGATGAAAAAAATGAAATATATATTAATTCTGATGGCGGTAAGTTTATCTTTTGCGGCCTGTGGCGATGATGCGGAAGATATGCCCGAGAGACTGAGTGACGTTAGTAATGAATTTGTTTTGCCCACTCCTGCCAAATTGACGAACGCGGAACGGGATGCGATTCAGGCTAAGCGGGAGATTTACAATGAAACTTATGGTGATTAAACTAAAAAACAATACAGGTGTATGCGAAGAATATTATTATATAATCTGATTTTGTTCTTGTCACTGTTAAGTTGCAAGAATGACGATAACGATTTGCCGACATTGAGTTTCGGCCGGCCGATTTATATTTTAAAGGCTGAAACTCCGTTGGCCGTGGAGTTAATAGCATCGACTCCGGCTAAGGAGACTGTCGTGATTCCCTTTACGATTTCTGGAACAGCGGTTTTAGATGAGGATTATACGATAGAGACGAAGGAATTTACGCTTCAACCCGGAGAATCGATAGATACGGTATGGATTATGCCGAAAGAGAATGTGACTCCCCAGCGAGAGATTCGTTTGGCCTTAAACGGAGCGGAGGGATATGAATTATGGAATAATCGGGTGACGATGATTCCCGTGGAGATAAGGGATGTTTTCAGTTGTTCCTTTAATGCGACTTCTTGCGACTTGAAAGCCGAGAAAGAGATAGCCGTCAGCCTGAAGGTCGGGGGAAACGATTATATGTATAAAAAAACGGAGGTTTATGTTCCTTTCGAAATAGATCCCGCGTCGACGGCTGTATTAAACGAACATTATGAGATTGTCGGGGGAAAACAGGAGTTATATATGGGGACGATGAAAGCCTATGCGGTCGTAACGCTTCGTTTTTTGAAGAAGGAGGAAGGAAAAGATAAGGTTATTTTGAGAATAAAGGAGGGAGGTCTTATCGAGGCGGGAGGTAATGCTTCTACAACAATAACGGTTAGCGGGCCTACACAATTTAAAGATATCGAAGGGGAATGGAGGTTTAACGGTTTCACGGATGAGGCTTTTGTCCGTCGAATGGCAGGCTATGAGGATAAAACGGGAGCAGATTGTGAACATCTGCCTGTGAATAATAATGCTACGGATGTGATTCGCTTGTCTGCCGGTCCCGGAGGGAATACCTTGAACGTGGACGGCGTGACGGGAGATTTGGCCCACTACTTGCGGAATTGCTCCGTTGAGATTATAAAAGAGGAGTCTACTCGTCTGAACGAGACGGCAACGATGAGTTATGAGGACGTGATGACCGTGAAATTCGGAAAGGTAAATAAAAGTTACTCGGCCGCGAATGTAAACGAAGAGGAAGGAGTTGTCGGAATGCGTCTCTTGCGTAAGGGGAAAGTATTGGAACTCCGTATTTACGATTATGTTCCGACGGACTTTTTAACAAAATGTTATTATGTTGCGACGCACCCGGAATATCCGTGGCAAGTTGTCGGAGAGTATCCGATGTCGGATTATTATACCTTAGTATTCCAGTTTACCAAAGTCGAGTAAAGTTATCGGTTGGTTTGGCAATAGATATTTGACTTGCAAAAAATGGGGCTGTCTAACAAGTTTAGATGGTCCCCATTTGTATAAAAAATAAGGCTTTTCGACTGATAATCAGAAGAAAAGCCTTTGTTATATGAAAAGTATTTTGTATATTTGTTTTGCACAACCAACTACAAATCAATCATATAACGATGGCGAAGTTAGCAATAAAACCAGAGAATCAAAAACAAAGTCTGTTATTTCCTCCCAGCTTGGATGAATTAATACCAAAGACTCATGTTGTAAGAGTGGTGAACGACGTGATCGACCGTCTGGACCTGGTCGGCATCAAGGAAAGCTATAAGGGTGGAGGAAATAGTTGTTATAGTCCCAAGATGATGCTCAAGATACTGGTCTATGCCTATCTGAACAATGTTTACTCCTCCCGCAAGATAGAGCAACAAATATGTGAAAACATCAACTATATGTGGCTCTGCGGGATGTCCAGACCTGATTTCAGGACCATAAACTATTTTAGGGGAAAGCGGTTGAAAGACAAATTCGAATCTATTTTCATCCAGGTGGTCGAGTTGCTTCACGGTGAGGGCTTCTTAACGCTTGATGTCCAATACATCGATGGAACCAAGATCGAGTCTGCTGCCAACAAATATACTTTTGTATGGAGAAAATCAATAGAGAAATATGACGCGCGTCTCAAGGCCAAGACAACCGCGATATTGGATCAGATCGAACAATCCAACGGCTTGGAAAACGAAGAAGATCCGGTCAAGGCATCCGTCACCGAGGAGCAGTTCAGGGAAAGAGTCGATAACATTCGCCAGAGGATAGACCGTGACAAGCTTTCCAAAGCGGATGAAAAAGCATTGAAGGAGATAGAGGAGGAGAAAATACCAAAGATGGATAAATATGCGGCAGCTCTGTTGATAATGGAAGATCGCAATTCGTATTCAAAGACCGATCATGAGGCCACCTTCATGTGCATGAAAGAGGACGCGATGCTCAACGGCCAACTCAAGCCGGGCTATAACGTGCAAATATCAACAGAGAATCAATTCATAACAAACTATGCCATTTATCAACGTCCAGCCGACACGCTAACCTTTATACCCTACCTGGATACTTTCAAAAGTAAGTATGGAAAACAAAGTGCGGTCATCGTGGCGGACTCGGGCTATGGGAGTGAACAAAATTACGAGTACCTGTTCGGTCAGGGCATCACGCCCTATGTGAAATACAATATGTTCCACAAAGAGCAGAAACGTAAATACAAGACCGATCCATTTTTACCGGTAAATATGTATTATAATCCTGTTCAGGATTACTATGTGTGTCCGATGGGGCAACATCTGAAGTTCATCAGAAAAGAAAAGAGAATTTCATATTCCGGGTATGAGTCGCGGATAAGCGTCTATCGGGCCAACCGGTGCTCGGGATGCCCCTTGAGGGGAGGATGCCATAAATCGAAGGGAAGCCGTCAGATCGAGGTAAACCATAACCTCAACTCTCTCAAGCAAGCCGCTCGTGAGCTTTTGATGAGTGAAGAGGGATTGGGACATAGAAGTAAAAGGCCGATAGAACCTGAGGCTGTCTTCGGACATATAAAGGAGTGTGGCGGGTTCCGCAGGTTCAGGCTCAGGGGGATGGCAGGAGTCAGCTTGGAGTTTGGATTGAAAGCTCTTGCCCATAATCTGAGAAAACTTGCACTCTTAGCTTTGGCAAAGCTGTTTTTTCGCCTGTTTTTTGCACCAAAAGGGCAGTTTACAGTCAAAATGGACATCGTATACCCACTGGTTCCAACAAAAGTGGCTTAATCGTATTTTTACAGGCCATGCGGGAATGAGTTTATAAAAAAAGAGACCATCTAACTTTTCGTTGTTAGACAGCCTCATTTTGAAGTTATGTTATTTTAGTTTAAAATGGCATCTATAACGGGAGTGATATCGCTATTCTTAGGTATTTTAATACCCCGGATTCCGGCAGCCTCGGCTGCTTCAATATCCCTTGTTCCGTCCCCGATCAAAAGCGAGATCGATTTATCGATATCAAATTCTTCTATGGCCTTTTCAATCATATAAGGCGAGGGTTTCCGGCATTTGCATTTCGAAACGCTGTCGTGATGCGGGCAATAGTAAATTTTGTCTATGCGGGCTCCTGCTTTTGCCAATTCCGAGCACATGTATTCGTGCAAAAGCTCGACCTCTTTTTCGGTGTATTCTCCTTTGGCTACTCCTCCCTGATTGGTCACTACAATCACCAGGTAACCGGCCTCGTTCAGGCGTTTGATTCCTTCAATAACTCCCGGGTTAAAGATGAAATCTTCTTTTTTGTATATGTAGTAGTGCCCTTCATCCGAATTGATGGTTCCATCCCGATCTAAAAAGACTGCCTTATTCATGTTATCCGAAATTTTATGATCAATGCATGATTTTGAAAATCAGCTCTTTTAGTAATTCTCCGTCTGAAATATTACTGTTTCCTACTCCTTTGGATTTCATATCGTATTTTCGTAGCCATGAAATGATGTTAGCGCATTTTATGGCGTTATATTTTTTACTCCCCTCCGTGTAATCCTTTATAAAGTAAGGGTTAATGCCGAGCAGTCGAGCCATTTCCTGCTGGTTCGGGGTCGTTTTTTTCTGGTAATGAAAGGTCAATAGATCCCTGAAGTATTTAAATAATGTCGCTATGGTCAATACCAACGGGTTGTTTTTGGGATTTGCCTCAAAATAATTGACAATACGATTCGCTTTTAAATGATCCTGCCGAATGATGGCGTTGATTAACTCGAAGGTATTATATTCTTTACTGATTCCGGTATGTTCTTCTATCAGATTTTCTTTAATTTCTCCTCCTCCGGGTAGTAACAGCATGAGTTTATCCAGTTCGTTGGCGACTTTACTCAAGTCGTTTCCCAAACTTTCGGCTAAAATTCCTGCTGCCTTCATGGTGATCATACATTTTTTTTCTTTACAATAGTCGATGATCCAATCCGGAATCTTATTTTCATACAGTCTGGCAGATTCAAAATAGACGCAGTTTTTAGAACTTCCTAATTTTTTAAAAACGCCTTTTCGTTTATCCGGTTTTTTGTTCTTATATAAGAATACAAGTATGGTCGTTGTCTGGAAATGATCGATATAAGGGAGTAGATTATCGAAATCCCGTATATTCTGGGCTTCTTTTACGATGACAACCTGACGTGACGACATCATGGGAAAACGACGGGCCGTATCGGTGACCGTGGTCATGGAGACGTCATTTCCGTAAAAGACGACCTGATTAAATGCTTTTTCGTCTTCCGAAAGAACGTGTTCTTCCATCCATTCACTGATTTTATCCAAAAAATAGGGCTCCTCACCCGTTAGAAAATAGATGGGAGCGTAATTTTCCTTTTTTAAATCCGCTATGATGTCTTCGTATTTCATGTCACAAAAGTAATAAATTTATATTACCGATAGGAACCTGGCTAAAGTAAATAGGCAAACTCTTTTTCTGTTTTTCTCAAACCATTATGAGATTTACGATTTAAAGATGGCAAGATTAGAATAACCCACGGGGACGGGTACAATGTGCTATTTTAATTGATAGAGGTTATAGATCAAAAATTAGTTGATGTTTTACAATGTGTTAGTTGTCGGCTATTTATAGTTTTCCTTTTTCAATTTGGGTGACAATCTCTTCGATCTCCCGGTCTCTGCCGTTGGGCTCGTAATCCGCCTTCAGATTATGGCCGAACAGTAAAGCGATGGATTGCCAGAAATAAGCGTTTACACTACCTCTGTACTCTTTTATATGGTGGAATGAGGTATTTTGAGTTTCCCGGTAAATTAGGCGTATCAGGATTCTACCTTGTGTGACGGTAAGTTTCATCAAGGGTTGTTTAAAGGTTTTCATTAACTGTTTGTACTCTTCTTTTACTACTCTTTTTTTCTCTTTTTCGGAGTGGATGGTTTTTAGCTTTTGTTCTATTTCATTGATTTTCAGAGCAGCTATCTTGGCGTACGGGAGCGCTTTCTGAACATTGTAGACCGTCCGATTGTGTTTTTGATGTTGCCTTTCGTAGTAATTGTGATTTCTTTTTCTGACGATTACCGATACTTCGGGCAGTTGTATATGAGGCAGTGTGTCGTTTTGGATGATGATAACCGGTAATACCTTGCTTTGTCCGGAAGTAAGGCTGTTCATAAATAAAGATAGCAGCAATATGAAGAATATTTTGTACATTGTATTATCTTTGCATAGATACATAGGTATACAAATTTAATGGTTATATTTGATTAATTAAAGCGAATATCGTGGAAGAACAATTTCAAGATCTGTTTAGGATACGACACAATAGTGATCGGGTGGAGATCGGAAAGGTTTTAATTGCAGAGCCTTTTTTGCAGGGAAACTATTTTAATCGTTCCGTGGTCTATATCGTTGAACACGATGAAACGGGAAGCGTTGGCTTTGTGTTGAACAAACCGTTACCGTATACCACTTCCCAATTGGTAAAAGGTTTGGAAGGGATTGAGTTACCGGTGTACTTAGGTGGACCCGTGGAGCGAAATCAATTGTATTATATTCACCGGAAAAGCGGTTTGTCCGGAGCTTTGATGATAAGAGAGGGAGTCTATTGGGGAGGAAATTTTCGACTGCTCACCGAGTGGTTGAAATCGGGGAAAATGACGTCGGGTGACGTGCGTTTTTTTGCCGGTTATAGCGGCTGGAACGGAAAACAACTGCAAGGGGAGTTGGAAGAAAACTCCTGGATGGTCGGGGACATAGAAACGGAGATTTTGTTTCAGTTGCCGAACCCTCAATTGTGGGAACAATCCATGGGAAGTTTGGGAGGGAGGTATAAGATTTGGGCTAATTTTCCGGAAGATCCTATTATGAACTGAACGTCGGGTGATAAAGCGAAATCGTCCGATGAATAAATAGAAATGATAAAAGCAGGCCGTTCTATCGCTGTCCTGAAAAGGAGAGAGGAAAGTCCGGGCAACATAGGGCATCGTGCTTCCTAACGGGAAGATATCCGAAAGGATATAGTAATGTAACAGAAAAAAACCGTTCCCTCCGTGGAATAAGGGTGAAAAGGCGGGGTAAGAGCCCACCGGTATTCCGGGTAACCGGAGTAGCCGTACATCTCACGAGTTGCAAGACCATGTACACTAACGCTTAGGCCGGCCCGGCTGATGTTAGGGGGTAGGTCGCTTGAGCTGTGGAGAGATCTGCAGACTAGATAAATGATAGAAACCGCAAGGTACGGAACCCGGCTTACAGGCCTGCTTTTTTTTATTGTAGATTGAGAAAGGATTACAGGAAACATTCGGAGAATCGTATCGATAGAAAGCATTGTAATCTGAAATTTAGAATCATAAATCTAAAATGGGTATAAGGTGAAATCAATTCGAGAAATATTCAGGATAGGGTATGGTCCCTCTTCCAGTCACACGATGGGGCCGGGACGTGCTGCCTTGTATTTTAAAGAGAAAAATCCGGAAGCGGATTTATACAGGGTAACTTTATATGGTAGCTTGGCTCTTACCGGACGCGGACATGGAACGGACAGTGCCATTCAACGAATGATCGATGATCCGGAAAAAACCGAGATTATTTGGGAGCCGGAGAAAACGCTTCCCCATCATCCGAACGGAATGCTGTTCGAGGCTTTCGTGTGTGGAGGGCTTACTGATTCATGGGAAGTGTATAGTGTGGGAGGGGGAGCCTTGTGGGATGAAAAGGGGACTTTTAAAGAAGAAGAGGTTTATCCGGATACTAAAATGACGGATATTTTGAACTGGTGTAAAGCGGAAGGTCGTTCTTTCGTGGAGTACGTGGAACTGCATGAGGGACCTGAAATATTCGATTATTTAGCGGAAGTGTGGGAGGTGATGATTGGGGCGATTCACAATGGGTTGGAGAATGAAGGTGTGTTGCCGGGAAATCTGCGGTTGGCGCGGAAAGCTTGTTCTTATCATATTCGGGCACAGCAATCGGCGGGAACTTTACGGCACATGGGGATGGTTTTTGCCTCTGCATTGGCTGTTGCGGAGGAGAATGCCGGCGGCGGGCGTATCGTGACGGCACCTACTTGCGGATCTGCCGGAGTCGTTCCTGCGGTTCTTTACTTTTTAAAGCATGATCAGAATATTAGTGACCGTCGGATCATTAAAGGGTTGGCGACGGCCGGATTAATCGGTAATATCGTAAAAACAAACGGTTCGATCTCGGGAGCGGAAGTCGGCTGCCAGGGCGAGTTGGGTACGGCTTGTGCCATGGCTGCGGGGGCGGCCGCACAAATATTGGGCGGAACACCCATGCAAGTAGAGTATGCTGCAGAGATGGGATTTGAACATAACTTGGGATTGACTTGTGATCCGGTAGGGGGATACGTGCAGATTCCTTGTATAGAGCGGAATGCTTTTATTTCTCAAAAAGCCAGGGAGTGTGCTATTTACGCTTTGTTTTCCGACGGCCGTCATAAGGTCTCCTTCGACGATGTCGTGGAAACCATGATGCAAACCGGATGTGATATGCAAGCTAAATACCGGGAAACGAGTTTGGGAGGATTGGCTCGTATCTATCGGGCTCCCATACGGAAGTAAGTTTATTCGTTAAATTTGAAACTAAATCGGGTAATAGACGTTAGTTTGTCAGATACTATTGCGAAGTTTGAAATAATTTAGGCGATATGGATAGAGTAAGATTAAAAATATTAGGATTATCATATAGCATGTCTCAGTCAGGGGCTTACGCGTTAGTCCTTTCCGATCTAAATGATACGTATCGGATTCCGATCATCATTGGGATTTCCGAAGCTCAATCTATAGCGATACAATTGGAACATCTCCAGACGCAACGCCCGCTTACTCATGATTTGGTTAAACGGTTAACGGATGGGTTGAACGTAAGTTTGGAAGAGGTTTTTATTTATCGTTGGGAAGCCGGAATATTCTATTCGGAGTTACTTTTCAGACAAGAGGAAAAAGAGCTGCGTATTGACGCGCGTACTTCGGATGCCGTGGCCTTGGCTTTAAGATACGGTTGTCCGATATACACGACTCCCGAAGTGGTGGAAAAGACCTCTATCTCTGTTCCGGAGAAGGAGATGCAGGAGCAGGAGGTTAAAGCAAACGACCTGGAACCTGCGATCACAGAATCTAACGAGGAGCTGTCGGTTGAGGAGTTGACCCGTTTGATGGAAGAGGCTGTAAAAAATGAAGATTACGAAAATGCCTCCCGTTTCAGGGATATGCTAAAAGCGAAAAATTCAGATTAATTTAATATGCTTACTATGAATCGCATCGAATTTGATTACGCTAAAGTTTTGAATTTTGTAACGGAAAAGGAGATTGATGTTCAACGCCAGAAAGCAGTTTTATCCTTGGAAGGAGTGATGAAAGGTACTTGTAAAGGAAACGATTTTTTAGGCTGGCTTACTCTTCCGTCACAAATTTCAGATGACGAACTGAGAAAGATAAACGATTGTGTCCGAAATCTGAAATCACGTGCAGAAGTCATAGTCGTAATCGGAATAGGAGGATCTTATCTTGGTGCAAAGGCCGTTATCGAGGCTATGTCCGGGAGTTTTGACTGTTGCAAGCAGGTGGTTTTTGCCGGTCATAACTTGAGTGAAGATTATCTGTATGAACTTCAACGGTATTTGGCTGATAAGAGTTTTGGACTTTGTGTAATATCGAAGTCGGGAACGACGACGGAACCTGCTATTGCATTCCGTTTATTGAAAGAAATGTTGGAAAAACAGGTAGGACAGGAGGAAGCCCGTAAACGGGTCGTGGCGATTACGGATGAGAAAAAAGGTGCATTGAGAGCATTGGCAGATCGGGAAGGGTATGCTACTTTTGTTATTCCGGACAACGTGGGAGGCCGTTTTTCGGTACTTACACCGGTAGGTTTGTTGCCGATCGCTATGGCTGGATTTGATATCGAGGCTTTGGTTAAAGGAGCTGGCGATATGCAAAACTTCGCCTTGGGCGAGGGGCGTAAGATCGCGATGGATTACGCTTCCGTGAGGAATGCTCTCTACGAGAAGGGGTATACGACGGAGATAACGGTAAATTATAATCCTAAACTGCATTTCGTGGGAGAGTGGTGGAAGCAATTGTTCGGCGAGAGCGAGGGGAAGGAGCATAAAGGTATTTTTCCAACCAGCGTGGATTTTTCTACGGATCTTCACTCTATGGGACAATATATACAGGACGGAAGGCGTAATTTGTTTGAAACCGTACTTTCCATTGAGAAAACGAAATACGAGGTACCAATACCCCGTGATGCGTCGGATTTGGATAAATTGAATTATTTGGCCGGTAAACGGGTGGATGAAGTGAATAAGATGGCCGAATTGGGAACCCGTTTGGCCCATGTCGACGGGGGGGTTCCTAATATGCAGATCAGGATTCCCGAGTTGACGGAATACTATTTGGGACAACTGTTTTATTTTTATGAACTGGCATGCGGTATATCTGGCGGGATTCTGGGAGTAAACACCTTCGATCAACCGGGGGTGGAAGCCTATAAGAATAATATGTTTGCTCTTTTGGGAAAACCGGGATACAAGTAGAATCTGTTTTTAAAAGATAGGAAACGAGATTCGTTTACGAATCTCGTTTTTATGTAATAGGATGATCCTGTCGGAAGGACTTGTTTCACCCGAATCTTGTGTTCGATTGGGGCTCGGAATAACCTTATGACCGGATCTGAATCAACTATATATCATATTCTCGATATCCTTATCTACCGTGGTAATCGAACCGATACCGAACGTATCGGTTAATGTCCGGGTAATCCGGGGGGATAGAAAGGCGGGCAGGGTGGGGCCTATATGGATCTTTTTTACCCCTAAACTAAGCAGGGCGAGTAAGACGATAACCGCTTTTTGTTCATACCAGGCGATGTTATAGACGATGGGTAATTCATTGATATCTTGAAGTTTGAAAATTTCTTTTAATTTTAAGGCGATAATCGCCAAAGAATAGCTGTCGTTACATTGTCCGGCATCGAGAACACGGGGAATACCGTTGATCTCTCCTAACTGTAATTTATTATAGCGGTATTTGGCGCATCCTGCCGTGAGGATGATCGTGTCTTTCGGTAAGGCTTGTGCAAATTCGGCGTAATAATTACGGTTCGACATCCTGCCGTCACAACCGGCCATAACGACAAATTTGCGGATGGAACCGTTTTTTACCGCTTCCACGATCTTGTCGGCTACCTGTAATACCTGATGATGCGCGAATCCTCCGGTGATAGTACCCTTTTCGATTTCCAGTGGTGCGGAACATGCCCGGGCTTTCCGTATAATTTCGGAAAACTCTTTATGACCGTTCTCGTCGGTTTCGATGTGATTGCAGCCCGGATATCCTGATGCGTTCGTGGTAAACATCCTCTCTTTGTAGGAGGCGGAAGCCAAAGGTGGCACGATGCAGTTGGTCGTGAAAAGGATAGGGCCGCGAAACGATTCAAACTCTTCTCGTTGACGCCACCAAGCGTTACCGTAATTTCCCGCGAAATGTTTGTATTTTTTAAATGCCGGATAATAATGTGCCGGTAGCATCTCTCCGTGGGTATAAATGTCTATTCCGCTTCCTTCTGTTTGTTCCAATAACTCTTCCATGTCTTTCAGGTCGTGTCCGCTGATTAAAATACCGGGATTTTTACGGACACCGAGATTCACTTCTGTTATTTCGGGATGGCCGAAACGTTCGGTGTTTGCCTTATCCAAAAGAGCCATTCCTTTTACCCCGAATTCTCCTGTTTGAATGACGAGAGCGGTTAGCATTTCTACGGATAGTTTCCGGACAGTTATATCCGCGAGGGTTTCTTGAATGAAACGATGGATGGATTCATCATCGAATCCCAAACGTATGGTATGTGCTAAATAGGCGGCCATTCCTTTTATGCCGTAAATGATAAGTTCTTTCAAAGAACGGATATCCTCGTTTTTTTCATTCAGTATGCCGGCCTCTTTTTCCTTTGGGAAAAAAGTATCGGTAGTTCCTTCCCAGTAAACCTCTTCTATTTCGGGAAGATCGACTCTTTTTTCTATGGATAGCGATATTAACCGTCTTTTTATTTGTAGTCCCTTTTCGATTCGGTTGATGAGGCTTTGTCGATCGAAGTTGGCGTTGGTAATGGTAGAGAAAAGGGCGTCGATGACAAATTTATTTACCTGTTGATCTCCTTTTGTTAGGTGTTTTCGTAGTTCGTTATGTACGATCGATATGCCTTTTACGACAAACAGCAGTAAATCCATCGTATTGGCGGTTTCACTATCTTTACCGCAAATTCCGCGAAGGGTACAACCCGTTCCGTGAGCCGTTTCCTGACATTGAAAACAAAACATTGAATTTTCCATAGTTTTAAGGTTTTATCATGTAATTATAAATTATAACCATCGGGTTTCTCGTATCTCTCCGTGAATACCGACCCTGATAAGTTTTAAAGGAATTTTCCTTTCGGCTTTCTCTCTTGCTGCTTCGCATACGCGTAGTAATCCGCTACAGCAAGGAACCTCCATGATCATGACGGTTAAGGTGCTGATACCTCCCTGGTCTATGATGGCTTTGATTTTATCTGTGTAAATTCCGTTTTTTTCGTCTAATTTGGGACAGGCGATGGCTAACCGTTTTTCTTTTAGGAATAGGTTGTGGAAGTTGCCTAAGGCGTAAACGGTACAATCTGCGGCGACCAATAGGTCCGCATCCTGGAAAAAGGGTGCGGCCGGCGGTAATAGATGCAACTGTATCGGCCATTGTCGCAGTTCTCCCTTCTCGACCTCCTTCTCTGCGACAATCGAGGAGGTTCCGGGTACAAAACTTCGAGTTTTTGACCCGGGACAGGAAAAGGTGGGAGAGGAAGAGACGGGACGAATAGGAATATCGTGAATACCTTGTTGGCGGAGTTCCTCGTGAGCTTCCCGTAAAAATTCGACTTGTTTGTGATCGGAAAGATGCTGCAAGTGAGCTTTGATTACCTCTTCCCCTTTGGGAATCAGTCTTTTTATAACAACTTTCTCGTCGTATTTTTCAGCTTCCCGTTCTTCTTGGGTAATGGCTCCTCGAGGACAATTTCCGATGCAAGCACCCAATCCGTCACAATACAGTTCGCTGATAAGGGTGGCTTTCCCGTCGATCAGCCGCAGGGCTCCTTCGTGACAACCTTTTACACATAGACCGCATCCGTTGCAGAGAGCTTCATTGATTTTGATAATAGTACGTTTCATCCTTTTTGTTTTTATGTTACAAAGATCGTTTCTTGCAAGAAGGATAATTGTCACATTTGTTACAAAAGAGAATTTTCAGGTCGATTTTTCTTTTTTATCTGTCGGAAATTCTAAATTTGCATAAATGAAGAGTTAATGGAGATAGAGAAATTACTGACCAGTCCTGTTTTCCGGAATTTTCCAGAAGAACGTTTGACGGAGTTCTTGCGTTCTGCTCCTGCTGTTTTACGCGTTTATTCCCCGAATGATTTTGTTGCTTTGCAAAACTCTTTGTGTCATTCGCTTTATTTATTGTACGAGGGAAAGGTACGTACTCATATGGTAAACGGGGAAGGCAAACAGGTGACGATAGAGGATATAGAGGCTCCCCGTCTGTTGGCCCCGGCTTTTATTTTCGCCACGGATAACAGGTTTCCCGTGAATATTTTAACCGTTACTCCTTGTGAAGTATTGATTATTAATAAGGAGGAGTTTGTCGGCTTAATGCAGAAAGAACCTGTTGTTATGCAAAATTTTTTACGGATTATCTCCGATCGTAGTATATTTCTGAGTCGGAAGTTGAATTCGTTTGCCTTGCGGAATTTGAAGGGACGTTTGGCTGCTTATTTATTAGAACGGGAGGGACAACACAGTCAACAGGAGATTGCAGACGTATTAGGGGTGGCTCGCCCTTCTTTGGCTCGTGTGCTTGCCGAATTGATCGAAGAGGGTGGGATTAAAATGGATAAGCGAACCATCAGGATCGTCGATCGCGAATTGTTGACCCGATACAGGTAAAAAACGAATTTGGCTCTAAAGATTCAGTTTTGTAAAGTTCATGTTCAGTAAATCAATCAAAAGAAGCTTGCCGGATAGGACCTCCGGTTTGCCCAGGATGATTTTTATGACCTCATTGGCTTGGAGGGTTCCGATGACTCCCGGAAGAGTTCCCAATACCCCAAGAGGTTGGGTGAAGTGTTGAATGTTGTTGTGGTAAGGGTATAGTTTCCGGTAAGAGGGACCGTCTTGATAGTGAAAAACAGAGAGCTGTCCGGAAAATTCGCATATGCTTCCGTAAACCATGGGCTTCTTTTGTATATTGCATACCTCGTCGATAAGATAACGGGTCGCCAGGTTGTCTGTTGCGTCTACGACTATATCGTAATGGGAAATGATCTCGGAAGCATTTTCAGCAACAAGACGTGCTTCGTAAAGCGTGAAACGACAGAAAGGATTCAATTTCTCCAGTTTTTGTTCGGCAATAGCTGCTTTAGGCATGTCGACGCATGTCGAATCGTAAAGAATCTGTCGCTGCAGGTTCGACTCGGATACCAGATCGTTATCGATGATTCCGATATGTCCTATACCGGCAGCGGTGAGATAAAGAAGAACGGGGGAGCCCAGTCCTCCGGCTCCCACGACCAGGACGTTGGCTTGCTTCATCTTTTCTTGTCCTTCCACCCCTATTTCAGATAGGATAACTTGGCGATTGTACCGCTCTTTTTCTTGCTCTGTTAACATAATAGCTCTAAATATATGATGCGAAAATAGAAAAATTAGGAAATATAATCAAAAGATCGTCCGGTTCGTTTTTTGAAGTGAATACCACGTCTATTTATCCGCGTTGACGTGGTATTTCACAAATCGATTGACAGTACACACGGATACTTTGTATTGTTTGGCTATCTTCTTATAAGATATGCTATTGTCCATCATTTCAATGATTTTAGCTTTGTTTTCGATCAATAATTTTAATTGCGGGCTACTTCCTATCGGACGTCCTAATTTTTTGCCTTCCGCTTTGCGAACGGCGAGAGCTTCTTTGGTTCGAATGGAAATTAGGTTACGCTCAATTTCAGCCACTAAACCGAATGCAAACCCTAATATTTTACTGTTCAGGTTATTTTCGAATGTATACCCTTCTTTCGTACTGTGTAAGATGATTTTACGTTGTATGCACGTGTTGATGATATTCATAATATCGATTAGCGTCCTGCTTAGTCTGGAGACTTCGGTGACGATCAGGCAATCTCCTTCCTGCAGAGAGCTGAGAATATCTCCTAATTTCCGATCACTGCTGTTTACTTTACCGCTAATGATGTCATTGTACCATTTGTTTATGGTCAATCCTCGGTTATGCGCAAATCGCTTGATTTCCTCTTGTTGATTCTCAAGATGTTGTCTGTTTGTACTTACTCGTAAATATGCAACTACCATAATTGAATTGATAAAATTTGGATTATTAAAAGAGCAAACGTACGAAAAAGGAAAGGAATATGAGCATATTGTGTGGGCATAAGCAAGAAAAGAACTGTTTATTTTGCTGAAATAAATTGAAATGGTAAACTGGTTTATTTTATTTGAGGGTAAATTGAACTAAATTTGTAATATAACGTAATGAAGAAATAGCAATGATGAAGAGAAGAATTGTGATTCTTGTATTGATATTGGCAAACTATATGGTTATGGCACAAAAAAGAGAATTGACCGAAGCGGAAAAACAGGTAATAATTCATAAAGGAACGGAATTACCTTTCACGGGCAAATATTATGATTTTAAAGGAAAAGGAACCTATGTGTGCAAACAATGCGGGGCTTCATTGTATCGTTCGGAAGATAAATTTGATTCCCGGTGCGGATGGCCCAGTTTCGATGACGAAATTAAAGGAGCGGTAAAAAGGGTTACGGATGCGGACGGAAGACGGACAGAGATTCTGTGTGCCGGATGTGGTGCGCATTTGGGACATGTATTTGTGGGGGAAGGTTTCACTTCTAAGAATACCCGGCACTGTGTAAATTCGATCTCTATGGAGTTTATTCCTGATCGGGAGCTGAAAACCGATACGGCCATTTTTGCAGGAGGATGTTTCTGGGGGGTGGAATATTTTATGCAGAAGGCACCCGGAGTTTTGACCGTAGAATCAGGGTATATAGGAGGTGAAACGGATCATCCTACTTATGAAGATGTTTGCCGGAAAAACACGAGACATGCAGAGGCTGTCAGAGTGGTTTTCGATGCTTCCCAAACGACCTATGAGGCGTTAGCGAAACTTTTTTTCGAAATCCATGATCCTACCCAGTTGAATCGTCAAGGGCCCGATAGGGGAGAACAATATCGTTCCGAAATATTTTATGCGAATCCTCAACAAAAAGAGGTTGCCGATAAATTGATCGAACGGTTGAAAACGAAAGGTTATCCGGTCGTAACACTGGTTTCGCCCGCCACGACTTTTTGGCCAGCCGAGGATTATCATCAAAATTACTATAACCGGAAAGGTTCTCTTCCTTATTGTCATGGGTATACCAAGCGATTTTAGATAGGAGAAGCTCTTTCAATGCTTGCAAAATCTGCGGGAGGGAAGCTTAACCGTTTAATTGTGGAATCGTTTTAATTCCAAATTCTACGATTTGTGATCATTGATTGTCAGTCGTCGTTATATTTGCCATGTAATTTTAATCGTTTATGTTATGGAAATAATACATGATACGGAGAATCGTACGGTTAAGACGGTTGTAAACGGCCGTGTGGCTTATGTCACCTATGTGATAGAAAACGGGGAGTTGGATGTCAGACATACGATGGTTCCTTCGGAAATCGGGGGAAGGGGTATAGCCGCGGCTTTGGTTAAATATATTTATGATTATGCCGCGGAGCATGATTTGCGGCCGGTTGCGACCTGTTCTTACGCGGTAGTCTGGTTGCGAAGACATCCGGAATATAACGGTAAAATAGGAAGAGACTACGCCGGAGCCGGTAGTTGCCCCGTCAATTGACAAAAGAAGCGAAATCCTTTTCTATTCGCACGACTTAAAAATGGAAAAATAATCTGTATTAATTGGCGTTTTTATGAACATATGTTCATAAAAAGAATTATCTTTGTTCCAAAATAGAGTTATGTCAAGACCGAAACGTAGCCGAGTGATAAAGAATCCTCCTTTGATGGAAGGTTTCAAGCCTTTTGGATTGCCCATGACGGACCTGGATCCGGAAGTTTTGCTGTTTGAGGAATATGAGGCTCTCCGGTTGAGTGATTATGAACTTTTACCTCAGGAAAAGGCGGCATTGCAAATGGGTGTATCCCGGCCTACTTATACACGTATATACGAGAAAGCCCGGCGTACAATAGCAACTGCCCTGGTGGAGGGAAAAGTTATTTTTATAGAGGGTGGGGATTATCACATCGATTATTATTGGTATCGATGTGATACTTGTCGGAAGATTATGGTAGAAAAAGAGCCTGTAACCTGTTGTCGTTTTTGCCAGTCGAGTAAGTTGCGGGCATTAAATAAGCCGGAGGCTTCTTTATGTAGCGATGCCTATTGTATTTGTGTGCACTGCGGAACAAGGCTCCCTCATGTTAAGGGACAGCCTTGTCGGGAGACAAAGTGCCCTTCTTGTAGCGGTAAAATGATACGGGAAAACGGGCCTCATCATAAACTTATTTTAAAAACAGAAGAAGAAAAAAATCATGAAAATTGCAATTCCGACGAGAGCCAATGTGGTGGATGACCATTTTGGACATTGTGAGTATTACACCATTTTTACGGTGAATGAAGAAAAGAATATTATGAAAACGGAGACGCTTGCAGCTCCGCAAGGATGCGGTTGTAAATCGAATATTGCCTCCGTGTTAAGAGAGAAAGGAGTAACCGTGATGTTGGCAGGCAACATGGGGGACGGAGCTTTAAATGTACTGAATAATCAAGGTATTAAAGTTTTCCGCGGTTGTAAGGGAGATGTCCGTGTTTTAGCCGACTCTTATTTGAAAGGTTTTGTTCTCGATTCTGGAATAGGGTGTCATCACCACGAGGGAGGGGAACATAAATGCGGTCTGTGATTGGATGTTTCTGCGATTGGGTGATTCGATCTTTTCTCCTAATCGCAGCATCTCTTGTTTTTTCGTTTTTTTTGATCGATGACTTATGGTATATGCTTATTTTATAGATTATATTTAGGAAAACAATGGAATTTTTTTTAATTTTGAATGCCTAATCTCGGTCCGATTGTGTGCATGAAACAAGGTTGGATTTATAGTTTGTTCTCTCTCTTTTTTTGCTTACTTCTTTTAGAAGAAGGTGTAAGCGGGTACGATTATGACCTAAAGATCGGAACGGAAAAAACAGTATGCTATGAAGAGACGGGGGCGATGGGGATTCATACGATTTCGGGCATATTGCAGGGAATGCATATAAATGGTGCAGAGTCAGGGGAACAGTATGATTCAAATCCTTCTTTTTTTAGAAACGGGATAGTTGCCAATACGGGAAGACAGACAAAAAAATCCTTCGCTACCAAATTTCTTCTTTATCTTTCGATACGCGGTCGACAACGCGGTTATCTGCTTTTTTTACAGAAATTGATTATTTAGTTAATGCTGATGGCGTGATTATTTTGGATAAAACAAAAATAATGTGCGGTGATGTTTGTTGTGATACTAAATAATTAAAATGTAAAAAGAATGGAAGAATATAAATTCATAAAAGATCAAATTATATCTCTTACGCAAGGAAAGGTCGTAAAGAAAAATGAGGGCTATATGATACCTCTCTTATTAATCGTAATCGGGATTATAGCGCTGGTTGCCATTCATTATTTGTCTCAAAGAATGCAGCGTTCTCCTTTTTTGATGTTTGCTTCCGTACTCTCTTTTAGTGTGGTATGCGGAGGAGTATTTATTTTCGTACAAAACAAGGCAAAATATGTTTATACCGTATCTAAGGGGGTGTTTTTAATAAAGAAAGTAGTACTTGTTCGGGAAGGGATGGAACAGTATTTCCAATGGTTGAAGGAGAGAAGTTTTCATAAATTTTTGAAGTATGAGGCAAAGGAAAATAGTGATGTTTTTTTAGAGGTTTGGGTAGATCAGGCTTTGAACATTGCTTTTGTGCAATTGATGGTTGAACGTAACCGCATACCCTTTCCGGTATCTGAAGTATACCAACTTTCTAAAACGGAGGTGGCTGAGAATTGTGAGTTGTTTTACAAATGACGGGTTCAACAAGTAAATCAAGGCAAGTTTCGATTTACTCGTTGAACGATAGGGTTATTCGGATAAAAGAGGAGTGTTCAATTTCACTAATATTTTATCTATCCTGGCCCCGTCCATATCCACGATTTCCAAATCGAAACATAGCCAGGATAACTGTTCCCCTGTTTTAGGTACATGTTCCAAAATTTTTAAAATCAGCCCGCTTACCGTGTTGTAATAATGGTTGGGATATAAATCTTCCATGTCGAAATAAGCCAGGAAATCGTAGAAAGAACATTGGCCGTCTATCAGGTATGAGCCGTCGTTCCTACGGATGATATCCGGCTCTTCTCCTATTTCGGGTACGTCCCCGATAAGAGCCGTCAGAATGTCTTTCAAGGTGAAAATCCCCTCTATGCTTCCGAATTCATCCGTGACCAGTCCGTATTTCAGGTGTTCGGTTTTCAGATGTTCCAAAGCATTGTAAACACTTTGATTTTTAGGGAAATACTGAGCCGGCCGGATGATTTTTTCTAAATTGAAATCCGGTAAATCAATCTTTCCGAACAGGTCTTTCAAATAGACGACACCGATGATGTTGTCTAATTTTGAATCGGCTACGGGGTAAATATTATAAAGATGCTTATTTACGATTTTCCGGATCTGATCGTTGGATTCGGTAATATCTAACCAGACCAAATCACTGCGGTGGGTCATGATGGAACCGATGTTCCGGTCTCCGAGGTTGAAAACCCGTTCCACGATGTCTTGCTCTACTTCCTGAACCTCCCCGTCGTCCTTTCCTTCTTTAATAATAGCCTTTATCTCTTCTTCCGTTACTTTCCCGTCCTTGGATTCTTTTAGTCCCAGGATTTTCGTTACCAGTATTGTGCTGGCGGATAGTAACCACACGAAAGGAGAGGCTATTTTAGAGAGAAAAGTCATGACGGGAGCCACGATCTTGGCTACTTTTTCTGCAGCATTCATACCGATGCGTTTAGGAACCAGCTCTCCTAAAATTAAGGTAAGATAAGTCACTATGACCACGATGATTCCTTTGGAAACAGCCAGGGCGTGGGCATCGAGGGGTGTTATCCGGGAGAGGAGTAAAGCAAAATCGTTGGCTAACGTCTCCCCGGAGTAAAGACCGGTAAGGATTCCTATTAAGGTGATACCTATTTGGATCGTGGATAGGAAACGATCCGGTTCCTGAGCTAATTTTAAGGCTGTTTTTGCCGATTTATTTCCTCGTTTCGCTTCTGTCTCCAAACGGGTTTTACGTGCGGATACCATCGCAATTTCGGACATTGACAGTATACCGTTCAATAATATCAAGGCTAATATGATGATGATTTCCATTTTAATTGTAATATTAAAAAATAGATTTTAATCTTGTTGCAGAGATGTTATTCCGTATTTGATATAACAACTGTTTATGTATTATGAGATTCATTTTAATGTAATGTTTTTTCTTTTATTCGTTTTAAAGCTCTGAATAGTTCGCCGGTCCATAGAACGAAAGAGGTTGAGAGAGTAATCCATATCCATTCGTTCCAGCTTAGGGGAACGGTTCTAAACACGCTTCCACCCCAGTTGACAACTAATATTTGTCCGATAACGATAGCCAATCCCACAATAAGAAAACCCTCGCTTTTAAGTAATCCTTTAAAGGCGGAGTTGTTTGTTCCAAAGGTTTTGGCGTTAAACATGTTCCAGAACTGAAGCATTACGAATACCGTAAAGAATAGGGTTAGATTTCGTAGACCTTCCGGAGTATCGGCGTCTATGCCTCCGGCGTAGTTTGACAGGTAGTACAAAAGTCCCAATAGGATGATAACAAATATAAAGCCTGTTCCTAAAATCAACGTTCTCATTTGAGGAACGATGATGAAGGCGTTCGAATCTCTCGGTTTTCTTTTCATTACTTCCGGATTGGGAGGAAGTGAGGCCAAAGCTCCTGCGGCAAAAGTGTCCATGATCAAGTTTACCCATAACATTTGAGTGACGGTAAGTGGTAATTCGGAACCCAATAGAGATCCGAGCAACACGATGATTAAAGCTGCCACGTTAATGGTTAACTGAAAAAGGATGAAACGTTGTATGTTTTGATACACGGAACGTCCCCACATAACGGCTGTCGCGATACTGCTGAACGAGTCATCCAACAGCGTAATGTCGCTGGCCTCTTTAGCAACGGAAGTACCGCTACCCATGGAGAGGCCCACGTGAGCGTGGTTCAAGGCGGGAGCATCATTCGTTCCGTCTCCGGTGACGGCCACGACGGCCCCTTTTTGCTGTAACAACTGTACCAAACGTTGCTTATCTGTCGGACGGGCGCGGGACATGATTTTTAAGTCCAGAATGCGTTCCAATGCCTCTTTATCGGATAATTGAGCAAATTCGCTGCCGGTAATGTGATTCCGTTCGGTATCTTGCTTTGTCCATAGACCGATTTGTGAACCGATCTCTTTTGCTGTACCGGGAGTGTCACCCGTCACCATTTTGACTTTGATGCCGGCCTCGGAACATCGTTTTACAGCCTCGGGAACCTCTTTCCGTATGGGATCCGATATGGCGACGATGCCTAAAAAAGTTAATTCCGTATGGTACAGACGTCCTTCATGGAAATGAGAGTCGTTATCGTCAATAATCTGGTAAGCGAAACCTAAAGTACGCATCGCCTGTTTTTGATATTCGGATAATTGCGTATTTACCGTCGTTTGGAAATCTGCCGTTGATTTCAGACCACCGGCTGTTTGTACGTTTTTGCAATGAGAGTAAACAATTTCCGGAGCTCCTTTTACATACAATACACGTTTCCCGATCAGGGAGGATTCCACGAGTGTTGCCATGTATTTACGTTCTGTCGAAAAGGTCAATTGATCGATAATGCGGACGTTTTCTCTTAGTGCGGAATAGTCGGTGTGTTGTCGGTTTAGCCAAAGTAAAAGAGCCGCTTCGGTAGGATTTCCCAGTGTTTTTATTTTTCCCGGTTCGGATAAATCGAGAAAAGCCGTTGTGTTGGCGGCAATACCCTCGAATATAAGCCGGGTTATTTCGTTATCGCCGGTCTTCTGTTCTTCCAAACCGTAAAAATTAGTTTGGTAAACAGTCATTTGATTTTGGGTCAAAGTACCTGTTTTATCCGTGCAAATAACCGTGGTAGCACCCATGGTTTCGCAGGCATGCATTTTTCTTACCAAATTGTTTGATTTTAACATTTTACGCATACTTAATGCCAAGCTGAGGGTAACGCTCATCGGCAGGCCTTCGGGAACAGTTACGACAATCAGCGTGACGGAAGCCATAAAGGCCGAGAGTATCTTTTTACCTACGCTCAGAGATACCCATGCATGTGGATCCCAAGGTTTTACCCCGAATAATAATCCGACACCCAACAGGATAACCAAAGCGGTCAAAGCATACAGTATCCATCGTCCCCAGCTTCCTTTTTCAACGGATGCGGGCATCTCTTTTTTTATTCCCCGTAATTCGTACACATCGTATATGACAGGTATCCATACTTTAGCCAACATGATGACAGCCGTAATAATGACAGCTCCGATCAGTCCCAGTTGTCCTAAAGAAGGGGTAGGAAACGCCGGGTT
This sequence comes from Sanguibacteroides justesenii, assembly GCF_003204205.1. Lineage (NCBI taxonomy): Bacteria > Pseudomonadati > Bacteroidota > Bacteroidia > Bacteroidales > Porphyromonadaceae > Sanguibacteroides > Sanguibacteroides justesenii. Next base: position 234,776 of record NZ_QJPL01000001.1, read on the forward strand.
GAAAAAAAGCCCTTTTATGAAAAGAATCGTAAAGGTCACGATTGCACCGCAGAAACCGACGATACCGATAAATTTTGCCAGTACCTCTAATTGTTTGTCCAAAGGAGTCTGTTCTTCGCTTTTTTCTGTAGATTTTTCGGCGACTTTACCGAACTCTGTCTGGTCTCCCACGGCAGTCACTTCCATGACGCCATGTCCGTCGGCTACCGTTGTGCCGCGCATAACATGATCGGTAGGGTAGGTAGCTTCCCGGTCGAATTCTTCTTCTATTACACTTTTGGCAGTCATGGGCTCACCCGTAAGACTGGATTCATTTACTTGTAAGGAAACAGCCTCCAGTAAGATTCCGTCCGCGGGGATTTCTTCTCCTTGTTCCAGAATAACGATATCTCCCACTACGATCTCTTTTTTAGGAACCTCCCGAACATTTTTATTCCGGAAGACTTTGACTAACGTATCGTCGTTTATCTGATTCAAAACATCGAATTTTTTGTTGGCATCCCAAACAAACCAGGTCGCAACTCCCGTTGCCAGTAATACGGCTGCTGCAATACCGATAGTTTCTGCGATTTCGATGACATCTTCCGATAGGTACATGGCGATGGCAATGCCTCCGGACAGAAAAACGGCTATCAATAAAATACGGATGACAGGGTCTTTAAAATTATCGATGAATATTTGCCACAGGGATTCCCTTTTGGGAGGTGTCAATATGTTTGCCCCGTGTTTTCGGCGACTTTCTATCACCTGTGCGTCGGTTAAACCTGTATAATGTTTTTTTGATTCCATGCTGCTTATTTATTTTTTTTGTTACGAATACCGCGTATGATTAAAAATCCCCAAAAGACTATTCCTATGATTAAGGTTATTATACTTAATTCGATAAAATAGTGTTGCAATAACTCCTGTTGTGAATATAAAAAATAACCCGCCAAAGCGAGGAGAGTGTTCCAGACACAGCTTCCGAGGAAGGTGTAGATAATGAAACTTTTTAAAGGCATTCTTACAAGACCTGCCGGAATGGAAATAAAACTTCTGACTCCGGGAGTCAACCGCCCTATAAATGTAGAACTGTTGCCATATTTGAGAAAGTATTGTTCTGATTGTTCTATTTTTTCTTTTGAAATCATGCACCATTTACCGAATTTGGTAGAGGCAAAGGTATAAATAAAATTTCGACCTAATGTGTAGGCAAGAAGGTAATTCAACAGAGCTCCTAAAACGGCCCCTACGCTTCCTGTCAAAATGATGCCGATCAGGTTCAATTCTCCGTTTGCGGCTTTCCATGCTGCAGGAGGGATGATCAATTCGGCTGGAAACGGGAGTATGGAACTTTCAATAGTCATACACATAATGATGCTCCAATAGTTTATATTTTGAAGATACCAATCGAGAATGGTCTGAAGTCCATCTGTCATAAATCATTTATTTCGCTTATTACTTATGTTCAACATCGCTCGTAAAAAGAGGGAACCCTTGTCATACGATGAGTTTTTTCAGCGAATAAATATAAAATCCGTTTATATGACGAGACGCGAGCACATGGATATAATTTTCTCTTTTGAAAGACAGACGTTCGAGAAAAGAGAAAACTTTGGATTGAATGATAGTTTCCCGGTTTATTGATTTAAATTGAGAAGTTTTATACCAACCGATTCTTCGGTTGGTGGAACTCTTTAGACCTGCTTTTGACGTGATCCCGTGTTGTTCTGAATAGGGATGTATGGAAATGGATTCGGAGTCTAACGAGGAGAGTTGTTCTAAGTCGAACAATTCGTCCATTTTATTTTTTGAACCCTCAAAAGAGTCCGAAAAAATATCGGTCACTGAAAAAGATAGAATAATAATCAGGTATAAAAATACAAACTTTCCCATTGCTTTCGTAAAATTCCGATCTCAAAAGTAATATATTATTTCGGATTGCTGCATAGCTTTTTATTTTATCAAATGAACTTTATGTTAATTTTAATTTTATTTGTTTATTAATAGGGGTTGGGAAGGAGGAGAACTGCAAGTGTAAAACAGGGTGGGCTTAAATGATTTTTGAACATAAGTATAGGGAATGGGTAATTTATCCCTACCTTTGCAAAAGGCAAACGTAATTGTCATTCGCGTAAATAAGGATTATTATGACAGTAAAATTGATATTGAGTTGTATTGTCGCTCTTTTGGCTTTGGTCAATCCCGTCCAAAAAGTTTTGATCGTTACGACCTTGCAAGAGCGGTTTTCTCCTAAAGAATTACGATATATCTCCATCAAGTCAACGATTACGGCAGCCATGATCTTGATTTTTTTCCTGTTTTTGGGAGAGATAACGTTTAGTTATGTATTTCGGGTAGAGCTGTACTCTTTTCAGATTACCTGCGGTGCCGTGTTGATGTATAACGGTTTATCCGGTCTGCTGAAGGGATTTTTCCTGAAAGTCGATGAAAATATAAAAATTGCCGACCTGACAACGGTCCCGATCGCGATTCCCATGATTGCTGGTCCGGCTACGATTACGGCTGCTGTAACCTTTCCCGTACAATACGGTAGGGAGATTACCATTATTGCCATCCTTCTTGCTTTGGGAGTAAATCTGTTTTTTATGCTGGAAGCTCGACGGATCGGGAATTTTTTGATAAAATATAATTTTATGAATCCCTTGATCCGGATTATCGGCTTAATTGTGGCAACCATCGGTCTACAGATGATTTTTGATGGTATTACTCTTTTTATCAAAGGATTGTCCTCTTGATTTACTTTTTAAGAACAGAGATAAGTAGCGTCATCGTTCCGCGTAACTCATTCACCGTTCTCGGAATGACTTTTTTACATACATCTTCGAACGATTCAATGTGGTGGAATACCAATGAACTGATTACAACATCAATGCTATCGTGGGAAAAATCTACACCAGAAGCATACGTAGCTCTATAACTATTTTCGAGAGGAAAAAGAATGAAGTCATATAAGGCATATTTCTTTTTTAAAAGAAATATGCCTTATTTTTATATCAAAATAGATACATGCTGATTGTTATTATTCCAAAATAATATAAATATTGGCTTAATTATTTGCAATCAAATTATTGATTACGTATTTTTACATTCATTGATGTGATAAGTTTATCTTGTTTGTTATTTATTCTATATTTGGAAATTTAGTTTTTATGATATTGATAATAAATTTGTTATGTTGTTTTGAGATAAATTGTTTTCTGTTTCGACTGATGTGTCTTTCCTATCGAGGCGGAAGGAATATAGGTCCGAGTGGATCGGGATTGCTTTTCTCGAAAAGAAAAAGTTATGAATAGAAGTAAATGTATAATTAAAAATAAAGGTGTTATGAGCAAGCAAATCGTTATGGTGTTGGTGAATAAAAATTGGGAAATAGAACCGGTATTGAGTGCATTGACAAACCCTAAGTTACGTCCTATTACTCTTCCTTTTCCGGAGTATATCGATACCCCCAAGGATGGCGATAATAAGATGGATACGCCTCGGGCTATTTTTCGTTTATCACCCGATAAGCGGAATTGCACTGAAATTTCCATTTGGTGTATCGAGGATCTGATGTCTCCGGAAGTAAATAGTTCCAGTTCCGAGGAAAAATATCGGATTTTACCGTCCGTTATTGCCAAATGCAATCCCCAACTGGTTATTAGCGTGAGTACAGCCAATTATCCGGTAGAGGAAGGATCGAGGTTTTCGGCAAACGGATCGGTATATTTGGGAACGAACTTTTTTATTCATAACGGTCATCCGGATAATCCCGAAAGTAACTTGCAGACCCCTTACGATGGACAATTACTTACCGGGCACATAAGCTCCGCTTTACTCGATACCATTAATCGGGAATGCGGACCTGCTGCCGTAAAAAAGTTCATCACGCCTTCCAATGCTCCGGCAACCTGGGGATTTACCTGTGAAATATTACCCGGCTTCTCTGCTGTAAGTTCTATTAATATTACGGATTACCGGGAATACGATAATCAAGATAAGATAGCTAAGCAACATTTCGAGTCGATCGCTCCATTGGGTTACGAGTTGAAGTCTATCGAGACTACCCATGGTATAGTCAGGGTTTCTACGGAGTGTCCGGTCATTTTTCTTTCACCGATAACCGATCGCTTGGGACATTTCGATGAAGATGTGAGCGATATCCAGAACTATGCGGTTGCTTTTAATGGCGGTTTGGCTTTGGGTGAAATTTTTTGCGTATTGAATCGTTTCAATGGATTGTTGTGATATGTTGATAGAAGCGGAAACTCAATAGTCTCGGTAGAGAGGGTCTAATCTCGTTTTTGTATAAGGCCGCAAAGCATACTAACCCAAGTATGGGTTTATACCTCAGGCTGCTCGCTCGGGTTATTCGGCTACATGTTTATAATGTCGTTGGTAGCCAGGGGTCTTCCGGCTTTTGCCGCCACTATGTCATTCGGCCTTCCATGCTTGTTAGAGCACGATTTTGAGGTATAATCCATAATCAGGGTAATATTTAGCCGTGATTTTTTGTTTGTGATATATTTTTAGTCAAACAAAATATTTCTTACCTTTACGACATGGTAAAAATTTTACATAAATCGGATTTGGTGTCGTAAACAATCTGCACTTACCGTACAGATTGTCCTTTCGTTGCTCTCGGATAACCTTTTCGAGGGTCATTTCCATTATATATAATTTCAGTTTTTAATTTGCGTACAATGATGAAAGCATAGTTATGTTTTTGCTGGTATGCTACATACATACAGATAATGAGTAATGAAAATAAAACAATTGGAAACAACTCCGGCGACCTCATGTCCGGCCAGACGAACGCACTTGCTTCCTCCTCGTTTAATGAGTCTATTTACGAATTCGACTATAATTTGATCTGTGATTATTTTTCAAATACAGAACGTCAAGGACCCGGAAGTCCTGAAATAACTCTTAAAGCATTGAGTTTTATAGATAACCTTACCGATAAATCCCTTATTGCGGACATCGGTTGCGGTACGGGAGGGCAGACAATGACACTTGCCGGGTCAGTTCAGGGGCAAATTACCGGGTTGGATTTGTGTCCAGATTTCATCCGTATCTTCAATCGGAATGCCGAGAGATTGGGGTTGCAAAATCGAGTGAGAGGGAGGGTCGGCTCCATGGATAATCTTCCTTTCGGAAAGGAAGAATTGGACCTGATCTGGTCGGAAGGAGCGATTTATCATATCGGCTTTGAGCGTGGATTGAACGAATGGCGAGAGTTTCTTAAACCGGGAGGATATGTTGCCGTTTCGGAAGTATCATGGTTCACCGAGAAACGTCCGGCAGAAATCAGTGATTTTTGGATGGAGGCTTATCCGGAGGTAGATACGATTCCCCGTAAAATAGCCCAGATTCAGAAAGCCGGTTATATTCCTGTTGCCAGCTTTGTCCTGCCGGAAAATTGCTGGACGGAACATTATTACATTCCGCAGATTTCTGTTCGGGAATTATTCTTAAAAAAATATGCCGGCAATAAGGCCGCCGAAGGATTTGTTGCTTTTGAACGTTATGAGGAGGGGTTGTACTACCGGTATAAGGAGTTTTACGGTTATGTATTTTACATTGCAAAAAAGATCGGATTATGACTGATTTAAATACGTGTGGTTGGAACGATGAGTTAAACCGGCTGAAACAAGAATCCACGCGTAGAGCTCTTACTCTTGCTCGTGTGACCGTCGTGCACCGCACTTGTTACGAGATTATTTCCGAAAATGGGCTGTTTCGATGCGAACTGACGGGAAGCATGGCGCTTCTCTGTTTCGAAGCATGAAAAGCGTAAAAAGGATAAATCATTTTTAAAACTCGTGGATGAAGTGAAGAAACGGAAAGGGAATTTCTGATTTCGATTTTATGGCGGAGGTATTCTTCTCGAATACCTCCGCCATTATATTTGCGTGAACGATCAAATGATTATCTATTATACGGAAAAAACACGATGACAAGTAAACGGATGATTTCGCAAGCGTATCTTATTATAAAAAAACTCTAAGTCGTTACTTTAACTAACTTAGAGTTTTTTTGCGGTGCGGACGGGACTCGAACCCGCGACCCCATGCGTGACAGGCATGTATTCTAACCAGCTGAACTACCACACCAAAATTTTAAAGAGCAATTTTGTATTGCGGGTGCAAATATAATGCTTGTTTTTGATTCTACCAAAATGGAGTCTCTTTTTTCTTGTTTGTATAGAGAAACTCACGAACGGTATGACTTGAAAATAATTATTCCGCTAATTATTTTTGCCAGCGCTTAAGATTCGGAAAGTATTTTTTCATCTCCTGAATAGCTTCTTCCCGGGTATAATTTAGTCCGCTTCCGGCATTGAATTCATCCACGTAGTCGGCACACTCTTCGATCATTTGTTCCATCGTGACATTTTTGGTAAAACGACCTTCTTGAAAACAGTAGCAGCAATATTCTCTGTTTTTACTCTCGTCCTGATTGGTTCCGTAATCACTATCCGCGTTCATGGGCATCCCGCAGCTTTGGCATATTTGCATTGTCATTGTTCCTTCATTTTTAATCGGTTCTCTCTACAAATATAGAATTATTTTTAAAATAGTGGGATGCTGTTTTGTGAAAGTTTATATTTGTTGGGAATAATACAGAAACTGATGGTTAGGAAATACGGTCGAGAGCCTTATCGGGTAGTCGTTGTCCACGGGGGACCTGGAGCATTGGGAGATGTCGCCGCGATAGCCCGTAATTTATCGTCGAGTGTGGGCGTGCTTGAACCTATTCAATCTAAATATACCGTTGACGGGTTGATAAAAGAATTAAAAGAACAGGTCGAGACCTATACCAACGAACCTCTTTTTTTTGTGGGGCATTCATGGGGAGCATGGCTTGCTTTGTTATTTGCCGTTCGCTATCCGGGAAAGGTTAAACAATTGATACTGGTCGGGTGTGCCCCTTTCGAGGAGGAGTATGTCTCATTGATATCCGAACGACGGAAAAAAAAACTTTCAGAAGAGGAGGGTACTTATTGGGATTTGCTTGTCGGTAAGTTGGAACGAGGATACAACCGGGACGACGTTCTGATGGAGTTGGAGAGATTGGTTGTAAAAAGCGATCATTACCGGTTTCGGGAAACTGAAGAGGACAAACGTGATATTCTGCCGGTCGATGGTAAGATGTATTCTTCCGTTTGGCGGGAGGCGGAGAAAATACGAAAAGACGGAAGGTGGAAGAATTTATTGTCTCGTGTTCGATGTCCGGTATATGTGATTCATGGGGAGATGGATCCGCATCCGTTGGAAGGCGTAATCGAACCTTTGTTCCGGGCAAATATAAAATTTCGGAAAATCGTATTACCTCGATGCGGTCATTCGCCTTTTAAGGAAGAAGAGGTATGCGAATCTTTTTATGACTTATTGAAGTCTATTGTATTATAATACTGAATGTTACGTTGCAATATCAACTAAAAAGGCAAATGCAAAGAGTAGACGTTTTAAAGGTGTATCGTTGCGGAATGAAAACATGGTTTGGGGATAAGGAATGGATTATCGGTCTCCGGGCGGGTTACCATTCGATCTCCGGTAAATGGTGACTTTTGAAGTAACGGTTGGCCTTACTGAAATGCTTGCACCCGAAAAAGCCCCTGTCTGCGGATAGCGGCGAGGGATGTGGGGCCGTGAGTACACAATGCCGGTTCCTGTCGATAAAGGCTCCTTTTTTTTGAGCATAGGCCCCCCATAGCATAAAAACGACATGTTCCTTTTCGTCGTTGATATGCCTGATTACGGCATCGGTAAATTCTTCCCATCCTCTTCCCCGATGTGAACCTGCCTGATGGGCCCTGACCGTGAGTATGGCATTGATCAGTAATACTCCTTGTTCGGTCCATCTTTCCAATCTTCCGGAAGTGGGCATCGGTTTACCCAGATCGTTTTCAATCTCTTTGAAAATATTAATCAGAGAGGGAGGGTAGGGGACACCATCGAGGACAGAGAAACATAATCCGTAGTACTGTCCCGGTTCATGGTAAGGATCTTGCCCGATGATGACGACCTTCACTTTGTCGAACGGACAGGTATTGAAGGCGTGGAAAATATATTTTCCCGGCGGGAAGATCGTGTATTTGGCATACTCCTCTTTTACGAAGCGGGTTAACTTCTCGAAATAGGGCTTCTCGAATTCTGTCTGTAGGCGTTGACGCCAGCTCTCTTCTATCTTTACGTTCATAACGGATCGTTTGTCATGTTCTCTCCTGAAGCTTCGGGAGAATTAACTGTTAGCAAAGATAAATAACAAATCATAATAAAGAAAAGATTATGGAAAAGAACAGATGCCAGATTTGTTTTCAATAGAATTGGAGCCGATTTTCTGAAAACAGAGTGAAAAAGTTATGATTATCCTTTTTTTTTGTTTACTTTGTAAAAGTGCGGTTAGGTAAATGAAAGGTCGCTTGGACAGGTTCAAGTTATTGTTTTATAAAGTCAGTTGGTTGTAATTTTTAATGGAGACAGTTATGGATACCTATAAAGAAAAAATGGCACATCTGATTTCATTGATCGTACGGATCAAACGTTATTCGTTTGAGGAATTGGAAATAATGCTTGAGATCAGTCAGGTACAGAAAATATTGAACATGCCGGAAGTAAAAAATCGGGATTGGGAAAATGAATCTTTCGAGAATCGGGAAGTATTTATAACTTTTTTGGATACCTATATTGATATTTACCAAAGGGCCCTTGAAACTCTAAAAAAGAAAAGCGGCATGGATATTTGAGCTTTGTATGCTCTTTCGTTTAAATGCTCTCGGTGGGTAGGGTTTGTAATAGAGTGTTACTACTGAAACGACAGAAGAATTTGCCGTATTGAAATTATGCAGGGAAGTAGGGGTTCCCCTTACTTCTCTATTTTAAGACGGAAACCAACAACGCTATCAGGCTGCTTAATGTGTTCTCCGTTTGGGCCGTGTATAATTTACCATCTATGGCATAAGGCTCATTCGTGGCTTTGCCTCCTTTTATCGCTGATTGAACGAAAGGATGTGCTGCAACCGTGCGTCCCTTTGTTATTCCGGCGATATCAAACAGTAAACCGCCTACGCAATGACCTGCGATTAATTTTCCGGCTTCGCCGAACTCTTTGATAACGGCAAGCATATCCTGATTGTAGTTTTTAGAAATATTCTCAGCGAATGTGGGCATGGCATCACCACAGGAAAAAACCAATGCTTCATAATCTCCGGAATGTCCTTTCAGATCGGCAATTACGCCGTCTGTTACCAAGGTAAGGCCTGAATTTGTTTTGATTGTTTTCGATTCTGCCACGGCATAAACCGTGAAGGGGATTTTGTTTTCAAAAAATGCTTCCAGGTATTGAAATAATCCGTAACCGTTTACCGGATTTACTGCCATGACGGCGACTCTCTTTTCCATGATTTTAATTTTTTAAACGAGATAATAGTTATTATTCGTAAGTTTATTACTTTTGTAAAGCAAAAGTAGGTATGTAATTTGAAATAAACAAGAACGAACGTTTTTGTAATGTACTTACCTGTAAGTAACTAATATTCATTATTACGTTTTTATGGACGAAAAAAAATTAAAAAATTTTCATTCTACGGGGAATTGTCCGGTCAGGGATATCCTTTGTCGTTTTGGGGATAAATGGTCCGTATTGGTGTTGATAACTTTGCAGGCTAACGGTACGATGCGCTTCAACGAGATTCAAAAGACGATAGACGATATCTCTCAACGAATGTTGTCCGTTACCTTGCGGACCCTTGAACAAGACGGGCTGATTCGAAGAAAGGTTTACGCGGAGGTACCTCCGCGCGTCGAATATAGTCTGACCCCGATGGGAGTCAGCCTTATACCTCATATCAATGCTTTGGTGGATTGGGCCATGCAAAATATGTCCCGGATATTGGAAAAAAGAAAATAAAAAGAGACTTATTGATTCAATAATTAAAAGATTCTGTGATTATTTTCTGAATCACAGAATTTCATCATTATCTAATCTTCTAATTTACAATCTATAGTTTAGAATTGTCAATCATTCCACGGGAATATAGATTTCCGTTAATAGGTCTTCCGGTGCGGTGCGGGAAGGATCGTTCAAGTAACGTTCGGCACTCGCTTCCTCTCGGAGTGTACATTCCATTTCCGGCAAATATTTTCCGTAAATCGTATCGTACACGGCTTGCAGATTACTATATGGGCCTTTGTAAAGAAAGGTCGCGTATCGTCCCGCGGGAAGCTGTTTAGAACCGATATCTCCTTTTGGGATAGCGGCAACGGGTAATACCATACAAACATCCGTCCGTAATTTTTCTACCGGGGTAACTTTCGGGTCGTCGTGATAAATACAGAGTGGGGAGGGATCGTTTGCCCGTAAGTTGTGTTCTTCGGCGAATTGGAACAAACGGAGCCAGGTACCGCAATAATCGTTTAGTTTATAGTCTCCGAACAGGCGAATATAGATTACATTTCGAGCGGGAAGCTCTCTGATCTCTTTTTGCAGTTCCAAGTCCGGTCTGATCATGGCTGGTTTCATAATGACAAAATTTTTATTGTTTCGATATTCAATAGGTGAAATACCGTAAAATTGTTTGAATACTTTAGATAAAGAAGAGGGCGTGGAATACCCGATGCGATAGGCTATATCGGCTACCGGTAAATCGGAGTACCGTAATAAGCGAGCGGCTGCTTCGGTTCGTGTCCGGACGATGAACGTTCCGATGGGTTCGCCCAAAAAAGCTGTCATGATGCGGTGAAAATAGAAAGAGGAGAAATGTGAAATTTTGGCCAATGATTTCACATCGATCTCTTCGCCGAGATGCAAATTGATATAATCTATAACGGTATTCACGCATTTTTGATACTCTTCCCGTGTCGTTTTCTTTTGTTTCATCATTTAATCGTATTTCACGTTACAAATATATGTTACTCCCCTTCATCCCACTTGTCCGTTCTTGCTAAAATGTTTTTTCTCGGAAAGAAAATAGGTGAATGGTTAGGGTTATTAACATAAATATTGTAAGTTTGAAAGTATAAAATGTTCATGAATATGAAGAATCAAAGATTTAATATTGCCGTTCTAATCGATGGAGATAACGCACAGGCAAAGTTGATTAAGGAGGTGTTGCAGGAGGTATCTAAGTATGGCAAGGCTACCATACGGAGGATATACGGGGATTGGACTCAACCTCAGATGAATAGTTGGAAAGATATTGTCAATGAATATTCGATTAATCCTGTTCAGAAATTTTCGTATACAACGGGTAAAAATTCAACGGACAGTTCGTTGATCATCGATGCTATGGATATCCTTCATGCCAAAAATTGCGATGGGTTTTGTATCGTATCGAGTGATAGCGATTATACCGGTTTAGCTAAAAGAATCCGGGAGGAAGGGCTTTTTGTTATGGGTATCGGAGAAAGGAAAACTCCCGTGGCCTTTGTTCAATCTTGTGAAATATTTACTTTCTCTGAAAACTTGATTAAGCAAGAGGTAAAAATGGCGGAGGCGGAACAAAAACCCAAAGCGACTAAAAGAAATACTCCTAAAAGTTCGGTACAGGAGGAGCCGCCCGCTAAGGAAAAGAATACGAGGGAGAGCTTGCCCAGGGATATTATTGATAAGGCTTTTGAAATTTCGACCAATGAGGACGAGGAGGCCTATATCGCGAATGTCGGAATGAATTTACGAAAAATTGATCCGAGTTTTGACCCCAGGACATACGGTTTTTCAAATCTGACGAAACTGATGGAAAGTATTAAAAAATACAAGGTGATAAAGAATATCGTCAACGGACTGAATCATCCGTTGGTAAGATTAAAGGATAATTCGAAATAAGCTTTTGCGGCAATAATGTCCGCGAAAAGGCATGTTCTGCCGCATGGTATAAAAGTGATATACAGTTAACAGAACAAACATACTGAATCGACCCGCTTTATCCCGGCGATATGCCGATCCGTGTCCCGCAATTCCCGCAAAATGTTTTGCCTTCGGTCAGCGGATTGCCGCATGAAGGGCAGAAACGGCGAGCGTCCTTCGGGGGAATGGGAGTGTCGGCAGCCGGAACAACCTGCGTTGTTTCTGTTGTTGTAGCGGGTTGTCCGGTGTCGCTCTTCGGTTGAGGGTAACTTTCGCTGCTTCTGCGGAACAACTCCTTGAATTTGCCGGAGAATCCGCTCAGTTTTCCGTACAAATCGAATGTGATGACCGTTGTGGGGGCGACCTGCATATAACTACTCATCATCTTCACTAAAATCCAGCTGTCTATGAAGGCGTACTTTACCGACCAGGCAAATAAGATCGATAGAACGAACGCCACGAAACCGCTCCAGCCGAACAGATGGAATAGGCCCCCAAAAATGATGAACGCTGCGAGAGTCACTACCGTGAGAGAAAGAATGACTACTCCGGTTGTTTTAGTCGAATCCTTTAGTAGCGTTTTCCAGTTTTGGGCATAAATGACTACGCCGTCGGCAGCACTTTTATACGGGTTTTGTTTATCCTGATAGAAGGTATAGCCTAAGCAACATTCGTCGATATACCCTAAAGAGATGTCCAGAAAAAGATTGGTTAAACTCTTTACGCTGTCCATGCCGGGAATAGCACCGAAGAGGCTGTCTGTCAATTGCCCTAAAGTACGTTGCAATTGCTTTACCGATCCTGCCACTAACTTATCCAGGGCAAAGTATACGTTACTGGTCCCGAAACGTTTTTTTACCATCTCTTTGCCCACGGTCACGGGATTGTTCGGTATTGTCCCCTGTTTGAAAGCATTGGAGATGACGGCTACGTGGCCCGCTTTCACTAAATAACCTATATAATGGTTCAATACGAAATTGATCATGCCGACGAGGGCAAGCCAGATAAAAAACAGGATAGCTACACTCCCCTTGCTCTCGAAGAGTACGGAGATACCCATCAACAGGGCAAACAGCAGGAGGGCGATCCCGATATTCAGTATCCCCAATCCCAATTTTATCCAGCCGAAGACGAGGGTTTTCAGGTAAATTTCTTTAATTGTCATCGTATTTTTTCGTTATTTGTTTATCGCGTGGAGATTCCTTCCAATTGAGTGCTTAATTCTTTTAATTCGTTGAACATGTCGCCGAACAGTAAACTGCCTGCCAGCACGAGCAGAACGGTCAGGGCGGTGACGATCAGTATCAATACTAACATGGCGCGGGCGAGGTTGCGCTTGTTCACCTTTTTGCATCCGCCGCATGCCCAGATGAGGAGGCAAATCAGGTTGACTATCGGTACGATCATCAACAGGAAAATGCCGATATATTCGCCCGTCGAGATGGGTTCTTCCTGCCGGCCCGTTACCGGAACAGCGTACACGGGTTGTTGTGGTACGGGTGCCGCTTGCGGGGGAGCCGTCTGTGCCGGTGGTGGTGTCGGTGGTATGTAGGATGCCATGGGAGTCCCGCACGAGGTGCAGAATTTCACTCCGTCCGCTACTTGTTTTCCGCAATTTGTACAAAATGCCATAATTCGTTTCCTCCATGATTAATACGTTGATACTTATTCCGAGACTTTTACTCCGCACGCTCCGCAAAAACGATTGCCTTCCGCTATTTCCGTACCGCAATCGGTACAGAAGCGTTTGGTTGCCGTTACAGGCTGTCTGATGCCGCATTCCTGACAAAACTTGGTTCCTTTCGGGTTTGCCGCTCCGCAGGCGGGACAGATGAGTATTGTCTCTTCTTTCTCTTTTTTCTCTGCTCGCTCGCGAGCGGTTTTTTCATCACGGGCTTCCTGCAAACGGCGTTCGGCTTTCTGGCGGTTGACGGTTAACAGTTCCAGTTCGGTCTTCGTCTCGGGGAAGGTTTCGCTTCCGTCCGATTCATACACCTGTCGTCCCAACCGGGCATACGCTTTTTCCATTTTTTCAGTCAGTTCTCTGATTTCGGTTTGCGCATTGAAGATCTTCACGTCGGGGGCGTTCTGTGGTACGAAACCGGACGACCCTTTTGCTATACCTGTTAATTTATCTCCCATAATTTTTCTTGGTTTCGATGGTGTTTTTCGATGGTTTGATAGCCCTTAGTCTGTTTCTCTTTTTTACTTTTGCCGTATATTCGGGGAATCGCCTCCTTTCGTTATCCGATCGATGTTATTCGTTTTCATTCGTTGTACGGGGCATTTCCGGGCGAAGGAAACGCCCCTTTCGTCCGCGGCATTGACGCTACCGTTTTTGGCTTTTGACTTTCAATGGGCATGACGGGCTTTCACCGGATTTTTGTTACTCTTTTATCGGGCGGACAAATAGGTAATCTTTATACAGAGAATTCGGTTCCCTGGCCATATAACCATGTTCGTGACAATTGAAGTTTAACCCCATAAAAATGCACATGGCTTTTAGCATGGGCCTTGAATTGGAGTTAATAATACTCGATGTCATATAGAAACCGTAATCTTGGAGCGTATTACTCCATCCGTAAGGTTCGGAATAGAAATTGGTAGCCGGCAGGAACACGCATCCGTTAAAATTATTTTTGTCGGCTTTTTTACAGGTCTCTTCATCCATACCGATCCAAAGTCCGTTCTTGCCTCCCGGATTCTTTCCAAGATCCTGTTTAATGTGGATGGTGTATTCGCTCAATAATTTCTTTATTTCCTCGAAAGTCGGCAGGCGATATCCTGCTCTGCAGGGAACCGTTGCATACCGCCACGTGGGATAATATTTTCCCGCCGGATTGCTGTTATCCCCTTCTAAGTTGTATTTTGCCCAACGATTCAGAAAGTTTTGTCTTTTTGTCTTTTCGTCCGTCGACTTCTCGAAAGGAACGATAATGATGCTACCTCCGGCTGTAGCAATAATCCTTGGTGCTCTTAGGAGTACGGATTTTTTCTTGAGGAAGTCACTTTTGTCTAATTGTTTAATTTGTTTGATTTCTTTTTTCACTTGCGTCTTTTGTGCTTTTTTCACTTGTGCCATACCTGCTGACGACACGATAAGTAATCCCACGAGGATTAGCATACCTTTAAAAATGTTTGTTTTCATAGTTTTGTAATTTAATAAGGGTTAAACATCGTAAGGCTATTATTTCAATAACCTGTATTTTCCGATCAGGGGCAATTCTTTTGCCCGCCCGTTTACCGCGTTGATGATGCCGATAATAGCCAGTACTAAAAATACGATTCCTACCAAGCCGATAAGGCTCACCACGAGGTAGAGCCGCCACGATATGGCGAGGATGATCGTGGTCAGAATACTGTATGCCACGCCGTACACGATGGCAGCGATGCATAGTACCAACCCCTGATTGGCGTGGAAGCGGGCGAAAGGCGAGTCTTTCGCTCCGAAAATGGGAATCAGTACCAGGATACCGAGGTAGGCCAACACGCCCATTCCCTTGTTTTGCTCGATGTCTTTCGGATCGAACTCTGCCGTGTTATCCGCCGCGTTGTTCATGGCGGCGGCAAATTTGTTTTCGGAATGCCCCTGCTGTCCTGCTTGTCGTGACTGCTGTTCGGACTGTTGTTGTCGGTTTTCTTGGGCTGCGGTCGCTCCTGCCGGATTTCCGCACGAGGGGCAGAATTTTGCCCCTTCGGCGAGTTGTGTTCCGCAATTGTTGCAATAAGCCATATTTTTAGGTTTAAGATTGTTATTTATCTGAGTTTTTTCGGTTGTTCTCATGTATTCCTTGCCGTCGCTCTTCTTTTGGGTTATCGTCATACTACTTGTCTATTACTTTTTCAATGCCCTTTCGTTTCGATTTTTTTTAATTCTGTATTTGTGCAGCGGCGGGTGCCACTATTCAGCATACCGCCCCACAAAGCATGATAATCCGTCTTTTTCCGTAAGCCTGCTATTTGTTTATGCAAGTTAGTATACCTTATATATCTTCTTTTTTGATGAACTCTACCCTTCGGTTTCGGGCTCGTCCTTCATCGGTGGCGTTATCGGCAATAGGGGAAGTCTGCCCTTTGCCGATCGGGGTAAGACGGTCGGCGGCGATACCCATTTCCACTAATTTGTCGACAATGGCTTTCGAACGGGCCTCGCTGAGCGTCTGGTTCGAGGTGGCATTACCCGTGTTATCGGTATGTCCCTCGACGGAGAATTTCAGGTCGGGATTCTCGGTCATCAACTGCACGATGCGGCTGATCTCGCCCATGGATTCGGGTTTGATGGTCGCTTTGCCCACGTCGAAGGTGATGCCGTAGGTGATGAATTTCCCGTCGCTCATCATCCGGTCGTAGAGGGGAACCGCTCCCTCGGCGATGCGGACATTGGTGATCGCGCTGGCCCAACTGATAGAGTTGATATTTGGGTCTTCTATCGCAAAACTCGAGGCTTGTGTCATATTGGGAATGTTGGCCAGGCGAATACCGTCGAGATAGACTTTGAAAGCCCGTTTGTTGAACGAAATGGCCAGGTGGTGCCAGCCGTCGGCAGCTACGGACAACGTGGCATCACCGGAAGTATAAGCACCGGAAGTGGAAGTATAGTGCCACTCTATGGTGGGATCGTTGAAATTATTAATCTTCAATGTAGCCACGGTGCCATTACCGTCTTCTCCGTAAAAAAACAACTCGTAGGAATACTGATTAGAGTAATCTCTTTCCCCACTCTTGTCTGCCACGCTCATCCACAAATCCATCTCGATGGTGTATTTCTCCGGTAGGTAATTATTCGCATCCTTCATCAGAGGAGCTATGGTATAACTTCCGTTTTCTTTGTCGCTACGGAAAATCGCTTTTTTCCCGTTGATCGAGGCCACTTCGGCACTCCCTTCCTTCAGGTCCCACATCGAGGGGAATTCTCCCAATTGCTCATCGTCCATCAGATCTTCGAAGATGATGACATCTCCTCTTACGAAATCCGATTTGGCATAAGCCATCTCGGCGTTTTTGGGGAGAGGCGTCTTGCCGGTCTCTTTTTTTTGTATCGAGTCTTTTTGTTGCTTCTCTTTTTTCTTCATCGCCTCTTCGGCCGATTCGAGAGCTTTGTCAACGGTGTCGTCTACTTTTTTATTGATTTTTTCTTCCACTTTTTCCTTGGCTCTCTTTTTGGCTTTTTTACCTAATTCCTCTAACCAGCCTTGCGAGTAGGCATCCGTTGTTCCTATGGCAAGGAGCAAGACGGTCATTATACATAGTATCTTTTTCATGACTTTTTATTTAAAAAATTCTTCGGACTGTTTGATCTCTTTTTTGATTTGCTCCAATACCTGGGCCCGGGTCATCCCTTCATACATCCCGTCGATTGTCTCCTGCGAGTATTCGTAACTCAAAATCTTGCCGTTGACGGAGAGATTTTTCATGGTGTGCGACAGATCGTTGACCTCTTTGAGGCCGTCGTGTGTTTTTTTCGCTGTTTCCGCGTCTGTAAAAGCGATCGTCTCTTTGTAGCCGATGCACTTATCGCCGTCAAACGTGTACACGGTAGAATTATCCCCGTAGGGAGTATTTATCGTTTTGATAATCCGATTCTTTTTTTCTTCCAGTTTGACTTTGATTTTTTTGGCGAGTTGACGGAGCTCTTTTTTCTGTTTGCTGCTCAAATCGCCGGATGCCGGTTTCTTTTTGTTGCTGTTACCGCAGGATATTGTTCCGACGATCATGATCGAGCAGAGTAGGGTATATAAAATCTGTTTCATGTCGGTATGGATTTAGGGGTTAGTAATTTCATTTTTGACACCTTGCGCTCGCGTTTCTGCCTCGAGGAAAGTCTTTAGGGCCTGGACTTCGGGAGTTTCCATAAACGGTTGCACGTGTTGTTGCAGTTTTTTTCCGGCTGCTTCGACTACGACATTAATTTCCGCCTGATATTCCGCCCGGGGACGATAGTTTTTCGGGGGTAAGAAAATGCCGTCGGGTACGCTTTCGCTGAAGTTTTCTACCTGGGTCCATGCCAGCCCCCGTATTCCTCCCCCGAAATGAATATTATTCCAACAATAATATAACATGCTTATTCCGCTTTCCGGCTCTGCAAACTCCAGGGTAAAACAGGATTTTCCGGCAATCGTGGTATTGGGTAGTTTGCGGGCGTTCATTAGCGAAAGGAATGCGGGCGGCATTTTTTCGTAATTGCTGATCAAGGGACATTCCAGTTTATCCTCTAAATGGGGAATTTCATATATGTCGTAGACGAACTCCACCTCTTTCAGTCCGTTTTTCATCGCGTTTTCCAGCTCCTTCATGGTCGGTTCCTTGAGCTCGATGGTTTGAAGGTTCGCTACTCTTTCGACATCTCGTTTGACCTTTTCGACCGTGGGGACAGCAGAGAGCAGGGTGATTCTTCCTTTATCGTAATCGTAGATTGCCCCTGTACCCATTGTGGTCATCATGGCGAACAGCTTCCCGTAATGATCAAAATAGTAGGTACATTTCATTTCCGGAAAACCTTGGATCGTATTACGCATTTGCAGGGTACCCTGCTTTACCCCGGTACGAAGGTCCTTTTTTTCCATTCCCCGGATGTTGAGCGTAAGTTCGTAAACGCGTTTACGCCCCTCTTTATCCCTTACCGTAATATAACCGCCTTTTCTGAAATTAAGAGTCTGACCTGATTTCGGGGATATCGAAGCACCTTCGGTGGCCGTCATATAGGGCACAATCTGATTGAAATCTATGTCCCGTTCTACCGTTATTTCGATCGTTCCCTTTTCATGATCGAATTTACCTTTTTCTTTACCGATGGTGAATGAAAGGAGTTTAGGGGCATCCGGCGAATTGGGCCCCAGGACGGGTTCTTCTTCGTTTTCGAATTCGTCAACATAGAACAGACTTTCGTCGGTCGTGTCCGTCTGTTGTTTTTTCTGTTTCTCTTCCTGCTGCTTAAGTACTTTCTCTGCTTTCTGCTTGATTTTCTTAAGAAGTCCTTGTCCGTGGGCTAATGTTCCGGGATAGGAGAGAAGAGTCAGTATGACGACAATAGGTATTGTTTTTTTCATGACTTCTATAATTTAAAAGTGATACAATGGTAAACCGAGAGTGTCTCCGATCATTTCCCGCTCGCTTTTTGGAGGAGATAAGATTTTTTACATTGTCGGCAAGTTGATTCATAGGAGTTTATTTTAATAGGTTAGTAATTGAAGTGTTTCACGATTTGCGCTTAAACAGTTTTCGGAGGTAAGTCCTGAATCTGTTTTTCGGTTTTTTTCTCGACAGGGATCTTTTAACCGAACTCGCTGACAAACATTTGGTTTCTTGTATTTTTTTTATTTTCTCTGCCGTTTCGATACTGCTGAGCTGGTCGTCAATGATTTGTTGTACCTCCTCGTAAGTCAGTTTGGGTTTATCGGATTTTTCTTCGTTCATGCTTGACGTTTTTGAATAGGTAACTTAACTGTAAACAAAATAAGGAGATAAAAGAATTGCCTGTTTGGATATTTTAGTCAACTTTTTGACCATATGTATCATTGCCAAATGTACGATTTGACGATATGTGTCATAGTGAAACGATAAATGGCTGATAATAAATAGTATATTCAGTCAAATGTTAATAGAAATCTAATTACCTAATCACTGAATCTTTGAATCTCTAAATCCGGAATTGTTTTTTATTTTCCTCTTTTCCGGTATTGTGACGGTGTCATTTGGCACATTTGTTTAAACAAACGCGAAAAATGTGCCACGTCTGCAAAGCCGCATTTAACGGCAATCTCCCCGATAGGCGTGTCTTCATCCGAGGCTAACAGACGTTTGGCTTTTCCCATTCGAATTTGAAGAATATAGGCTGCCGTACTGCAGCCTGTGATGGAAAGAATTTTGCGGTTCAGTTGGGAACGACTCATAAACATCTTACCTGAAATGGTCTCTCCATCGAGTTCGCCTGTATTCATTTGTACATAGATGATATTGATTAGTTTATTCAAAAACTCTTGCTCGGCCGGTACCAGTTTGATTGTTTGTTCGGTTCCTTGAATTAGGGCGAGAGAGTATTTTTCACGTATCAGGCGACGTTGTTCGAGTAACTTTTCAACTCTTACGTTCAATTCGGACGAATTGAAAGGTTTATATAAGTAAGCATCGGCTCCGGCTTGAAATCCTTCTATACGATTACGCTCTTCGCACTTGGCTGAAATAATGATGATGGGGATATGGTTCGATATTTCCGATGTTCGTATTTGTCGGCATAGCTTATAACCGTCCATGCCCGGCATCATTAAATCGGTAATGATCAGGTCGGGCATTAGCTCCATGACTTTTTCCAGGCCTTCGTCTCCGTTACGGGCATATTGTATACGATAACGGGCTTTTAGTTGAGAGCCGATATAATAGGATACGTCGGTATTATCTTCCACGATCAATATAACAGGACGAGTATCATTCATTTGTTCCTTATCGGGTAAGCTCATCTCTTCCGGCAGCACCTCCGCGGTTATGGATTCTATCCGGAAATCCGGCGTCCATTCTTCCAATGGCTCTTCACTATCGTGTTGTATCGGTAGCGTTACGGTAAATACGGAACCTTTGCCCGGTGCGCTTTGGACTTTTATCTCTCCCCCGATACTCTCGATGATCTGGTAAACCAGCGATAGCCCTATGCCTGTTCCGACACCCGTTTGACTGTTTTCGCCCTGATAAAAAGCTTCAAAGATATGAGGTAGGTCCTCTTTGGCTATACCCCTTCCCGTATCCATGATACGGATCAGGAGATGTTTTTCTTTTTGTTTGGAGGTAATGAATATTTTCCCGTTTTCGGGAGTGAACTTCAATGCGTTGGAGATGAGATTGCGTACGATCTTTCGCAGGTAATCGGGAGCGAAGTCCATGATAACACTTGTTTCGGCAGGCACGAAACAGAGTTCGATGCGTTTTTGACGGGCAAGAGCTTGATAACTCTCTACCATCATACGCAGGTAAACAATCACGTCTCCCGTGCACCAATCCGGTTTACCTACTGCAGACTTTATTTTTGAAATGTCTAACAGTTGATTGATTAATCCCAATAGATTATCCCCTTGTCTTACAATCATCGCTCCTAAAGATTCGAGACTTTCTCCTTTTTCCAATTTACCCGATTGTATTTGTTTGCCCAAACCAAGAATAACGGTAAGTGGAGTTCGGAATTCATGGGTGATATGGGTAAAAAAATGGGTACGTACCTTTTCCATCTGTTGCATCATCCGTTGATTGCGGGAACGCATTTTCAGGGCATACCATAAAAATACCATTACGGCAATAGCTAATAATAAGACGGATAAGCAGGCAATGATAACGATATTTTTAAGTCGCTGTTGGGTTTCGTAGTTTTGTCGTACCAGATCCATCTCCCGTTGGCTTTTCTCCCGTTCGTACTTCACTCGAACGTTCTGCATATGGTTGATGTTTTTGGTATTACTTACACTATCTGCGTATACGATACTTTGTAAATGGTAATCTAACGCTTTTCGACAATCACCTTGTTTTTCGTACCAGAGGTAGTATAAATTATATACCGATGCCAAATGCTCCAACGAGTGAATCTCTTCTGCCGTGTGTTTTGCTTGTTTAAGGTATTGCCGTGCTGCCGGAAGATCACCTTTGGATATATTGACCCTTCCCAATGCAAGACAGGATTCCAACCAATGCCAACGATCGCTGCTTTTCTCCATCAGGTCGTAGGCTACTCGGTATTCTTCTAGCGCTTTGTCCCATTTCTTTGCTTGTTCGTAAAGTCTTCCGAAATGAGTATGACATAATGAAATGCCTAAGTTGGATTTTGCCTGACGGTTAAATTCCAATGAATGACGGTAATACATCCATGCCGAATCGATCAGGTTGCGGGATTCGAATATAGCGCCCAAATTGGCGTAGTTGATAGCTTGTCCCAAAGGACTGTTTAATTCCCGCTCCCCGGCAAGAGCTGCTCTAAAGACCGTATCTGCCTCATCTTTGTTATTTAATGTCAAATGCACGTTTCCTATACCGTTCAGGGAGACCACCCGATTTTTTCTAGCCGTGTAGCTTTTTTTATCGCTGTATTGCTCACAATAGGCTAAAGCCTGATAATGGTAAGAGGATGCTTCGTCGAGAATCCCGAGACGGCGGAAATTGGTACCTATATTATTCAGTGCCTGTATGGTTTCCAATGTATCGTGAAGTTCGACGGCGGTGTTTAACCCTTTCCGGTGTTGTTCTATGGCTTCCGTGAAACGGCTTGTTTCCCGGTAGCGTTTGCCGAGTTCTTTGCAGGTATAAATAATACCTATTTTATCGTTGGCTGCGGAAAAATGTTGCAACAGGCTTTCCAACGAATCCAAGGAGCGGTTTGCCCGTACGGTACTATCGACAGCCCGCCGCTCTTTTGTCGTGTAGACATGGTCTCTTGAGGGGTTACATGCTACTAACGTTAATGAAAGGAGAAGCAGGCCGTATGATCTTATTTTATTGAATAGTTTAAAAAAGTTTACGGTCGGATAGCCGGCAATGTATACTCTTTTATTATCCGTGTTTATCGTTGAAGTAAAGACTTGTTCCAGTAGTAAATGATTATGCATATCCTTTCACATCTTCTTGCAAAGATAACTTTTTCTGTGAATAATAGAGTAAAAACAGGTAAAAGTTGTAATAAAAGATCTTATATTATAAACATAAAAGGAGATGTTGTTTTTTGTTTATTCATGATATTTATTCGGGTGATAAGAAATATTGGATGTGAGTTACGGTACTCTTTTCATATCGGGAAAAAGGGTGGTGCCTATTAATATTTTTTATTCTCGGAGGAATCGGGTTAGGCGTTCTTCGTAGCTGCGCAGGTACATCCGTTTAAGCCGGTCGTCAAGAAACGAGCGTTCAGTCAATTGTATTACTTCGTCTTTATGATTGGTGAAAAGGGTAATAATCTTATCGATTTGTTTTTCGGTCAGTCCGATTTTTGTGCCGAAAAAGCGGAAATCCTTTATGCAAGGATGTCCGGTTCGAGTATAGATATCGCTCCACTCGGTTCGCGGGAGTAACCCATCGCTTAAGGCGAAATCGGTGTCGTCGATATGCAGTCGTGTATTTAGTAAATCGTAAGCGGGGGTGAGTATGTAATCCCCGTCCACGGTCTGTTGCACGGAGAAATTTTTTAAATGCGCATCGCCGTTGGAAAAGAGATAGTTGAATACGATTAACTGAAAAAAAAAGCCCATCTCTATTTGCCAAGCCGGAAGTAGCTCGCGAATCTTTATAGCAATGTCATCATAAGAGCCCTGATACTTAAATGCTTTACCGGAATTTTCTTCCGTGCGGTCGAGAATGGAGGAGAAATCTTCTTGTTTGATTTTTAATCCGTCGGGAGTGATGTCGAAACGTTTGGTAATATAAGCGGGATCTCCGTCTGCAAAAAAGATCAACCCGTTTTCGGCCGTGGGGATCTTGTATACTTGCCGGGCTATTTGCATGGTCAAATGTTCGTTAGCCGGCATCGTGGTACGATACCGGAGACTTTTATCCGATGGAACCGGTTTGAGGATGTAAGTACCCAGATCGCCTTCCGGCGTAAGTATGACATGTCCGTTTTTTACTATAGCACTCAGCTTTTCTTGGGCTCCGGAAAGCGAAGAGTGACCGATGTTACGAGCAATAAGCGGGGCGGTTGTATCGTTATCGTATTCAAAGTCCATGAAATGACTGACCCGCTTTCCGTTGAAAAGCCGATTGATTGCAGTAGTGCTGTAAGTTGAGTAACCTTCAGCAAGCGTTCCCGGGCAATTATTTATTACAACCTTTTTCATGGTTATAGCTCCTTTATCTCCCTGATGGTTACGGCTCCGATCGTGTCGGTGTAGGCTGTCTTTATCAGGCGTGTAAAATAGTCTTTTTCATCTATTTTCAACAGGCGATTCTGAATGGCCTTGTTTGCACCTTCTGCTAATAAGTTGAAAAAAAATGAAAACAGGTACCGGCTATGGTATGTTTCCTCTGTTTTAGGCAAGGTCAAACTAATTGCCGTGGATAAAGGATTGAGTAGATAATCGTGATCGTACTTAAAAAGATAGGTATAGTCGTCTTGTTCTGTCAAGATACCGGCTAAAATGTTATTGACGAATATTTGTGCTCTTCTCATGATTAAATGATTTTTTTAACGACAGCAGTTATCTCTAATCCTAATGCGGCAGCTATTTTTTGTAATGTTGCAAATGACGGGTTACCCTTACCTTGTTCGATGTTAACAATGGTACGGGGACTAATACCCGTGATATCTGCCAAATCTTGTTGAGTAACTTTCAACAGGGTCCTTCTGTTTCGTAAAATTTTGAATATCTCCATAGTGCAATATATTGCGTATTTTATGCGAAGATACAAAGATTTTATTTTAAAACAAGCAAAATACGTAATATATTGCGTATTTTGCTTGTCATTGGGATTATGGTTATATGCAGGTATTATAGCTTCGGGGATAAGGGAATGAGTTCACTCTGTTTACCACAATAAGTCAGTGATAATTTGTGCATCGCTCTCGTTACGGCCACGTAAAGCATATTTCTTTCTATTTCCGAGTGATAATTCACACGGTCCGCCTGAGGAACGATGACCTCGTCGAATTCCAGTCCTTTCGCCATATGAGCCGAAGTAACGATTATACCTTTCAAGAAAGCTGAACTTTGATTGGATAGAAAGTAAATATCACCGGTATGGGTCTGGAGGTTTTCCATCATCTCTTTTGCCTGTAATTCCGTTTTACAGATAATACCGAGTGATTTATACCCGGATATTCTAAAAGAGGAGATCAAATCGATTATGCCGGAAATTTGATCTTCCATGTTTTGAAATTGAAGGACATCAGGTTGTTTTCCGTGTCGTTCGACGGGCTGTAATTCTCCATTCGTTTGAATTTTCTGGGCAAAATTCGTGATTTCAAAAGTTGATCGGTAGCTTTTGCAGAGTTTCATGACTTCTCCTTTCGCAAATGCCTTCATGATCGTGTCGGCAGTGGACGAACCGTAAGGATTGACGGATTGATTCGCATCTCCCAGAATAGTTTTCCGGCAGGGGTAGAGCTTTTGGATGACCCTGTATTGTATCGGGGTATAATCTTGCATTTCATCGATTAAAAGATGTTTGACCCTGTACCGAGGGGTATTTCCGGACAAGGCGATGTGCAAATAGGCCAAAGGAGCTAAATCCGTATATTCTAATTGGCGGTTTTTACCTGCCTTTAACATTTCCGGCTTCCCGATCCATTTGAAAAAGTCCTTATAAACTTGGAGGTCGTTGTTTCCGGCAAACATCTTCTTTATCTCCTTTTTTAATCGGTTTTTCTCGGCGGCGGCAATTTTGAAGTTGTATTGGAGGTACATTCTTTCTATTATATAATCGGTCATGGCTTCGAAACGCTGGCGTATGGGGGAACGGTTGAAACGTTTGAATTGTTCTTCGATAAATTCGGCAGGAACCGTGATCTGTTCGGTTAGCTTGACCTCTTTTGCTTGAAAATAGCGATTTTCCAGGTAAAGAATAAACCGATCGAGTTGCGCGATAAAATCGAACGAGGCTTTGTAGCGTATCCGTTCGATAAAATCCTGATCTGCCCCCTCGAGTAGTTCTGTTATCTGTTCAAAGTAATTTTGGTATTTGTATTTGTTATCCAGCACGCCGGAAAGGATCTGTTCCATGCCGATTTCAGGTACGTTCTCTTCTCCGAGTTCGGGTAGTACGTTGGAGATGTAATCGGCAAAAACCTTGTTTGGCGAGATGATCAGTATCTCTTTGGACGAGATGTTTCCTTTCAGGGTGTAAAGCAAATAAGCGATACGATGCAATGCAATAGATGTTTTACCCGATCCGGCGACTCCCTGAATGATAAGTACATCTGCCTCGTTGTTGCGGATAATCCGGTTTTGCTCCCGCTGGATGGTCGTAACGATATGCTTCATTTTGTCGTCGGCATTGGCACTTAGTTCTCGTTGTAAAATATCATCATGAACAGTCAGGAAACTTTCGATCATATATTCCATCCTGCCGTTTCGTACACGGTATTGACGTTTTAGTGAGATATCTCCGCTTACTTTACCGGCAGGAGAGGAATAAACGGCTTTTCCTAACTCGTGATCGTAAAATAGGCTTGCAATAGGAGCTCTCCAATCGTAGATTAAGTTCATTTTTTTATCGGGATCGTAGAATGTGTGTATTCCGATGTAAATGGGGGTAATTCTATTACCGTCCTTATTTTCTGTAAAGTCTATTCGTCCGAAATAAGGGATATCCAGCATTTTAGCCAATCGTTTGCGTTTGTCAATAATGCTTTCTCCCAAAGCAAAATGATTTAGAATACTTTCTCTCATGGAACGAATCTCGTGTGGATCGATATCTTTATTGGACCACAGGTACTCCTTGTATTCCTGTAACGTATCAACCTGTTCTTTAACCGATCTGTCCGTATTATTTATCATGGCCGCTATAAGGCCTATGATCTGTTGTAAATACTTTTTTTCCTGTTCTTCTGTTTTATTGAATACCATAAAGTTTTTACTATTGTATTGAAATGTTTTGAAAGGGAGACAAAGTTAGTTCGGTCCGATCGGGTATTAAATAGTTATTTATAGCTATATTTTGGCTCTTTTTTCTATTTTTGTCACTCGTTCGAATAAAGAAAGATGGATCTCCTCGATATTGCAAAACAAAATCAGCAGAAGGCTTGGGAAATCGTAGAAGCCACTCGTGTTATTCCGATATGGGAGAGTATCGGTGCGCGAGTCAATTTGGTAGGTTCTTTGAGAATGGGATTGCTGATGAAGCACCGGGATATCGATTTTCACATCTATTCTTCGCCATTGGTTTTGTCAGACAGTTTTAAAGCCATGTCACAATTGGCAGAAAATATCTCTATTCAAAGAATAGAGTGTGTCAACCTGTTGCATACCGTAGAATCTTGTGTGGAGTGGCATGCCTGGTATCGGGATGCCGAGGGTGAACTTTGGCAGATCGATATGATCCATATCCAGAAAGGCTCCCGGTATGACGGTTATTTCGAACGAGTTGCCGAACGTGTTTCCGCCGTGTTGACCGATCGGGCCAGGCGGACGATCTTGCAATTGAAATACGAAACGCCTGAAACGGAAAAGATTATGGGAGTGGAGTATTATCAGGCTGTTCTACAATATGGGGTGGAAAATTATGCCGAATTTGAGCGATGGAGAAAGTCACATCCTGTCACGGGCGTCGTGGAATGGCTGCCATAAATAAGTAATCCGGTATCGTGTATTCCATTATTAATGAAGTAAGCCTAATTCGATACCCGCGTTAATAGCCTCAATAGAGTGTTGTACTCCCAGTTTCCGGAGTAAGTTTTGGCGGTGGATATGCACCGTGTGGATGCTGATATGGAGTTTATTTGCGATCTCTTTGCTTTGCGATCCTTTTTGGATCAGTCGTAATATTTCCGTTTCCCTTTGGGTCAAATGTACGGAGGGTGTCGATAAAGCGGAGGGAGAAAACATCTCTCCGTTTTTAAGATCGAATACGGTGCAGTCTACCTGATCGAATTTTTTCTGATCGGGATCGATGTCCATACAACCTACGATAAGCCAGGCTTTTCCGTTACGGTCTTGTTCCAAAACCTGATGTTTGCTGACCACCCGTATGTATTTTTGTTTCGCATTACGTACCCGAAACCCGTATATGTTACAATAGTTGTTTCTTTGTTCGATGGGCAAACTGTAAATAAATTTCCCCAATAGGACCTGTAACGTTTTTAACCGTGTCAAATCGTCGGGATGGATACGTGATTCCAGGTAGTCCCCTTGTCTCTCAATGGTTGTGATCTTATGACTGTCGTACCCTAACATATCGACAAAATTAGAGGACGCAAAAGCATATCTGCATTTGAATACATCGACGACAAAGGTACAGTTTCGGTTAAATTTTGACATTTGGCGGAGAATATTTTTATCCTTTTCCCAAATGCTGTAATCGATATCCGAGGCTGATAAATGTTGTTTTGCCCATAACTCTTCTCTGGTCGTATCGATTGATCTCGTATGGCTGAAATCATATTTTTTTGTACTCATTTCCGACGGCTGCTTTTATAAAAACAAAAGTATAAGAATAAGTTTAGTATTGATAATCGAATAACGTTTTTGCAGGTTTGCGCCATTCAATGCAAATTTGTATCTTGTAAACGATTTCTAAAGGCGAAGATAATTGTATTCGGCATAAGTTTCTTACATACGAAGATTATATTTTGTCCCGAGGATGTTACTTTAAGCTGCGTTTCTTCATAAAGTCGTTTTTATACAATGGAATGATAGAGTATGTGGTTAATTTATTTTTCAAACGAATAAGACAATTGAAATGAAAACATTGAAAGAACAGGCGGCAGAAATGTTGAAGCGATGCGAAACGGTTGTTGTTGCATCCGTAAATAATGGGGGATTCCCTCGTCCCGTTCCCATGAGCAAAATCCATTCGGAAGGATATGCGGAGGTGTGGATGGCTACCGGGAAAGATTCATTGAAGACACGAGATTTTGCCGGAAATTCGAAAGCCGGTTTATGTTTTTCCGAAAACGGGAACAGTGTCGTCCTGACAGGGATAGTCGAAATTATTACCGATAAGGTCTCTTTGGAGAAATTTTGGCAAGGTTGGTTTATAGAGCATTTCACGGGAGGAGTAACGGACCCGAATTATGTTCTGTTGAAATTTACCGGGCATCACGCTACGTTTTGGATAGATGGCAAGTTTGTACATCGGAAGATTTGAATGTGTTGTATTTTGATGATGACGAAACGACTGATAGCCTGTTGCGGGTTGGATTGCGAAAGTTGCGAGGCCCGTATCGCCACGGTCAGGAATGACAATGAGTTGAGAGAAAGGACGGCTCGGAAATGGAGCGTAATGAATAATGCCCCGGAGATTACGGCTGCGACGATCAACTGTACGGGATGCCGATCCGTCGGGGTGAAATTTGCCTATTGCAGCGATTATTGTGAAATCCGCAAATGTGTATCTGAAAAAGGATTCGGAACTTGCGGCGACTGTAAGGAATTGGAACATTGCCGGATAGTCGGAGCTGTTTTCCGGCATAACCCCGCTGCAAAAGAAAATCTCCTGTCTTCGACGACTGCCTGAAACCTGAGAACTCGTTGAAATTATCCAGTGGGTTACTTCTTTATCTGGTTTCAGATGACACAACATATTGTAAAAGAATAGGATAATTATCTTTTTATGGCATATTTTTAAAAAGTGGTGTCACTATTAAGATATTGAGATTCTTTTATTCGTTATATGTTGGTATTTTAATTCGCCTTTCCTTTATTCCGAAATGTACGTTTCGAATCGAATTATTCTGTAAACGAACCTACAAATTCCCCAAATCGCAAAATCTTCTCGCTATTTGTTTTATTGAAAAGTAAGTGTTCGAAGTCTTTTTGCTTCTTCTTCAAATCGACTGTTTTCTGTAATCCTTTCTTAGCATAATGAAGGCTATTCCAGTCAAAATAGAGTTGCCATGTGCGCAATTGCTTTTGCAAATTTGCGACAAATATATTTTAATTGTATCTGACTAACCCTCATTCTTGAAAAAACATATGAGCAGGTATCATTCTGATTGTCATGCCGTACTTCTCAAATGTATCACTTTGGTTGAGGGTTACGATACTTCCTTCTTTTATGCCGAGATTCTGCATGGCTACAAGCAAACCGTTGTATTCTCTTTCAAAATTCTCATCGTCTATGGTCAGGCATACCTGTATGGCTTCTTTTACCGTACCCTTTTCCATTGTGATGAAATCACATTCGCCACGGTCTTTGTAATAAAAGATATGCTTGTATTTCCGGCGTAAATGCAAAAATACGAGATTCTCTAAACGTCTTCCCATATTGTCGCTTATCGATATAGCGTTTTCCGTATAGATTCCCAAGTCCATAACATATATCTTTTTGGGATTACGTGCCTGTACCTTCAATGAATGACTGAATATGGGGATAAATTCAAATAGATAAGCATCTTTCAGGAATGAAAAATATTCCAGAAAAGTAGCCGGTGATTTGATATCAAACATTCCAACGAGCTTGTTTGCAGAAACGAGATTCCCTATATTCGTTATCAGGTATGCTGTTAATTGCCTCAATGAGATTACATCACGGATATTATTCCTGACAGCTATATCCCGCATTAATATATCGTCCACTAATGCATTCAGAATAATAGATGCTCCGGTTTTAAGATATTCGGGTATTCCTCCGTTTTTCAGATAATCCATTACGGAGTTCTCTCCGCTATTTAATATTTTAAACCGGATAAATTCCGAATAAGAAAAAGGAAACAGTTCCATAGTCAAATGCCTGCCTGTTAAATGTGTTCCTAATTCTACACTAAGCATAGAAGCGTTGGAACCTGTTATAAATACCTTGTATCCTTCGCGCAAAAGCTGATTGATATACGTTTCCCATCCTTTGACAGTTTGTATTTCATCAAAAAAGAGTACTTTTATTCCACGTTTTTCTATTTCCCGGTGAAGGCGTACAAGGTCTCCGGTTTCAAAACCGGATAGACGTATATCATCGAAATTGAGGTATATAGCATCCTGATAATCCCGGCGAAGCAGTTGCAGAAGCAAGGTACTTTTTCCGCATCGGCGTATTCCGGTTATTATCGTGGCAAACGAATCTGCAACGGGTATTTCAGAGAGCGCATCACGGGTGAAACCGGAATCTCGTTTCAAAAAAGTTTCCCGCTGTGCATCTATAACTAAAGCTATTTCTTCCTGCCGTATCATATTCTTAACTATAATATGAATAATCTTTCACTGTAAAGATACGAAATCTTTCGATATAATGAAAGAAATCTTTTATTTAAAATGAAAGAAGTAGTATTCTCTTAAAGTTGGTAAGTTTTAAGAAGCAGTTTTACCCTATGAAAAAGAGCTCTACTTTGGAATTTATCGCAATAATCCATCAGCAAATCTTTGTTCAAATTGTTATTCAGATAATATTCATCCAAACGCAATTCTTCCAATTCTTGTTCGCTGTTATAGAACGGATAAAAATACAGCAAATCAAGTAATGCCTTTTCGGATGTGGCAAACTGGATGGTGCGGTTGTCTGCCATTGGCTTAAACTCGTAACCAAACATTAGGTTTTCTTTGACACTATGATAAGAATATTCTCCAATGCAATTGCTAAATGATGCGGTTTTCAACGATGATATACTAACAATTTGTACTACTACTTCCGGTATCACTTCGTAAAATGCCAATGCCGTATGCAGGCTAATATAGGATGGTTGATAAATTCTGTTGACGAAATATAGGAAATAATCTGGCTTGCTCTTATATTCAAAAAAGATAAAGTATCCCTGTCTCAATCGGATGATACCCTTTCTTTACCCAACGGGAAAGATTATTCCGGTCAAAATCGGGTTGCCGTGCATATACCTGATAGATATTAAAGCATGCCGAATCAGAATTACTTCTTGTTTTTGTTAACTAAAATGCTTATCGGGGAGAGCGATTTTAAGAAACTAAACGAACGGTTGAATTACTATGTTCGTAAGGGAAAGTTGCTCTATAGTTAAAATCGTCAATCTATAATAAAAAAGAGAATCACTTTCGTGACTCTCTTTTGCGTGGTGCCACCAGGAATCGAACCGGGGACACAAGGATTTTCAGTCCTTTGCTCTACCGACTGAGCTATGGCACCAGCTTTCATTGCGGGTGCAAATATAGAGGTTTTATTTGAATTTGCAAGGGTGTTTTAAGAAAATTTCATTCTGGGTCTAAGATAGCGGGTGTAGATTGTCAAATAGATCATCCAGATAATGATAAACAGTGTCGAAGGTAAAACAGCCGGAGTCAGAAAGAACCAGCTGATCAGTCCGATGATAAGGAACCCTAAGTAAATCAATAGGTAGTTGCCAATTAACGGGGGAGTGTGTTTCCGGGCAATAAAAAAGGCTGCAATCAGGTTGAGAGGGTTCGCCCATAGGATATTGAAGTTCGGGAATGTGGTAGGATGTTTCGTGAAAAAGCCTAAAAAAACGATCAGGCATCCGATTAATCCGGTTACCGCGAAAAAGAGTACGGACAAGCTTCCGAGGAGGCGAGTTCTTTTGGCTTTTTGGTAGATGAAAATCAATACTCCCATGCCGATGAAAAAGACGAAGAAAGGAGATAGAAACCAAGGGGTCGCATGATCCTGTTCCGGTGCCTGGTAAAGGATTTCTATCGGCTGGGCCAAACGGGTCCCGTCGGGATAATATGCCGAGTCGAGGGCATACATCAGGTAGTCGGGCAAAAACATCTGCTCCCGGTTCGTGGCGTCGGCATTGGCCGGGGAACCGAGGATGGTATGGATTCCCCATTGGGTCCAGGGCGAACGTTGCAGGTATTCGTCCAAAAGATTCCAGAAACTTTTGTCCTGTTCCAGTGTTTTCCACGTGATCTCGTTGTCCAAACTTTTTTCAATGATATCCCGGACCCGGGTAGAGCAATTGTCATACAGGAAATTATACAGGTAAGAGCGGTTTTGCGGCTCGTAATTTTCTAACAGAAGATTCATCAACTCTTGTTTCTGTATGGAATCGAGGTTAAGGGTTTGAGAATAGATGCTTCTTTTCTGTTTGTCGTATGCACTAAGGAAACCGTAAGGTCCGTAATAGTTGCTGATGGAAAGTTGATAGGGAAGTAATCCCCGGGCGAATTTCAGATAGAAACCCTGGGTATCGAAGTCGAATGTCCCGTAGTTGAACACGACGTCGATCCGGTTGGTTGGATCTGTTACCCGTATACCCGTATGTCCGAACAGGGAGTAGAGTTCATTTCCCGGAGCACAGGTCAATATGCTGATGGTAGCCTTTTCGGAGAGCGTGATTTTCTCTTCTGAAGCTGTGGCCGGAAAGGAAAAACATAGGATCAACCATAAGGTCCGATAGAGTGTCAGGATATTTTTCATAAAGTCTTGTTTAGCGTTTTAAAAGATCGGGGTACTCGATGCCACAAAGGAAAAGAGCGTTTCCCGGAACGGATGTTCC
Source organism: Sanguibacteroides justesenii (assembly GCF_003204205.1). Taxonomy (NCBI): domain Bacteria; kingdom Pseudomonadati; phylum Bacteroidota; class Bacteroidia; order Bacteroidales; family Porphyromonadaceae; genus Sanguibacteroides; species Sanguibacteroides justesenii. Next base: position 267,642 of record NZ_QJPL01000001.1, read on the forward strand.
GGCATTTCCCCTGTTCCGGGATTCGATGATCCGGCGAAATTGTTCCGGTGTAATTTTATGTTGTCCTACTTGCAATAAAGTACCGACAATGGCACGTACCATGTTGCGAAGAAAGCGGTCGGCTTTTATGGTAAATACCAATTGACCGTTCTCTTCTTTCCAATGAGCTTCCATGATTCGGCAATTATTGGTCTTCACGTCCGTATGGAGTTTCGAAAAACTGGTAAAATCATCGTATTCGAACAGTATCCGGCAAGCTTCGTTCATGCGGTCTATATCCGGTAAAGGACGAATGCGAAACGTGAACGGATAGGTAAATGGATCTTTTGCCTTGTCGATATAATATTTGTAAGTACGGGAGAGGGCGGAGAAGCGGGCATGAGCCTCCTCTTTTACCGGATAAATTCGTTTGATGGCAATGTTTTTATTTAGAAAACGGTTCAATTTATCGGTAAGAACCGATACCTCTTCGATCGGGGTACGACTGTCGAAGTGAGCCACGAAAAAAGAGGCATGTACTCCGGTATCCGTTCTTCCGGCTCCAGTAACGTTAACCTCTTGTCCGAGAAGGAGAGAGAGGGCCCGGTTTAGATCTTCCTGGACAGAAGGGGCGTTCGGTTGTATTTGCCAGCCGTTGTACTCTCTCCCGTTGTAAGCTAATTCAATAAAATACCTGCACATACTCAGCTCCTGTTTTTGGATTTGTGTTTCAAAAGTAGTACAAATCCCTGAAATAATCCGAATGCCTTTTATATTTTGTCGATAGTCGATAACAAATTATGATCTTTTTACGCTATATTTGTGAATTCATAGTTCGTTTGGAATGTATAATTGAAATGAGATGAGCGATATTAGTGAGCATTTGAAGCAGGTATTGAATAATTTACCTTCGCGGGTGAAATTGATTGCGGTTTCCAAAACAAAACCGGTAGAAGCGATCGAAGAGGCTTATAAGGTAGGACAAAGAGTATTCGGAGAAAACCGGGTGCAGGAGTTAGTCGAGAAGTACGAGGCGCTTCCCAAAGATATAGAGTGGCATTTGATCGGTCATTTGCAGACCAATAAGGTGAAGTACGTGGCTCCTTTCGTTGCCATGATTCATGGAGTGGAGAGTTTAAGGTTACTGGATACGATCAATAAGGAGGGAGAGAAGAACGGACGGGTGATTCCCTGTTTATTGCAGTTCCACATCGCGGAAGAGGAGACTAAATTCGGTTTGGATGAGGCGGAGGCTAAAGAGTTGTTGGAGAGTGAAAACTATGGCCGGATGAAGAATATACATATCGTGGGTGTGATGGGAATGGCTACTTTCACGGAGGACAGGAAACAGATTCGGAAAGAGTTTCATCATTTGAAAACGATTTTCGATGATTTGAAACAAAACTATTTCTCCCATGATCCGGCATTTAAAGAGTTGTCCATGGGAATGTCCGGGGACTATCCGATTGCCGTGGAAGAGGGTAGTACCATGGTCAGAGTAGGGAGTTCCATTTTCGGGTATCGGAATTGAAAGAAGTAACATACATTATTAATTAAATATTGTTCATATGGCAAATTTAAAGACGAAATACATGGGGTTGGATTTGGTAAGCCCTATTGTCGCCGGTAGTTGCGGTTTGACCTCGGATATAGAAAAAATGGTAGAGATGGAAAAAGCGGGAGTCGGAGCTGTTGTTTTGAAGTCCATTTTTGAGGAGCAAATCAACGAGGAGAGCGTGGGAATATTTAAGTCCGGTTACGGTATGGGAGATGCCTATCCTGAAGCGGAAGATTATATTAAAGCCTATATTCGTTCCAACACGATTCAAAAGTATGTAGAGTTGGTCCGTACGGCTAAAAGTCGTTTGACCATTCCGGTAATAGCGAGTGTCAATTGTTTTAGCGGGGGAGAGTGGGTTACTTTTGCCCATCAATTAGAGTTGGCCGGTGCGGATGCCTTGGAATTGAATGTCTTTATTTTGCCTGTCAACGAGTTTACGGAGAGTGCCGAGGTCGAAAATATTTATTTCGATATAGTGAAATCCATTAAGAAACAGATAAAGATTCCGGTATCGGTGAAGATCAGTCATTATTTTACTAATCTTTCGGCTTTCGTGGATAAGCTTAAGGCATATGGTGCGAATGCCGTAACGATGTTCAATCGTTTTTACGAACCGGATATCAATATAAACACGATGACAATGGGAGCGGCTTCCGTATTCAGTACGGCGAACGAGCTGAGAACGACTTTAAGATGGACCGGAATCTTGGCCGGGAAAGATAAACAATTGGAGATTTCGGCTTCCACGGGAGTGCATAGCGGAGAAGCTGTGGTTAAGATGTTACTGGCCGGGGCTACTACCGTGCAACTTTGTTCCGTGCTTTACGAAAAAGGCCTTCCGGTGATCGGGGAGATCAATCAATTCGTATCGGAATGGATGGAATCCAAAGGTTTCCATTCGGTAGAGGAGTACAGGGGACAGCTATCTTATTCCTCCATTGAGAATCCGGATTTATACGAGCGGGCTCAATTCATGAAATACTTTAGCAACAAGCAGTATTGAGATGAAAAGGATCTGCTGGATCGTGTTTTGTTGTATCTGCATGGCTTGCAGCAAGTATGACGGTGTACCTGAAAAATATCACGCTTTGTTGGACGAGGCTTTGGCGAAGGCCGATTCGAATCGGAGCGAATTGGCTTGGGCATTGAAGCAGGCTTCCCCGGAGATGAAGGAGGGAGTGGCGTTTTTAATCGCGTATATGCCGAAACGGGATCTACTCTCCATGAAAGGAAAATTCCTTTTGGATAATGTGGAGTCAGCTTATAAGGCAAGGAATCGTTTCGAATGGGCGAAGAGCGTACCTGATTCTATTTTTTTGAACGAGGTATTGCCTTATGCTTGCTTGAACGAGGAACGCGATGATTGGCGTTCCGATTTTTACAATCGTTTTACTCCCTACGTGGAGAATTGTAAGACCTTGAAAGAGGCCGTATGGGCTGTTAATAAACATATACGGGATGAGGTGAGGGTCGATTACAATACGAACCGGGAAAAGCCGGACCAGAGTCCTTCCGAATCCATGCGTCAGGGAATGGCTTCCTGCAGCGGTTTGTCGATCTTGTTGACAGATGCTTTTCGTGCGGTCGGTATCCCTTCCCGTATTGCCGGAACTCCTAATTGGCATGATAATCGCGGTAATCACAATTGGTGTGAGGTTTGGGTAGACGGAGAGTGGTATTTCACGGAGTATTATCCGAACGAACTGAATCGCTCGTGGTTTTTAGCGGATGCGGGTAAAGCCGATCCGGAAGACCGGGAGCATGCTATTTTTGCTTCTTCCTTTAAGTCCACGGGAGAGAGTTTTCCGTTGGTTTGGGATGAGAATATTACCTATGTTCCGGCATGGAACGTGACTCAGCGTTATATAGATCTCTACAAAAAAGTAGCTGATAAACAATTATCGGACGGTAACCACGTGGCGATGCGGGTCATGATGTTTAAAAATGCCGGATGTTCGCAAAAATCGGAAGACAGAATTGCCGGCAATATCGATATTTTTTGCGGTTCCGATCAGGTCGGCGGAGGACGAACGGCCGGTCCGACTCGGGATATGAATGATGTTTTGGAGTTTATCGTCGAAAAGAATAAAGGATACACGTTGAAATATTGGGATGATGAGGGGAAGGAATACGAAAAAAGGGTAGAGGTGAAGGACGATCCCGTGGAGGTGAGGTTATTCCGGTAACATATGAAACGAAACCCGCCATCGTTTCAGAACAATGGCGGGTACAAAACAAAGAAATAACGAAATACCTTAATCTACTTTTGCAAAAGTAAGGGGATAGGGAGGTAGTAGCAATCCCTATTTGTGGGGATATTTTATGTTGTACTCCTCATCGGTAGGGATAGGTTTTTATGGAAATGCAGGTTGACGATTGCAGATAGTGAATGATAGGGTGAAATTAAAATACTCCGCCGAATTTCGGCGGAGTATTTTGATTCATGAATACATTAATTACAATATATTTCCCTCGGAGTCCACCACGACTTGAAGCTCTTCTTTTCCTTTTTCCAGTTCGAAAAGATAAACGTTCGTGCCGTTTGCTCTCTCTTCGTAATCGATATCATCTATAAGATAATCGGCATAGCGGGAACGGATCAGGTTTAATATATCTGCCGGTACTTCATTTTCCCGAATTTCCCAGGTCGTGAGTTGCCATTTGTTGTCTTTGGCCGCGAATATTACCTCTTTTTTCCGATTGTTATCCCATATTTCTACTTCGATAAAACCGAGCTCGATTTCCATATCGATGATAGGTGCGTTATCGTAGGTTTGATTGATAAAGTTTTTTATCTCTTCGGGGAGAGAGGTAGGCAGGTAATTATCGGAATCGTTATCCGGTACGGCTTTGAATAAGTTCCCGTCTTCCGTGTAATAGAGATCCATCTCCTGATTTCCTTGTTCTACCTCTATTACGTAAATGGTTTCCATGTCCGCTCTTTCCACTTTATCCACATCTTCTTTTCTCCATTGGGCGTATTCGCTGGCGTTGAAACTCGTCTTCACTGCTTCCGGTAAACTCTCAAACGGAATATCGCTTTCGGTCATGTACCATATTCCGGATGAATTGATCCAAGTTTCGGTTTTGATTCCGTTATTCCGGAATTCGGCTACATTGTAATTGTTTTTTATCTCCCATTCGACGTGTTGAGCATCGGGATACTTAGAGTTGAACGTACCGATAACTTTTTCATTCGGCCGGTAGTTGTTATCGTCATCCTTGTCACAACTCGTGGCGGTTAATGTTGTAGCCAACAATAGAATTAAAATAGTGAATCTTGTTTTCATAATGTTATTATTTTAGTGATTTGCTTATTTAATCATCGAAACGCAGAAACTTTTCATTTTTGTCGAATTTCAGTTCCGACCCGTTGAGTAATTGGATTTCATAACCTTTATCCTCTTTTTTTATGGAAACGATTGTTTGGTCTTTAAAATTTGTTTTTACATACTGGTAAATCTTTTTCGGAATGATATCGACAGGAACGGGTTGTCTTTGACAATCCACCTCCGTCCATCTTCCTTTGTAATCGAATTCCAGATCGAAACCATCCGTTAAAATAACTTCGTATTTTTTCCATAACCAGATTCCGTCCTCTTCTTCCATGTGCGAAATATCGGACCGGGGGAAATGTTTCTTTATGAAATTTCGAGCTTTTACCGGCAGAGCATTCGTGTCGTTTACTATTTTATCATTGTAAGCATAGGTTCCGGTAAACCATAGGATACAGATGAGAAATACAATAATTTTTTTCATATCTTTTGCTTTTAATTTTGATACAAAAAAACAATTGAATTTGGGAAAGATTTGGGAAAAACGTGTTTTTCCAATTTTTTTTGAGGACAAACGGTAATTTATTATTTCAACTACAATTTCGGCGAGGCCATTGCAATTTGAAATGGTGTTTACCGTCGTATCGGTACGAAACTTGAATCCGGTACAGGGTAGCGATGGATTTAATAATGGATAGCCCTAATCCTGTAGATCCTGTTTTTTTACGTCCGGAATAAAACCGCGTGAAAATTTTTTCCCGGTCTAAAGGTCCGTCCGTATCTTCATTGGTGAACCGTATGCTGTTATCGGTTACGGAGATTATTATCTCACTTTTTTCGGGAGAATGAAGAAAGGCGTTTTTTAGCAAATTGGTGATGAGTGTGGTGGCCAATGATTCGTTCATGGGACGGATTAGTTCTGCCTCTTCGTTTACGTTTGTCCGGATAGATTTATTCGCGTAGATTTCGGAAAAATCTTCTATCGTATCTCGAATCAAGGTATTGAAACAAACCTCTTTCTCTTCATGGAATTGCCCGTTTTCGATACGTGAAAGTAATAAAAGCGATTTATTCAATTTTACACTTCGTCCGATATTCTTTTGTATCTCCTCTATTTCTTGCAGCATCTCTTCGTTGCCTTCTGTTTTTTCTGCCAACATCTCTAATTTGTTCTGACATATGGCCAATGGGGTTTGTAGCTCATGAGAGGCATTTTCAATGAACTGTCTTTGTTGTGCATAAAGTTCTTCATTTCGGCGGGTCATCTTTTCGATGGTGGTGTTCAGTTGTTTGAACTCTTTGATTTTAGTCTGATTGTCTAAAGGTTTGCAGTTCGTTCCCAAGGTGAAGGAATCCAGCCACTTCAATAATTTGTGGAGAGGGCGTAGGCTCTTGCGAAAAACGATCTCCGTAACGATAAGGATCGTAATCAATAGAGAGACGTATAAAATAATGATCCATTGAATCATGGCTTCGATCATGTCGTCCTGCTCCAAAGTCGAGATCATGATTGTCAGTTCATAATAACGGTTTTCTTTGGATTTGAAAGAAGTTTTGAGTACCCTTACCGGATCGTCTTCGAGTTCTACTTCGTAAAAGCGGGTGGAATTGAAATAGTGTTCCTTGTAGTTTTCGGCCTCTTGCGGGGATATTTCCCTGATGGAATAATGTGTCATCACGTCCTTATGCTCGCCGGTCACGACTCCGTTTCGGAGGGATTGTTTAATGATCAGTTCCTTTGTGTTTTCGAGGGTATCGTCTGTTTCATCCATTATTTCATCTAAAATATTCAGATAGAACAGGTAAGCCCATACGGAAAGGATTACAATCAATAGGACAGAAAGACGGGCAAGCGTGTGGTGAAGTAATTTCATAGTTCTTCCGGGTGAGTGGTTAGTTTGTAGCCGAATCCGTAAATAGCTTTTATTTCGGGTATCGCTCCGGCATGTTTCATTTTCTTGCGTAGGTTTTTCACCTGTGAATAGATAAAATCCAAGCTGTCCGCCTGATCGATACGATCGCCCCATACGGATTCGGCTAAGGTGGTCTTGTTGATCAACCGATCGGGGTTGGTTACGAAATAGTAGAGCAGATCGAACTCTTTCCGGTTTAAAGTCAGCTCCGAACCGTTGACCTGAACGGTATGCCGATCGGGGTACACGTTTAAATTTGCCAGTTCTATGCCTATATTCCCGTCTTGTTGATTGCGACGGATGACCGATTTAACCCGCGCATTGAGTTCTGCCAGATGAAAAGGTTTGGCTAAATAGTCGTCTGCGCCGAGATCCAATCCGGTAACTTTGTCTTCTATGGAATCCTTGGCCGATATGATAATAACGCTTTCTCTTTTCTTGTTTTTCTTTAGTTCTTCGAGTAAAGTAAGTCCGTTTCCATCCGGTAGCATAATATCTAACAATATGCAGTCGTAATCGTAATCATTGATTTTTAATAATGCGGAATGGTAATCGGGAGCCTGTTCCACGACAAAACGCTCTTTTTCCAACGATTTTGTCATGACTTCCCGTAAATTCTCTTCATCTTCAATAATTAAGATTTTCATGGTATACGATATATTATTCAAACAAAAATAGTGAAATATTTTGGAAAGAAACTGGAAAAGAAGAGTCGTAAATCAAAAAAGATTCTGTGAGTGTGACGAATAATCATTCATATTACATCACTTAATCACAGAATCCTCTAATCACCGGGTTTCCTAACCGGATGAATTTATTTTACGATTTCGTAATCAATACCTTGGAGGTAGTAGATGGAGTAAAAATCTTTATTGTTTTTTTTCATCCATTCCCTCATTTGGGTAATGTTATTGCTTTCAGAATCACAATGTTCTCCCTCTTCCTCTTTTTCCTTGATCTTTTTTTCCCAATTGTCTATGTATTCCTGGGAGAGACGTTGTTCTTTCACGATTCCGGTGACTTGTATCTCCGAACCTACCAACTCTTTGTTAAAGCCTTTGATATTACCGGAGGCTTCTACCCGGAGGGTGGTTTCTCCGCTCGGGTTGGTAATGAAGCAACGGCGTCCTGAATTGCTGCAGGTATGTTTTACCTTTCCCTGTAAAACGATCGTGTCGTTTACTTTCTGTTTTGCCACTTGTAGTAAACTATCTACATTCAAGCTCGTTTGGGTATGTACGCTTGTTGTTGCTTGTTTAGTCTTTTGACTTTCTTTGCAGGAGGTTAGAGAATAAGAAAGAGTTCCTGCCAAAATTAAAATAGCGATTGTTTTTACCATAGTATGATTTATTAGATGAAACATTATTTTTTTCGTTATTTAATAAGGTTATCGTGATGAATCTGACGATTCCCGTGAAGAGAACGATTCCGGGTCTTGGGCGAATAGAAGTCCTCGAGCGACCAGAGAACTTTATCCGCATGACATATGTAATATTTTTGCATTCGATTACTTTTTCCATGTATAATATTTTAAAAAGTGAGTCCTCCCTTTATCTGTACACCGTCGTTGTGGATGGAATTAGCGTGGAAGTGCTTGCTGTATTGCAGAGAAATAAATATACCTTTATCTCCGGCAATGGGATGATCCCAACGTATGGAGGTCGAACCGTTTTTTCCATTACCTGACAGATTGGAATGGTTGATTTGTAGTGGGTAAAGCATTTTTTGTTTTTCTTCAATCTCCGTCAGTTGCAGATCGGAGTTATAGGTGTAATTGTATTCTCCTTCCAAATGAAATTGGAAGATGGATTTTTTGTATAGGGCAGATAACCGGAATTCCACTCCTCCCGAGAGGAGACAGAGTCTCATCAGGCGATGCGGATCCGCGTATTTCATCTCCGTGTTATTCATCCCCAAACGGGGTAAGATAAACCATTGGTACCGCTTGCTTTGAGAAAGTTTGCCGTATGTCGCTTCCAGTGCTACATGATAGTTTTGGAGGGTGAATTGTTTGGCTTCTCCGATTTGAGGATAGATATTACTGGCTGCATCTCCGAATAAGTTCTCAATCCCTTTTTTCGATAATAGCTTCCCTTGGAGTTTGACACCCCATTCCCGGTTTCCCCGTTTGAACCGATATCCCATTTCGATATCTCCTTTATTTTCGGTCAATTGATTGAGAGGTAGTTCATTCAGGTCCGAGATAATTTTTTCGAAGGTAAAATAATCGTAGGAGGCCGTGATAAAGATTCCTTGTTTTGTTTTGGGAAACAGAGTGAGACTGCTACCGTATCCCCAGCCTTTATAATAAGAGTTGGTATTGTTGCCAGAGAAACGATTGTAATCCATACCTAAACCACTGGCATGAAATATTTTAATACCTCCTAATTCGCTAAAGAACTTAATAAGATTCGTTTGTTTGTACTTCCTTACATGCAGTGCGATTCCCCCGGAATAACGGGATTTTGTTTTTAGGGTGATACCGACGGAAACGTTCAGATCCGAAGTCGTGTTTTTCGGTCGCGGATCTACCCGGCGATACTCCATCAGAGCTCGGTAGTTTGCATAGATACCCCATACTATTTTTCGAATTTCCTGGGCATAGCCTCCCGCAAAGAAATACTCTTCGTAAGTGAGATTTCCTCCTAACGTATCGGCTGAAATATAAGGGTATGTAATGTCTATATCAGAGCTCTCGTTGTAAGTGATGTCTTTTTTCTTACCGGTATAGAAATGGGCTTTTCCCCACACCTTGCTGTTCTTTTTTAAGGAGAGATAGGAAAAGGCGTTAAACATGAAGCTTTCATCTCCATTCCCCTTTTGAAGTATAAGCGGTTTATTGGCTTTTTCGTGTTTCCATCCCAAGCTGAGTTCAGAAAAGGTTATATCCCTGAAATAATAATTTGTGGCCGGATTACGATATATTTGCGATGCAAAGTCCTCTCCCGGAGAGAAATATATTCGAATCCGTTCAGTCGGGGGAATAGAATCTTTTGCCCATCCTGTAAGATAGCAAGTGAGTAAGATCAGAATAAAACTTAAACGAGAGCTCATGTTCATCTGTTAATTCCTTTTTAAGGTCGGTGTAGCTTTGGCTTCGAAATCGTTGGTCGAATTATTCGTGTCTTTTAGAATCTTTCTTCCGTCCGAGGTTGTACTTAATGTCTTTCGTTTGATACTTTTTCCGTATCTGTCATTGTCGTTTTTGATTTCGGCACAATAGGTCCATCCCGTATCCAAAGTCGGGGCCGTGACATTCCATACGTATTGGGACACGTTACTTACGTTAACGGCGTCAATGATCCATTCGTTCGGAATTTTATAGGCGCTGTTACTCATGGGATAGGTTCCGCCGGGCAATACCATCGTGTAGTTGTAATCATATTTATAATTTTGCAGGAAAGTCTCCTTGTCTACACCTAACCGACCGATGGCATATGCCTTCAGACCTTGTTTATGCATGGTCCAGATGGTTTTCGAGGAGCAATAGATCTTTTCCATATTCGGTACGGGAGTATCCACATCGTTTGTGCCCTCGTCAAACCATTCGAAATCGGCGTTGCTCAGGTCGAATGAATTGGGGTTCGTTTGTGAATGATTTTTACCGATATCGCAGATCAGGATCGATTCTCCTGGATTTACGGGATGTTCGTTCCCGTTTCCCGGAATTTTATAGACTGCCGTGACGGCAAAATGGGTAGACATAATGTCCGGATCGTATTCGTATTTCGTCGAGGTCAGGAATGCCGATTCCAGGATAACCAGACCGTCGGCATAGAGAATAGTATCGGAGTTATTATAAATCTTGAGGTATTGATCCCCGTCGTATACATCTCCTTCCGGTGTAATATTTCCAACGAAGAAAACCTCTTCTATCACGAAGTTTGCTTTCGCATCGTGCAGGAATAGAGGAAGAGTAGCTTGATTCGTCTCTCCGGCGATATAAACCGATTCTTTGTATCCTTTTACCGTACCTTCCATTACTTTCTGATCCATCGTATATTGGATTTTACCTTCAACGGAAACGGTATATAATCCTTCCGGTAATGAAAGGGTGATTTTATTTTCTGTAAAATCACCGCTTGTTATCGTTCTGGTCGTGTTCGTGTTTTTAAACGAGACGTTGAGATCCGATAACAGGGCGTCGTTTAATCCGTCAGGGGCGGTTAAACTTAAGGTATATACAGTCGTTTTTATATTATCGTCCTTATCGCACGCGTGGAGTCCGAAAATACAGCTTAAAAGTAAGAGATAATAGAATGTTTTGTTTTTCATGATTTTATCGATTGTTGGTTATTGTTTCAAAGAAGGGGTTGTTCCGTGTATAAAATCGGCACTGGAATTATTGGTATCCTGTAGAATTTGCCGTCCATCTTTTTGGGTTGCGGAGACTTTCCGTCGGACGCTTTTCCCGTAGCGATCGTTATTACTTGCGTTTTCGGAAACATAGGTATATCCCATGTCTACGGAGGGGGCGGTCACGAGCCATTCGTACTCTTTGGAGGGACAAAGATTGACGGCATCGACTATCCATTCGTTAGGGACTTGATAAGCACTGTAATTGTTTACTAAGGTCCCTCCGGGATAGACATAGGTCCAAGTATAATCGTGTTTATTTTTTTCCAGGAAGGTTTCGGCGGATACGGGTAAGCGGACTATGGCGTAAGTCTGATTCCCTTGGTTGTTGAGCATGAAGAAGCCGTAAATATTGATCATGTTGGGAACGCCGGGGTTATCGACATCCCCGTCGTAACTTCCGTCCTGGTAAAATTCAAAATCGGCATGACTCAGGTCGAACGAATTGCCGGTTGCTTGGCTATGGTCGATGCCGTCGGTTGCAAGAATTATTGACTCACCAGGTTCAACCGGATATTGTTTGCCGTTTCCCGGAATAACGGCAAGACACTCGACGGCTAAACCCGTGGAGCGAATATCCGGTGAAATATCCTGTTTCATGTTGTTGTAAAACGTGGAGGCAACGACGGCCAATCCGTCTGCGTATAAGATTTCATCCGAGTTATTATATATTTTGATATACTGATCTCCGTAGTATTGTTTGCCTTCATTGGTTAATGTTCCGGAAAAGAAGATTTCAGAAATCACAAAATCGGCTTTTGAGGTGTGAAGAAAAAGCGGGATAGTCTCGACTTTCTTTTCACCCACGATACTTACGGATTCCTGATACCCTTTGATGTCGGAAGTTAACGATTGATCTTCCCATGTATAACTTACTTTTCCTTCTATAGTCACGTGATACAAACCTTCGGGAAGATCAACGTTTATTTGATTGTTATTATAGACGCCTCCCGTGATTTTTTTACCGGTATTTACGTTTTCAAAGGTAGAAGTAATACCGGACAGGGTCGCTTCTCCCAGGTTTTCGGGAGTGCTTAGGCTGATTGTAAAGCTCGTGATTCGGGCATTATCGTCTTTCTGGCAGGAAGATACTCCATAGATGATGATAATAAGTAATAGATTGATAAATTGTCTCATAATTTATTATTTAAAGTTTAAGATTTAATTCCATTCCGAAATAGGGGGTAACATTTCGACGGACTTTAATTCCGTTGGAGGTATAATCCGGGGTATAGTCCAACATCTTGTTCACGAAAAGGGCCAACCTTACTCTTTCCTTGAACGTTTTGGTCGCTTTGAAATTGACGTAAAAATAGAGCGGTTCCGTCTGTTTTTTCCACAAGATGTCGTTATAGTTGACGGTCAGCCATTGACGTTCGGCGTGAGTTTTGTCGGCTTCGGTATAGTCGTGTTCTATACCTTGTATATCGATGTATTTTATAGGAATCCCGTTTTGTTTCATATTCCGTTGATTAGAAAACCACATACATTGTACGGAGGTGGCAAAACTGAGTCCCAACGAAGGTAAATAGGTGTCGAAAGTAAAATTGGTATTCAGTTGTTGTTTGTTATATCCGCTGTCGTCTTTATAGAGTCCGACGTAGGGAAGTTCTTTTCCCCCGAGGATGACCGACGGTTTGCTGTATATGGGCTGGCTATTTCGGTAGATGGATTTGAACCAGGCTCCGTTTATCGTTATTTTGGTTTGGATAAAAGGGATTCGTTGGGAAGAGTATTGAAACTCGATACCCTCTTTGCGTATGGTACTTCCGTTTGTTGTAATAGTGTAAGACGATATAACGGTATCAAGTATATAACTTACTTTATTCAAATCCGGGGGGCCTTGTAACTGGGAGGCATCGACCGAGTTGTTATCGTATTTTTTATATTCGAATGTACGAAACCGGGATGAATTCCGGAAGCCTGAATTTAATTGTTCATGAAAATAGGTGACGGATAACAAGTGTTGTCGGTAGGAGAGGTCTGCCCGTAATTCTATCTTTTTATTTCGGGCGGGTTCCAGCTCGTAATTCGTGGGATCTATTTTGTAAGTCCGGATGTTTATTCGTCTGAAAGTTTCATTCGTGTGGTAATAGTTGAATTGGACGAAGTCCCTGTAAATCAGGTTAGGGTAAAGGTCAGCCAGTACCGGAACTTTAGTATGCCATCCGATACCTCCGGCTATTTGTACCTTTAAGGCATCTCCTTTAATAAAGAGGGAGGGAAGGCTCCATAAAATATTGATTCTCGGATCCCAGTATAATTTTCCGTGCATTCTATAGGTACTTTTCAAGTTTAATGAGGAGAGGGAACGAATACCGGCCGAGATCGTCAAATCATGGTTCTTGATGGGCATGTATAGAACATCCTCAACAAAGAAAGAGAGTTCGTGACCAGCCGGGATATCCTTATAGGGACGAGGTCTTGCACTCATCGAAGGATAGAGAGGTTGTGCAAGGTCATATACTTGTCCTCGACCCAGATTTTTGTCCATACTCCACTCGATACCGGCCTTTATGTTATGGGTAATCTGATAAGTAGAGAGTTGAAAATTACTTGTTGCTTTGGCATACGCATTTATCGGTTGTCCATCTACCAATAAGTTGGCTGTGTATTGATAGGGGAGGAATACCCCGTCGTATTCACCTTCTTCGTCATGGGTAGGAATAGGAGTATCCCGGTTTAAGGAGACGAATTTGGTTTGTTTTATTTGATCTTTTTGATAATTCACGGCTGTCAGCAGGGAAAATGAACGAATAAAAAGTTCTTTTTTTGTCTTCCATTCTACCTGGTTGGAGATAGCCATGCGATTATAGGTAGATTTATACCGATCTACTTTTTGATAACTGATATCCGGATCACTTTTCTGATTATCGAAAGATCCTCCATAGTCCAGATTTAAGTTATAATTGACCTCGTGAGAAGAGGTTTTCCATTGTTTATAGATTCGCAAAGATGTGGTGAATCTCTTGTAATTTTCCAGGTTATTCCGGGGATCGGGTTTGGCGTTCAGGTAATCGATTCCTATATTGAAATTCCAGTTATTCGAAGTAGAAAATCCTTTCCCGACATAAAATAGTTTACTGCCCGGATCTGCTTTAAAGCGAGCTTCCCATTCGGTATATCCTGTTTTACGTTTTATTTTAATCAATCCACTGGTCAGATCTCCGAACTCTACGGAAGGAATACCCCGAATGATTTGCACCGTTTCAATATCGTCGGTGGGAATGGTTCGCATATCGACACCTTTTCCCGTGATGTTGAGACTATGACTCTTTTCACTTTGTGAGCTTCCTAACACGTATTGCATATTGGCATCCGTGCTGATGGGAACCCCGTCGATCATAAAAGAAGTTCCCAACGAAGAGGTATTGTATTGTTCGGAAGAAGTGCCTATTTCCCTGAGTCCGATTAGGTTTACTTTTCCCAGGGCCGGATCTTGGGACATATGTCCGGGTATCAATGACAGAATATCCGAGAAACTGGAAGGTTGTAACAGTTCCATGGCTTTGCGATCTATTCTGGAAGAGCTTGTCAATCCCCTCGATTCGGAAGCCGTGACTATGATATCTTTTAATTGTGTTGCGGTGGGTGTCAGGAAGAGGGTCAGGGATGTGTCTCTGTCCAGCACAAGAGAAAGGAGCAGCTTTTGATAACCTATGAACGAGATGTGAAGTTGGTATTCGCCTTGTGGGATGTTTTTTAACCGGGACATACCTTTGGTATCCGTAATCGTGGAAAATTGTCTTTTACGAATTGAGTCCCGAAGGGATACCGTGGCAAATTCCAATTTTTCGTTTGTCCGCGCATCTGTTACCGTCAGTTGCAAACTAAACTCACCACTGTCTTTTTGTGCGAAAGACAGCAGTGAGAAAAAATGTACATGCAGAAGTAACAAAAACACCTTAATAAACCATAATCTATGAATCATCCTATGTACTATTTTTAGTATGGACAAAAATAGACCGGATCTAAGAGGCGGGCAATCGCTATTTGTGGGGATTATGATAGATACGAATCCCTATTTATCGGGATAAAAAATATTCCGGAAGATATGTTGTCATCCCCCGGAATACATGAAAGTTTTTTTACTAAAGTCAGTAGTATTTGAATTTATCGTTTAGGTATATTTGAAATAACTTCGCCATTTGCCGCGTTGAGCGTGAGCTTAATTTCATTATTCCCTTTTTCCAGCTCGAATATATAAACTTCAGAACCGTTATTTCTCTGTTGAAAGTAGATGTCGTCTATCCGGTAATCTTTATAACCCATTTTTTGCAGGGTATTCATGACAGATGCGGGGACGCTGTTTTTACGAACCTCCCAGGTTGTGGTTTGCCATTGATCCTGAACATTGAACACTACCTCTTTTTTTATGTTGCTGTCAAATATTTCCACCTCGAGCATGCCTTTTTCCCGGTCTATTTCAACGATCGTCGCTTGAGGATATTTTTGTTGTATAAAAGTTAAAACGGCTTGTGGGAGAGTATCCGGTAAATGCTCCTTCATGCTGTGGGACATTCTCTTCAAAAGTATTCCGTTTTCAGTATAATAAAGATCGATCTCTTCTTCTCCTTTTTCAATTTCCAAAATATAGATTGTCTCCATGCCCGCTCTTTCGATCTTTTTTACATCCTCTGTTTTCCAGGTAGCGTATTCGCTTGTAACGAAATTGGTTTTAATTATTTCCGGCAATAAGTTATAAGAAAGTTCGCTTTGGGTCATTTGCCACACTCCTTCTTGAGTAAACCAGGCTTCGGTCTCAATATTCCCTAAGTTAAACTCGGCGATATAGTAGTTGTATTTCGTTTCCCATTCCACGTGTATAGCATCGGGATATTTTGCATTGAATGCTTTAACTATTTTCGGGTCAGGTACACGGTGTTTATCGTATGTGGTATTTGCCGCGGCTATCATGGTAGCCATAAAAACGATTATAAGCGATAATGTTGTTTTCATATTTTTTTCTGTTTATGTTTTTATATGTTTTACTGTAATGGTTGTAAAAAGTTGCTTTTTCTGCTTTTTTTAAGAAGGATTAATTTATAGTGATGGGTTAAGACACGCGGACTTACCCTGAACATTTTTCTGTTTTGCTTTTTTGACCTTCGACAATCAATTGGATTGCTTTTGTTCTTCGAGACATAAATTATATTTTTGTCTCGTTAATAACGAATGGTTGTATGAAAAGAGAGATTCATTTTATTCCTTCAGCTGAGGTTTGTTCGAAGGAGATTCTTATTGAATTGGAAGATGATAGAATTATTCGCGTGTGTTTTACCGGAGGATGCCATGGAAACACACAGGGAATAGCTGCTTTGTTGTGCGGAATGCAGAGGGAGGAAGCTATTCGGAGGTTGCGGGGAATATGTTGTAAGCAGAAAACGACATCCTGTCCGGATCAATTGGCAAATGCTTTGCAGGAGATAAATCCGATAAATGGTATTTAACAGTTTTAAGATATTTCCAAGAAATAATTTGGATAAATAAAAATATTGTTATATATTTACTGGAAAGAAAGGATCGGAGCGAGAGATGGATATTTGATATACTTAATTCGAAAGGACTATGAAATTAAAAGGAAATCAAATGTTTATCGTGATCTTTTTGCTGATCGTCATTACGGGTATCGTTGTTTACACTTGGATGGGATGGGCGGAGATGGTTTGCGGGTTTTGTCACGCGGTACGGGAAGTTTTGGCATCCGGTAAAATGATTGGTTTATAACATCGAAGTGAAGAGAGACTTCTACCGGATAAGTCGGGTTGAGGAGTCAAACAGGAAAAAGTTCATCGTATTTCCTGAAAAATAACAATTGTGATCTCCTTTTTTCATGCTCTGTTTTATTGACCTAAACGGTTTTCTGAACAGTAAATTTTAGTTGGCCTGTTTTTTGTTTGGATAATTTTATATATTTGCAACGCTTATCCATGTGTTTATTGCATAGGTAATTGATATTCAAAATAATAAACCAAACAAATTATTAGAAAATGAAAAAATTAGTATTGATGTTGGTGGTAGCGGTTATGTTGTGTGGTACAGTAAACGCTCAAAGTATGTTTAAGTCAAGAGTGGAAGGTGTTACAGGAACTGAATTCTATTTCGGACCGAAATTCGGCTTTAATCTGTCTAATGTCCATAATTCTGAAATGGATAATAAATTCAGTTTTCATGTAGGTGCGTTTGCGGAGTTTAAATTCAATGACTTTTTCGGTTTACAACCCGAGTTATTGTACTCCAGGCAAGGAGCTCGCGATAAGGTTGGGGGAGTGAAAATAAAATCAAGATTAAATTATTTGAATATCCCGGTGTTAGCAAAATTCTACGTGTTGGAAGCTCTCAGTATCGATTGCGGTCCTCAATTGGATCTCGTGTTGAACGGGAAGCATGTGGCTAAGCAGGGAGGAACTACCGTGAAAGAGAAAATCCGGAAATTAAATACGGTCGGACTGACTTTTGCTCTCGGAGCTACTTACCATTTCGATATGGGATTGATGGTATCGGCCCGTTATAATTTAGGGTTGAGCAACGCGATGGACAAAGATACGTTTGGAGATAACAACCAGAATAGATTGTTTCAACTCTCTGCCGGTTGGAGATTTTAATCGGGAACGAGATAAACAGGAAAACCGATCCGTCGAGATCGGTTTTTTTATTGCCTCAGATTTCTTCGGGTCAATATTTCCGGAGTGTGCAAATACGAGGGAAGATACTCTTTTCTATTGGCCCGGGAGGGACATATGTCTATGCCTCCGCGACGAGTATATAAACAACTGACGGAAAGTATTTCCGGATGAAACAGGTCCCACAGGCGTTTATAGGTCATCTCGCATATCTCTTCGTGAAAATGGTTCTCGTTTCGTAAAGAGACGATGTATTTCAACAGGGAAACGGGAGAGGGCAGTTGTTGCGCCTTTATCCAGACGTACAAGGTTCCCCAGTCCGGTTGTTTGGTAATCTTACAATTGCTTCTTAACAGATTGCTATATACTTTTATCTCTCCCCCGGGTTGGATTGTCTGTCGAAGTAAGGCAGGAGCCTCGTTGTATTCCGTAAACTCTGTCTCCTGATTTAACGGAATTTCTTCCAGTAGAGTATAACCTTCAAAATCAAACGGTATGCGATCAGGAAGTTTTTCATGAAAACAGACTTGAACGGAGGTGTTCAACAATTCTTGCAGGTCGGATTGAACGGTTTGAGTAAATAACCTGATCCCCTCGGAAACGTTCTCTCCCAAACGAGCCATATTAAAGGAGTTCAAGTAGAGCTTCAGGGACTTGCTCTCCACCAATTTTTTGCTGGTGGAAGGGTATACGATTTTAAGCACGCCACAAACGGGAAGTCCTTTTCGGGTGATGAAACCTGCTTCATAAGCATGCCAGGTATCGTAACCGCAAAAAAGTTCTTCCGGTTGACGAATGTCATACATTTCCCGGTTTAAGCTACGAGGAACAGGGACGAGTATCGACGGACAGTAATCCGTGGGATAAGCGACCTGTTGCCCCAGTACTTTGGCTTCAATTTCCATGATCAGAAATTTTGCATGTTGTATAGTTTGGCGTATACGCCGTTTAGGGCGAGCAATTCTTCATGGCGTCCCCGCTCTACGATCTCTCCCTCATGGAATACGCAGATCAGATCTGCATTTCTGATCGTGGAGAGCCTGTGGGCAATAACAATAGATGTTCTGTTCTTCATCAGGTTATCTAACGCATCCTGAACCAATTTCTCCGATTCCGTGTCTAAAGCCGAAGTCGCTTCGTCCAAAATCATGATCGGAGGATTTTTCAGAACGGCTCGCGCAATGCTTAACCGTTGCCGTTGACCTCCGCTTAGTTTACATCCCCGATCCCCGATTACGGTTTGATAACCTTGTTCGGTTTGTAGGATGAAATCGTGAGCATTGGCTATACGGGCGGCGTTTTCTATCTCCTCTCGCGTAGCCTGTTCCACCCCGAAAGCGATATTATTGTATATCGTATCGTTAAACAGAATAGGGTCTTGGTTGACATTTCCCATTAATTCCCTCAGGTTGTGAAATGTCAGATTGCGAATATCGATGCCGTCGATAGTTATGGCTCCGTTATTGACATCATAGAATCGGGGCAATAAATCCACGAATGTACTTTTCCCCGAACCGGATTGACCGACGAGGGCAACCGTTTTGCCTTTGGGGATGCAGACATTGATATTTTTCAGTACCTGTTTGCTGTCATTGTAAGAAAAACGGACCTGTTTATATTCTATGCTCGTTTGAAACTCTTCGAGTCGTTGCGGTTCTGCCGGTTCTTGAATAGAGGGTTGAGTGTCCAGGATCATATCGATTCGGTCCATGGCGGCCAAACCTTTTTGTACGCTGTAATAGGCGTTCGTTAAATTTTTAGCCGGATTTATGATGGAGTAGAATAAGGCGATATAGGCGATAAAGGCTTCTGCATCTAAGGCTCCCCGGTGCTCTAATACCAATGATCCACCGAACCAAAGGACGATAACAATGACGATGGTACCTAAAAATTCGCTGACCGGATGGGCTAATGACCGACGGCGCATCAGCCGGTTTTGGATACGACGGTAGGACTCGTTCTCTTCCGAGAATTTGCTTTTCATTTTTTTCTCCGCACTGAAGGCCTTGATGATACGTAATCCCGATAAGGTCTCTTCCATTAATGATAATATTTCTCCCATTTTGTTTTGTCCTTCCCAGGAGTGACGCTTGAGATTCTTACCGATTTTACCGATCAATCCTCCCATGATAGGGAGTAAGACAAAGACAAACAGGGTCAATTGCCAACTCATGATCAGCATGGTTGTTAAGTATACTATGATTAGAATTGGACTTTGAAATAGCATATCCAAGGAGCTCATTACGGAAGCTTCCACCTCTTGCACGTCTCCCGTCATACGGGAGATGATATCCCCTTTGCGTTCTTCCGAGAAAAAAGGCAGAGGCAGGGATAATATTTTGCTGTAAATTTTACGGCGAATGTCTCTCACGACGCCGTTTCGGATATAGATCAATTCGTAGGCTGCCAAATAAGCAAATCCGGTTTTTAGAGCAGTCGCTATTACGGCGAGAAGACCGACAAAAATCAAGGTCGTCGAAGGGCCGAAGGCGTGTTTGATTTGCGTGATGTAATAATAGAAATTATTACTGACGGCCTCCTTGGTGAGCGCATACGGAACAAGCTCGTGTACGTCCTTTTGATTGTCGAAAATAATTCCCAATACCGGCATAAGCATAGCGATAGCCAGACTACCGAAAAGGGCATGCAGGAAATTGAAAAGAATACTTTTAGTCAGCTTCAGTTTATAGGGAGGAATAAACCTTTTGAATATAGTGAGTAGATCGTGCATATTTACGGAGTTATATATTACCGGATTCAATCCGGTAATATGATTCAGATTCCTGTATAGTTCGAAGGAGTGATTCGTTTTAGCTTCTCTTTCAATTCCGGAGATACCTCTAAGGTATCGATAAATTCGGCAATCGATTGTTGTGTCACCTTACTATTCGTTCGCGTCAGGGCTTTCAGTGTTTCATAAGGGTTCGGATAGGCTTCGCGGCGCAAAATCGTTTGTATGGCTTCGGCAACGACCGCCCAGTTTTCCTCCAGATCAGCTTCTATGGCCGTCTGGTTGATAATCAGTTTGTTCAATCCTTTAAGGGTGGATTTGAACGCGATAACCGTGTGGGCTAACGGAACACCGATATTCCGAAGGACGGTGGAGTCGGTCAGGTCCCGTTGTAAACGGGAAATCGGTAATTTATTGCTCAGGTGGTCCAGTATGGCGTTGGAGATACCCAGATTCCCTTCCGAGTTTTCAAAATCGATAGGATTCACCTTGTGAGGCATAGCCGACGATCCGACTTCTCCTGCTTTTATGCGTTGTTTGAAATAAGCCATAGAGATATAGGTCCAGAAATCCCGGTCCAGATCGATGACGATATTATTGAGGCGTCTTAAATTATCGCACACGGCAGCGAAATTATCGTAGTTTGAAATTTGAGTTGTATATTGTTCTCTTTCTATTTTCAATTTTCCGGTCAGGAATGAATTGCCGAACTCCGTCCAATTGATTTCGGGGTAGGCGATGTGGTGGGCATTGAAATTGCCGGTAGCTCCTCCGAATTTTCCCGAACAAGCGATTTTTTTCAGCAGATCCAGTTGTTTGGTCAGACGATAAACAAATACTTTAATCTCTTTTCCCAAACGGGTAGGAGACGCCGGTTGACCGTGTGTTTTGGCTAACATGGGAATCTCTTTCCACTCTTCGGACAGCTCTTCCAATTTGGCGATCAGTTCGTCGATCAAAGGATAATAGATATCGTGTACGGCGTCCCTGAATGAACAGGGGACGGCGGTATTGTTAATGTCCTGGGAGGTCAATCCGAAGTGAATGAATTCTTTGTAATGTTGTAAATGGAGTTCGTCGAATTTGGATTTGATAAAATACTCCACGGCTTTCACGTCGTGATTGGTTACTTTTTCGATCTCTTTGATTTGTTCCGCGTCTTTAACGGTAAAATTCAGGTATATCTCTTTTAAATTATCGAATAACGTGTGATCAAAGTCTTTTAATTGGGGAAGAGGGAGTTCGCATAAAGCGATGAAATATTCGATCTCGACCATTACTCTGTAGCGAATTAAAGCGCTTTCAGAAAAATAGTTTGCCAATCCTTCTACTTTATCTCTATATCTTCCGTCAATAGGTGAAATCGCTGTTAATGATTGCATAGTATAATTTATTTTTAAATGAACACATCTATAATGGAATTGAGGAAAAACTCTTGAATGCAAAAGTATAAAAAAATGGGAATTGTTGCTTGAAAATAGAGAATAATCAAAAAAATAGCATAGATTTACGGTAGTTTTTTAAGGATTTTGAGCGTATGGCTTTTTTTCAAGGGTTATGGTTCGGTATAAAAAGTTACGGCGCAGCGGGACGTATATTATTTAGCCGTCCGTTCCGTTGGTTTATGGTTTTTCCTTTGGCCGCAGCTTTTGTTCTATTTCTTATCGGAAACTATTTTGCGGTCTCTTGGGGGGAGAGTTTATCTGATATTGTACAACGGCAAGTTACCGCTTGGATTGCCGGAATTTCCTGGTTGGACTGGTTGAACAAAGGGGTCGGTTTTATCATTCGCATTTCGATCCGGTTGTTCTATTTCTTTTTGTTTGCTGTCTGGGGAGGGTATATCGTCATGGTTGTGATGTCTCCGGTGTATTCCTGGTTATCGGAACGCGTCGAATCCCGCCTTTCCGGAGTTCGTTATTCTTTTAGCTTTAAACAATTGCTGTGGGAAATCGGGAGAGGAATATGGGTTGCCGTGAGGTGCATGTTGTTTCAAACCGTGTTGATGCTCTTTTTATTTTTCGCGTCGTTTCTTCCCGTAATCGGTTTGGTTACTCCCGTTTTGACCTTCATCGTGTCCGCTTATTTTTACGGTTTTGCCTTTATGGATTACGCGATCGAGCGGAAGCGTTTCAAGGTAAGGGAGAGTATGTGTTATATGAGACAAAATGCCGGGGTCGTTATCGGGATCGGGGCTATTTTTGCATTATCGTTGGCGATTCCTTTTTTACGGGTGATCGCTTGCAGTATAGTTTCTATGTTTTCCGTGGTTGCGGGGACCGTTGTGGTTGAAGAGTATATAAATACTGGAAATCGAATAAAAGGCAGGTAGCCTATTTTGAAATTTATAATAATGAATGATGAGAAAATTCGTATTGATTATCGGTTTGTTGTGTTGGTTCTTTTCCGGTATGGCAGAAGAGAAGAAAAGTATCATTTTTAAAGTGGATATAAAGGATGAGATCGGGCCGGGGGTATGGCGGTTGGTAAAGCGTTCCTACGAAGAGGCGGACAAAGCGAATGCCGATTATATGTTGATACACATGAACACCTATGGCGGAATGGTTGTTTATGCCGATTCGCTGCGGAGCCTGATACTGAATGATAAGCGTCCGAGCTGGGTTTTTATAGATAATAATGCGGCTTCGGCAGGAGCTTTGATTTCGTTGGCTTGCGACCGGATATACATGCGGGAAGGTGCTAATATCGGGGCAGCTACGGTCGTAAATCAAACGGGGGAGGCTATGCCCGATAAATATCAGTCTTATATGCGTTCCATGATTCGTTCTACGGCTCAAGCACACGGTATGGATACGATTGTGAACGGAGGGGATACGGTCGTGCGTTGGAAACGGGATCCCCGGATCGCGGAAGCTATGGTGGACGAACGGATTGCGATAAAGGGGGTAACCGATAGCGGTAAGATTGTGACTTTTACTCCTCACGAGGCGATAAAATTCGGTTTTTGCGACGGAATTGCGGAGAACGTAAGCGAGGTCGTTAGGAGCGAGGGAATTTCCGATTACGAAATAAAGGAGTATCATGCGACGGGAATGGACAAATTGATCGGTTTTCTGATCCATCCGATCGTACAAGGTATTCTGATTATGATCATTATCGGAGGAATTTATTTCGAATTGCAAACTCCGGGAGTCGGTTTCCCTTTAGTAGCGGCTTTGGCGGCCTGTGTACTCTATTTTGCTCCTCTGTATTTGGAGGGATTTGCCAATAACATCGAACTGATCATGTTCGTAGTCGGGGTGATCCTGCTTTTGACTGAGATTTTTGTCATTCCCGGGTTCGGAGTTGCCGGCATATCGGGGATCGTCTGCATAATAGCCTCTTTGGTATTGGCCGGGATCGATGACGTATCATTTGATTTTTTCCATGATTTCATTCGTGCGATTATTCGTTCCATCTTTTTTGTCATAAGCTGTTCTTTGATCTCCTTGTTCGGTAGTATATGGTTGAGTCGTAAATTATTTGCTTCCCGGAGGTTGGGATGGTCTTTGCAGGCCGAGGAGACGACGGATTCCGGTTTTGTCGGGGTGGATATGACGGCGAAACAGGAGTTGGGTAAGGAGGGCATTGCCGAAACCGATTTGCGTCCGGCGGGTAAGGTGTCTGTCGACGGTGAGCAATACGATGCGGTTTCCAATTTGGGGATGTATATCCCTAAGGGAAACCGGGTAAAGGTCGTGAAATACCAGGCAGGACAGCTTTATGTGGAGTCGGTGAAAGAATAAATCTTCCTTGTCTTTTTTTATTTTCACATCATACTGTTTCAATCCTTCGCAAGTCATGAAGATAATTGAAAATAATACCGGAAATTAATTTTTAAATATATTAAACGGATAACCGATGAAAACAAATCGGCAAGAACATTCGTTTCAGATGCTGTATCGGATGATGAAGCGGAAGCTTTTGTCTGCCGCGACAGCTTATTTTCGATCGTCGATACTTTATTGAAAAGAGGAATTCGATAATGGGGGAGACAATCCGTAGTTTTACTCCTTTAAGAAAAGCTCTGAGTTGAAATACAAAAACGAGGTTCTGCGGAAACCTCGTTTTTTTGATTAACGGTATTTAAAATCAGAATTGCAGCAAAACGGCACCGCAGGAGTATCCTCCGCCGAAAACGGTAAGGGCTACGAGATCACCGGTTTGAACCCGGTGCAGGTTTTGGGACAGGGCGATGGCGCAGCTCGGACATCCCGTGTTACCGATCTCTTCTATATTGGAGAGGATACGCTCTTCAGGAAAATCTATTTGACGGGCGATGCTGTTCATGATTCGTTTATTGGCCTGATGGGGAGAGATAAAAGCCAGATCGCTTATCTTCTTTCCCTGACTGGATACGATCTCTTGGAGAGACTCTATCATATAATGGCAGGCGTTGATGAATACGTCTCTTCCTTCCGGCATGCCGATGCCTCCGTGCCGGGGCCGGAGGTAAACGGCCGTATCGGCTTTGCTTATATCTCCCATACCGCAGGTATATATATTCAATATCTTTGCATCTTTCCGGTTGTAATTATTGGGGGAGATGGCTATGGCAACGGCTCCGTCTCCCCAAAGATGACCGCTTTGAGGACAGTTTTCGTTACTATATGCCGTATTGTGCTCGGAAGCGATAATCAGGGCCTTGGATGCTTTCTTCATGGCAAAGTAGCCTTCTGCTATTTCCATAGCGTTGATAAAAGAGGAACAAGCTGCAGTAACGCTTAGACATCTGGCATTGTGTATTTTAAATTCCCTCTGTACCATATGGGCTGCTGTGGCTACCGTATCATAGGGTGAATACGTGGCGGCAACGATCAGATCGACCTCTTCAATCGAGTAAGGAAGGGTTCGTTGTAGGTTCCTGACGGCTTCAATCGCCATGGTATTCGTGTTCTCCGCCGCGTTTGCCTTGCTTCGGTTTTTTATCCCTGTTCGAGTATAAATCCACTCGTCATCCAAACCGTTTACAGGCTTGAAATAAGAGTTGGGAACTCTTTCCGTAGGTATATAATGTGCAAAATTGTTGATAAATAATTCCATGTAAAATAATTATTTCTTTATGATACCGTAAAATAGAATACGAGTATATTCATTAATAATCCGATCTATAGGTTCATGTTCATATCTTCGGATAAAACCGAATTCGAGACTTTTAAGAACGGGTTGTAAAAAAGCGGCAAATGTTTTCGAATCGCTAACGTTAAAAATTTCACTTTGAACCCCTTCCTTAAAAATATCTTCTAATAATTCCAGCTCCTTTGCATCTATATTTTTCCTTAAAATTTCAATTCGACTGTTGTTATATAAAAATGTTTTTTTGATGTATTCACTATTACACATTAATTCGGCGATCAAATGAAATCTTTCTTTAATATATAACTTTAGTCTTTTATCGGCTGGCAAGGCCGTTGCTGTTGCCTTTATCAACTTTTGATGAATCATTTCTATTTTTTGATTGACAATCTGATTGAAAATATCCTCTTTGCACTTGTAATAAGTGTATAGCGTGCGGCGACTGATCTTAGCGGCACTTGCAATATCTTTCATTGTTGTTCGATAAAAACTTAATTCTGCGAACAACTTCTGTGCCACGTCGATGATTCTTGCTTGAGTTATTTTTAATCTCGATCTCAATTAATACACACTTTTGATAATGTGTGCAATTATAGCTCTTTTTTTGAAGATATAAATAAAAAAAATGGGGAAATATTATTTTTCTATTTGAGATAATTTCCTTACAAGGTATGACAAAAGTCATGTTTTTGTAGAATTTCGCCTCCTATATTCGCGGCCTGATTTAGAAGGCGCTGTTTTTTACAGGCCGTGATGTTTGTAGTAGTATAATTAAATTAAAAATTCGAATGGCATTTTCGTTGATGAAAGAAAAACCTTTCACGAAAGAATGGTTTAAAACGTATGCTTTGTTAGTCGGCGGAGCATTTGTTTTGGCATTGGGATACAGTTGTTTTATGGCTCCTTACAAGATTGTCCCGGGGGGAATATACGGTATTACCATCGTATTGCAGCATATGTGGGGATTCCCGATCGGTATGGCGGCACTCTGTTTTAATCTGCCGTTGAGTCTGTTGGGGATGAAAGTTTTAGGACCGCAATTTGGTGTTAAAACGTTTGTCTGTTTTATTTTGGTGGCTGTATTTGCCGACAGTATACCGGCTATACTTTTGACGTTGATGGGAGAGCCTATTCCGGTTAACGGATTGTTGGATCCGTTTAAATTGGGAGATGAGGTTCTGTTAGCTTGTATTTTCGGCGGTGTCGTTATGGGAGTAGGAGTGGGAATGATATTGAAAACCAGGGCCTCGAGCGGGGGTACGGATGTGCTTTCGAATATATTGCACAAGTGGACGCATCAGCCGTTAGGGCAACTTCAGATGACCGTGGACTCCTGTATTGTCGTGTTCGGTTTCCTGATGTTTCAGGATTGGAAGGTACCGATGTATTCTTGGTTAGCTATATTTCTGATGGGTAAAACGATAGACGTCGTGTTGCAAGGATTTGCGAATGAAAAGACCTTTTTTATTATATCGGATAAAGTAGAAGATATCCGTCATTTTATTTTGACGGATATCAAACGCGGGGGATCGATCGTTCCGATTCAGGGCATGTATAACCGGACGGAAAAAGAGATGATCATGACTATGGTTAACCGTCGTGAAATGGCGACTCTGCAACGGGCTATTTACCAAATCGATCCGAATGCTTTTGTGACGATTCTGGATGCGAAAGAGATATTGGGAAAAGGATTTAAGAAATTGAATTCCGAGTCGTAAAGTTTTTGTAAAAAAGTACGAATCAGTATAGAAACGTCGTTTTTTATGGAAAAACGACGTTTCTTTTATTTAGGTCCATCTCGTGCGTTCCGGATAATCCGTTTTGGAGGCTTGTTGTGTCTGGTATAAATGATCGGATCACTCCTGTACGGATTTTGTTTTAGTTAAAATTATTTTTTGCTTGTAACTATTCACGATATTTGTTCGTCATAGGATTGAATTAAAATAAAGCGTATGATGAAATCAGGAGTATTGATCGTATTATTCGTCTGTATGTGGCAAGGGATACGGGCCGGAGTGAATGAGGTGAGAATATTCGGGGAGGTTACCACGGTAACCAATAGAAAGGTTGTGGGATATATTTCTTGGGGGAAAAGTAACTTATACTGGGTGGATTTATTCACGGCCATGAAAATAAATAATCCGTATACCTCTTATTTTAGAGGAAAAGATTCTGTTTTATTAAAAAACGAGGTCCATGCAGAGCCGGGGATTCATATTTTCTCTTGCCGTTTTGGTAATATAAAAAGTATTCGTCCGACAGCTAACGATCGAATTGAATTGCAAATAAAAAATGGAAATATCATCGAGTTACGAAAAGGTTCGTTTCACGATATAGGAGAGGATATCGGGATTGAGAAAAAGAACGGAGAGTTCGAGATTCTTTCTTGGGAATTGATAAGTGAAATTAAATTCTATGCGGCTCCAGAAGATTTTTCGGCTCCCCGGGATGTGCCTATTGCCGGTATTGTAACGACCCCATACGGAAAATTTAAGGGAATCGTCCGGTGGAATAGAGATAAAAATTCTTTAAGACAGACTATTAGCGGGTTGATTGGAGAGTATGGCGCAAGAGTCGCTTTTTCCAATGTCGTGTCTGTTCGAAAAACGGGTTCGGTAAGTGTCGTAAGTTTAAAAAGCGGCAGGGAGATAAGTATGTGGGGGGAAAGTGATGTGAATGATGAAAATAGGGGAATTTTTATCAATATGGCATCTGTAGGACAAGTACGCGTGGAGTGGCCTGATTTTGTCTCTTTCGAAACGGTTGCTTTGGAAGATATAAAACAAATGGAATATGAGGATTTCTCGGAACCTGTTCGATTGAGAGGAAGTGTAAAAGATCGTAACGGTAGGATAATAGAGGGGATTTTGGTGTATGATTTGGACGAAGCGATGGATTTTGAATTATTGGAAGGAAGGAATGGGAATACGGTTTACGCGTTGCCTTTTCGTTATGTGAAAAAGATTGAGCCGAAAAATTATGAATACACTTGGGTGGAGTTAAAGAACGGGATAAAATTGATCTTGGGAAAATATAGCGATGTGAATGCTAATAATGAAGGTGTATTACTTTTCAGAAAAGGAGAGAAACCGGAATATTTTCGCTGGCGAATGATAAAGCAGATTGATTTGTGGGGAAGCGGTATACCTGAAATGAAGATGAAATGACAAGAGTAGAGTATAATCGATCGGTAGATGATATTTCGGATGGTTTGTTCCGTTTTCTTTATAAGGCATGTCGTTCGAAGGAGATGGCGCAGGATATCGTGCAGGACAGTTTCCTGAAATTATGGGAAATGCTATCTGTGATTGAAAAGAGTAAGGCGAAATCGTTTCTTTATACTACGGCTTACCACCGAATGATAGACCTTCTTCGGCGAGAATATAAATATGGCGATATTGAAGAGATCGGTAGTCGGTTTTCGGAAGAGAGTAATAATCCGCCCGATTTACAGGATGTATTGGATTCGGCGTTGGCGAAACTACCTACCATACAAAAGACGGTGGTGTTATTGCGGGATTACGAATCCTATTCTTATCAAGAGATTGCGGAGATTACGGGATTGAACGAGACGCAGGTGAAAGTATATATATTTCGAGCCAGAGCTTATATGAAAGAGTTTATCCGTAGACCTGATTTGGTAATTTAAGGAGGGAGATATGATAACAAAAGAGAATTACGAGAGTTACTTTATTGACTACCTGGAGGGCCTATTGCCGGAGGCATTACAAGAAGAATTGGACGATTTTTTGTTCAGGCACCCGGACTTACGCGAGCAGATGGAGGGAATAGAACAGGTAAGATTAACACCTCCTTTGTTAAAATGGGAGAAAAAATCTGCCTTGAAACAAGAGAATCGGAACGGGAGGATGGATTATTATGCTATTGCTGTTTCCGAGAATGTTTTAACTGAGGATGAACGGAAAAGGGTTGAGAAGGAGATGGGTGAAGAGAAGTTTCGTGAGGTAGCGGCTGTTTATTCTCGATTAAAAATGATTCCGGATCTCTCTATTCGTTATCCGGAAAAGAGAAATTTATACCGGTGGTCCGGGTGGCTGTACGGAGTGGTGCGTTACGGGGGTGTTGCTGCCCTTGTATTGATTCTGTTCGGGATTATATTTTATTGGATGGGAGAGGATAAAGCGGGAGAAAGTCACTCTTCTCCGATTGTTGCTCGTTTGGAGAGTAGAGAAATTGCGCATAAAGCGCCCGCAATACCGGCTATACTTAAAGATAGTTCCTTGGCAAAGCCCGAAGCGACGGTTCCCGTCCGGTATTTGCAGAAACGGACCCCTCCATCTGTCGATAAACCGATACAAACTGTTCAGCGGATTGTGGCCATGTCGACAATTCCGGCTGATGGAGATATAGCTATTGGCCGGGAGATCATTTTGATCCCTAAGGCGGATTTGCAGGCTATGAAACCTGGGATTACCTTCGATCAAATTGCAGAACAGGACAAAAAAGACTACGCGTTGACATCGGATTTGAAAATTGAGGATAATTTTCTGTCTAACTTGATTCGGGCGGGAAAAGACTGGAAGGAACGTTTCAAGAATAAGGATCGGAAAGAGTATGTTTTGTGGTAGATAACACGATTATAAATAAGATAAAAATTTGAATTATGAAACTGATAATTATTGTCTGTGTGTTTTTGTTGGAGTGTATTACGGCTTCTGCTCAAAAAGATTCCGTTGTGATACGTGATTCTTGGCATAAGAGAGATTCGGTTAAAGAGAGAAGTCAATCCAAAGATTCGATCGGGAAAGAGGAGGAGATGATCGTTTGGGATACACTCGTAAGGCGTCCCAAAGAGAGTGTTCGGGTCTTTGGAACGACCTATGAAATAGAGATGTTTGATGATAATCAAAATGACAATTCTCGTTTTACCGGGCATTGGAGAGGGTTTTATTTCGGGTTTGTAAATTTTGGGAATACCGATTATTCCGAATACGGAGGGGATCGTTTTCTGACGTTGGATTGGGCTAATTCATTTACGATGCAATTTAATCTTTCTCAGTTTTCATTGCCGGTGAATTTGAATTTCGGTTTTGTTACCGGTTTGGGTTTAGAGTACCAGCGCTTGCGTTTTGACCGTAACATTACCCTGCATAAGGATGAAATGGGGCAGTTACAACCCCTTCCTCTATCGGAGTTAGGAATCGATCGTCCCAAGAGAAGTACATTTAAAATTTTATACTTGACCTTGCCTATCCTGATGGAGTATCAATATCGTCTGAAAAATAAAAATATATTTTACGTGTCTACCGGATTTATGGGGGGACTTCGGCTTCACTCCAAGACTAAAATCGTTTATAAAAGCGATAAGGGAAATAAACGGATACGAAAAGATTCGGGAAGTTACGGAATGGCTCCGGTTAAGGTGGACTATGTGTTGAGAATGGGTTTCCGGGGGATCAGTCTCTGGGGCGGTTATACTTTGACTCATTTGTTTAATACCTCTACGGCTCCCGGGGTTCATCCGTATTCCATCGGATTTGGTTTTATATTATAATTGTAGCGATTCTTTCATATTAAAAATCGGGAAGTTTTTCAATTTCCCGATTTTTTAAATACCTCTATGGCCCGGTTAAAGATACCGTGCAGGTAGGCGATGGTCATGCCGTAATTACTGACCGGTATTCCAGCGTCGATGGCGGGTTGAAGTCTGTTTTTTAATTGTTTACCGGTAATCATACATCCTCCGCATTGGATGACCATGGCGTAGTCCGTGACCGGCCGAGCGATGTTATCCAATCCCGCGATAAAATCAAAGGTAAATGTTTTACCGGTATAGGTTTGTAGCCAGTGCGGGATTTTATGGCGTCCGATATCCTCGCAGGAGACATGGTGAGAACAGGATTCCAGCATGAGTATGCGGTCTCCTTCTTTCAGATTCTCAATTTGTCCCGTTCCTTGCAAGTAAGCTTCGAATTGCCCCTTATGCCGGGCCAAGACTATACTGAAACTGGTCAGGGGTATCTCTTCGGGTACGATGGCTGCTACTTTTTTAAAAACCTGGCTGTCTGCGATGGCTAATCTGGGACGTATCCCTGTTTTTTGTAGAAAAGTGGCAATCTCCTCGGGTTGTAAAACAATGCTTGTACAGTGGTTATCCAAGATATCCCGGATCATTTGTACTTGCGGTAAGATTAAACGCCCGGCCGGAGCTTCGGAGTCGATAGGTGTTATCAATAAAACGACATCTCCGGGGGAGAGTAAATCCCCGATTAAAGATTCCGGTCCTTGTTGTTGACTTTTCCACACCTCTTTCAAAGCTTCGATAACGCGATGATTTTGCCGGGAAAGCGTCGAAAAATCAATAACAGGGCAGCGATATGCTTTTACTAATTTGTTTTCAAGTGCGGGAAGCAGGGATTCTTCATCACTTTTGTTATGGAGAACGATAAAAGGTATTTCTAACTTTTGTAAATCGTTGATTAACGACTCTTCTTCCTGTCCGAATCGGTTATGGGCGATTACGACTATGGCGATATCGGCTTGAGTAATTGCGTTTCGGGTTTTTTCTACTCTTTTTTTTCCGAGTTCTCCGGAATCGTCAATTCCTGCCGTATCCATAAAAATAACGGAGGCGAAATCCGGAATTTCATAACTTCTTTTAACCGTATCGGTTGTGGTTCCTGCAATTTCAGAAACAATAGCTATCTCTTGTCCCGTTAACAGGTTAATGAGAGAACTTTTCCCATTATTTCTGCGTCCTAACAGGACGATATGTAGTTTATTTTCTTTTCCCATCATGTTTTATTACCTATACATGTCAACATCTTCTTTGGTAATGGTCTGACCGCATAAAATGATCAAACGTTCTACGACATTGCGTAGTTCCCGGATATTACCCGTCCAATCGCATCCTTTTAAGGCTTTTATGGCATCCGGGGTAAGCGTTTTGGTGGCAATACCCATTTCCGAACAGATCTCACTGATAAAATAATTGGTTAAGGGCTCGATATCTTCGATTCTTTGGTTCAACGGCGGAACGTCTATGATAATGACACTGAGGCGGTGGTACAGGTCTTCCCGGAAATTTCCTTTTTCAATTTCCTGCTTCAGATTCTTATTGGTAGCGGCAATCACCCGTACATCCACATTGATATCCGTGTCTCCTCCGACCCGTGTGATCTTTTGTTCTTGCAGGGCACGTAGTACTTTTGCCTGGGCACTTAAGCCCATATCACCTATTTCGTCCAGGAACAGGGTTCCCTCGTTAGCAAGTTCAAACTTTCCCTTTTTCTGTTTTATGGCAGAAGTGAAGGCTCCTTTTTCGTGTCCGAATAATTCGCTTTCGATCAGTTCGGAGGGAATTGCGGCACAGTTGACTTCGACAAAGGCGTTATTCCGGCGATTACTGAGTTCATGGAGTTGACGGGCGACCAGTTCTTTTCCGGAACCGTTCGGACCGGTAATTAAAATCCGTGCATCCGAAACGGCTACTTTCTCGATCATCGAGCGAACATGATTGAGAGCTTCGGAATTTCCGATCATCTCGTATTTTTTACTGACTTTATTTTTCAGCGTTTTGGTTTCGTGTATAAGCTGATGCTTGTCGGTCGCGTTTTTGATCGTGATCAGTAGACGGTTCAGATCCAAAGGTTTCTCGATAAAATCATAAGCGCCTTTTTTAATCGCCTCGATGGCTGTGTCTATCGTACCGTGTCCGGAGATCATGATAACGGGGGTATCGACGGAAAATTCCTTGATGCGTTCCAAAACCTCAATCCCTTCCATCTTCGGCATCTTAATATCACAAAAAACGATGTCCGGTTTTTCCGATTTCACGGTTACCAGTCCTTCCATGCCGTTTTCTGCCAAAAGAACTTCATGTCCTTCATACAGTAATATGTCTTTCATTGAATTCCGAATGCTACGTTCGTCATCAATTACCAATATTTTTGTCATATTTTTCCTTATTTTTTCCACAGTCTTGGCAAAAATAACGAAATAAAACGAATCGCCGGTAAAAGCCTTTTTATTTTATTGTAAAAATGTAAGGATAAATATTTACAGGTAGATTTAATTTATGAGTGATGGAATGTTTTTTAACCGGGTACGATGGTGAATTCAGGAGAAATAACTACATTTGGGAAGATTGAACGGAGGGGTAATGGAAGGCTGAATTAAAAATGTTTGTATGAGACGATTGTTATTGTTGCTTATCGTTTTTTTTGTTGTAATGGATGGGAATGCCCAACGTAAAAAGGTGGGTTTGGTATTGAGTGGAGGCGGTGCTAAAGGTGTGGCTCATATTGGGGTACTGAAAGTGTTGGAAGAGGCCGGGATACCGATAGATTATATTGCGGGAACGAGTATGGGGGCTATCGTGGGAGCTTTGTATGCCATCGGGTATGATGCTCATATCATGGATAGTTTGGTACGGAAGCAAGATTGGATTTTTTTATTGAGTGATAAGGTATATCGTTATAATTTGCCTTTTTCTGAGAAGGAGGTAAATGAAAAATATTTGATTTCGATCCCGATTAACAATAACCGGGAGATAAAAATGCCTTCTGGTTTTATTAGCGGACAAAATATTTATAATCTTTTTTCCGATTTGACGATCGGTTACCATGATTCGTTGAATTTTGACCGGTTGCCGATCCCTTTTGCCTGTGTAGCCAGTAATTTGGTGGACGGTAAGGAGGTTGTACTGGATAGAGGTAGTTTGCCCTTATCTATGCGGGCAAGTATGGCTATTCCCGGTGTTTTTGCCCCGGTACTTAAAAATGGTATGGTATTGGTTGACGGTGGAATCTCCAATAATTTTCCGGCAGATTTGGCTAAGCAAATGGGGGCTGATATTTTGATAGGAGTGGATGTACAAGCCGAGTTGAGGGATGCTGAAGGGTTGGAATCCGTAACGGGTATTATCGATCAAATGACCTCTTTTTTGGGGATTCAAAAGTACGAGGAGAACAAGAAGTTATTGAACGTGTATATAAAACCGGATGTGGCTCCTTATTCGGCGGCGAGTTTTTCCCGGGAGGCTATCGATACGTTGATCATGCGCGGGGAACGGGTTGCCAGAAGTCAGTGGGATGAGTTGATTGCTTTGAAGAAAGAGATAGGAATAGGGGAAGAGGCAAAGGAGGAAAAAGAGATAGAGAATAAATTACTTGAAAGCGATACGATTTGGGTGAATCGGATTGTCATTAAAGGTATTGATGAACGGGATGAAAAATGGCTGAAGAGAAAAATACGATTGAAAAATTATACCCGTATTACTACGTGTGATATACATCAGGCTATTGCCGAGTTATACGGGACGGGAGCGTTCGCTCATGTCAGTTACCGTATAACCGATGCTCCCAATTATAATTTGGAATTGATTCTAAAGGAAAAATCCATGAGTTCGTTGAATCTCGGATTCCGTTTCGATACGGAAGAGATGGCGGCTATTTTATTGAATACGACCATCAGCCACCGGACCTTGCGAGGCTCTCGTCTCTCTTTAACCGGTCGGCTGAGTAAAAACCCGTACGTACAATTGGATTACTCTTTAGGGAATACTTTTTTAAGGCGTTTTAATATTTCCTATATGTTTAAATACAATGATTTGAACATATATGTAAAAGGAAAGAAAGCAGATAATATAACTTATACGTTTCATCGGGGAGATTTGAGCATTTCGGATATCTATTTTAAGAATTTAAAGTTTCAACTGGGTTTGCGGTATGAATATTTTGATTATGACGCCTTTTTGTACGCGGATCGGGAGCATAACATAAACGTGGAACCGGAAGGATTTTTCATTTATTACGGGCTGGCTCACGTCGAGACTTTTGATAAGCGCTATTATCCCACGAGAGGGAGTTCTTTAAAGGTGGATTACTCTTTTTACACGGATAATTTTGTGAATTATAATGGCGGGACTCCTTTCTCCGCTTTGGGGTTTGATTTTACTTCGGTTATTTCAATTACTCGACGGGTAAAGATGTTACCTTCTATTTATGGTCGGATTTTGATAGGAAAGAATGTTGCTTATCCCTATATGAATGCCATGGGGGGAGAAGTTGCCGGAAGATATGTCGCACAGCAATTGCCTTTTTATGGAATACAAAACTTGGAGCAATTCGAAAATTCGCTTGTCGTGGCTAAATTGCATTTCAGGTATCGTTTGGGAATGAATCATTATGTTTCTTTGATTGGAAATTATGCCAAGCAAAAAGATAATTTCTTTGATATTTTGAGTGGTGATGATATATGGGGTGGCGGGGCCGGTTATTCTTATGACAGCATCGTGGGACCTATAGATGTCACTTTTAGTCTGTCAAACTGGACGAAAAAATTAGGTTTTTACTTTAGTTTAGGATATTATTTTTAATGGAATAAAATGAGGAACTGGATATTGATTGTCGGATTCCTGTTGGTTGTCGTCGGTTGTCGTCATCAGGAATACAAATTTATGGAGGGGAAAATATACGGGACTTATTATTCTATCTCTTACGAGAGTGTGCTGAATTACGATACTGTTATCATAAAAGAGATGGAACGGGTAAATTATTCTCTTTCTATGTTTAACCCTCGTTCCGTGATTGCGAAGATCAATCGCGAAGAAAGCGATCGGGTCGATTCGCTCTTTGTCAGGATGTTTATTCAAGCTCAAAAAGTGTATGATGCGACGGAAGGAGCCTT
This sequence comes from Sanguibacteroides justesenii, assembly GCF_003204205.1. Taxonomy (NCBI): domain Bacteria; kingdom Pseudomonadati; phylum Bacteroidota; class Bacteroidia; order Bacteroidales; family Porphyromonadaceae; genus Sanguibacteroides; species Sanguibacteroides justesenii. Next base: position 303,806 of record NZ_QJPL01000001.1, read on the forward strand.
TGATATTACCGTGGCTCCGTTATCCAATGCTTGGGGATTTGGATTTAAGAATGAGCGTTTGCCTTCGGCAGAGAAAGTGGATTCTTTATTGCAATATATCGGAATGGATAAATTGACTTTGAATGGTATGCGGCTTATCAAGGCCATAGAGGGGGTACAGCTTGATGCAAGTTCTATCGCTAAAGGATTAGGGGTCGATTTGGTGGCCGATTTTTTAGATAAAAAAGGAGTAAAGAATTACATGGTCGATATCGGAGGTGAAATCCGGGTACGGGGAATAAGCAGTAAGAAGCGTGCCTGGAGGATAGGAATAGACAAACCCGTGGATGATGTGAGTGCTTCCACGAGGGAATTGCAGGCTGTGGTCGCCATAGAGAAGGGAGCTTTGGCAACCTCTGGCAATTATAGAAACTTTTATGTGGTAGACGGGAAAAAATACGCCCACACGATCAATCCGAAAACGGGTTATCCGGTTCAACGGGATATATTGAGTTCTTCCGTGTATGCTCCCACCTGTATGGAGGCGGATGCTTATGCTACGGCTTTTATGGTTATAGGGAAAGAAAAAGCTCAAAAAATCATAGAAAAAGACACAGAATTGGAAGCTTGTTTCGTATATTTGGACGACAAGGGAAAACAAGGAGTGTGGATGTCCGATGGGTTTAAAAAATTGATCGTCTCGGAGTAAATTTTCAGAGAAAAAGGAGTAATGGTTAAGATTCTGATTTTGGTGTTAGCGTGTGTAGCGGTCGTGGGGCAAGGTCATGCACAACCTTCGTCGGAAAATGTTCGTGTGGAGAATAAGATTTGGCGGGATACAATCGCGGAGAGCGGTGTGTTTCAACCGGATAGTCTGATCCGGGATACGCTTCGCTACGAATATACGAAAATAAAGAATGCGGCTTATCGTTGGAAATGGACGAAAGAGTTGTATAAAATGATTTTTGTTAATCCCAAAAAATATAATATCGATGTTGTACAATCGGAAAATAGCGAGGATCGGTATAAGAAGTACAGGGGAAAAAAAATTCGGGAGATTGATGTTAAGATTCTTCCGCCATTCGGGACGAGTGTCAGGGACACGATATATGAACGGGATAGTTTGGATTGGTTGCGTATGATGGGTAATAATGTACACCAGAAAACTTCGGAACGGATCGTGAAGAAACAGTTGACCGTAAAACCGGGCATGACGGTAGATCCTTTCGAGTTAGTAGAGAATGAAGTTTTATTAAAACGTCTTTCTAATATCGACGACGTTTTAATCGAGATAGAGGAGATACCGGGAAATACCGATGAGGTGGATTTGTTGGTTATCTGTAAAGATGAATTTTCTTGGACGGGAGAGGTTTGGAGTAATTTTTTAAATGCGGCGGATATCGGTATAGAGAGTAAAAATTTATTTAGAAGGGGACATCAGGTACATTATCGGGCCAGCTATCGGGGGCGGAAAGAACAACGTTGGGGTAACCTTATCGAGTATCAGGTTGATAATTTGTTTTCTACCCGGGTGGATTTTTATGGCAGTTATGAGAATACTTATGTCCGGGATATGTTGACCCTCTCTTTGAATAGATCTTTTCAAACCTCTCGCACAAAGTGGGCGGGAGGTGTCGGTTATAGTCGGGTATACTCTTCGTCGACTTTGGTAGACCGAGATATTACGAAGCCTGTGGAGTTGTTCAATTATCGTTTATTCGATACATGGGTGGGGAGATCTTTTTATTTGGGAGAAAAATACAGTTTTACTCGTAATCTTTATTTGACCGGTCGATATATGGGGACGCAATTTGTCAATCGACCGATTGTGACCAGCGATTCGAATTCTTACTATTATAACCGAAATACTTTTATCGGGGCAATCGCTTTTATGAAATTGAAATATTTTAAAGCTAATCTGATTTATGATTTCGGTCGGACGGAGGATATTCCTTCCGGTTTGTATGGAGCATTGCTTTACGGATACGAGAGAGGCGATTTTACAAAAAACGGTTATATAGGGACGGAGTGGTATTATTCCTGGTTTAATAAATACACGAATCGTTTTTACGCGTTTCATGCGGCTTTGGGATCTTTTATGGACGGGTACGATTTTGAAAGTGGAGTTTTTAAATTAGGAGCCAGTTATTTCAGTCGTTTATATCATTTGTCCAAACACCGTCTGCGTTTTTACAGCAGTATGGAGTATGTGAAAGGAATCAAGCGCAGCAACGATGATTACATCTATTTCGAGGATAGTAAGATTACAGGTTTTGATACCGATACGTTAAGAGGAAATCAAAGGCTTTCCGGTTCTTTGTCGGCAACGCTTTTTTTGCCTTATATCAAGCGGGGATTCCGTGCTTCGCTTACCGGTTTCGTCGATGCCGGCGCTTTGGCAGAGGGAAATAAATCCATTTTGAAAGCTCAGACTTATTGGGCAGTCGGGGTTAGTGTGAATTTGCGGAACGATAATCTGATATTTAAAAATGTGAGTATTCGTTTAACCTATTATCCTAAAGTTCCACCCGGTTTTCACTCTTTTGATGTAGATATTTCCAGTCGACGTAGAACCGGATTTTTCGATTACCGTATATCTAAACCGGAGACTATTAAGTATGAATAGCTAATGTTTAAGTTTTATCAATATTTGTTATTTATATTTTCAGGCTCTACTGTTTTTAAATTATCAGCTTACGTGGAGGATTTCATTATCTTCGCGTGGGTTAAGAGGAATTATGTAATATATTGACCGGATGAAGAAAGTTTTTTTGTTTTCTGTTTTTTTGTTGTGTGGTTTACTGCTTTCCCAGGTGTTACCTCCGACGATGGGGGCGACATATGGGATAGTATCAGGAGTTTCCAAATGGCTCATGTTTATATGCCTTGCTTTTATCATGATCAATGTTGGAAGGGAGTTCGAGTTAGATAAAACCAGATGGAAATCTTATACTGCCGATTATTTTATTGCGATGGCTACGGCTGCTGTTCCCTGGATTTTTATTGCTATCTATTATATCTTTTTTCTTGATTCCGGTTTGTCCTGGGATAAAAATTTATTGATCAGTCGATTTGCAGCTCCGACTTCTGCCGGAATTTTGTTTACTATGTTAGCGGCTGCCGGGCTAAAACAAGAATGGATTTACAAGAAGACACAGGTATTGGCTATTTTCGACGATTTGGATACCATATTGTTGATGATTCCTTTACAGATATTGATGATCGGTTTTAGATGGCAATTGTTTGTTATCATATTGGTCGTTTGTCTTCTGTTGATTTTCGGCTGGAAGAAGTTGAGTTCTTTGGATATTCCACAATCCTGGAGGGCGATCGTGATTTATTCCGTTTGTATTGTGGCCGCTTTTGAGAGTATCTATTTGCTGACGAAGTATTTGATGGGACAGGATGGAGCCATTCATATCGAGGTTCTATTACCGGCTTTTGTGTTAGGTATGGTAATGAAGGCCGTACATCACACCTCTGTTATCGAGGTGCGAGTTTCCAGTTTTATCTCTTATCTTTTTATGTTTTTGGTGGGGTTGAGTACGCCGTTGTTCATAGGATTGGATACGGGCGGAGAGGCTATGCCGGGTTGGGGAGTGCTGATTTTTCATGTAGTCGTTGTTACTTTCCTTTCCAACCTGGGAAAGATGTTTCCCTTGTTTTTCTATCGTGACCGGAATATACTGGAACGTTTGGCTCTTTCCGTGGGAATGTTTACCCGGGGAGAGGTCGGTGCCGGGATCATCGTTATTGCTATGGGCTATCAATTGGGCGGACCGGCGTTGATTATCTCTATTCTCAGTTTGGTATTGAATCTTGTATTGACGGGGTTCTTTGTCGTGGCGGTAAAATATCTATCCCAGAGAGTGTATGGGGTTAGAGAATGAATTGATTTTAAATTGTAGATTTACGATTTTAGATTTAAAGATAGCAATATCTGAATGTTAATTATAAATCATAAATTACTTTCAGATGATATAGATGGGTACAGTGTGCTATAAAAAAGAGCTTATGAGGTTAGAGAATAACAATATAGGGATTTTGTGATTTAGTGATTTACGATTTAAAGATGGCAATATTGGAGTTTTAATCATAAATCGTAAATCATAAATTAATTGCAGATTCTGTGATTCAAAATCAATCACTCAATCATCTAATCGTTTAATCTCTGAATTATTGGATTGTCAGTTTTTGATGCGGATTTTTTTATCGTTTTGGTAACGGGACATATCCGATACGATGACTCGGTCTCCGGTTGCCAGACCGTTGATGACTTCGATTTGTTCGAAACTGCCTTCTCCCAATATCACTTTCTTTTTGATTGCTTTACCCTCTGAAACAATCCATAAATCGTATTCTCCCGGACCTGTATAGTACGACCCGTTTCCGATCCGCAGAACCTCTTCTTTGAGGGCATGGGTAACATAGGTATCTACCTTTAGGCCGGAACGTAGTTTAGGATGATTGTTTTCCGCGAGTAAAACGGAGAATTTGATCATGCCGTTTTTTACGGATGGAGTAACATTGCTTACGGTACCGGAGAGTTTATCGCTTCCTATTTTTACGGTGACCCGATTTCCTGAATTGATTTTATCGGCATATCCGTCGGCTATTTCGGCTTCTATTTTGAAGCGGGTAAGATCGGAAATGACGGCTACGTCCGAACCTTGATTGACGGAAGAACCGACCTGATCATTGATCCAGGTTAAGGTGGCGGAATGCGGTGCTCGTATTTGGGCTTCGCCCAAGGTCTTAAACATCAGATCGATGTTTTTTCGGGCAATTTTATAGTCTAACTCCAAAGATTTGATCTCGGCTTCCGAAGTCCGTTGTTGATTGGCGAATTTACGTTTGAATTGTTCTAACTGCATCTGCTTGACTTTATAGTCTAATTCCGTCTGTCGGACTTTGTCGGCGGTGCTGGCCCCTATACTGTCCAAGTATTTTTCGTTGTACAACATTACCTCCGATCGTTTGAGCTGCATCTCGTCAATTGCAATCTGCATTTGCATTTCAGAGAGTTGGTTTTCAAGAGTAGCTTTCTGGAGTTCCAATTTGTTTCTTTTCATTTGAAGCTCTTCCTGTTTGGTTTCGTATTCTGTTTTTATGGTTTCCAGATCGAGTTTTAGCAAGGCTTCACCCTTTGTTACCTTTTCTCCCGCTTTTTTATATACTTCCAGAATTTTGGAAGACACGGGGGAGGTAATAACCTGTTCTTCTTGAGAGACTATTTTTCCGACGGCATAGACCGATATCTCTAAGGGGCCTTTATCGACGGCATATATCCGTATATTTTTAGCTGCAATGCCGGGTTGAAACAAATACATCAGAGAATAAAAGCCTATCCCGGTAAAAAAGGAGATTACGGCGATCTGTAGTATCAGTTTCTGTTTTCGTTGTTTTTTTATTTCGGGTGAAATCGCTCTGTCCATGATTAGAAATTTAAGGTTTTAAATTCGTCGTAGATAATGTCTTTATTTAATTCAAAATCAAAAAGGGTCAATTGCCTGAGGGTATAAAATTGAGTCCACGAAGAGGATAGTTGATGGATGTAATTGCGTTTGGCATTATCCCTTTCTACTTGTGCTGCGTTAATGTCCAATACGCTTATTTGTCCCATCACGAAGGTTTCGTATGCTGTTTTATAGCGTTGCTGGGCTATGGTATCTGCCAACTGGACAATTTCATTTAGTCGTCTTTGTTCCTGGTATTGCCTGACGATGGTAATTACGTTTTGTTCGAAATTCAGTCTTGATTGCTGTACCTCGTTTTTCGTAATCTCTTCCCGGGAGCGAGCCAATTCGATTTTGCCTTTTCGTTTTCCCCAGTTTAGAATGGGGATGCTGATCCCTAAACTGACAGCTTCCCGGTTTTGGAGATTTTGATACGTTCTTTTAAAAGTCGTATTGCTTCCAGTATATCCGATTGTCGCGTATATGTCTGCCTGAAAACCGCTTTCGGCTTTTGCTTGGGCTATTTGTTGCTTGGCCTCCAATAATCGGCAAACAATATCATAACGGAATGGATTATTTTTATTTGCTATTTCCATTACTCGTTCTATGGAAATCTCGATATCTGGACATGCGGCAGGAATTTCCGGTTTAATATCGATTTGTTCGTTATAGCCGAGGTAGTTGCGAAGAGCGAACATTTTTTGTTCATACTCCTGCTGGGTCTGTATCAATGCGGAGGAAGCATTCAGCTGATTCAGTTTTAATTGCAATAGTTCGTTATCCGAAATAAGCCCCATGTTTTTTTTACTTGAGGCAATCTTTACTAATTTAGAGGAGTGTTCCTGATTTTGTTGGGCAATATCCACGTTTATTAAGGCTAACAAAAGATTGAAATAATGATTGATTGCTTGAATCGCTACCTTTTCCATCTCTACCGCGAATTGTTGTTTGGCCTGTTTGAATCTTTCCGGTTCAATGCGTTTATCCCATTTTAACGGATGAGAAGAGATCAGGGGTTGATTTAAAGAGATGCTGATGGGAATACTCATATAAGTGGTCTTTTTTTCTCCGTCTAATTGATCTACTCTCTCTAATTCGGATTGAAGGGAGATACGCCCTCCGGTCAATGGAATATTCTGAGAAATAGACAACGAGAGCTGCTCGGACAGGGAATTGTTGGAAATAAAGGTCTGACTGCCGTCTTCTTTTAAGTAACTCGATAAAGTACGATTAAAACTCGGAAAAGTACCTTTCAGCATGATATTAGGTAATAGATCTGCTTTAAAATTCCGGTATTGCCAGTATGCAGCCTGAAAACGGTTTCTAACAATCATAGCATCAGTAGATTGGCTTTTGGCTAACTCTATGGCTTCGGATAAAGAGATTACCTTGGTTTCCTTTTGTCCCATGGAAGAGAGACAAAGAAAACCGAATAATACGGTCCATATTGTTTTCATAGTATCAGATGTTGTTATTCATAGTGTAAGGTTTCCGCGGGATTTATTTGGCTCACCGTATAGGCCGGATACCAAGCACTGAATAGGGCAAACGTTAACATGATGCATACCGTGATTCCCATGGTGAACAAATTGCCCGGGGTAAAATCCGAGATATAACAGAAGAGGATTAAACCGGGTAACATAGCCAAACAAGTGATAACCAAGCTTTCCATGATTACGAGATAGATCATTCGGAAACGAGTGGATCCTATCGCCATGCGTAGTGCGTATTCGGATTTTCGTTTTCGGGAATGGACCCAAAACAGGCCGAAAGTGCCGATAAAGGCAAAGACCAAAAGAAAAAGGGTCGGAATAGCCTGTAACGAGACCGATATGATCGTTTCTAATATTTCACCTATTTTCCATTGTTCGATCCGGTCTATTGTCGGGGTGTCAAGAGGATCTGGAAACTCTTTCCGAAACTCTTTATATAAATCCTGAACGTATGTATCGATATCGCTATCTATGATTTTAACATCGAATCCGCCAAAGCTTGCATCTTGTTTATCGTTTATCGGCAAAACGATTGTAGGGGTCGAAGGGGTAAATGGATTGTTTTTAATCCCGGAAATGACTCCTGTGACGGTATAGGTATAGTTACCGTACTGGATTTTTTTCCCGATAGGATGCTTTAAACCTGACTCTTCCAAGAATTGCCGGCTAACGATCAAAGGTAGGCTTCCGTCTTCCGGAAAATTACCGGAAAACCATTCTCCTTCTTCTATTTGAGGCTGATAGACGGCCAGGCCGTTTTTGTCGGACCTATAGATTTTGGTGAGTATTTTGCGATTGTCCACGACGACAGAGTCTCTCTTTGTGAATTGTCCTCCGTTTAAATAGGGGGTTAAATCTCCGTATGATATGATACTGGAGGGATATTTTTGTCTCATCTTCGAAACAAGACTTTGTATCTTTTCGCCCACCTCCTCGGGAGAGTGATCGTTTGTGTTGTTCAACCAAAAAATAATGGTATTTTCCGTATTTAAGTTTCCGGGAGATAAGTAGAGACGGACTTTTTCGCTAAAAGAAAGAATACAGATAGTCAGGATGATAAAAACTAAAACCTGTTCGATGAAAATTCCCGTGTAGTGCTTTCTTTGATTCCAGATTAATTTAAGGATATGTGCGATCATTTTTTACCTCCTTTCAGCGTTTCCGCTATATTACGTTGTGCAACCATATAAGCCGGCAAGCCTCCGGCAAGAAAACTAAAGACGATGGACAAGGGTAATACTTGAAATAGAACGATGCTTATGTTCAATTCAGGAAACAGAATGCTTCCTTCACAGACGAAAGCCGTCAACAAAGTGCTGTTGATAGCATTGAAAATAGGGTATACGATCAATACTCCCCATAGTGTTCCCGTTAACACGAGAAGAATATTTTCAGTCATGATTTGTAGGAAAGCAGACATTTTTCCGGCTCCCATGGCTCTTCTGATACCGATTTCTTCCGAGCGGTTTGCCGTATTGGCGATGTTAAGGGTAACGATGTTTACGGCCGGAATAACCAATAGAAGAAGAATCATGAGGTAAAGCTCATAATCCATGCCTGTTATGCCTTTACTGTTTGTTCTACCGTTTAGTACCGTGTTAAAATCTTCGGGGTAGATTTCGATTTCCCGGTTTCGTTCTTTATTATAGGCAATAAAAGCGTTGGCCACGTTTTTACGCATTTGGGATTCCGGCATCTCCCGCGGAAACATGATGTAAAGGTCATAAGATCGGGTTCTGTTAGGCCAAAAATGGTTGAATGTATAAGGAGCCCAGATCGTGGCGACCGGGTTCACGACGATGAAAGAGAAATCTTTCACAACTCCGATGACTTTGTAAGTTATCCCTTGTGCTTCCATCGTTTGATTTAGGGCAGAACCGTTTTTGAAATAGAGTTTGGCGCAACTCTCGGTAATGACTGCCACGGGAGTCTGGAGTTCTTTTTCCGTGAAAGGACGTCCTTCTATGAATTGAAATTGATAAATGTTCCAAAAATCATGATTCACATAGTTTATATAGTTTGATTTTAACTGGTCGTTGATCAGAAGATTCAACGGCTGTCCCTGAGTAAAAGAATACGTCTCGTACCCCTTCACGTGTTTCATGATATTCGGGATCTCTTCTTTCGTGAAATATCCCAGGTATCGACCTTGATGATCTTTTTTCCAGCAGGAGACCATGACGGTACGATCGACATTGACACCCGGAGGCGTGTTATTGAGAAAGGTATTTCCGAATTGCAATATGATCGTTACAAAAATAAAAGTTAGTGCCGTACCTAATATGCAAAATAAGGCATAGACCTTGTTTTGTCCTATATTATAGAGTGCCGACTTCAGGTATAGGGTTATTTTCTTTTTCATATGATTTTACCGTCGGAGAATTGAACAATGCGATTGGTTTTTTGAGCGATCTTTTCATCGTGGGTAACCATAACGATAGTCATCCCGTCCTTGTTTAATTGTGTAAGTATATCTATGATTTCAGCCCCCATTTGACTGTCGAGATTGCCCGTGGGTTCATCGGCAAGTAAAATTTCCGGTCCGCCGATCAGTGCTCTTGCGATGGCAACCCGTTGACATTGTCCTCCGGATAGTTGGGTAGGGAAATGTTTTAACCGATGGGATAACCCGACTTTTTCCAATACTTCCATGGCCTTTTTTCGTCTTTCCGAAGAGGTCGTACCGTTTCGATAAAGCAAGGGAAGTTCGACGTTATCCAACACATTCAGAGCTTGGATCAGATGGAAATTTTGAAAAACAAATCCCAACTTTCGGTTTCTGAGTTTCGCTTTCACCTTATCGGATAGCCCTGTCGTTTCCACCTTTTCAATCAGCAATTGACCGCAGGTAGGATTATCAAGTAAACCGATAATATTCAATAACGTACTCTTACCGCAACCGGAAGGTCCCATAATGGAAACGAACTCCCCTTTTTCAATGGAAAGATTCACGTTTTCGAGGGCTTGCGTTTCGACCTCTTTGGTCCTGTAAATTTTATTAATATCGACGAGAGTGATCATAACCTCATTTTTTGTGTATTTATTATTCTTTATCTTTGTCCCGGGAGAGATATTGATTATCTCCGGTACAAATGTGCGGTATTTTTTCGGATAGTCCGGTAAAACAATATAGTAAGAGTGTAGTAAATTTTTAAAAAGGGTAGGATGGTTATTAAAAAATTGTTCGGAACGATAGGTGGAATCGTACTCGTTATGTTGCTTCTGCTTATGGTAAATCAAATTATTATTTGTCACCGTTTGTATCGGGCCGAAAGACTGCATTGGGGGGGAGAAGTAACGGATATTTTGACGCAAAATATAGATTCACTCGTTTGTATTATTAATAAACAACTTTCTACTGAAGCTTGTCGTTATTCGGAGCAGACGGAGGCAACGTTTTTTTTCTCTTCTTTGGATAGTTTGGTAAGAGAAGAATTGCCGGAAAATTTGAAGGGAGTGGAATTTTATTATGTGGCTAAAAAATTAACGGGAGAGCTGACATCATTTTTTCCCGATGAGAAAAAGAATACGGCGAATAAGGTAGCTACTCCTGTTTTTTTATCAAAAAAGGGGGAGGTATTTACGATCTATTTCGATCTGCCTTTGGCTCTGTTTTGGGAGCGCTCTTGGCAACAATTGGGAAGTATTTTTATTTCGTTTTTATTATTGTTGTTTCTTTTGGCTGGAATTGTTTATCTGAATCGACGGCAAAGAAAATTGGTTTCTTTGCAGGAGGGAATGATGCAACAGATTGTTCATGACTTTAATACTCCTTTGAATAGCGTGAGTACCTTACTTGAGTTACTTCGGGAAAATACGAAAGGGATTGTTTCGGAAGGGGAACGGAAAAAATACGACCTTATGGAGTCGGAAATGAACAATATGCGACGAGCCAGTACCTCTTTATTAAGTTCTTTGAGTCAGATTTGCGATACCGATATCGAAAAGAAAATGTTCGATTTGAGGGAGGGAATCTCTTTGTTGATAGAGGAGCAACAATGGGCGAACAGGAATAAGAAGGAGGTGCGTATGGAGTTGGATTATCGTATACCCGTTCCTATGATTTACGCTTCCCCCGTTCATCTGTTTTGTGTCATTCGGAATCTTTTGGATAATGCGGTAAAATATTCGGATGGAATCGTCGATGTTACTGTACAATGTTATGTGAAAGGCAATGGAATCGTGATCGCCGTTTCGGATAAGGGAAAGGGAATACCTAAAAAATGGCAGAAAAAAGTGTTCATGAAGTATTACCGAGGGGAGGATCGCAAAAGACGGGTAAAGGGTTTTGGTTTAGGATTGGCTTATGTGAAGAAAATCGTGAAAGCACATGGGGGAAAAGTGGGGTTGGAGAGTATACCGGGAGAGGGATCCGTGTTCAGTATTTATTTGAATGAATGGTAAATAAGCAATTGTAGTAAGATTGTAGTAATTTCACTTCTTATAAAAAAGAATTTCTATTTTTGTCAGGAATATTCTGTTTAAATGGAAAATTATGGAGAAGAGATGGAGAATGTTGTACGCGGAAGATGATTTGGTAGCGGCCGTTGCTTATACCGAGGTTTTTGAAAAAGCGGGATTTGAAATACATACGGTTCGGGATGGGGATGAAGCTTGGGAGGTTTATCTGAGTGCGGGTTGGGATATTTTGGTGTTGGATATGGACTTACCCGGCAAAGACGGGTACGAGTTGATTAAATTGATTCGAGAAAGGGGTGATGTCGTACCTATTGTTATTTTGAGCTCCTTGAATCATTATAATGCGTTGTACGAAGGGGCAGATGAATATTTGGTGAAAGGAATGCGCGTGGAAGAGATCTGGGCCAGGTTGAATAAGACTATCGAACATGCCAGGCATAAAAAATCATCGAAAGAATTAAGTATATGTGCCATTTCGTCCCGGACGACCTTTGACCATATGACTCGTCTGTTGTCCATATCCGGAGAGGAGTATAAATTAAAGGCCACCGAGAGTCGGGTATTGCGTTTACTCTCTATGCGTTTGAACGAATTATGCCCTAAACAGGAGATGTGTGAGAATATTTGGGGGGTACATAACGACACCAAAGAGCGGGAGTTGGCACGCTATATTTCAACGTTAAGGAAAATTCTTTCTGTCGATTCTTTTGTTGCGATAGAGAACGATTATGCTGACGGTTACCGTTTGACAGTTAAGGAAAAACGTCATTGACGTCTTCTGAACCGACCGACTAAAGCGTAGATTCTCCACCATAGGTAAGCGATAAGGAGTACCGTGAGGGAGTAATTAACCCACGCGTTTACGCGTATATAGCGATTGAACATGTAGAATACGCCTTTTACCGTATTCCAAGGATTGATTCCGGTCCAGCTGAAACGTATGTCGGCCGGAGAGGTAATCATGGATATGATACTAAAAGCGATAATCAAAACCAGGAGAGCGATAAGAGTGGTTATTTTATTTTTGTTCTTCATGGGACGGGGGATTAATTCTTATTTTTCTTTTTAAACAAATTGCCGATGCGTCGGAAAAATCCTTTTTTCTCCTTTTGGGGCGTAACCGTATCGTTTCTTTTTATTTTTTCAATTTTTTGATTGGCAATCCTTTCCAAGATGTTCATGTGATCTTTGAATATAGGCTTTTCAAGTTCTTCTTTTTTATACAATACGGGCATGGGAAAACTCGTTTTTTCCCAATAGGCATATGTATTGCTCTTCAGACATTTTTGCATGAACAAGCCGAAAATGGGCAGAGCCATATTCGCTCCCTGGCCTAACGCGATAGAATTGAAGTGAATTTGGGCGTTGTTGGCCCCGACCCGGATACCCACGACAATCCGCGGATTGTAACCGATAAACCATCCGTCCGCTTGATTTTGAGTCGTACCTGTTTTTCCGGCGATCGCTAGGTTTAATCCGTAGTTTGTAATTAGTCTTCTTCCCGTTCCTTCCCGTATGACGTCCGAAAGCATATAGGACATCAACCGGGCTTCCTCTGCCGATATGACTTCTTCCTTTTCCGGTTCGGGGGCTTTGTAAATAAGACGTCCTTCGCGGTCTTTGATCTCTTGTAAATAATAGGGAGTGACTCGTGTCCCGTTGTTCGCGTAACATATATAAGGCAAAATCATTTCGTTAAGCGGGATATTCGCTGTTCCGAGTGCAATGGATGGGACGGCGGGAAGATCACTTGTTATACCGAGCCGGCGGGCATGCCGGATGGTATTCTCCATACCTGTTTGTAGCAGAACTTCAACGGCAATGGTATTGATGGATTGGCTCAGTGCTCCTTTTAACGTGTAGAAACCTCCGTATTCATTATTGGAGTTACGGGGTGTCCAATTGCCGTAGGCCGGGTAACTTTTTTGTTCGTTTTTATAGTAAGCGTCTATTTGTGCCCCCTGATGGACGGCTGCGCTATATACGACCGGTTTGAAAACGGAACCTACCTGCCGTGGGGCGAGTACCTGATCATACTGGAAATACTTAAAGTTCAATCCTCCTATCCATACTTTGATTTTGCCGCTTCGCGGTTCTACGGCGATGACTCCCGGATGCAGAAATTTTAAATAATGTTTTATGGAATCGATCGGCGAGATCTCCATCTTCGTTTCACCCTGGTATGTACTGTAAATAATCGTGGGTCTCTTTTTACCCATCTCTTTTAAAATCTCCTTTTCAGATAATCCCTGTTGTTGGAGGGATTGATATATTTCGCTTTGTCGGATGGCATTGTCCAGCACCGATTTATCTTTGTACCAAGGCTCTTGCTTTCCCCAATGGGTATAAAAATCATTTTGAAGGTTTTTCATATGTTGCAGAACGGCTTCTTCGGCGTAACGTTGCATCTCCGCGTCTAACGTGGTTGTGATTGTTAAACCGTCCTTGTAAAGATCGTAAGAGGTTCCGTATGTCTCGTTGTATTTTTTGATGATTTGAGCCGCATCTTGTCTGATACGCTCCCGTAAATAGGGGGCAGGTCCGGAATAATGGTTAATGGGTCTGTATTCCAGTTCCAATTTTTCTTTCTTAAGATTATTTCCTTCTTCTTCAGTAAGATAATCGTATTTAACCATCTGGTTGATCACCGTGTTGCGACGTTGTAAGGCTCTTTCGGGATGGAGACGGGGATTGTAGTAAGAGGGTCCCTTTAACATCCCGATCAATGTTGCGGCTTCCGGGAGCGTTAGATGCATTGCTGTTGTTGAAAAGTATTTTTGAGCGGCACTTTCAATACCGAAACTATCCTCTCCGAAAGAGACGGTGTTCAAATAAAGAGTCAGTATTTCGTCTTTTGAATACAATTTTTCCAGGCGATGAGCCGTAATAATCTCTTTGACTTTGATGACGGGAAGCATAAAACGGCTTTTGGAGTCTCTCGGGAATAGGTTTTTGGCTAATTGTTGACTGAGGGTGCTGCCCCCGCCCGAGCTGCGGTCTCCCAATAGCAGAGTTTTGACGACGACCCTTAACATGCTGATTTTATCAAAACCGTGATGTTCGTAAAAACGAACATCTTCCGTGGCAATCAATGCATTGATCGCGTACGGGGATATGCTGTCAAACATGACATTCGTTCGGTTTTCGATGTAGTATTTGCCTAATAACTCTCCGTCGTCGCTATATAACGACGAAGCTTCGTAATTTCGGATTGCTCGTAAGTCCCGGTAATCCGGAATTTTTCCCCACGTTCCGAAATAGACGCAACAGATAAATAAAGCTAATAACATTCCGCAAAATAGAAAGGCAAGAAAAATATTTTTGAGAAAACGAGCTGAATTGCTTTTCTTTCTTTTGGGTGGCGTTGTTTTGCGCTTTACTTTTTGGGGGCTCATATCTCTTTATTTTTGCGAACAAAATTACGAAAAAAAAGCTATCTGCAAGGTAGTTTGCAGTGGTAAATGTTTTGTTTTGTCATTACTGTTTTGTTTAGAAATTAATACTAAAATATTTCCGAAATCGTGTTCGGTAATTTAGATTAAAGTATACCTTTGTACACGGTAAATTATGTTGTAATCAATTAATATATTAATATCATGTTAAATATTGCTTTGTTTGGCCCTCCGGGTGCAGGTAAAGGAACTCAGGCAAAAAAGATGGTGGAGAAATACAATTTGGCCCATCTTTCGACGGGGGATATGATCCGTAAAGAGATCGCCGCTGGCTCGGAATTCGGTAAAATGGCTGCCGGAATTATTAATAAGGGAGAGTTGTTATCCGATGAGTTTGTGGTAGCGTTGATCGAGAATAGCATTGCTCATATTGATGGAGTGAACGGATTCTTGTTCGATGGTTTCCCTCGTACGGTAGCGCAAGCTGAGATTTTGGACGAAATGTTGGTTAAGACGGGGCACCCTTTGAATGCATTGATCAGCATAGAAGTGCCTCACGATGAGTTAATGCGTCGTATGCTGGAAAGGGCGAAGATTGAGGGACGTGCCGATGATAACGAGACGGTAATTGAAAATCGTTTCAGAGAATATCAGGCAAAGACGTTACCCGTTGCGGATCATTACAAAGCATTGAAAAAATGTTATTCCGTAGATGGTCACGGCACCGTCGAGGATGTGTTTAAATCATTGACGGAAATCATTGAAAAAATAAAATAGAGAAAAAAGATTTTCTTGTAAATCGACCGTAAATTCATTTTACGGTCGATTTTTTTTCGTTCCTATGGTAAATCAGGTCGTTGGAAATAAATAGTTATATCATTTTTTATGAAAAAATGATAATTCTTATGGTAAGAAGTACCTCTGTGAAAATAAATTTAATTACCTTTGTATTTGTATAAATTTATGCTATATAGGATATAAAAGGATTTCTTTGTGTGAAAATTTTTTTGTCAAAATCAGAATTTATTGTTTTAACGGCTAAATCTATGAAGAAGAATTTATTCTTACTATGCTTGATGATACTATCGATATCCTGTATTAAGGAAAAAAATATGGGGTCTAAAACTTCTCCCCAAGATATTGATGTCAATCATTTTATTACGAGCGAATCTTATGAGGTTCCGGTTCGAGAGGGACATGTTACTGTGGTGAAGTGTTCTGGTGTGACGATTGCGGAAGCCAATACTCCGATGACAATATGGGTTCCTAAACAGTCTCGGGCTAAAACGGGCAGTATATCCACTTCTTTTGTACCTGATAACCAATATCCTAATTTTACCGAGAATAAATCCCAAATGTTTCAAGTGATTTGTTTCGAGGATTCCAAAAATGCGGATTATGATTATAACGATCTGGTGATTCATGTCCGCTATCAAACGAAAGGTTCTATTTTTGCTTTCGGTGTGCAACCGGTAGCTCTCGGTTCTACGAAACCGATAAAGTTGGGATGTGTCGTGTATAAGGGTGAGAAGCAGGTGTTTAAAGGGTTAATTACTCCCGTGGGGGCGGATTGTCGTTCTCAGTATTTCAAATCACAAGAAGGGTTCATCAATACGGTTGGAACGACGAGCAACCAAAAAGGGGAAAAAAATGGATATCTGGGGTCGACCATACGGAACTGGGATATATCTAAAATTGAAGGCAGTGGGCTTATGCGGGTTGAGTGGTATATTGAGGTGGATGGCGGTACGGAGTTGTATGCGATTTCGACCGATTATTTGAGTCAGTCATTTGATAAAAACGGATTACCTTACGGTTTGGTAATAACAACTACCGGAAGCGAATATACGGCGGAAGAAGGATATGTATGTGGTTACGATTGGTTTAATTATCCGAAGGAAGCTAAACATATTAAGGACGTTTATCCTGAGATATGGGTGTGGTTGACGACCGATAGTGTTTATGATTTTGCCAGTATTTACGATGGTCACAATCCGCCGAGGAATGCTTTTCCCGCGAGTGATCTGGGGTTATTTGAAGCCAAAAGTTTCGATATGACAGATGAAAAGTATAGAGTAAAATAGAAAGGAAGACGATAGAGAGAATACCTCCCCTGGAAAAATAAAAATTCCGGGGGATTTTTATTTTTTATAATACCCTTCAAGGATAAGAAAGGAGAGGCCTGGGATAAAGATAATGGCAGCGGTGATTTGTAGGGCCACTGAGAGAGAGTAAGCATCGTTAAGCCATCCGACAAGTGGAGCTATGGCTGCAAATAGGAGACGAATTACAAAATTACGGATAGAGAGTACCGTTGCTCTCATTTCCGAGAAGGTGATTTGATTGATATACCCTTTCAGTATAGGGGTAGCAAATCCTCGTACGATGTAAAACGCGAAGAGAAAAACGAGGGCGGTATAATCGATACGCGATGAAACGGCTACATAGCCTCCCACGATGAAAAAGAGGATGAAAGCGTACATTTTACGTGTTCCGATACACCTATCCAGTTGATCTGAATAGAGGGCCGCTATACCTACCGTGAGATTGAGTACCGTCCAGATAATTCCGAACCAAGAAGTCGGGGTTGCGAGTTCGATCAATAGGGGTTGAACAAACCAAGCCATGGTTAAAGTTGCCGCCCCGATGATTCCGGAGAACAGGATGTTGTAACAGAGTTGTCGATTCGTGAATAGGGAGTATCGTATGATTTTTGAAATGTTGGAAAGAGAGTTCGTGATTCTGGTTTTAGCGGCGTATTCGGTAAGAGAGAATGCCGCCGGAATCCCGATAAAAGCGACAAAAGATTGAGCGTAAAAAGGAAAGCGTAGGGAGTAGGCTGCCAATAAACCGCTGAATACACCCGCGAAGGCCTCCGAAAAATTGCCGATCATAGTCACTCGTCCTTCGTATTTCAAATAGGATTCTTCTTTTCTATAATGAATCATCGTGTCGTATAGCAGGGCCGAGTCCGCTCCCGATACGAGACTTTGGCCGAACCCAAGCATGACCTCAGCCATGAAAAAAGCTGAAAACGTATCGGAAAAAGAGTAGCAACTGAATCCGCCGAATCCTAAAATGGTACCTGCGATCAAACAGTTACGTCTTCCCCAAACATCCGCAAGGTAACCTGTCGGAATTTCCAAGGAGACCATAGCGATTGAATAGATGCTTTTAAGAGTAAAAATATCCGTCATATCCAAACCGCAATCCTTGTAAAACAGCACGATGACAGGCATGACAAGGGTAAACCATTTGGAGATTTTAATGAGATAAAGAGCGATTATATTTCGTTTGAACGACACGTTACGATACACTTCTTTTATTTCATCACAAAGGTATTTTTTTATTGTGAAATTTGAATTTGGGGGACGCAGAATTTAAAAAGAAAACTCCTGATTGTCGGGAAGCATTTCCGTATTTTCAATTTCTTATTAAAATGCTTCTTTTTGTTTCTGTTTCTCGTAAAAAGAGTTACTTTTGCTTCCAAATTAGAAAAATACATTCACAGAACTAAAATTTTATAAGTTATGGCAATAACTAAGATTGATGACATTTACGAATTATTGAAGGGTAATACCCGGAAAAAACGGTTGGTTGTAGCTTTTGCTAATGATAGCCACTCTATCGAAGCCGTTCATAAGGCAGTTGAAATGGGAATTGTTGAGGCTACGTTGTGTGGTGACGAAAACGAAATTAAAAAGGTATGTACAGAGCACGGATATGATATTTCACAATTTAAAATTGTTCACGAACCGGTAGATACGAAGGCTGCAGCCTTGGCCGTAAAGATGGTGCGGGATAAGGAAGCTGATATTATCATGAAAGGGCTGGTAAGTACGGATAAGTATATGCGTGCTATCCTTAACAAAGATTGTGGATTATTACCTCCGAAGGCAACGTTGTCTCACGTGGCAGTTATGGAGTGTCCGAATTATCATAAGCTATTGATCGCAAGTGATGCCGCTATTATACCGGCTCCGGATATGAATCAAAAATTGGCTATCGTGAAATATGTAAGTCAGATTGCCAATGCGTTAGGAATAGCTCGTCCGAAAGTAGCCTTGATTTCCGCTACCGAGCAGGTTTTGCCTAAGGTGGAATCGACGATGGATGCTGCCGTGATTGCAAAGATGGGAGAGAGGGGGCAATTAGGAAATATTGATATAGACGGACCTTTGGCATTGGATGTCGCTATCGATAAAGAGGCTGCTCAAATAAAGAAGATTACTTCTCCCGTAGCCGGAGAGGCCGATTGTTTGGTTTTCCCGAACATTGAGGCTGGTAATGTGTTTTATAAAACCAACACTAAATTGGCAAATGCCCGTCAGGGAGCAATCTTGGTAGGTGCTACCGCTCCGAGCGTACTTTCATCCCGGGGAGATAGTGTGGATGCTAAATTGAATTCCATCGCTTTGGCTGCTATTTTTGCAAAATAAGTGAGGTGCTGATCGATATAAGTAAATAGCCGAAGTCTCTTACGAACTTCGGCTATTTGATTTATTTAAAAACAACTAACTATTCCTCGATGATTACGATTTTAGTGATCACGTCTCGGGGACGAATGGCATCGATCACCTCCAATCCCTCGTACACTTTCCCGAAACAGGTATGTTTTCTATCCAGGTGTGCGGTATTTTGGCGGTTGCAACAGATAAAAAATTGAGATCCGCCGGTGTCCCGTCCTGCATGGGCCATGGATAAAACTCCCCGGTCGTGGTATTGATTATCCCCATCAAGTTCACATTTAATCGTGTACCCCGGTCCTCCGGCACCCGTACCGTCTGGACACCCTCCTTGAATGACAAAATTAGGAATTACCCGATGGAATGTCAGTCCGTCGTAAAACCCGGATTTGGCCAGTTTCACAAAATTGGCAACTGTATTCGGGGCATCTTTTTCATAAAAACGAACTTTCATAACTCCTTTTTCTGTGTGTATTTCTGCTCTGTACATACGTAATTAAGTTTGATTTTTCATGACAAAAGTAGAGGAATAAAAAGAGGCTCGCAAATCTATTTCGGTATTTAACTCTTAGAATGGCATCTTATCGAATTTTCATTTTTACCGGGAAAAACGGAATAGAAAATTAGTTATTTTTGCGACGAAAAGTAAGTTGAATTATGGAAGTGAGAAGAAATATTGAAGTTTTTGTGGCGAAATTACCCCGGATTATTTTATTGTGTGTGGTACTGTTTTTAATTTCTCGCAATTTTAAAGAAGAAAAAAAAATAAATAACGGTTCGAGAGAAGAGAAACAAGAGATTAGGATTCCGGAAGATTCCATACGAAAATATTTTCCTCGTTATACGGGATTGGAACGAATCTCTCCGGTGGAATACGATGTAAAAGAGGGAGAGAAAGAAGTGGGGAAACTAATATTGACCACGCCCGTTGCGGATGATCTGATCGGCTATGCCGGCCCGGTACCTCTATTTTTGGCGGTATCCGACGAAGGTATCGTATCGGGATTGACTTTATTGGAGAATAATGAATCCCGAGGTTTTGTGAGACGTTTGGAGAAAAGAGGTTTTTTTGATAGTTGGAATGGGAAGCGGATAGAAGAGGTAGGAAAAATGGAGGTTGAAGCCGTTAGTGGTGCGACCTTAACCAGTGAGGCCGTTCGAATGGGGGTCAAGAGAGCCGTGGGAGAATATTTGAATGAACAGGATCATCGGGGAAATGACAACGTGTTGACTTTATTGCGTCACGTGTTAGGAGGAGTGGTCGTACTCTTTGCTATCGTCAGTTTGTTTCGGGGAGCAAGCATGAAAAAATACAGATCGGCTTTACAAGTTGCGTCTATTTTAATACTTGGTTTTTGGAGCGGTAGTTTTATATCTTTGGAACTGTTATACGGTTGGTTGTTGAATGGAATTCCGTGGGGGGTACGCGTGTTGCTGCCGGTAATTGCGTTGTTAGCGGTGATATGCCCGCTATTTTTTAACCGCTCTTATTATTGTGCTTATCTATGTCCTTTCGGGTCTGCACAGGAATTAATGGGGAAGGTACGGAGAAAAAAGATAACCTTCGGGAGAAGAGTGAAAATGGTTTTAAAATATACCCGGATCACATTCTTTTTGGGAATTATGGGCTTATTGTTGTGGGGTATTCCGTTGGATTTAACCTCTCTTGAACCGTTTTCTGCTTTTTTGGTATCGGTGGCATCAGGAGGAATGATCGCTTTCGCGCTGACTTGTCTGTTAATTTCAGTCTTCATTAGCCGTCCTTGGTGTAACTATTTTTGTCCTACGGGGGAATTTTTGGATATTTTAAGGCGAACTCCGGGAAAAGAAGGGGGGAAACAACGAAGGGAGACGTGGCAGGAATGGTTGTCTGTCACTGTTTTCTTGCTTCTTTTATGGTTTGTATTAAGCTAAGAAAAAAAATAGAAACTTTTTTATCGAAACATTTGATAGTTTGAATAAAAAGTGCGTTATTTGCATCCTGTTTGGAAAGCGTTTATAAAAATATTGAGAGATGTCAAGAATTTGTCAAATAACCGGAAAAAAGGCGATGGTTGGTAACCATGTATCTCACTCTAAAAGAAGAGTTAAGAGAACATTCGCGATCAACTTGTTTCAGAGAAATTTTTATTGGCCGGAAGAGGATAGATGGATACGTTTAAATGTATCTGCTGCCGGATTGCGCCTGATCAACAAGAAAGGCTTGAGCCATTGTTTGAGAGAGGCTACTGCCAATGGTTTAATTAAGAACGTATAAAATTAAAAGAAATGGCAAAGAAAAGCAAAGGTAACAGAATACAGGTGATTCTGGAGTGTACCGAGCAGAAAGAATCCGGGGTTCCGGGAATGTCTCGTTATAT
The DNA here is from genome assembly GCF_003204205.1 of Sanguibacteroides justesenii. Taxonomy (NCBI): domain Bacteria; kingdom Pseudomonadati; phylum Bacteroidota; class Bacteroidia; order Bacteroidales; family Porphyromonadaceae; genus Sanguibacteroides; species Sanguibacteroides justesenii. The sequence continues at coordinate 325,371 of NZ_QJPL01000001.1, forward strand.
CACTACCAAGAATAGAAAAAACACCACCGAGAGATTGGAATTACGTAAGTACAATCCCTATTTGAAAAGAGTAACTTTACACAGAGAAATAAAATAATAGACTATGGCAAAGAAGGTTGTTGCAACATTAAAGACAGGAGATGGTCGGGGATTTGCAAAAGTTATCAAAATGGTAAAGTCTCCCAAAACCGGTGCGTACACGTTCAAAGAACAAATGGTTCCTAATGAACAAGTAAAAGATTTTTTAAAGAAATAAATCTTTGTGATTAATATATAAAAAAGAGCATTCGTAAGAATGCTCTTTTTTGTTGACGGAATGAAATGGCTTGTCTGTGTTTTTTATGAAAAAATTGTGAAATCAATTTGAGGTATAAACATAATACTTTTAAAGAGAAATATTTGGTGTTTATAATCAGTTAGTTATTGGTCGGTAAGAAAAAAAAGAGTGTTTTTCTTCATTTTTTTCCCTTGAAGCTGTAACCTTTAACGCTTCGATTCCGTTAAAGACGGTATATTAGATGATGATATAAGACTTATGATTTATTTTTAGCTGTTATTAGATTGAATCATCTAGCATAAGAGAGGGGATAGCTTTGACGGAGGTTTAAGCTGATTTTCCGATTGAGTTCTTGAAAATACTGAAATATATACCACGGGACACCACGCACACACACCACACACACACACAGACGCACGCACACACACATACAACATCTTTTCGTCAGTCCCATTATATTTCATTTCGAGAGGAAACGGAAAATCCCTCCCATTTTTTTATTTCCCATAAATATAGAAATCTTCCATTTATTTACGATTAAGCGGTCAAAAAACATTGCGATCGGCTGATTCATTTAAAATTTACAATCTACATTTAGAATTGTCAATTATCACTTATTCTTTTCCTTTTTCAATTGTTTCCTGTATTTTTGTAAGTTATTTATATTGGAGAGCAAGTATGGGATATAAAGAAGAAGGCGAGAATATAGTTATATACGGAGCGCGGGAACATAATTTGAAGAATATAGATGTAGTGATTCCCCGTAATAAATTGACGGTAGTGACGGGCTTGAGTGGGAGTGGCAAGTCTTCCTTGGCTTTTGATACGATATACGCGGAGGGACAACGACGTTACCTGGAAACTTTTTCTGCCTATGCCCGTCGTTTTTTGGGCGGGATGGAACGTCCCGATGTGGATAAGATAACGGGATTGAGTCCGGTTATCTCTATCGAACAAAAGACAACCAACAAGAATCCCCGCTCTACTGTGGGGACGACTACTGAAATATACGACTTCTTCCGGTTGTTATTTGCCCGGGCGGGAGTAGCTTATTCTTATGCCACCGGTAGTAAGATGGTAAAATATACGGATGAGCGGATTTTGGAATTGTTGCAGCAGGATTTTGCCGGAAAAAGAATTCTTTTATTGGCTCCGGTGGTAAAGGGGCGTAAAGGACACTACAAAGAACTATTCGAGAATTTAAGGAAAAAGGGATTTATTTCTGCACGAGTGGACGGGAAGATTATGGAGATTCTTCCTGGAATGAGTGTGGACCGTTATAAAATTCATGATATCGAGATCGTTGTCGATAAAATCGTTATGCAGGATGTCGACTTGAAGCGTCTGAAGGCTTCCGTGGCGACAGCAATGAAAAATGGAAAAGGAGTCATGACGGTGAAGGACAATGAAAGTGACGAATTAAAATATTATAGTCGTCATTTAATGTGTCCTGACACGGGAATTTCTTATAAAGATCCGGCTCCCCACACGTTTTCTTTTAATTCTCCTCATGGTGCTTGTAAAAAGTGCAAAGGCTTGGGGTACATTAATTCTGTTGCGATAGAGAAGATTATTCCTGATGATTCGCTGTCTATCTATGCCGGGGGAATATTGCCCTTAGGAAAATATAAAGGATCTTTGATTTTTTATCAAATCGATACGATTTTAAAAAAACACGGTGCGGATATAAAACAACCGATTCGCGAGCTTCCAGAGGAGGCTTTGACTGATATATTGTACGGTTATCCGGGACAGTTCCGTTTGGAAAATACGGAAATCGGAGTCTCTTCCAATTTTTTAACCACCTACGAGGGTATTTTAAAATACGTCACGATACAGGAGGAGAATGCCACCTCTAAAAAAGCAAATAAATGGGCAGAGCAGTTTATTTCGGTAACGACTTGTGATGTTTGTAACGGTCAGCGTTTAAACCAGGAGGCTTTGCATTTTTATATAGGTGGGAAGAATATATCGGAGTTGGCCAATATGGAATTGGATGATTTGTACGTTTGGGTATGTAATGTTGAACAACATCTGGAATTAAAGCAAAAACAGATTGCCGGAGAGATATTGAAGGAGATACGGACTCGTTTGAAATTTATGTTGGATGTCGGGTTGGAATATCTTTCTTTAAACCGTCAGTCGATGACTCTTTCCGGAGGTGAGTCCCAGCGTATTCGATTGGCCACACAGATCGGATCTCAGCTGGTAAATGTACTTTATATTTTGGACGAGCCCAGTATCGGCTTGCATCAGAAAGATAACAGGAAATTGATTCGTTCTTTGCAAGAGCTGCGGGATGCGGGGAATTCGGTGATCGTGGTGGAACATGACAAAGAGATGATGGAAAATGCCGATTATATTGTGGATTTGGGACCTAAAGCCGGTAGAAAAGGGGGGGAGATTATGGCGATAGGTACATTCGATGATATTAGGAGAAGCAGTAGCCTCACGGCTCAGTATCTAAAGGGTATTAGAGAGATTACCGTACCGTCTGAACGTCGGCAGGGAAACGGGAAAAAGATCAGTCTGAAAGGGTGTACCGGAAATAATTTAAAGAATGTGGATGTCGATTTCCCTTTAGGGAAGCTGATCTGCGTTACCGGGGTAAGCGGTAGCGGAAAGTCCTCTTTGGTGAACGGAACGCTTCATCCCATTTTGAGTGCTTATTTTTATCATTCGTTAGCAGAGCCTTTGCCTTATCGTGCTATTGATGGCATAGAGAATATAGATAAAGTCGTGGTGGTAGACCAAAGTCCGTTAGGAAAAAGCCCCCGATCTAATCCGGCGACCTACACGGGTATTTTCACCGATATCCGAAAGATATTCGAAAAATTACCGGAATCTCAAATCCGGGGATATACGGCGGGCCGCTTCTCGTTTAACGTGAGTGGTGGGCGTTGTGAAGCTTGCAAGGGGGCCGGGGTAAAAACGATAGAGATGAATTTTTTACCGGATGTTTACGTGCATTGTGATGAATGCGATGGAAAACGGTATAATAAGGAGACTTTAGAGGTTCGTTATAAAGGGAAGTCTATCGGGGATGTATTGAATATGACCATCAATATGGCGGTGGAATTTTTTGAGAATTTGCCTCATTTACAGGCCAAATTGAAGGTTTTGCAGGATGTCGGTTTGGGATATGTTCAGATCGGACAACCTTGTACTACGTTAAGCGGTGGTGAATCGCAACGAATAAAATTAGCGGCGGAGCTGTCTAAAAAAGAGACGGGAAATACGTTGTATATATTGGATGAGCCTACGACTGGCCTGCATTTTGAGGATGTAAATATTTTGTTGGGAGTATTGCAGAAATTAGTGGATAAAGGAAATACCGTGATTGTGATCGAGCATAATCTCGATGTAATAAAGGTTGCCGATTATTTGATCGATATGGGGCCCGGCGGGGGAAAAAACGGGGGGGAAGTGGTGGTTACGGGGACCCCGGAAGAGGTGGCTTTAAGCCCGGACTCCGTGACAGCTCCTTTTTTGCGGAAAGAACTACATAGTAAGGAATGACTGTTATAAATGAAAAGATTCTGTGATTCCGGATTTCTTGATAGGAGGATTATTTCTAATAACTTAACAGTTATGTAATTGAATCACAGATTCTTATCCTGTTTTATGGATTCAATATTTGGGGTTTACGATTAAATCAAGGGTAAAATCCTTCATATAACGATTTAATTCATCTTCGGCTTTTTCAAGCGAATCAACTCCCCATCCGGGTTGTGTATAGTCGTGGTCTCCGTATTTTTTGTACCAGTGACTCAATATAACACCGTAATGGTTTTCGTCTCGTTTTAAAATCTTGGCTTTGATTTTATGGGTAAGGTCTTCCACCGTATATTCGAATTCCTTTATTACCTCGGCTTTTTCTATCTTAAGCATAATTCTTGTTTTATTTAGGTGATCCGTAATTTTTTATTTATCGGTCTTATGTATGATCGCTTTGATAAAATATACGCTTTGGAACTTTTAAACGTTTCGTTTTGTTTGTTTATTTTCAAGCGGAATGAAAATTATTCTCCGATACGAAGCTTATTATTTAAAAAGTCATATATATTTGTATTTCAATGGGGGATTGACGATCTGGTAGAAGGAGCTTTTAAAACGGCAAGCTTGTCCGACGAAGATAAACAGAATCTGTTGACCCGTCATTAGGTTGTCGTTCTAAAATAGGTAGGCTTACGGGTTAATTCCTTGGCGGTAAAGAATATAAATGGAAAAATCAGTCGGATGCAGACATGAAGAGTTATGAATTAAGGCCTTGGAGATTATCCGATTGCCGGTCGCTGGCCGAATATGCCGATAACATACGTGTATGGAATAATTTGCGGGATGGTTTTCCATCCCCTTACACGGAGGAGGATGCCCGGGAGTATATTGAAAGTACTTTATCGAAGGGGTGCGTGCAGGATTTTGCTATTGTCATTGACGGGAAGGCTATTGGCGGTATCGGTTTTATTCCGCAGAGTGATGTGGAGCGATACAGTGCGGAGATCGGATATTGGTTGGGAGAGCCTTACTGGGGGCAAGGAATAATGAGCGGGATCGTATTCCGGTTCGTGGAGTATATTTTCACAACAACGGAGTTGGTGCGCCTATATGCTTCCGTTTTCGATTATAACACGGCCTCCCGGAGGGTATTGGAAAAGTGTGGTTTTCGATTGGTGGGAATTATGCGTAAAGCGGTTCGGAAAAATGACCGATGGGCGGATATGTGTTGTTACGAGATGCTTAAGTCTTCGGAAAAGTAAGCCCGAAAGGACGGTTCCCGGTACGGAACGAGTGATTTAGGATTGTTTTTCAGGAAGATATCTCCAGAAACGGGCAGGTAGATTCCTACGATGTAGCTTGGGATTCAATCGTTCTTTAATTGTAATCGATTTAAAGTACTCTTTCCAAAGGCGTTGGAATAGTTTTTCGTCCCGGTCCATTAGGTTTTCATCCAGGATGCCGGTAAGCAGATGGTTTTCTTTGGTATCGAAACGCACTTCGGTAACGGTAGTCAAGTCGTAGTAGTAGCCGTACTCTCTTTTCAGATCGTAGATCAGCCATTTTTGATCGGAAAAACGGTCTTGAAGGTGTTTTAAGGTTAATGAGAGTACGTTATAGAGCGGTTTTAAGGCCGCAAAGAAAGTGCCGTCTGCGGCTTTTTGAAATCGTAAGAATTGAACGACTCGAAGGCGTTCATTGTTTACTTTTTTGGCATTTTTGGTTATTTCCAATACATCCGGATCGCTGAAATTTAATTCGATGGAAGTGGGTGCATCGATAGCCTTGTGTATATAGCGGAATAGTAAAAGGTCGATTTCCGGTAGTTCGGACAACCAGTTCATGACTAATGTCGATAGGGCGGGAGCGGAGAGTTTCTTTTGAAGGGCATTCCATACCCGATTGCTTCTTTTTTCATCGGTAACGACGGCATAGGTCTCGTCGTAAAACAAGGGTAGGGGCTCACCTTCTCCTTTTAGCATGTCGGGGAACGAACGTCTGCTGTAAGCGTCGAATACGGCGGTAAGAAGGCCTTCGAATGTTTTATCGTATATATAAATAACCATTTCTAATATTGAAAAGGGATCACTAATTGGCGATCGTCTATTTTACGGTTGGACGGCCGGGTTAAAATACGTCGTACGGTTTCTGGTTGTATTTCATGGATGGTTTGTGTCGGCAACTCATGGCAGGTAATGAAATATTGAGCTTTTTTCATCACGACTCCGATTTGTTTCAGATGAGTGGCTCCCAACCGGGAGTGGCGTCGTGCCGCAACAATCATTTGAGCCGATTTGACTCCTAAGCCGGGAACCCGGAGTAACATTTCATAGTCGGCCCGGTTGATGTCGATAGGGAATACTTCCGGATGACGTAAAGCCCACGATAGTTTGGGATCAACTTCCAGATCCAAGTCAGGATAGGCATCGTTGACGATCTCGTTAACGGAGAAGTGGTAGAAACGAAGCAGCCAGTCGGCTTGATACAGACGATTCTCCCGTACCAATGGAGGCTGTTTTAACATGGGAAGCCGATTGTCGTAACTGTTTACGGGGACATATCCCGAATAATACACTCTTTTCATCGTGGGACGTTTGTACAAGGCGGAAGAGAGATTGAGGATATCTTTGTCGCTGTCGTCTGTTGCCCCGATAATCATTTGCGTACTCTGTCCGGCCGGGGCAAAATGCGGCGCGTGGCGAAATTTTTTTCGTTCTTCTGCGTGCTGGAGTACTCCCTGCTGGATATAGCGCATGGGAGTGAAGACACTTTGAAAATCTTTTTCCGGGGCTATAATCTTCAGACTCTCTTCTTTCGGGATCTCGATATTTACACTTAACCTATCGGCATAGAGACCGGCTTCGTTTACCAGTTCTCGACTGGCACCCGGGATACTTTTCAGATGAATATACCCGTTGAATCGGTATTTTTGTCTCAGATCCTTGACTACTCTCACCAGACGTTCCATCGTGTAATCGGGATTACGGACGACTCCCGAACTAAGAAAAAGTCCTTCAATATAGTTTCTCCGGTAAAATTCTATCGTTAGATTCACAAGCTCCGTGACGGAAAAAGTGGCCCTTTTCAGATCGTTGCTGCGACGATTGATGCAATAAGCACAGTCGTACATGCAATTATTCGTCAGCATGATCTTCAATAGAGAGATACAGCGTCCGTCTTCCGCAAAACTATGACATATCCCCCAACCTTCGGCACTTCCGATCTCTCCTTTTTTGTGCGAGCGGGAGGTACCGCTGGATGCGCAGGATACATCGTATTTGGCAGATTCTGCCAGTATTTTTAGTTTTTCGAGAACACTTTCCTCCATAATAACGGTTTTCTATCTCCGGTTGATCTTTTACAAAGATAAATGCTTACCGTTATTTCGGTAGATAAAAAGGAAGAATTAACGTTAAAATAACCCACAGGGACGGGTACAAAGTGCTATTTAATTGTAAATTAAAAAATTCTGAGATTAGGAGATTGAGTGATTTTGTGATTGGAGATTTGTCTTGTCCTAAAAAAAGTTTACATTTTAATCTAAAATTTTTCTTTTATTTTTCATCGTCCTACAATGACTTTACACGTTATAATCTGTCGCTATCTAATCCTATAATAGTTTGTCACGTGTGACGTATCTGCCTATACATATCTCTTGAATATTTAGCTATATGATATATTCGTGAAAATAATTTTAAATAACAAAATGATACATAATCCCCGGATGTCTACTAAGGAAATCACAATCACGAAAAAACGAAGACTTTTCAATTGTTCCAAAATAACCGAATGGAGAACAATTCCTTTGTTAATATGCAAAATCTTTTTCGGTGTGACACAGGCTATTCTTCTTCATTCTTTTCATTAATTACCGATAGTGTCCCCAAAAGTGTTCAATCCAGACGATACTTTTCAAATCGTAACAGACTGATTCAATAAATGTTCCAATGTACTTTTGATAAAAATGTGTGAAGAATATTGAAAATACACCAATTTAGTTCTATCTTTATAGCAAGAAGTGATTTCGGAGGAGAATGTAAATATATAAAAATAATGAATATGAGAGCATGGCAAATCGTTGTGGCTTACGAGAGTAAGCTGGTAAAGAGGAACTGGTTGTTCCGCCTTTTTATCGTGGGAGTATTGGGCTACATTTTGGTGTCTCTCGTCCCGTGGGACATTCGGCGGGAAATATGGAGAAATATAGCGTTCGCATCCTCTCTCCCGACGAGAGGGGTTTATTTCCTGAACTTGTTCCAGTCTTTGGTCGTGGTGCTCCTAACTTGTGATATGCAGAGGAAAAGGAATAAAGCGGAAAGCCGGGAAATACTTTCAGTGAAGCCGTTAAGCAACAGCCAATTTTTTTGGGCGGAATTAGCGGGTATGGCACTCCCTTTTTTGATCGCGGATGGCGTTTTCATGGCGTTTTGCCTGTTCATTCATTTGATGATTCCAGATTCACCGGTGAACCCGTGGGTGTACTTGTCCTTCTTGTTGAAAGACGTGTTGCCGACATTCGTGTTCGTGACGGGACTGTCGTTGCTGGCGAATAGGATTCTGCGACATCCTTTCGTGAGTTGGCTCGTGCTGACCGTGTTCCTTTGCACGTCGTATGCTTACCTGACAAAACCACTTCACGGGATACTGGATTTCCGGGGAAGCCTGTTGCCGGAATCTTTTTCCTCGATCGTGGGGTTTATGCATTCCGACGTGTGCCTGTTGCAACGGGGAATGTTCTTGTTGCTGGGGCTGGGATTGTTGTGCGTGGCAGTTCCTTTCACGAGGCGGTTGTCCGAAATGCCGGGACGAAAAGTGTTTTACCACGCAGCAGGTTGTTTGTTGCTGATGTCAGCCGTGGGGACGGGATACGTTTATATCGATAAGTTCCAGACCCGCCGGGAGAACCGGGAAGCGTACCGGGAGGTTTTCTCCCGTTACGAGGCTTATCCCAAGGTGCGAATCTCAACACACGGGATTACGTATGTGCCGGGAGAAGAGGATTTCTCTGCCACGAGCCGGATGACGGTGGTGAACCGGAAAGCAGAGAGGATGGAGCAGTTGATCTTGTTCTTGAACCCCGGGTTGGAAATCAGCAAGCTGAAGTCGGGGGAAGAGAAAGTGCCCTTTCGGCGGGACCGACAGGCAGTGGTGGTCGAACGATCGCTGGCTCCCGGGGATAGTGTGGTGCTGGAGATAGAGTACGGCGGATGTATCGACGAGGATATTTACCAGGTGGACATCGATGAAGAGGATTATTTTGCTCCCGAGCGGCCATTGACAAAGGTGGATCGGTACGGGAAACGTTCCGCGTTCGTGTCGGGGGATTACACGCTACTCATCCCGGAGGTGTTGTGGTACCCGGCGGCAGTGGCCCCGGTAGCGTTGCAGCCGTCACGAGAAACGAATTTCACGGATTACACGCTGTGCGTGAAGAATCCCGGCAGGCAGGTAGTCTTGTCGCAGGGCATCCCGGAGGAAGTAGAGGACGAGGTGAGATTCCGTAATTTGCAGTCGTTGACCGGTCTGTCGCTTTGCATGGGAGATTACGTGAAGCGGTCGGTGACGGCAGACTCCATCACGGTAGAGTTCTACACGTACCCGGGCAATGATTTTTACTTGAAGCCGTTTGACGGTTGGATGGATGAAATCGCAAAATACCCGAACGCAAAGGAGTACCGGAAGGAGTTGGTGAACAAGTGCCGCAATCGCATAGAGGGAAGCATGCCTAACCCGTACCCGTTCAGGTTTCTTAAATTAGTGGAGGCTCCTTCCTCTTTTCTTTACCAGCATTCATTCCATAATAACATCCAGCCGGAAATGGCGTTTTTCGGGGAACGGATGTTGGAAGAATCTTATAAACCGGGAGCCCCTTCCGTTGACAGATTAAGAGATATGAATAAACAGGAATACCTGTTATTCAATGATTTTCCTTTTTTCCTTGACGATATACACGCAGATCGGCTTTTCTCTGATTTCCACTGGAGCGTTGCTTCCGACAGGTACGCGGGGATAGACATGTTGTTCGGTAAAATGGCAAATCCGTCGCTTGACAAGTTGATTTTGTTCCCGTCGATGCTGGATAGTATCACGAAAGGAGGATTGGAGGGACTAATCCGGAGAGGGTATTCGCGGGGATACGATAAATTGATTAGCATGAAAGTTTCGCAGTTGCTGGCTTATCTGACGACGATTACCGGCTGGGATTCGTTGAGGGCATACACCCGGGAGTTCTATGAGAGTGCCCGTTTCCGGGAAGTGGATTTTGATTTGTTCATGGAGGGGTTCCGCGAGCGTTTCGGGCGGGACATCAGGCCATTCGTGGATGACTGGTACACGACGCGAGAGATACCGCGGCTGGTGATAAAGGACTTGACATACCGGCAAACGGGGGAGGTGCAGGCAGTCGATTTTAAAGTGGGCAATACCGGAGAGGTAGACGGGTGCGTTTCGGTAATTGAAGCTTTTTCTGATGATTACGGGAGGTGGATTATTGGCGATTGGCGGAGCTTCCCGGTCAAACCGGGGGAATACAAGCGGATCGTGGCCCACGAGGTTAACGGATACTCTTTTTTCTTGTCCACCAATTTTTCGAGACGCGTCCCCGAACGTATTGAGTTCCATGGCACCTCGTTATGGAAGGGAGACATTCCCGCTGAGCGTGTCGTCCCGCTTGACAAGAACCAGTTTTATCCTCCCGGTGAAATTATCGTCGATAACGAGGACGAGGGTTTTCATTTGATCGATTCTTCGGGAAACAGGTTAAAACGACTGGCGGAACAGTTGGCAGAAGACAATATGAAAGATTATAATTATGGCATTAATGCTAAGAAGCACACGTGGGGAAAGCCATGCATAGAAGTTGAATTTTACGGGGAAGAGGTCCATAGCGCCTTTACCAAAGTTGCCGGGAACGGAAGTTTTAAAGCGGAATGGATAGCGAATCTTCCGGAAGCGGGCAGGTACGAGATTTTTGTTTACCTGCCTGATGTTAGAGATGTAGACGCTCTTTATACCTATGAATCGAAGTACCCGGGAATGAAGAATTATTATACCGTCGATACCGCCGGAGGAAGTGAAAAAGTCGCGCGGGAGGTGGCAAAGGGAGATGCCGATTGGGTGTCTCTGGGTACGTTTGTTTTACCGGCGGGGGAATCCCGCGTTGTTTTGGATGACCGGGGTGTTCCTCCAGTTGATGATGAAGAGTATGCCCGGGAAGTAGTTTCAATTGGTGGTGACAAGCATGCCCAGTTGGTCGTGGCGGATGCGGTAAAATGGGTAAAAGTAAAGTAGGTCGGAAAGAGTATTATAAAAAGCCAACCATGAATTAGTTGGCTTTTTATAAATGATACTTTTTTGAAATAGTATTACCTATTGGAGTAAGACCATTTCACTCGGTTTGGATGGCTCACCTTCTCCTTCAGCGTTTATGGCACTAACACGAAATTGAACATTTTTTCCTTCTAAAAGACCCACTAACCTTACTCTGAACAATTTTGCCTTAGAAGTCCACACATTCCATAATCCACCTTTATATCTATAACTAATGCGATAACGCATTATCGCACAACCGCCGTCATCATCCGGTGCAGTAAATTCAATTGTGCACCAATCTTTCCCAAAGTCAACGATCTCGGGTGTTCCGGGAGGTCCGGGAGGCCTACATACTGTTGCACTTATAAGTGTTACAGTCATTAAGCACAAACAGACAAGCATGGATGGCTTAAAAAAGTTTCGATTAATTTTCTTCATAGCTTGTTAATTTAATATGTTTATATTGCACAATATATAAAATTTATTGAAAATTTGCAAACAATATAATTAAAAAAATACTACAATTAATACAAACTTATATCCATAAATATGGTTTATTTTAATTATACTTCATTTTTTTATTTTTCAGGTCACGCTTTTTGGGTAGTTACGGATTTCGAAAGTGCAAAACTGAAACAATGCCAGCACACTTTCCGATCTCCATTCCCTCCGAATACTTTCAGGAAACCCGAGATGGTTTCAGCAACTCTTTGCATTTGACCGACTGATATAGCAGTAGAAGATTCAAACGTGTTGAGGCTGTAATCAACGTGAAACTCATCCTTGTCCGTGTACAGATCTATATTCTTACTGATACTGATGTCATATTCGTCATAGACTTCAACTTCACATGTAAAAGGAGCTTTCTCTCTCTATGGAAGCACACGGGGCCGGGGTAGTCATGTTCGGAAGAAAAAATTTAGTACAGATTTGTCTTTTTGTATATCTTCTTTTTTTAGTAACCCACAGGGACGGGTACAATGTGCTATTTAATTGTAAATTTTAGATTGACAATTGTAGAGTAAAAAATTCTGAGATTAGGAGATTGAGTGATTTTGTGATTGGATAGTCATAAATTGTGACCATAAACCTAAAGGGAAGGGGAAAGGGAAAAAAACGGAGAGGCATAAATAATGAACAGCGAACTGATAATTATAAATTGTGGATTAAAAGAATTCAACGATTTTGTGAATGGGATTGTAAAACACCTTGATAGCACTTAGGGACGGGGCAAAAGTGCTATCAAGGTGCGTTTAATTATTCGATTGCTATAACTGCAATCGTTAATCTACAATTGTCATTTCTTTTGGGGATATCCTACCGGGTTATTCATCAGAAGCAGTTGATGCTCCTTTAAGTTGAGGACTTTTTTCAATTTATCTTTGTCCATAGAGGCCCGGGGAACCGTAACCAAGTTGTTGGCTGCACAGAACAGATTGATATTTTGTGAAACGATTCCGGCATCCATAGCTGCCATTAACCGGATTTGTTCGTTATCGCCCATTCCGAAGCGGGAGATATCCGAAACCAAGATAAGGGAAACGGGAGCTGTTTGGACGAAATCCTGCTGGCCTCCGACTGCGGCCCGATGATCTCCTTCCGCTACGGGTTTTAAACTGTTTTTTTCCGCATCGTATAGATAAATTCCCTCGGGAAGGCAAACATAGATATCGACATCTTGTTTATTAAGAGCCGATGGGGCGGTACGTTTTTTTGAATCCGGTCTGTTGATGCCGTTAGCGGCCCATAAAAGATCGCTTAAATCCTGAGTGCTTAACGACTTATTAGAAAATTCCCTGACGGATTCCCGATCGTTCAAAGCTTGCATTAGGCTTGCTCCCCTTGTTTTATTCGGGGCATTTAGTTTAATCTCTTTCATGTTTTGGGCGTTTAGCGTGTTAGTCATGAATAAAATACCGATAAAAAAAAGATAATGTTTCATATTTTAGGGTTTTTAGTTAGGTAAAATAAAGCCGGACGGCTACGATAAGTAGAATCACAAGTAGAAAATATCGAATGTATTTCGCTCCCCATTTTATGCTGAAACGAATTCCGATCCAAGCTCCGAGCATATTTCCACAAGCGAGTATCAGTCCTGTTTTCAGATCGACCAATCCGTAATAGAAAAAAATACCCAAAGCAATGATGGTATAAAAAAGAACGATGAATAATTTGATCGCGTTGGCTTTTAACAGATCATAACCGCATCCTAATACCAATCCTGCCAATAGAAAAAAGCCTATTCCTATTTGAATAAAGCCTCCGTATATTCCAATGATGAAGAACACGATATGGCGTAGCCAGGGATTTTTTACTTTCGCCCGCTCCGCGTTGGCTTTTACCCAAGAGTTGGGATCCAACCATAGCATAAAAAACATAACGATCAATAGCCCGGCAATTACTTTGCGGAATATCTCCTCGTTGATATCCACGGCAATGAAAGCTCCTACAATGCTACCGAGAGCCACGGGCAATAAAAGTTTGGAATCGGTTTTAAAGTCGAGAATTTTTTTTTGTTTGAAGCTACCCACGGATACTATGTTTTGAAATAAAATAGCGACACGGTTTGTCGCGTTGGCCACATTGGCCGGCAGTCCGATGAAAATTAAGAAGGGAACCACTAACATGGAACCTCCCCCGGCGAAGGTGTTGATAAATCCTGCTGCCGTACCGAGTAAAATAGTAATCAAAGCTTCCGTCAGACTCATGATCATAGTATTTACCATACAAAGTTAGGATTTTCCGGGGAAAAGAATTAATAATTCGAGGGTATTATCAGATAGGTTTGAATCTAAAGAGAAATCGAAAGTTTTATTCGAACGGTATTAAAAGACCCGTTTGACAATTTCTTGAATATTGTCCGATTTTCCCATGGTATAGTAGTGTACCGCCGGTGCTCCTTGTCGGATCAGTTCCTGGCTTTGGGCAATACACCATTCGATACCTACCCGGTAGACCTCTTTATTCGAACGACATCGCCGGATGGCTCGTTCTAACTCTTCCGGAATATCGAGATTGAAAGAGCGGGGGAGGTTTTCCAAGTGTTTAAAGGAGGAGATCGGCTTTAGTCCCGGGATAATGGGCACCGAGATGCCGATAGCCCGGCATTTTTCGACAAAAGAGAAATAGTTGTCGTTATCGAAAAACATTTGCGTAACAATGTAATCCGCTCCAGCGTCTACTTTTCGCTTGAGGTTTTCGATATCACTGACCGGATTAGGTGCTTCGTAATGTTTTTCAGGATAGCCTGCCACACCGATGCAAAAATTGGTGGGGACGGCATCGGTAAGCGTGTCGTCCAAGTATTTCCCTTGATTCATCCTTGCGATTTGTTCTACCAGTTCGCAACTGTATTTATGTCCGTCTTCTTCGGGAGTAAAATAGCGTTGTCCGGAAACAGGATCTCCCCGTAGAGCCATAACATTTTCAATATCGAGAAAATTTAAATCGATCAAATCGTTCTCGATCGAATGACGGGTAGCTCCCCCGCATACGATATGAGGGACGACTTCCACGGGATAGCGTTTCATAATGGCCGCGGATAAAGCAACTGATCCCGGGCGTTTGGTGACTGTTACCTTCACGATGGAACCGTCGGCTCGTTCCCGGTATTCTTGCTCGTCCCGGTGAAAGGTTATGTTGATAAAAGGTGGAGCGAATTTTATCAATGGTTCAATGGCTTCGTATATTCGGTGTATGTCTCCGCCTCTGAGAGGAGGTACCAGTTCAAAAGAAAATATCGGGCGGTCCGATTTCCTGAGTATATCAATGACTTTCATGGTCGTATTATTTAAGGGTTGAGATGTCCCTTTGGAAGTAATCTTACATTTATCATTCGTAAGATCGCTTCTCAAAAGAATTCAAAATAGATTACGTTACGTTTCTTTCTTTTTATACGTTTATCTGTTCAGTAATTTTTTGCCTTCTTCGAGTGAGATCCCTCTACGTCGGCAATAGTCCGCGAACTGATCGTCTCCGATTTTACCGATACTGAAATAACGGGCTTCGGGATGGGCGATCAGTAATCCGCACAGACTTGTCGTAGGGTTTATGGCATACGAAGAGGTCAGGTGAACTCCGATCTCTTCGGTTGCATTCAGTAGTTCGAACACATCTTTTTTTAGCGAGTGGTCGGGGCAAGCCGGGTAACCGAACGCGGGGCGAATCACATGTAATCCTTCGTTAAGTTGTT
Source organism: Sanguibacteroides justesenii (assembly GCF_003204205.1). Classification (NCBI taxonomy): domain Bacteria; kingdom Pseudomonadati; phylum Bacteroidota; class Bacteroidia; order Bacteroidales; family Porphyromonadaceae; genus Sanguibacteroides; species Sanguibacteroides justesenii. Next base: position 340,649 of record NZ_QJPL01000001.1, read on the forward strand.
CCTGCATCCATTCCGCGCAGGCTTCCGCGATTCGTGCGGCCAGACTTTCCCGCAGCAATTGCTCGAACTCGCGACACGAACAGGAGGGATGTAAATCGGCCACCTTCAAACAGAAGAGTCCGATACTGTTTTTCCCCTCGGCTTTAGGCGTAATAAAATCGGCAAGGGAGATGCATTCGCTTCGCGGGGCCTGTTGGCGTAGCATCGGGAGACGATGTCCACCGTCTAAAACAATGTCGTCGTTTTCCGAATAAGCATCGTAAAAGCGTGCGATTAGGGAGACATCAAACTCTTTTTTAACGATAATTTCTTCCAACATCTTCATGGCTGCCTCGTAGGTTTTTTCAGCCTCTTCATTGGTAAATAGGATTTCGGGATATTTCCCTTTGAACCCCCAGAAATGAAAGAAAGGGGTCCAATCGATGCGGTTGACGAAATTTTCCACGTTTATGTGTTTTCCGGTCAAATGGTGTTCTCCGAATTCCGGTGGAGGATAAGAGTTCCTGTCAAAGAGCGGAGCTTTTCCTCTGGCCTCCTGCAAAGATAGTAACGGGGCGGATTTCGAATTATAGTGCTGTCGTATCTCTTCCTGCTTTTCTTTAATTTTTGCTATTGTTTTCTCCTTATCTTTTAGGAGTTGTTTTAGGATGGTTACCGTGCGGGAGGCGTCTCCGCCTTCCGTAACGCAATAATCGTATAAAGGTGCTAATTTCACCGCCGTGTGTACCGATGAGGTAGTTGCTCCCCCGACGATTAGCGGTATTTCCAATTGCTCTTTTTGCAATAGCTTGCATAACTCTTCCATCTCTCCAAGGGAAGGCGTGATCAATCCGCTAACCCCGATAAAGTCGGCTTTTTCTCGTTTGGCAGCTTCCACGATGGTAGGGTGATCGATCATAACTCCCAGATCGATCACATCGATGTTGTTGCAGGAGAGTACGGTATGTACAATATTTTTACCGATATCGTGTACGTCTCCTTTCACTGTCGCGAGTATAATCTTAGGTTTCCTCGCGGATACCCGGGTATTATTCGTGTTGTAACGCTCGATTTCCGGTTGCAAACGGGCGACGGCCTCTTTCATAACTTTGGCGGATTTTACGACTTGGGGTAAAAACATTTTACCTTCCCCGAATAATTGGCCTACCCGTTCCATTCCGTTCATCAAGGGTTTCTCTATAATTTCTATCGGAGAAGTATAGCAACCGATAGCCTCTTGAAGGTCTTCTTGTAAATAGTCGGTAATTCCTTTACTTAAGGCATAGGCCAAGCGATCTTCTAATGAATGGGAACGCCACTCTTTTGCTTCGTGCTGTTTGATTGTCGTGTCTGACATTTTGTACTTCTCCGCAATGGAAATCAGGTTTTCTGTGGCTTCCGGTTTCCGGTTTAGTACCACGTCTTCTACTGCGTTTAAAAGTTCCGGCTCGATCTCGTCGTATACCCGTAACAACGAGGGATTGACAATCGCCATATCCAATCCTGCTTGAACGGCATGGTAAAGGAAGACCGAATGCATGGCTTCCCGGATCGGATTGTTTCCACGAAAGGAGAAAGAGAGATTGGATATTCCTCCGGAAGTATGAGCTCCTCTTAGATGATCTTTTATCCATCGTACCGCTCGGATGAAATCCACCGCGTAGTTGTTGTGTTCCTCTACTCCGGTTCCGATAGCTAAAACATTGACATCAAAGATAATATCTTCAGGAGGAAATTGTAGTTGTCGTGTTAATAAACGAAATGCTCGGTCTGCGATAGTAATTTTCCGTTCGAAGGTGGTGGCCTGTCCGGCCTCATCGAAAGCCATAACAACGACTGCCGCACCCAAGCGGTGTATTTCCCGTGCTTTGGTTAAAAACTCGGTTTCTCCCTCTTTCAGACTGATGGAATTGACAATGCATTTCCCTTGAGCATTCTTTAATCCGGCCAGAAGAGTATACCAATCCGAAGAGTCAATCATAAAAGCAGCTTTGGCGACATCCGGTTCGTTACCGATGATTCGAACGAAACGTTCCATCTCGGTAACACTGTCGAGTAGAGCATCATCCATGTTGATATCGATCACGGAGGCTCCGTCGGCGATTTGCTCACGGGCGATAGAAGCGGCTTCCTGGTATTTTTTCTCCCGGATAAGGCGGGCAAACCGGGCCGATCCGGCCACATTCGTACGTTCGCCGATATTGGTAAAATTAGTTTTGGATACATCGATCGTGACGGAATCCAACCCGCTAACCTTAAGGAGGGGATGTACTAATGGCGGTTTTCTGGGAGGAACTGTTCTCAGTGCAGTGGCGATAGCCCGGATATGCTGCGGGGTGGTTCCGCAACATCCACCTGCAATATTGATTAGCCCTTCTTCTGCCATTTTTCGGAGTTGCTTGGCTGTATAGTCCGGCGATTCGTCATACTCACCCGTTTCGTTCGGTAGGCCTGCATTCGGATAAACACTCAGGAAACAGGGAATCTTGTTGGCCATTTCCTTTAAAAAAAGATGCAGGTCTTTTGCCCCGAAAGAGCAATTCAATCCGAAGCTTAGGATCGGGTAGTGGGAGAGGGCGATGAAGAGAGCTTCTATGGTTTGTCCGGTTAAGGTTCGTCCACTGCGATCGTTTACGGTAGCTGAAAGCATGACCGGAAGTTTACTCCCTTTTTCTTCTTGTACTTTCTTGATGGCATAAAGTGCTGCTTTGGCATTTAATCCGTCGTATATGGTTTCGACCAATAACAAATGCACACCACCGTCAACGAGTCCTCGTACCTGGATCTCATAAGCGGCTGCTAAGGTATCAAAATCGATACTCCGGAATTCGGGTTGTTCGGGATCAGGCGATAGCGTTAAGGATTTTGAAGTAGGACCGATACTTCCGGCAACGTAAATTTTCCGTTCCGTGTGGTTCCTTGCCACCTCGACCGCAATACGTGCTCCCTCCGCGTTGAGTTGATATACCCGGTCCGAGCACCCGTAATCTTCCTGCGATATGGCGTTCGCATTAAAGGTATTGGTTTCAATAATATCGGCTCCAGCCTCTATGTAACTCTCGTGTATTTCTCGAATAATATCCGGGCGGGTAAGGTTTAGGATGTCATTGTTGCCTTTTAATGGAAGCGGATGATCGGTGAATAGCTCTCCCCGAAAATCTTTTTCACTCAAACGGTATTGCTGTAGGGCAGTTCCGGTTGCTCCGTCCAGTATCAGTATTCTTTTATGTAGTTCTGTTCTTATATCCATGATAAAGAATGGTTTATTTGCATGAAGCCAAAGAAACGGTCAGTATGGTCGAACATGGCCTTAGCTTTTTAAATTTTGTTCTTCCTGTCTTCAAATTTACATAAATTTATTGGTTTATGATGTCTGTAAAGCCAATAAGGCTGTTCTGTTTAGACTTATAGACTTAGCGAACCTCATTTGTTTTATTTCCAAATTTTGAAATCGAATTTTCCCGAGATACCGATCTGTGTATCCTTGATGCAGATTGCTGCCAAAATCTTCGGTATATCTCCGATTTTTTCAATGCAAGGTTCTATATCGGCTGTCGTTTGAATTTGATTGGCAAACGCTGTGGCATAGGTGTCAGCCAAAGCGCAATCCTGACAAACGATCATGACGGCATCCGCTTGACCAAAACTTAGGGAAGGCCCTACCGTTCCCGATGAAGTACAAATTCCCAAGGGAGAACGGTCGGCACGAATCGTGAATCCTACTTTCTCGGATAGCGGAGAAGATCCTGCGAATACGGCGATATCGATATCCTCGTGAATATCTGCATAGATATCGCCGCCGTTTTCGATGATGATTTCCCGGATGGGAAAAGCCGTCTTCAGTTCTGCTGCAATTTGTCCGGCAACGGCTCCTGCAACGGCACTCATCGGGCCGATCCCTGAAACGTCGGAAACCTCCGCCATCTTTCGGATAATGGCGGGAGCTTCGGTTCTGGGCGTGTAAGGGATCAAAGCTTTTCGGTACTCGGGATCTTGGTTTAGATAAGTATCCATCTCTTGTCGCAATCGTATGACACGGGAGAGGGCGTAGGCTCGTATCTCCTCCCGGTAGGAAGCCTTATCGATGCCGATCCATAAATCGGTTTCCTTATGGACGATCGTGAACGTACACCAACGCTCTTGTCTCAGATGTTGTCGGTAGGTACGATTCGTGTATTCCCTGTTGTTCATGGTCATTGGATTTCGGAAAATTCAATTTTAAAGAGCTTCAAAGGACAAGCCTTCAGACATAGTTTACAGGCAATGCACTTTTCAGGATTAAATCGGAGTTTCCAGTCCGGAGCTCCGATTGTCAACGCGTGAGAGAAACAGGCGGAAACACAATTTCCGCAGTTCAAACAACGATTTTCGTCGTGTGAAACTTTGCTGGAAACCGGGTTTACCGTGACCCCGTTTTGGTTCAAATAGGCGATGGCCTGATCGATTTTTAATGTGTCGGCATCGAATTCAGCCAACAAGATTCCCGTTTTCCCGGGGTGGATTTCAGCTTTCAATAGGTTGATTTTTATATCATAGATGCGAATAAGATCGTATACCAACGGTCTGTCTGTGGCATCAACCGGAAACGATAGTATTAATTTTTGGGCCATAATTTGTTTTTTTGTCTGTTCATACTTGCTATTCTTGTTCTTTCAGGCTTTTTAATGAAGTGCCGACAGGCATCGGACGAACCGGTTCTGTCAATAGAAAATCGCCTTTTCGAATCCATTCTTTTAGTATGTTAGCGATCTCAATAGCCTTGGAGAGACTCGAGACGGGGGCTGTTCGAATTTTCTGTCCATCGATTTCGATCTCTCCGGATTGTAAGGCTGCATAATTCGTTTTTCCCAGTATTTTATTACCGTTTCCATAATCAACGATAGTGGTTTCGATTTGTTCGTTTCGGATGGAAACCCGCCGGGCCATATCTTCGTCCAAAATCGGTATGGGAATGCCGATTCCCACGAAAAGGCTTACCCCGTATTTCTCGTAATAAACACCTCGTAGAAATTCGGTACTCATGTTTTTCAGGTCTCCGATAACGGCTAAGGTTCGAGCGTTACTTGTCGGTATTCCGTAATCATTCACTTCTTTCGTGGAATGAAATTGTGTACCATTCCAGGCAACATAGCCTTCTGTTCCGCAAAGAAAAATACGGGTTCCCAAGCCGATGGTACGACATTCCGGATCGTTTATCAGGGGAGAGAGCTCTCCGGCCGTACTATAGGCTGCATTACGTAACTTGGGTAGTAACGTACCCATATAGGTATATTTGATTTGATCCGTTGAGTTTGTGGCTACATTATAATTTTGATAAGCATTTCTCGGGTTATAGAGATATGCTTCGTTAACGGTGTCCTTTGTTACCTTGGTTTTGATGTGTTTTCGAGGGTAACAATCCGTACCTTTTCCCCACGCTTCCAATGTAATTTCTTTTCCGGCAATAAGATCTTCTATCAGATGTGCTCCTCCGTAAGTAGGATTCTCCGGATTGCAATCTGTTGCCCCGATATAGGTATCTACCGCGGCCAGTCCTCCGCAGACCCGTATGCCGTTCAGTTCTATTTTTTCCATACGAATGGGAGGATCGGCGTGTCCGAAATTCAGGAATGCGCCGGAAGAACACATCGCACCGAATGTTGCCGTGGTTACTACATCTACTCGTTCCGCAATTTCTTTAGGCGAACAGGTTTTTGCCAATTCTGAAACTTCTTTTGCAGTCAGTACAACGGCAGTTCCGTTTTTGATTTTTTCGTTTATTTCCGTATATGTTTTTGTCATGATGGATTCTTTTATGAATTGTTAGAATGAAACAAAGATTTCCGGGTAAATGCCTTGCAATTACCATGATTACAGGTGGTAACGAATAGTTTGCGGTAGGGAATCCTAACGGGAAGTTGTCGTTTAACTTCCTGTTGAAAAACTTTTCAATACTACCTTGAAATCAAAAATCAAAAAAAAGTCTGGGGTAAAAGAATATTAGCGCATGCAGCGCATACGCATAGACATGACGAAAAGAGGAGAGAAGGAACTTTTACTGTTAGGAGCGATTCCGTTTCGATACTGATTTTTCTTTTCTGCTTTCATGTTTTTGGTTTTAAATTATAACTCCTGCTTTCAGGTCGGGTTTTGGCACCTTTCGAATTTTCGCAGGTTGCCGGAGTTTCTATGAGCCCGTTCTCTCTACTCCTCTTTATAATTCAAATAATCTTTTGAAGATTGAATTGATGTGACAAAGGAAAAGATAAAAAAAGAATAAAGCAAATCTTTTCGTGGTTTTTAATGGAAGGAATTAAATGATTCTGTGATTTAGAGATTCTGTGATTTAGAGATTCAGCGATTTAGAGATTCTGTGATTGGGTGATTAGTAAAATGAACGTAGAATTTTTAATGATGTTTTTTTATTAGAAAACACACTGCCTGTTATTATTTCAGGCAGTGTGTTCTTTTTCTTTTTCATTATATGATTTTGAAACCGAGAGTCAGATTAACCGTACTCGGAGCTTTTACTCCGTCACCGAATTTTTTTAAACCGAATTCGTAATCCACATCGAAGGTCACTTTCCATACATCGACTCCGGCTCCGACCTTTCCGTTCCACATCATCTTATCGGTATCGAAATAATCTTTAGAAAGTCCTTTAATCTTCACGTCTTTGGTTATGAATGAAGCGACCGGACCTACAAATCCACGTAACTTCACGACGGGCAACTTTAGAAGATAATAACCGACCATGACAGGAATATCTATGGATGAGTATTTTAAATTCCGTTTCTCATTCGTTGCCTTGTCCTTTGCCTGCGTTTCCTTGTGTGCAAAATTTAAAGCCGGTTCCAAGTAGATTTTTCCGAAATTGACTCTTACAAAGGCTCCAAACATATAGCCACCATGAGATTCAACTTTTAAGTCTTTTACTTTAATTTTCGTGTCGTTCCAACCTCCATGAATTCCGATACTGATAGGAAGCGATTGTGCCATTGTCACTACACTGAAGAGACAAAATAAAGATAATACTACCAATTTTTTCATATTGCATTTCATTTTAGTTCCGGTGTAAAAATATGAATAATTTTTAATTTTTAAATCTGTTTACGTTTAAATTCAGATAGAATAATACCGGTGGCAACACCTACGTTTAGGGATTCTGTCGAATAAGTGCCATCAGCAAAACTGGGTATGGTCAATTTCCGGCTTACGAATTGTTCTATTTCGGGGGATATGCCTTTACCTTCGTTTCCCATCACGATAAACCCTCGCTCTTCCAAATGGGAGTGGTAGATGTTTTCACCGTTGAGGAAAGTACCGTAACATTTGAAATCATCTTTCACGAACTGAGGGATAAAGGAAAGCAAATCCACGTAATAAACGTTTACGCGAAAAATAGCTCCCATACTGGCTTGAACGCATTTGGGATTAAAAATGTTTGCACAATCGTAATCGCAAAATACGGAATGGATGCCGAACCAGTCACATACCCTTAGGATGGTTCCCATGTTACCCGGATCTTGTATACCGTTTAATATCAGAGAAAGTGTGTTGCTGATTTTTTCCGGTTGATACGTTTTATCGGGAATTTCAGCCAAAGCAATCACTTCCGGTAAAGATTTGAAATTGGATAGAGGCTTCATTTCAATCTCGTTTACTTCTATAGTCCGGCATTGTCTTGGGATTCGGGGATGACGATCTATCCATTCCGGATAAGCGACAATGGTATCGATTTTCAGATCGGACAAAAGTAATTCACCTACTAATTTTTCACCTTCTATTTTAAAGAGATTATATTTATCCCTGAATTTCTTTTTTTCGAGGTTTTGGATTACATTTGTTAGATGTTTGCTAAGCATATTTTAGGCTTGCTGGTTAATAAAATACAAACATAATATTTTTTTGAGATTTGAGCATGGGTGCGGTGTGTAAGATAGGTATTATTTTGTCTATATTTTGTTTTTTCTATTCTTGTTCTCCGACCAAGTATGTGGGAAAAGATGAGTATTTGTTGGATCGGGTACGGGTAAAAGTGAGCGGTCACCGGGCGAACAGGAGTGATATTAAGCGGAATATACGTCAGAAACCGAACACCCGTATATTAGGGGCAAGTCGTTTCCATTTGGGGTTATATAATTTAAGCGGACGAAACGAGAAGAGATGGCTTAACAGGTTATTGCGTCGTATAGGAGAAGCTCCCGTAATTTATAATCCTTTTTTGACGACCAGAAGTAACGAACAAATTAGTTTATATCTCCGTAATAAAGGTTTTTACAAAAATCAGGTGAAAGATACCGTGTACTATAAAAAGAAAAAAGCCATTGTAGAGTATCGGATAAACACGGGTCCGCAGACGAAAATAGACGATGTCTCTTTTTTGCAAAAAGAGGAAAGGAACAATAAGGAACTGACAGGGGAGAGCAATCTGGTGGAAATGTATTATCAGGATACGCTGAAAACCTTATTGCATAAAGAGATGCCTTTGGATATGGATGTGCTGGATAATGAAAGGGAGCGAATAACGCGTATGTTGCGGGAAAAGGGATATTTCAATTTCTCCAAAAATTTTATTCAGTTTTTTGCCGATACCTCTTCGGTCAGTCGGGCCGAGACTGCAAAATTGTTTGTCCATATCATTCAAACGGTTGCGGATAGTGCTGCCTTTCAACGTTATTTCCTGAGAGATATTCATTTGGATTTCGATTACGATCCTTTGTTGAACGTGGGTGGGAGAGACTCCTCTGTCAGGCATATGGAATACGACGGATACAAAATTACCTACCGGGATCGGCTGAAGATAAAACCTAAGGTCATTACGGAGACCATTCAGATGGAACGCATGGAATTGTATAATGTGCAACGGGTGTTGGAGACTTATTCCCGCTTGCAAGCGTTGAACTTATTCAAATTTATTAATATAGATTTCAAGGAGGTCGAGACGGACGACGAGGTAAAAACCTTGGATTGTTATATTCAATTGTCACCGGTCAAACGGCAATCCTATAATGTTTTTTTGGAGGGTACCAATAGTTCCGGTAATTTGGGTATCGGGGGAAATTTCACCTATAATCATCGTAATCTTTTCAAAGCAGGAGAAAATTTTTCCGTAAGCGTATGGGGAACATTGAAAAAGGAACAAATTGACGAAAAAGGAAAGATTTTTAATACGAAGGAGATCGGGGCGGAGATCAAGTTCGTTACTCCCCAGTTTTGGATGCCTTTTTTCAAAATGAAGGATTTCAGGCGTAATTTTGCCCCGAAAACTTCTATCTCTTTTTCATACGGATATGAATATACGCCTTATTATACCCGTTCCGTCGTGAATGCCCGTTTTGGTTATCTCTGGAGGCTTTCCAATAAAAGATGGAGGTATAATTTCGATTTAATCGATTTGAATTACGTGTTAATGAAGAATGTAAACCGGAGTTTTGTCGATAGTTTGAAAAACGAATACATTAAAAATACGTATACCGACCATATGATTTTTTCAGCTGTTTTTTCAGCGACCTACACGGATCAGATCGTTAATTCAAAGGAGATGAGTTACAATTATTTCCGGGCTAATTTAGAGTCTTCGGGTAATTTGTTATGGGGTATCGACCGATTGTTCGGGGAGAGGAGAAAGGGAGAGAATCTGGATGATAAATATTACAAATGGCTGGGTGTACGTTATGCCCAATTTGTAAAGGCGGATGCCGAATACCGTTACCACTGGTATATTAATCGGGCCAACTCGATCGTTACACGGTTGTTTATAGGTTGTGGCTATCCGTACGGAAATATGAAGGTATTGCCTTTCGAAGAGTCCTATTATTGCGGGGGGGCAAGTGATATCCGGGCGTGGCAAACCCGGACGTTAGGACCGGGCTCTTACGATTTAGGGAATAAATATCCCAACAGCGTGGGAGATTTTAAGTTGGAGGCCAATATAGAGTATCGTTTTAAGTTAATTTGGTTGTTGGAAGGGGCATTGTTTGTGGATGCGGGCAATATCTGGAATATAAATCCTAAAGAAGACAGGCCAGGGGCGCAATTGAACACGGAATTTTTTAATCAGGTTGCCATCGGCACGGGTGCGGGGTTGAGGATCAATGCCAATTTTTTCCTCTTGCGTTTTGATTTGGGTATTAAAGTGAAAGACCCGGCGTTGCCTGCCGGGAATCGTTTTGTGATGTTTAATTCGAAAGGAGGGTTCAGGCGTTCCGTGTTTAATATCGCTATCGGTTATCCTTTCTGATGGAAAGTGTAGATTATTAATTGAAATATAAAAGGTAATGGTTTCTCAAATTGTGGTTTATCTCTCTCTGTTGTTTCAGGTCGTGGCTATGGGTTTTGCCATTAGTTTGTTCAAACGGACTAAATTCAATGCAGCCTGGATTCTTATTTCTACCGGTTTTTTTCTGATGACGATTTATCGGGTGATCGAATTGTTCCCTTCCATGAGACGAGGCGAATACGAGGAGCTTTATTTGACGAAAGTATGGTTGTCGTTTATAATCTCTTTAGCCTTTGCTATCGGTGTATTTTATATCCGTAAGGTTTTTCAGTTTTTACGTCGTTTGGACGAGATCCGGGACGAATCAGAAAAGCGGGTGGTTTCGGCGATCATTCGTACGGAAGAACAGGAGAGACAACGCTTTGCCAAGGAGTTGCATGATGGATTGGGACCTTTATTGAGTGTCATTAAAATGTTGTTATCCGGGTTTAATACCCAGAATAAGGAAGAGGTAAACGAACGGATAAAAAATAACCTGAAGCAGGCAGTTGACGAGGCAATCGTGAGTGTTCGGGAGATATCGGCCAATATCAGTCCTCACATATTGAATAATTTCGGATTGAAGGATGCAACGGACTCTTTTATTCGTAAATTGCGTCCTGCAGAAGGAATCGATATTCAATTTAAGACCAATATTGCCGGAAGACGATTTACCTATAACGTGGAAGTGATCATGTATCGGGTGATTTGTGAATTGATAAATAACACGTTACGTCATGCGGAAGCTACTAAGGTTCGAATCGATCTTCGATATAGAAATGATATGCTTTATTTGGAATACGAGGATAATGGCTTGGGATTTGATATGCAACAGATCGAGAATGAAGGAGGAATGGGGTTAAGCAATATGCGTTATCGCTTGAATTCGGGAAATGGAGATATAGAGATATTCAGCTGTCAGGGAAAAGGGATGAAAGCTACTGCTTTTATTAAATGTAATGTGTAAGACTATGGATAAATTAAGAATATATTTGGTCGACGATCATAAATTATTTCGGGAAGGGTTGAAATTATTGCTTTCCAATCAGGATTTCGTACATCATATTTATGAAGCCTCTAACGGTAGGGAATTTATAGAAAACTTGTCGTTTGTGGATTGCGACGTGGTATTGATGGATATTGAAATGCCGGAGATGAATGGGATCGAAGCTACGATTCAAGCCATGAAAATGAAGCCGGAGCTGAAAATTATTGTACTTTCCATGTACGGAGACGAGCAATATTACTATAAAATGATTGATGCCGGAGCTAAGGGGTTTATGCTTAAAAATTCCGGTATCGATAAGGTCGTAACCGCTATCCAAAAGGTTTCCGAAGGGGAGAGTTTCTTTTCCGAGGAACTTCTTGTGAATATTCTGAATAATATGCGTGATAATAAAGCGGACAGTCACGACGTGGTTGATAATGACATATCCGAACGGGAATTGGAAATTCTTTACCAGGTATGTCGAGGATTATCTAATCAGGAGATTGCAGACAAGCTGTTTATCAGTAAACGAACGGTGGATAAGCATCGGGCTAATTTATTGAGTAAAACGGGATGTCGGAATACCGCGGCTTTAGTCATGTACGCGATTAAAAATAAATTGATTCAGGTGTGAATATACAGGATAACGGTTCTTTAAATGGCGATTATAATGAATGGAATGATATTTGCGGCAGGCTTGGGAACTCGTTTGCGACCTTTGACTAATGATCGGCCTAAAGCGTTGGTGGAGATTAACGGAAGGACTCTATTGGAACGGGTTATCGGGAAAATGAGGTCGGCAGGAGTGGAGCGTTTGGTCATTAATATTCATCATTATGCGGATCAGATTGAAACTTATCTGAGGATACATAATTGTTTTGACATGGATATCCGCTTGTCGGACGAGCGGGAGTTATTGTTAGATACGGGAGGAGGGGTTAGGAAAGCCCGTGAACTGTTTATTCCGGAAAAAGCGGTATTGATTCATAATGTGGATATCCAGACGGATGTGGATCTTTTGGAATTGATCGCTCAACATGAAGACCGGAAAGCGTATGCGTCTTTAGTGGTACAAAAAAGTGAAGCCGACCGGGTGTTGAAATTCAATCGGGAAGGAATACTCAAAGGATGGGAAAACAAGAAAACCGGAGAACAAAAGATTGTTGACGATGATTTCTATTGTTCCCAAGAGTATAATTATTGCGGTATACAAATATTAAGTCCGGAGTATTTGGATCGTATGATTCATACGGGCGTATTTTCTATTATAGACGAACATCTGGAACAAGCGAGATCATATTCGCTCCAAATGTTTTTATACGAGGGGCGATGTTTGGATCTGGGAACGCCCGAGGCTATCCGGCAGGCTTCTTTGTCAGAGCTTTCCGCTTCCCGGAATTAACTTGATCTTATTGGTATCTTCGAAGAATTTGAAATACATGTAAAGCTTGTAATTGAAATCGAAGCCGTAATCAATCCTCATACTGTAATCGATGTAACTATTCACGCGAGGATCTCCGCTTGCGTACCTGCGATTCCATTCCTGGGCGTAACGATAATTGGTGAATTGATAGTATTCGTTGCTGTACTGATTTACGATGCTTTTATGGGTGGCCATCCAATAATCGAAACCGGGGTCGAATACAATAAGTTCGTAACGTGTAGAATCTTTGATTCCGAGACGTCCCGTTTTATTCGTCATATGCTGTCGTGATGCACAAGAGAAAAAGAGTACTGTTAATACAAGAATACCTAACGTTTTCATCGGATAAAGATTTAATTTATAAATTATGATCTCCTAAGTTACGAATTTTATGTAATATAACCATAAAAAAGGGGAACAAAATATTTTGTTCCCCTTTTTTTCCTGTTCCGATAGAATTATTTGACCGCGATGGTTTCAATTTCAACCATGGCTCCCATCGGAAGGGCTTTTACGGCAAATGCGGCTCGTGCGGGACAATCTGTCTTGTAATATTTAGCGTATATTTCATTCATATCCGCAAAATAGGACATATCTCCTAATAAACAAGTGGATTTGACCACGTTTTCAAAAGTATATCCAGCCTCTTCGAGAATATAGCCGATGTTTTTTAAACATTGTTCTGTTTGTTCCTTAACTCCTCCTTCCACGAACTTTCCCGTGTTTACATCAATGGGAAGTTGCCCGCTGATATAGAGTGTTCCGTTTGCTTCAATAGCCTGACTGTATGGACCGATGGCTTTGGGAGCCTGGGCCGAATTAATTACTTTTTTCATAATGATTATATCCATGTTTATAAATTACTGTAATATACGCGAATATACATAATTTGTTTAAAAGAAAACGAAGCTATCGGAAAACCCTCCGACAGCTTCGTTTTTTAATGATAAAGGAATATCAATAGTTATTCTTTTTCTCTTCAAAATAGGCTTGTGGATGGGCACAGGCGGGACAAGCCTTGGGAGCTGTTTTGCCTTTGTGGACATAACCGCAGTTCCGGCATTGCCATAAGATCTCTTCCTCTCTTTCAAATACTTTTCCGGCTTCAACCCTTTCCAATAGTTTCCGGTAACGGGTTTCGTGTTCGGCTTCTACAGCAGCGATATTACGGAAAACAGCGGCGATAGCGTTGAATCCTTCCTCTTCGGCTACTTTTGCGAATTCAGGATACAACTCGGCCCACTCTTCGTTTTCCCCTTCTGCGGCAGCTTTCAGATTTTCTGCTGTCGTTCCGATTTTTCCGGCGGGATAGGAGGCTGTGATTTCAAGCATTCCGCCCTCTAAAAATTTGAAGAAACGTTTCGCGTGTTCTTTTTCCTGCTCGGCTGTCTCTGTAAATACGGCAGCAATCTGTTCAAAACCCTCTTTTTTAGCTACACTTGCGAAAAAGGTATAGCGATTTCTCGCCTGTGATTCTCCTGCAAATGATTTCAATAGGTTTTGTTCTGTTTTAGTTCCTTTAATACTCATAAATTTTTTGTTTTGGTGTTTTTGATTCTATTTTGATGATACAATTGTACAATAAAATACAATGAAAAACAAATCTTTATTTTTTATAAATGAATAAATAAAATCTATAAACATGAAACTCTTTTCGGAGGCAAAAGCAATGTCCCGAAAGGTACGCACTCTCCGCGTATCTGAATAATATCGGATATATTCGTCAACTGTTTTTTTGCATGGAATAGTTTTCTATACCCAAACTCTCATAGGTTTTCTTGAGCTCCTCGTCATTGTCCGTGATCACGAGGAGTTTATCTCCTTCGTGGAGCTTTGTTTTGCCTTTGGGAACGCAGAAAGATCCCTCTACCCGTTTGACCATCACGATTAACGTATTATCAGGTAAGACAAGGTCCATGAGGAGTTCTCCTTTGGCAAGCATCGAAGGGGTGACTTCGATTTCAGACATGGCCGTTTTGATATCTTCGGGAAGTTCCAGATTGAATGCCGCTTGCTCCGGCTCGGGAGTCGATAATCCTAAGAATTTTGCCATATAGCTGACGGTAGTTCCTTGAATAACTAAAGAGAGGATGGTGATAAAGAACACGACATTGAATATTAAAGAGGCGTGTTGAATATTAGCGATTAGCGGATAGGTCGCGAAAATGATGGGAACGGCCCCTCTTAGACCGACCCATGAAACGTATACCCTGGACTTGGTGCTCATCTTCCGGAAAGGAAGCAGGCAAAGGAATACCGTTAAAGGGCGAGCCATGATAATCATGAAAATACCGACCAATATACCTAATCCGGCTATCGGTATCAAATCGGCGGGATTTACCAGTAGACCCAACGTGAGGAACATTACGATCTGGAAAAGCCAGGTAAAACCGTCAAAAAAGGTCATTAAACTCTTTTTGTGTACCATCTTGTGATTTCCGACCATTAATCCGGCAATGTATACGGCTAAATAACCGTTTCCCTTTAATAAATCTGTAAATGAGAATATAAAAAATACAAATGCTAACAGCAATACGGAATATAACGACTGGTTGATATTGATCTTATTGATCGTGAAACGAGCTAAATGCCCTAATAGATAACCGGAAACGGCACCGATGCTCATTTGCATAATAAATTGCAAGACCGTACCGCTTATACTGGATTCCCCGGATTGAATGACCTGTATCAACAATATCGTAAGCATGTAGGCCATGGGGTCGTTACTACCACTTTCCAACTCTAAAAGGGGGCGAAGATTCTCTTTTAGTCCTTGCCGTTTGGATCTTAGAATCGAGAAAACGGATGCCGAATCGGTAGAGGACATGACTGCGGCCAATAAAAGAGATTCGGTAAATGTCAGAGAGATAAAGTCGTTCGTAAGTCCTGTAATCTGGTATATAAAATAACCTGTTATAAGTGCAGTTATCATCACTCCAAAAGTGGCCAACACTATGCCTTGTCCTACCACGGGTTTTATTTCGGACATTTTGGTGTCCATACCACCCGAAAATAGAATGATACTTAAGGCGATAACTCCGATAAATTGAGCGATTTCCGGGTTGTTGAACTGGATACCGAGTCCATCATTACCGAATAACATTCCGACTCCTAAGAAAAGTAACAGTGCAGGTACTCCGAACTTGAATCCGGCTTTCCCGGCGATTATACTTGTAAATAATAAAATGGATCCGATAAGTAAGATATTTCCTGCATTGAGAATCATAAGGTAGTATTTTTAAGGATTAGTGATCGAGTTCGGGTTATCTTTGCGTTTCGAGAAATTTTTCTTTTTTACGAAAGAAGGTTTCTGGGATTTACGGTTGAATTGTTTTTTAGGTTTGCCTTCAAACGCCTGCGGGTTGTAGGTAGGTGCTTCACCCAATTCGGAGGGGAGCGGAATCTTGTATACTTCTTCTTCTATGAATTCTTCGATTCGGTGGAATTTGCCCTGCTCTGAATCGGAGACAAAAGTAATGGCCACACCATCTGCACTGGCTCTTGCCGTACGGCCTATTCGATGAATATAATCCTCCGGATCGTGGGGTACATCGAAATTGATGACCAGACCGATTTCATCGATATCGATACCCCTGGCGACGATATCGGTGGCAACCAGCACGTCTGTTTTACCGTTTTTAAAGTTCAACATAACCGATTCCCTTTCGGGCTGTTCTAAATCCGAATGCATGGCCGCCACGTTAAATCGTTTGCGTTTAAGGGTATATGCCAAGTCTTTTACTTTTTGTTTGGAAGAGGCGAAGATGATTGTTTTGTTTTTCGTGGGTTTATTGAATAACTCTTCGATAATCCCCATTTTTTGTCCTTCGTGACAAATATAGGCAGCCTGTATGATGGCTTCGTTCGGTTTTGAAATGGCAACATTGATCTCTTCCGGATTCCGTAATACCTTTTGTGCCAATTGTCTGATCTTCGGTGGCATGGTCGCTGAAAACAAGACTGTTTGCCTTTCTTTGGGAAGCTTTTCGACGATTTGCATGATATCGTCAAAAAATCCCATATCCAACATCCGGTCGGCCTCGTCCAACACGAAATATTCCACTTTGGAGAGGTCGATATCACTATGTTGAATATGTGAGATTAAGCGCCCGGGAGTCGCAATGGCTATGTCTGCTCCTAACCGGAGTCCTTTCTTTTGTTGTTCCCACAAGGCTCCGTCGCCTCCGCCGTAGACGACCACCGTGGATACGGGTAGAAAATAGGAAAATCCTTCGAATTGAATGTCGATTTGTTGTGCCAACTCTCTCGTCGGAGCCATAATGAGTGCTTTCACTACATCTTCGGGGTGGTCTTTTTCGGCCAACCGATTCAATATCGGTAGAATATAAGCCGCTGTTTTTCCGGTTCCGGTTTGTGCACAGGCAATCAGATCTTTCCCTTCCAGTATGACGGGTATGGTTAATTCTTGTATAGGCGTTGTCTCTTGAAAATTCATTGCATCAAGTCCCTCTAATACAGGGGATGCCAGTTCGAGCTCATCAAATCTCATCTTCCAATAGTTTCTTTTGTTTTTATATGCTTTCTTGCATTAAATTAAGTGCTAACCGATAATTGGTTAATAGTTAATATTAAACACCTTAAATTTCTAAGCAAAGTTAATAAAAAAATTATTTTTTTGATTATTTATTAATGTAATATCATTGCCATTCACTCGTAGAATCTTTTAATTCCGGAATACTCTTTGATTTGAACGCGGGGCTATGTATGCCGGATTTCTTTTGCTGGTGATAATCCTTTAAAGCTTTAAGGGCTATTTTGCCGAGTAACACGATTGCAATCAGGTTAATAATTGTCATGACAGCCATCGCCAAATCCGCCAAATTCCAGACCAGATCCAAAGCGGCCCAAGAACCGAAGAGTATCATGAGTCCGACGGCTACCCGGTACAATTGCAGGTAGATCCGTTTGGGAGAGATAAATATCATGTTCGTTTCACAGTAGGAGTAATTACCGACAATGGAGCTGAAGGCGAATAGTAGAATACTGATGGCGATAAATTGTCCCCCCGCGGGACCTATTTGATGGGAGAGGGCCATTTGTGTCAATTGAATTCCCTTGGTCGTACCGTCCAAGGGAATGTCCGAGAGGAGGATGATGAAAGCCGTACAACTGCAGATAATGATGGTATCCGTGAATACGCTTAAGGATTGAATTAATCCTTGTTTGACCGGATGGGAGACATCGGCGGTGGCTGCGGCGTTCGGGGCGGAACCCATACCGGCCTCATTGGAAAACAGACCGCGTCGGATTCCCTGCATGATCACGACTCCTAAACCTCCTCCGGCGAATTGTTCGAAACCGAAAGCATCGGCGAATATGGTGGTAATAAGATGAGGTATACTCCCGGCGTTCATGAATAGGATAAAAAGCGCAACCAATATGTAAGCAATGGCCATTAGGGGAACAAGTATACCCGATATGACGGCAATCCGGTGGATTCCTCCGAAAATGACTAATAGAGTGAATATCGTTAATAAAATGCCTAACCAGGTACGGTCTATACCAAAAACCTCGTGAAAGGCAAGTGTAACCGTGTTGGCTTGTACGGAATTAAATACAAGTCCGAATGTGATGGAGATAATAACGGCAAATAAAATACCCATACCCCTTTTTTTCAATCCTTTCTCCATGTAGAAGGCGGGTCCCCCGATGAAGGTACGTTCTCCTTTGGTTTTGTATATCTGGGCTAATGTCGATTCTATAAATGCCGAGGCAGAGCCGATAAGGGCTATCAGCCACATCCAAAAGACAGCTCCCGGACCCCCTAAGGCTAAAGCCGTTGCGACGCCGGCTAAATTTCCGGTTCCGACCCGGGATGCGGTGGCGATGCAGAATGCTTGAAATGAAGATACCGAATTTTTACTTTTTCCGCTTGTTATGCCTTCTCCCAAGAGTCGAAACATCTCCCGGAAATTCCGGAACTGCACGAACCGACTGAGAAATGTGAAATAAAGCCCGATGGCGATTAAGGGAACGATCAAAAAATAGGTCCAAATAAAATCGTTCGAAAAGATAATCCAATTGTTAAGTTTATCCATAATCATTATTTTTCTTACGGATATACGTAAACAAGTGTAGATCGGTTGTAAAGTAGTCTTATTTTTATGGATTATCCATTCCCGTACGGGTTCATTCCAAAAAGAGGTCGTACAACTCTTGCAAACGGGAAGATGCTTCCGATCCGAAAGCCTCTATCTCCTTGCTGATTTGTTGAACGGATTTTTCCCGGGTTAAGTCTTTACTTTTAGAAAAGAATTTGTCCGCTAAACATATTAATTTTTCTTCTTTACTTAAAGGGAGCATCTCCCTTTCCGGAAGCGGAAGATGTCGTTCCCGAATCATTTTCGAGCTTATTCCGGATCCGGTGTGGCGTTCGCACACTAAAGCGTGCCGGGGAAATCCTTCCTGGCGTAGCAATTCGGCTCCTAAATAACCGTGGCATATGTAAGGTTTATCACCGTGGCAACCGATCTCCGGAGCATATGTGAGAAAGATGCCGATATCATGCAGCAGGGAAGCCTCTTTAATAAATGACGTATCCAACTCCATTTCTGGGTGGAATCCGGCGAGTTCCAAGGCTTTTTCCATAACGGCTTTACTGTGAGAGTACAAAATAGAGTAAGCCTTGGAATTCGGATCGTAATATTTATGAAGTAATTCGATGGGATTCATGATCTGCTTTTTGTTTTGACAAAAATATAAAATCCATCGATAATTATTACAGATTATTTATCGTATCTGCTTTTGACGGTATTCCAATCTATAATGGTCCAGATTTTTTCGATATGGTCTGCCCGTTTGTTTTGGTAATCGAGATAGTAGGCGTGTTCCCATACGTCGATGCCTAATAGTGGCGTATACCCTTTGGTAATCGGATTTCCGGCATTGTTTTCCTGAAGAATGAGCAGTTTCCCGTTTTTGTCTTTGGCTAACCAAACCCAGCCGGAACCGAATAAGGATGTTGCTGCCGTTGAAAATGCCTTTTTAAAATTGTCGAAAGATCCCCACTCTTTTTCGATAGCAATTAAAAGTGCTCCGGAAGGATATAGGGTTGCATGTGGCGAAAAGGTATTGAAATAGATGATGTGATTCAGTGTTTGTGCCGCATTGTTAAAAATAGCTCCGTTTGAGTTTTTGACAATGGTTTCCAGATCGCTGTTTTCAAATGGGGTTCCGATGATTAATTTATTCAGGTTCGTAATATACCCCTTCAAATGTTTTCCGTGGTGAAGGTTCATGGTCTCTTCACTGATGACGGGGGATAGAGCGTTTGCTTTGTAGGGAAGCGGAGGTAGTGTAAAACGTTCTGACGTCTCTTTTTTCTGTGTTTGTGCCTGTATATACGGATTTTCGTTCAGTAATACGGTGAAAATCAGAAAAAGAGCAAAGCGGTAATAATGTGTAGCTTTCATTTTGTAAACTTTTGGTTATGGATTAAATATTATTCTCTTTTGTTTACGGATGAGCCGCGGAATTGGTTGCCGGAGTAAGAATATCTCTATCGATTGAATCGATTTTATAAAATATTGTTAAAGAACTAAACTTTTTAATGAGGTGATTCGTTTCTTATGAACAAAACTAAAAATAGAAGAAATGAAACACGCAAATGTAAAATTACTGTTGGGTCTGGGAATCGGAGCCGCGGTAGGAGCTGCCATAGGATATTATATGGCATCGGATAAGGGTAAATTAAAAGAAGATGTTCGTCATGCGGTAGATGAAGTGAAAGAGGGGGTCAAATCCGCTTATTCAAAAGTCAAAACGAAAGCTGAAAACATCCGGGAAGAGATGACGGACAAGGCTAATGAAGTTTCCCGCAAGGTAGCAGACAAGGTAGAAAACGTGAAGGAAGAGGGAACGGCTAAAAAACAATAGTCATTCATGGAAAAAGCTGCTGAAAAGATATTCGCGAGGTTGAAGGAAGATCTTTTAACTTATGCGGAGTTGAAGCTGGAACTTTTGAAATTACATACCTACGAGAGAGTCTCTAAAGTGATAGCGATTCTTTCGTACGGTATCGTATTGATTTTGCTCGCTTTTTTTACCGTATTGTTTTTATTCTTGGGATTAGGTTTTTATTTGGGAGAACTTTTAAATAGTACGGCGCTTGGATTCATTGTGGTGGCAGGAATATACCTGATTTTTTTTGTGATCATCGCCTTTTTTAAAGAAAGGATTCGAATGAAGGTGGTGAATGAGATATTAATATCAATGATGGCTAAAGACGATAAAGATGAAGATGACGAAGTTGACACCTCTGGAAGAACTGATAGCTGAGAAAAAGGACGTGCGTTCCCGGATTCGGCTTCAGGAAAAGAAATTGGGTGAGGATTTTTCTTATGTTCGACGACATGCTGGAAGTTTGTTCTTGTCCGGGCTTTCCCTGCTGTTTTTTCCTTCTTCATCCGATGATACGAAGAAAAGCGACTCTCCTTTCAATGGTTATTTTTCGGCTTTAAAGTCGGTTATGCCTTTTATTTGGGACGTGACCTTACCGATACTTATCCGTTGGTTTGTAAAAAAAATAGTTTCTCTCTTTCGAAAATGATCCGGTGCTACTTCTAATTAATAAAGCTTTTTATCATCCCTTTCAAAAGAGAAGCCTGTATGGGTTTGGTGATGTATTCGTTACATCCGGCTTCTAAAGCTTTTGTCCGATCCTTGTCGTAAGCGAAAGCTGTTAAGGCGATAATCGGTACGTGTATATGTTTTTTCCGTATCCGTCTGGTAGCCGTCAGACCGTCCATATCCGGCATTTTTATGTCCATAAGAACCAGATCGGGATGTCTCTCTTCCACCATCTTTATTGCTTCCAGACCGTTCAATGCCCTGAGTACGGCGTATTCTTTCTTGAGGATAGTTGAGATCAATATATAATTGCTATCCGTGTCTTCTGCTACTAAAATAGTAGGTTTATTCAAATTCTTTTCCGGTTGTATTGTATTGGTTAGCGTGACTTCCGTTTCGGTCGCTTGTGACGGAATGTAAGGTATGGTAAACCAGAAACGCGACCCGACTCCTTTTTCGGAGTCGACGCCGATAGTGCCTCCCATTTGTTCCACGATGCTTTTGCATATGGCTAATCCTAATCCGGTCCCGTGGATGAACGTGTCTAATTGCACGAAGCGGTCGAAAATAGAGTGGATGTGTTCTTGGTCTATACCGATACCTGTGTCCTGTACATAAAATTCTATTTGGTCGCGAGTAAAACGATAACCTAACGTGATGCTTCCCCGAGAGGTGAATTTTATAGCGTTGTTGATGAAATTGGATATGACTTGATGTAAACGATTCCTGTCACTGAATAGATGGCATCCCGGTTGATGATCCCCGAAAACGAGTTGGATGTTTTCCGGTGTTTTCAGTCGTGACGAACGAATGATTTCCTGACACAACAGATTCACGTCTACATCACCGTTTACGACTTCAAATGTGCCGGCTTCTATTTTAGAGAGGTCGAGAATGTCAGAAATAAGTTGTAATAAGAGATCCGTATTTTCTTGTATGATATTTATGTATTGTTGTTTCTCGGCTTGTTCGGAGGTATCCAGAAGAAGATTGGAAAAGCCGACGATGGCATTTAAAGGTGTCCGGATCTCGTGGCTCATATTGGCCAAAAAAGCGGATTTTAACTTGTCTAATGTTTCTGCCTTAATTTTGGCTTCCGTTAATTTGGCTTCAATTTCTTTCATCTCGGTGATGTCGAAATTGATACCGGTCAATTCAAGATAACGTTTGTTTTCCAACGCTCTCGAAGCAATGTCGCTTCTGATCCATTTCCATTTACCGTTATCGTCTTTTACCCGTACCTCTTTGTGCATCCGGTTTATCTTTCCGCTCAGGAGATCCCGGTATAATTTTTTTATTTCCGGTCTGTCTTCGGGATGGACGTGCGGATATACCCCGATGATATTTTCGAATTGAGAATCTTCGGAAGCCCCCCAGTTCTTAAACCATTGACTGATGGCAAATCCTTTTTGTTCTTCTTGATTCCAACGGCAATAACCGATTTTTGCATAGTCGGCGATGATGGAAAAGAAATTTTCAAACTCTTTAATTTTATTGTGGGCTGTCAAGATTTCCGTGTTATCGATAACGATAAAGAGATAATTCTGAAAGTGATCGTTATTATCGTATAGAGGAGTTATTCTGATCAATAAATTCTTTATCGCGTTTTGATAGTTGGTCTTGTAATATTTGTGAAGGTTGACTTTAGAGAAATCATACCTGACAACATAATTCACTTCTTGCCTGGCCAGAACCTGGGCTTTGACCTCTTCCGTGAAGTTCGGATTATCGAGGAAATTGACCCCCAGAACATCCTCTTTACGGGTTAATCCGAATATCTCCAGATCTTTGTTGTTGATATCGATGGCAATCCCGTTTTTATCATAGATCTCTATGCCCACGGGAATGTTTTTATATATGTTTCGTAACATTTTTTCGCTCCGATCCAGCGCTTCGTGGGCATTTACGGTTTCTGTGGTATCGGAGAATAGAGCGACGATCTCTTCTTTACCGGGAGAATAGATGATGGTGCGGCAATATTTATTACCGTTATTTACAGAATAATTGGCCTCGTAATAATTTTTTACGGAAAGAATATCGGTTAATTCTTTTAAAGAGGGGCGGGAACTTATCGGAAAGTTTAAAGAACTGGCGTTTTTACCGATAATATGATGACGATTTTTACCCGTGATTTCTTCAAAAGCCGGATTGGCATCAAGGTAAATGTAGTCTATAGGAGTTCCTTCGCCGTCGTATATCAATTTCATGCGTATGTAGCCTATGGGCATGTATTGATAGAGATTTTCAAAATATTCTCTTTCCTTATGTGCGATTTGCTCGGAACGATATAATTGTATACAAATGCTGATGATATTCCCCATGGAAGCAAACCATTGATAATCTTCATTGCTCCAGGAACGGTACTCCTTCATTATATTGATGCCCAAATAGCCCCATACCCGGTCTTTGGACAGCATGGGGACCATCATCATGGATTTTATATGCTGGGCATCCCAGCGCATTTTCTCTTTTGAACCTTGTTGTGGAATTTCATCCAGGTTAGATAATATAATGGGAATGGAATTCATCAATTGCCGGTTCTTCCAAGGAGTTTCGTCAATATGCAGAGAGAGGTCGGCCTGTTGATTTTGCGGTAGTCGATCGTTTAAGACTTCATACAAACAATGTTGGGTCATGTCTTTCTGGTCGTATTCGATAATGTATACCCGATCCCCGTTAAATTGTTCCTGGATGTCGTATAGTATTTTTAGAATGACACTTGAAATTTCTTCGGTTTGTAAAAATGTGAGTAAGGAACGGGAAATACTGTTTTGTTGGTATAATAGGTGATTGACCTTGTTTAATGCTTTTCTGTCTGTGTCTTTTTCTTGGTCTTCAATACATTGCAGAAATCCCCATGCGACGAGATGCCCTCTCTCGTCTCTCTCTTTTAAACCTAATTGGGAGTGAACCCATCGTATACCGTATTTGGTATGAATGGGAAATATTTGTTCGTACACGTCTTGGGCCAAAATGAAAGCAAATTCATTGGTGATACGTGCTTGATAATCTTCTCGTATAAACTCCTTGAAATCATAGAAAGGGAGGATATCGGCTTTTAGGTCCAGTAAATCTATGATGAAATTGGAACAGGTATATGTTTTGTCATGAAAATCGGCTTTCCACCATCCCCATTTTGCCATATTTAAAAGAGCTTTCAGCTTATCCGGTACAATTTCGTTTTCTTTCATATCACCTTTATATAATTTCCCGACTAAAATAGGTAATATTCGGGAAATAATGAGTCAGTTTTCCTGTTATTTTCATTACCTTTACATGCTCTTTTGGATGATCGTTTCTTGAATATCCAAATACTTTTCAGATTCGAAATATAAAAATGAACATATGTCAGTGACAAGTACTCCTCACATATTGGAGACCAAACCGATTGGTAAGCTACTATTACAATATTCAATTCCGGCAATTATCGGAATGACGGTCACGTCTTTATATAATATTATAGACAGTATATTTATCGGGCATGGGGTAGGCCCTTTGGCTATTTCCGGATTGGCGATTACCTTTCCGTTGATGAATCTTGTCATTGCTTTTTCTACTTTGGTCGGGGTCGGGGGAGCTACGATCACCTCGATTTATTTGGGACAAAAAGATGTAGATAAAGCAACTCGTGTCTTGACTAACGTATTGTTGCTTTGTACCATCAACGGATTTTGTTTCGGGGGAATTACCTTGTGGCTTTTAGAACCTATTTTGCATTTTTTCGGGGCGAGTCAGGATACGCTTCCTTATGCCAGGGATTTCATGCAGGTGATTTTGCTTGGAAATCCTATATCTTTCGTTTTTATCGGTTTGAATAATATCATGCGGGCGACGGGATATCCAAAGAAAGCCATGCTCTCGTCTCTGGTGACGGTATTTGCCAATATCATTCTGGCACCCGTATTTATATTCCATTTCGATTGGGGAATTCGTGGGGCGGCGACAGCCACGATCCTTTCGCAATGTTTGGGATTAATCTGGATTTTAAGCCATTTCCTGAATAAATCGAGTTTTATTCATTTTAAGTCCGGTTATTTTAAGTTGCAGAAACGGATTGTCATGAGTATTTTTTCTATCGGAATGTCTCCTTTCCTGATGAATGTTTGCGCGAGTACCGTGGTCATTATTTTGAATAATAGTTTTAAGACGTACGGGGGGGATTTAGCAATCGGGGCTTACGGTATTGTAAATCGGGTATTGACTCTTTTCGTGATGATCGAGTTGGGCTTGACACAAGGAATGCAACCTATCGTGGGGTACAATTATGGAGCGAAGCACGGCGATCGGGTGAAAAAGACGTTGAGAATCGCTTTGTATGCCGGAGTTTCCATTATGACCTTCGGATTCCTGATGAGCGAAATTTTTCCTCATGCGATCGTGGGGATGTTTACCGGTCATGAACAGTTGATCGAACTGGCTAATGCGGGATTGAGAATTACTTGTCTTATGTTTCCCTTCGTGGGAGCTCAAATCGTTATTACGAATTTTTTCCAGTCTATCGGAAAGGCTAAAGTTTCTATTTTCCTTTCCCTTTCCCGTCAATTATTGTATCTATTACCCTGTTTGTTGATCTTACCCCGTTACTGGGGAATTACCGGCGTTTGGGGAAGTATGCCCATCTCGGATTTTGTCGCTTTCGTGACGGCTGTAGGAACGTTGATTTATTTTAAGAGGCATGCGATTTTTCTGAAAGAGGTATAAAAGGAACGAACCGGAAATGAGCTAAACCGGTTCGCTTGAGAGTGTTATCTCTTCCAAAATATAGAGGGCTTACTAAAATCCGAGATATCGTGTTATTTTCTGCGGACAAAGATGGGAGAATTCCCGTTGCGATGCTATCCCTATTTGTGGGGAAAATTTATTAGGACTATCCCCGATTGTGGGGGTTATTCGATTTCGTTTTGATCCAGGAGATTGTGCAAGAGAGCATAGACCGTAAGACCGGCGATTGATTTTATACCCGTTTTGCGGGAAATGTTTTTTCGGTGGGAAATAACCGTATGTATTGAAATGTGATGCTGGTCGGCTATTTCTTTGTTTTGTAAACCTTTAACGACTGAAATGAGTATTTCCGTTTCCCGGTCGGATAGTTCGTAGTTATTGCTACTTCCGGGGGTTGCTTCCTGATGCTCTATCGCTTGTTGTAATTTCTTATTGATCTTCGTTCCGTCATCATATATGGAGATCATTCCGTCGTATTGTTTTAGATTGTCAGCATAAACATAATGATACAAAAGGGCGATGAATAAAGTTTGAGAATATTGAGAGAATATGGATTTTATGGCGTGTTGGCGATGAAAATCCATGACGATCGGGTTGAGTATAACGATATCCGGGAGTGAAGCAGTCGGATGTTCGGAAAAATGAAATAAATCTTCAGAGCAATGGAGAATCTCAAATTCAGGAAGGGTTTGAAAAATCTTTTTTAAACCTTCCGTGACGATAGGTGAGGGCTCTATAAGGGTTATTTTATATTTTTTCCTGTTCATTGTTGTGGTTTTCTAATCGTTGGACAAACGGGACCAATATCTTATCTTCAAATAACGAGTGTTTGTTCAAATCTTCTTCCAATAAAAAAAGATTGAAAAGAATCTTATTTCGGAGATCGGGCTGACAATTACCCGGTAAGTATTTGATAATGATGTTTTTTAGGTCATTCAATTTATCTTCGATATTACTGTGATTTGCTTCAAATTGTTCAATGGAATAATTGCCCGAGGATTTGCCTTTTAATAAATCCAAGATATAGGGAAAGACCGTATTTTCTTCGTAACTCAGGTGATTGGCCACTTCGGCCCGGTAATCTTCGAAAAAGCGAGTCAACAGGGCTCCCTGCTTGGGATCGTAACAACGAACGAGTTCTGCGAGTTGAGCCTGAATAGCGGGGATTTGGTCTTTTATGTAATGATCGTGTGATTTTTGTAGATAACAGGTCAGATCATCGATATGAATCTGACTTAACTCTCCTTGGTTCGGAAAGTATTCATCAAAAGTATAGATATTGCATACCAATAAGAATAGTTCCGTCGATGTTCCCTCTTGTTTGCATACTTCCGCTACATTTTTATCCCCGAAGCCTAATTTTATATCGAATCTGGGCAATACTAACAACAATTTGAAATTGATATGGATCAAGTCGGCCAGTTTCTGCTTTTCAGAAAATAATAAATGTTTCATACGTTAAAATTTGAGACAAATATAAGTATTTATTTAGAATAAATAAAAAGAAAAATATTCGATTTTAGTCGAAATGGAGAGCGATTTTGTTTTATGGACGGGAAAGGTCTGAAAACGTTTCATGAGCATGTCCAGTTTAGGCCCTGTTCAAAGTTATGGGTGAAATTTTTCAGACCTTTCCCTATTTTATTATTTATCGGTTTCCGGAATGACAGCACCGGAGAGAGCGATAGCTTCCTTGTTTCGGAAAGTCATGACGGGTGATACGGCTACATACGAGAGTACGATGTATTCGAAGAGTTGTACGGTAGCGCGTTTCCCTCTATTCGTCAGGGAAATCTCAAGTTTTATTCCCGTGTTGTCTTCCGCGTATTGGCTCAGTCTGGAAAGATTAATGAATTGTTTGGTCTCCAGAAGGTATTGCAAACGAGGTAATTCGTCCGGTTCGAAGAACAAGGCATAATTTTGTTCTTTCCGGCTTTTTGAAAATAGATTTGTTTTCATGTCGGCTTTTATAGTGTGTGTTGTTAATAAAAATGAATCTTTTTCTCCTAAAAGAAAAAGGGTAATACGAACAGAATAAAAACCTTCAAATCAGTAGTTTGCATAATTCGTGAAAATGGTGTTTGTAATCACGAACTTGTGATGTTTTAATGTAATTGTAAGAGAAATTATGATCATTATTATTTATACATGCGTATTCCAAGGGAATTCCTTCCAAAAGAATACGAATCTGAGATGGTAATTGTGAACGGCGTAAAGACATCCCGTTTTGTTGCGGAAGAATACAGTCGCTATAATGGTTTTGATAATGTTCTTGGTCATGAACGTATCTCTCAGCCTGAATGAGTATTTGCTGAAAATGCTCTTGCTCGGATTCAGTCATCACCAATCCCATGACTACGTTGGTTAATTGGGAAACCACCAGGATCAGAATCGTATGTAGTATAAATCTGACCATAATTTTGTATTTGTTCCAAATATAAAAAATAAATAACACAAAACCAATGATTTAGATCGGTTTTGTGTTATTATATATTAAATCTTGTAATAAAAAATAACAGATGCTTTTTCTAACGTATGTTTCCATAGTTCTAAGCCGACCTGTGCCGGAAGGGCCTCTTTATCCGATTGGAGTTTCTGGATGTCGAGAGCGTACACCGTAATCACGTAGGCGTGCCAATTATCTCCCGGAGGAGGGCATGGTCCGCTATAACCGTAACTTCCGCCGTCATTCCGGCTTTGTATGGCATCGCCGGGAGCTATATGCTTGGATGTGTTTCCCGCATCAGTCGGTAATTCCCGGGTCGTGGGGGGAAGATCGAACAGGAGCCAGTGCCAGAATCCGCTTCCGCTGGGAGCATCTTTGTCGTACATGGTAACGGCAAAACTTTTCACTCCTTCCGGTGGATTGGTCCAATACAGTTGAGGGGATTTATTTTCTCCTCCGCATCGGGGATGGGCTTGTTCCAGTACGCCTATACCTCCCAAGTCATTGCTTCTTAATGTAAATGTTCCATTTTTCATATGATTCTTTTTATGATTCCGTATATAGATACTTATCGGGAGTGAAAATGTTACGTATGGGTAAGAAGAAGCCGAGAGATAGTTATAAAATGATATAAAAAAAAACAGCTCTGTTTCCAAAGCTGTTTTTATCGTATAATTGATTTTATCAATTGTGTTCTTTTAAGATCACGTCGTGGGCTCCGCCTTCCACGATACTGGTGGAAGAGACCAGGGTTATTTTGGCTGTCCGTTGTAGTTCCGGTATAGTGACGGACCCGCAACTGCACATGGTGGCTTTGATTTTTCCCAATGTTACGTTTAAGTTGTCTTTCATTTTACCGGCATATGGAACGTAGCTGTCTACTCCCTCTTCGAATTTCAACGATTCGCTGCCTCCCATGTCGTAACGTTGCCAGTTGTGGGCGCGGTTTGAACCTTCTCCCCAATATTCTTTTACGTAGTTATTACCGATTTTCAGCTTTTTGGTGGGGGATTCGTCGAAACGGGCAAAATAGCGTCCCATCATAAGGAAATCGGCTCCCATGGCCAACGCGAGTACCATGTGATAATCGTGTACCAATCCCCCGTCGCTGCATATGGGAACATATATACCGGTTTCTTGGAAATAACGGTCCCGTGCCGCGGCTACGTCGATAATGGCCGTGGCCTGTCCGCGACCGATACCTTTTTGTTCGCGGGTGATACAGATCGAACCTCCCCCGATACCTACTTTTACGAAATCGGCTCCGGCATCTACCAAATAACGGAAACCCTCTTCATCGACTACATTTCCGGCACCTACCAATACTTCTCCGTTGTATTTCTCCTTGATCCATCTGATGGTATCCGACTGCCATTCGGAAAAACCGTCTGAAGAGTCGATACATAAAACATCCACTCCGGCTTCAATCAGGGCAGGAACCCGGTCCATGTAATCTCGGGTGTTTATTCCGGCGCCAACCAGTAATTTTTTATCCCGGGTGTTTAGAAGTTCGTTCGGATTATCCTTATGGCTGTCGTAGTCTTTCCGGAAAACAAAATAGGCCAGATGCTGATCTTTATCTATAATCGGCAAGGTATTCAGTTTATGTTCCCAGATAATTTGATTGGCTTCGGAAAGCGTCATGCCGACTTCACCTACGGTTAATTTAGAAAAAGGAGTCATGAACTCTTTTACTTTTCTGTCGGCAGGATCTTTTTCAGCCCTATAATCCCGGCTGGTAATTAATCCTAATAATTTTCCGTTAGGAGTACCGTCGTCGGTAACACCCATGGTCGTGTGTCCGGTTTTTTTCGTTAGTGCAATAACATCAGCCAACGTGTTTTCCGGGGTCAGGTTGGAATCGCTGGTAACGAAGCCGGCTTTGAATTTTTTTACTTTTCTAACCATTTCCGCCTGGGACTCTATGGTCTGAGAACCGAAAATAAACGATAATCCCCCGTGGCGGGCTAACGCGATGGCTAATCCCGAATCGGAAACGGCCTGCATGATGGCCGATACAAAAGGTATGTTTAGTTCAATCGCAGACTTTTCGCCTTTTTTGAATTTCACCAAAGGTGTCTTCAAGGAAACATTGGTGGGAATACACTGTTTCGTAGTTAAACCGGGAATAAGTAAATACTCTCCAAAAGTTCTTGATACATCGTCTAAATAGATTGCCATATGATTCTCTTTTACGAAATGATTAAAAATTGTGCAAAGATAGTCAATACAAGGGATTTTTCAGCATTTTGCATGAAATGTTTTTAAGTGGTGAGGATTTTTTTTAGATATAGGGGAATAGATTGGAAATTTCTTATATTCGATTTTTGAAATGAAATTTTAAAAGGGATGAGTTATATACATTGGGATGCAGACCCGGTTTTTATCCGTATAGGGGCTATTCCTATCTATTATTATAGTTTGTCGTTTATTGCCGGAACGGTGTTGTCCGTGTGGATTTTAAAAAAGCTTTTTCAGGAGAACGGTATTTCGTGGGTAAATTTACAATTGTTGGTCGTATGGAGTACGGTAAGTTTATTTGTCGGGGCTCGTTTGGGACATTGTTTATTTTACGAACCGGATTATTTTTTATCCCATCCCTTAGAGATTTTTTTGCCGATAACGGCGAAAGCGGATGGCGGATACCTGTTTACCGGGTATCAGGGGATGGCCAGTCATGGGGGTGCATTGGGATTGGTCGTGGCCTTAATTCTTTATTCCGTGTGTCGGCACCAACCGGTCATTCGCACCTTGGATCATATCGCTATCGTATTGCCTTTGGCTGCGGCTTTCATCCGGATCGGGAATTTAATGAACTCCGAAATGATCGGAATCCCGACGGGGATGGCGGGGGCTTTTGTGTTCGAACGGGTGGATGCCATACCTCGTCATCCGGCCCAACTTTATGAGGCCCTGGCTTACTTGGTTGTTTTTTTTCTGAATATAGGACTTTACCGGAAAACAGGCATAGGAAAATATCCCGGATTATACTGGGGTATGATGCTGTCCTTAGTATTTATCGCCCGTTTTGGTATCGAGTTCGTCAAAGAGAAGCAGGTACCGCTCGAAGAGGGGATGATTTTGGATCTCGGACAGGTGCTGAGTATTCCTTTTATTCTTATCGGAATCGTTTTTTTAATTTATGCCTTTAAGAAAAGACCGCTTTCCGGTCGGACCGCTTAATAAGCGAATCTGACATTGTCTACCCAAAACGTGTTTCCTAAGGATCCCACGTAGGCTTCTCCGTGACTGGAAGAGATTTTCAATATAAGGTGTGTAGGGGTGTCGTCGGGATCTCCCCAACCTTCCTCTATGATGGGAACCGATTTCCCTTTGCTGTTTAGGCAGTATTGGTAATTGTCTGCCGGAATCAGATCCATATAAGGTTGGAATCCGGAATCCTTGGAAGCATCCCCGTAAATCAGTTTGATCGAGTGATTATTAACCCAATCCGGGGTCGTTTCGGAGAAACGCTCTACACCCGTGGCTATTCGTTTGGCATGCACGTTTCCTTTTTCGTCTTCCCATCGCTTTTGCAGGATAATAAACACTTCGGCGCAATCTTTTCCCGGAACTTTTGTCGTTCTTCCGAAGCCGGGAGCTTTAATTCGGTCCGGATCACCGTTGGTTTTCATTTTGTAATCGAATACCATCGTCAAAGGACGTTCGGTGAACGGAATACCCATGTTTAATTTAGCCTGGGGATTTTTCGTATCTTTTATGGGTTCCAGCATTTCTCCTAAAAATATGGTTCCTGAAGCCAATACCGTAATGTTCACGATGCCGAATACCTTGCAATTTTCCATACGGGTTTCTAATCGGGCACATTGCCCTTCTCCTCTTTTTTCGGGAAAAACCGTATTGCTGCATTTCGTGATTCCGCTCACGTGGGCCATAACATTGGAGGTCCTCCACGGTGACTGTGAAGAGTGACGGTAGGCGATGGCTCCCCTGATCGTATCGGCAGGGGCTATTTCGTGAAGAGTTTTGGTTTTTCCTCCGATAACGAATGATTCTTCGATAACCCTTACTAACCAGTTGTCCATGTCTCCGAACGGAATTGATTTTATATGAGAACTGTCTTGGGCCTTCCCGACGGCAACTCCCCAAAGAACGAAATTTAAACACAAAATACCTTTTAGTACACGGCTCGTAAAACAGCCTTTAATTCTTCTCATAATGGTCCCTAATTAATGTCTCCTTTTGGTCTACGAAAAAATGAAATTGCTTGTTACTTGAGCAATATTCGTGCCGTATTAACACAAGTAAACAATAATATCCATTTTATTTTTTCCGGATAGATTGCCTTTATCGTATCTGTTTCTGACAGGTCGATTGAAACGTGGGGATAAATAGTAATGTTTATAGAGGTTGAATCATAATTTTGGGGTGAATTAAAGAGTCTTTGAATATACGTTTCGATGGAGAATAAATGCAAGAGAGTATAAACATAGTTAATAATATGTTATAAGTGAGCGAGAAAATGCAATTAAGCGAGATTTTATTGTACATTCGTCAAATATTATTTAATTTTTTAGTAAAATGCGAACATTAAAAATTGGAAATTTATCCATTTCAATACCTATCATACAAGGTGGAATGGGCGTTGGAATTTCGCTTTCTGGATTGGCGTCTGCTGTTGCAAATGAAGGAGGAGTCGGGGTTATTTCGAGTGCCGGGTTGGGGTTGTTGTATCGGAATTTATCGAAGGATTATATTGAAGCAAGCATATTGGGATTAAAAGAAGAATTGCGTAAGGCAAAGGAGAAAACGAAAGGAGTAATCGGGGTAAACGTGATGGTCGCCATGTCTAATTTTGCGGATATGGTGAAAACGGCTGTTGCCGAGAAAGCCGATATTATTTTCTCCGGGGCAGGTTTGCCTTTGAATTTGCCGAGTTTCTTACCGAAGGGGAGTACCACGAAATTGGTTCCTATCGTTTCTTCGGCTCGGGCAGCCCGGGTAATTGCCGAAAAATGGAAAAGTTTATATGATTATTTGCCGGACGCCTTTGTCGTGGAAGGCCCGAAAGCGGGAGGGCATTTGGGATTCAAAGACGAGCAGATTAACGATGAGCATTACGATTTGGAACATATTCTTCCGGAAGTGATCGGAGAAATAAAGGAGATAGAGAAGCGTTATCATCAGGAGATTCCGGTTATCGTTGCCGGGGGAATATATACCGGAGAGGATATCCGGCATTTTATGGATATGGGAGCCGCGGGGGTTCAGATGGGGACACGTTTTGTGACCACGAAAGAGTGTGATGCTTCGGATGCTTTCAAACAAACTTATATTGATGCGAAACAGGATGATATTCAGATTATAAAAAGTCCTGTAGGAATGCCGGGAAGAGCGATATTCAGTAAGTTTATTCAAAAGGTGAAAGAGGGACAAAAACAACCTAAAACTTGCATGTGTAAGTGTATTAAGACCTGTGATATCAGTAAGAGCCCTTACTGTATTATTTCGGCTTTGTATAATGCTTTTCGTGGAAATATGGATAACGGTTACGCCTTCGCGGGAGCCAATGCTTTTCGGGCGACTTGCATTACTTCGGTAAAAGAGACTTTTAAAGCTTTGATAGAGGAGTTTAATAAGACTAAGTAACTGCTTGAGAAATAGAAGGGAGATAGGTATATGTCATATACCTGTCTTTTTTTTCGGGGAAAATTTTAATATGAAAGATACGTTTTTCTTGTCTTAATGCCGGTAATAATGTCTGTTTTATGCTATGTAAACTTTCTCTATCTTTGCCGGAAAATAGTAAAGTCTGTAAATATGAAACATAATTGGAAACCGGGGACGATGATATACCCGTTGCCGGCCGTATTAGTGAGTTGCGGAAATGCGCCGGAAGAGTACAACATTTTTACGGTTGCTTGGACAGGAACTCTTTGTACGAATCCGCCCATGTGTTATATTTCCGTGCGTCCGGAACGCCATTCGTACCCGATTTTGAAGAAAAACCGGGAGTTTGTCATTAATTTGACTACGGCGAATATGGCTTACGCGACCGATTGGTGCGGGGTACGTTCGGGCAAAGACTATAATAAGTTTGAAGAGATGAAGTTGACACCCGGACAGGCTACAATCGTTCAGGCTCCCACGGTGGAAGAGTCTCCCGTTTGTATCGAATGCCGGGTGAAAGAAATTATTCCTTTAGGATCCCATGATATGTTTATAGCAGAGGTGGTGAACGTGTTGGCCGACGATAATTACCTGGATAAAGAGACCGGTAAGTTCGAATTGTCAGATTCCAACCCGTTGGTTTATGTACACGGGGAGTATTTTGGTATCGGTGAGAAGATCGGTCATTTCGGTTGGTCGGTTCGGAAAAAAAAGAAGAAATAACCTATTTTTCTTTTCTGAAAATAAGGTGTTCCAATATTAAGACCGAAATGCCCCCCATGACAAACCCGTTACCGATGATGGGTCGGATAAGGGGAGGAATGGAGTTTAGTGCGCTATCCGGGGCAAAAGAGAGCAGCAATGCTACCATGAGCGGAAAGCCGATTACGATACCGTTATTAAAGTTTTTCACGGCGGTTTCATGGACCGTCATTTGCAAACCGGCAGAAAGTTGTGCTGCCATCAGGTAGAGTAGAACCGCTCCCATTACGACATGGGGAATATGTCCCATTACGATTATCAATTCGGGGAAAAAAGCACTTATTACAAGGCCTATGCCTGCCGGGATCAGGGTATAACGGGAAGCACATCCGGTGGCAGAGATGATACCCGGACTCATGGAGTAATCGATAGGGCCTACAATACCGACCAAGCCGGAAAGTATGTTGGTGATTCCTACAACGCCGACTCCTTGGGTCGTTCGTTTTTCCATTTTGTTTGCACCTATGAGTTTCCCCACGGCCTGAATAGAACCTAATTCGTTTACGATAAGTGCAATGAAACAAAAAATAAAGGAGAGAATGACACCTGCATCGAATTCCAAAGGAAAATTGAAAAAAGAGAGTCCTGCTTTTGAAAAGGCAGAGGAGGGAAATGAGGATTTCGGGAATCCTTGTACTCCGTAATACAGTAAACTGCCTATAAGAAGAGCCCAGAGGACAACGGTGGATTTCCATATGCCTCGAAATACTTGATTTCCAATGATCATGGCAAGGGTAAGCAAGATGGCGAACGAGAGATGAAACAAGGTATGTTCCGCTTCGCCGAACAGAAGTTTCAGAATAACTGGGGAGAGCGTAATGGCTATCAGGATGAGAATAACCGTGATAATTCTGGGAGTGAATATAAATTGTAACTTAGAGAGTAATCCGCTATAAGCGAGTAGGGATAGAAAGATTCCTCCGATCAGAATAGCCGTGTACACGGCGGAAACGGAGGCCGATGCGGATGCCAGGACACCGATGAGCAGAACGGAAGCAGGTCCTATGATAAGAGGTAAACGGTGTCCCCATAATACCTGTATAATTAAGGCAATGCCCATTATTCCGAAAATTTTTTGCATATAAAGAGTTTGGGCGATCGCATCGCTATAATGAATTTGCGATACGATAACTCCCAGAATGACGATGGAAGGAATGGATACGACAAACCATTGGAGTCCATACATAAGCAAAGGTAGCAGAGAGGGTTTGTCATTCAACGCGTATTTCATGGCTTTTTGTTTTAAGAACAAACAAACTTACGATATAAATGCGGGTCAAACAAATGGTACGGAAAGTTTATTAAAATGTTGGTAAAAAAGGGGCATGACTGGTAATATGTAAAATTATTTTTATCTTTAAAACGGATTAAAATAAGAAATATGAGGTTTAGGTTGATTTTGAGAGTCGATAAAAATGTGTGGGGTACGATATTGCCTTGCAATTATTTATATCCCCTGAGCTCCACCATTTATAAAATATTGAACGAAGGTAATTCCGAATTTGCCGCTTGGTTGCATGATCACGGGTATATAACGGGGGAGCGTAAACAGTTTAAGCTTTTTACCTTTTCGAATTTATATATACCCCGTTTTCAGATTTTTGGAGACCGAATGAATATCTTGTCGGAAGAGGTATGCCTGATTGTCTCTTTTTATCCGATCGATGCCATCGAAGCTTTTGTTGTCGGGTTGTTTAATAATCGTCATATCGTTATCGGGGATAAGCGAACCCGGGTTTCTTTCGATGTGGTTTCTGTCGAACGTCTGCCGGAGCCTTCTTTTAGCGAAACGATGAGGTTTCGGACGATTTCGCCGGTTTTTATAGATGAGAAGCGGGAAGGAGGAGGTACTACCCGTCATGTATCTCCCGATGAACCTGTTTTTTTGAGGTTGCTGGAGTATAACCTACTCGAGAAGTATCGTGCGTTCTATCGTCAGGAACCATTGCCAGAATGGCATTTGGATCGTTTGCAGGTATTGTCGCCCCCTAAGGCAAAGACGATTACTATAAAGGAGGGGACTTCTCAGAGAACCCAATTAAAAAGTTACCTGTTCGGGTTCGAGATCACGGGAAATCCGGAATTGTTGAAATTGATGTATGACAGCGGAGCCGGTAGGTTGGGCAGTCAGGGGTTCGGGTGTATCGAGGTCTGGACATGATCAGACGAAAAGAGCGTATATTCCGAAAGCGAAAATCGTAATAAGGCCCGTGTAAATGATGGTAAGCGTGTATTTTATACCGCCCGGATGTTCTATTAGGTAGCAATCGCGTTCGTTGCGGACAAATTCTCTTACACGCGTACAATGCAAGGCGAATCGGTAGAGTAGGTAAACGATACTACCCGCCGTTATACCGACAACCGTACCGAAAAGAAGGTCTCCGGGATAATGTACTCCCACGTAAATTCTCGAGTAACAGGTAATAACGGCCCATAAAATGAAAAAGACGGAGAGGGCTTTATTCCTGAAAAACCATAGGATAAAAAAAGTCAAGGCAAAGGTATTGGAAGCGTGACAGGAGGGAAATCCGTACATTCCTCCTCTTCTTCCGTTTATCAGGTGTACGATGTCTGCTATCTCTTGATTATGTGAGGGACGGGGACGTTCGAATAGGGGACGGAGGATGGAACTACAGGTTTGATCCGCCAAGGTAATGACCAAAGCAAAGGCTATTGTCGTCAAAATGACCGTGCGCCAGTTGAAATTCCTCCATAAAACGTAAAGAATGGAAGCATACATGGGAATCCATATTAATTTCCCCGTATATATAGACATGAAAGTGTCCCAATAAGGAGAATGTATGGAGTTGAGGTTTAAAAATAGTTCTTTGTCCAGTTCTTGAAGCGTTTCCAGCATGTTTTCAAATTTAATTCCGTAAACTTTAAAGTAATAAATCAAGCAAATTTATAATTTACAAATCATTTTTTACGATGTAAGCTTACTTTATTTACTTTGAGAACCTTCAAAATCATTTTTTCCAAGTCATTTTTGGAATGCACACCTAATACTTTTACCGGGTTTTCGTTTTTAGGGATAAAAAGCATCAATGGAATATTTTTAATCTCCAGTAACTTTGCCAGGTCTTTCTCTTTTTCGATGTTCACTTTATAAATTTGTAGCGAATCGCCGTACTCTTTTTGAATCTTTGTCAGGATCGGTGACAATCGGTGACAGGGGGGACACCAATCGGCATAAAAATCCACGATGACCGGTTTATCTCCTTTGTAACGCCATTCTTTATCCTTCGTGTAGTTCCATATCAACTCCTTGAACTCTTTCGTGGTAATGGATTTTACCCTCGGTTCTTTGGGCGTTGAACTTGTTGTTGAAAGCAGGATGATCGAGAAGAAAAATAGTACTCTCATGTTTTTAGTCGTTAGGTAATTGCAAATGTACGTGTTTTGTACGGGATTGATTACCTTATGGATGAAAATAATTTATTTTATGGATGTTTGGAAAACATAAAGAGATTCCCCGTAAATTAATTAATTTTGAGCCATTAAATAGGTAATTTATGGTACTGTTTCCAAATGCAAAAATAAATATAGGGCTTTTTATCACGGAAAAGCGGCCGGATGGTTTTCATAATATAGAGACGATTTTTTATCCGATAGGTTTATGCGATATATTGGAATTACATAAAGAAGAGAGCGGGGCGGGGGAGTGTATTTTTCATACCTCGGGGATACCGATTGATTGCGAGCCGGAAAAAAATTTAGTTATAAAGGCTTACCGGTTATTGGCTAAAGAGTTCGATTTGCCTTCGGTACGAGTACATCTGCATAAAATTATTCCTTTCGGTGCCGGTTTGGGCGGGGGATCTGCCGATGCCGCTTATATGCTGAAAGGATTAAACGAACTTTTTGTTTTGGGATTGTCCGACTCCCGTTTGGAAGATTACGCCGTTCGTTTAGGAAGCGATTGTGCGTTTTTTATTCGAAATAGACCCGTTTATGCCCGGGGAAAGGGAGAGATGATGAGCTCAATAGATCTGGATTTGAATGATTATTACCTTGTATTGGTAAAGCCGGATGGCGGAGTGGCGACTCCGGAAGCGTATGCCGGAATTACCCCGTGTGCTGCGACATTCGATTTGCGGGAAGTACCTTGTTGTCCGATAGCGGATTGGAAAGAACGGGTACGTAATGATTTTGAGAACACGGTAAATAAGAAACTGCCCGAGATAAACAGGATCAAAGAACGGCTGGACGAGGCTGGGGCTTTGTACGTTTCGATGACGGGAAGCGGTTCTGCCGTATATGCCTTGTTTGACCGTAAAGTTGAGGTAAAGGAGTATTTTCCGGATTATTTTACTTGGCAAAGCGAATAGTCGTGGATAAGTGACAAAAAGATCGAAGAGGCATGACAGCCTGTTCGATCTTTGATGACTAAAATACGATAGAAGATGAATCTTACCGTTTGTCTATAAAAGCATAAATGAATGACGAGATACCCGCGAAAATAAAACAAAGTCCCGTCCAGATAATGATATTCAATGCTCCCCAAACCGGATAGAAAATAATCATAAAGGAGAAAATCAACGTGAGTATTCCCCCGGTCAGTATCCAACCCCATCCTCCGATTTTCAGCGAAGACATTTGTAGCGAATCACTGATAAAATCAATGCTTTTAAACAGTAGGATGAAGCCCACGATGTATGGCAGGATATCTTCCGTTATGCCGGGATTGGTAAGTAATACGAAACCGATGATTAAATCGATGATACCGAGCGTAAAACCCCATCCCCAATGTCTGGCATGTTTGCCGGAAAAAGCGTTCAGAATCTCTCCGATACCGATAATCATGATAATGATACTGAAATAAAGGGCAAGTCCTAAATAGGAAATTACCGGATGGCGTAAAATACCGATCCCAAAGACAAAGAGTACGATTCCTAAAATAATGTATAGCCACCGGAATCCTTTGGAACGTGTTGAAGTTGAAATTGTAGATGTTGTCATAACTGTTTTCGTATTAATATTTTGTTTATATACGATACGGAACGAAAAAGTTATGGCTTTTAAGTAAAAATGTAATAAAAAAGTCGTCCGGTAGGACGACTTTTTTATTTATTGTTTTAACCATCGGTCTAACCAAGCGGCAAACGTGCGTTGCCATAGGATGCCGTTCTGGCAGCCTAAAACCCAATGGCACTCTTCCGGGAAATAGAGGTATTGAGCCGGAATACCCCGCATGCGGGCGGCATTGAAGGCTCCCATGCCTTGAGAGGCATCTATACGGAAATCCTGTTGTCCGTGGATGACTAAAATGGGAGTATCCCACTCTCCGACGAATTTATGCGGAGAGTTGTCGAATGTACGCTGAGCTATCTTGTTGTTTTTTTCCCAAGGTGCTCCTCCCATATCCCAATTGGCAAACCACATCTCTTCGGTGTTGTAGTACTGCATCTCCATATTGAAAATACCGCAATGGGCAATAAATGCCTTAAAACGTTTGTCGTGGTGTCCCGCCAGGTAATATACCGAGAAACCGCCGTAGGAAGCTCCGACACAACCCAGACGGTTTTCATCGATGTAGGGCTCTTTCTTCATTTCGTCGATGGCGGACAGGTAGTCTTTCATGTTTTGTCCCGTGTAGTCGCCGCTGATTTGTTCCAGCCACTCCTGTCCGAAACCGGGCAATCCCCGGCGGTTCGGTGCCACGATGATGTAATCGTTGGCTGCCATCATCTGGAAATTCCAGCGGTAGCTCCAAAATTGGCTGACCGTACTTTGCGGTCCTCCTTCGCAATAAAGGATAGCGGGGTATTTTTTATTCGGATCGAAATGGGGCGGATAGATGATCCAGGTTAGCATCTGCTTGTTGTCCGTCGTTTTGATCCAACGCGCCTCTACCTTACCCATCGTCAGTTGATCCAATATTTTTTTATTGATAAAGGTGAGTTCTTGGTCTTTGCCGCTTACCGGATCTACTTTGTATAGTTCTGCCGGCTTACTCATGGAAACCTTACCGGCCAACAAGAAGTCGCCTACCGGGGTCACGGAAGTATAGTTATGGACTCCTTCCGTCAATTTCTTGATGACTCCGTCGTCGAGAGTCAATTTGTAGATTTCGTCGGTAGCATGATAATCGGAGATAAAATAGATGGTATTGTTGTCGGCCCAATTCAATCCTCCCACGTTCTGGTCGAAGTTTCGCGTATACTCTTTTTTCTCTCCCGTTTGCAGGTTCATGACGAAAAGCCGGATCTTGTCGGCTTCATAGCCGTCGCGCTCCATACTTTCCCAAGCCATTAGCTTACCGTCGGGGGAGAGTACCGGGTTATTGTCATATCCCATCATGCCTTCGGTTAAGTTGCGTGTTTTACCGCTGCTTAAATCATAAAGGTATAGATCCGTATTCGTGGACGAGGCGTAAGCTACTCCCTCTTTTTTACGAGCCGTGTAGATGATGCCTTTGTTGTCTTTGGTCCATGCGATTTGTTCCGTACCGCCCCAAGGACGTACGGGAGACTCCCATTTTTCGCCTTCCATGATGTCTTTTCCGGTCGTGATCGGTTTGCCAGGGGTATACTCTGTCACGAACGGGTGTGTATAGGTCTCCACCCATTGGTTCCAGTGACGATACATCTGGTCGTTGATCAACCGGGCATTGGCTTTGGGAAGATCCGGATGCAGGTCGTGTACGTCTTGCTCTAATTTCACCTCTTTTAAAAAGAGTAATTTCGATTTATCCGGAGAATAGATATAACCTCCTATACCGCCTTCCACGTCGGTAATCTGCTTTAGATTGCTACCGTCCGCTTCCATTTCCCATAATTGGACGGAACCCGATCTGCTCGACATGAAAGCAATCTTTCCGTCCGGGGTCCATGTTTCTCCGAACTCTTTGTAATCGGTATCGGTTAATTGCCTACTTTTTCCATCCGCCAGATTCAGTAGATACAAATCGGAATAAGAACGATCTTCTTCCTTATTGAAATAAGTTACGTCGTACACGACGGATTTTTGATCCGGAGAGACCTGGAAACTTCCGAGTCTTCCGAAGGACCATAATATTTCCGGGGTCATAACATCGGAAGTAAGTTTCATATCCGGAGTTTTATAACTGGGTTTTACGATTTCTTTCTTGCTGTCGCATGCGGTAACGGACAACAAAATTAAGATAGAATAAAAATATCTTTTCATTCTTTTAGCTGTTATGTTATTAAATAAAAGAAAGGGATACGCACACCATCCCTTTCATTCGCTCTTATGCCTGTTTGTTTTGAACTTCATCCATGGCTACGACGATCTTTTGCTTTAACTCTTCGGCTAACTCGGGATTGTCCATCACCAATTGTTTCACGGTTTCGCGTCCCTGGCCTAATTTGCTTTCTCCGTAGGAGAACCAGCTACCGCTTTTCTTGATGACGTTGTATTCCACGCCCAAGTCTACGATTTCGCCCGATTGAGAAATTCCCTCGCCGTACATGATATCGAATTCAGCCTTTTTAAATGGAGGAGCGACTTTGTTCTTCACTACCTTCACGCGGGTATGATTTCCGAACACCTCTTCTCCGTCTTTGATCTGCCCGATGCGACGGATATCCAGACGTACGGAGGCATAGAATTTTAAGGCGTTACCACCGGTTGTCGTTTCGGGGTTACCGAACATGATACCTATTTTGTCCCTTAACTGATTGATAAAAATACAGCAAGTGTTTGTCTTGCTTATTGTTCCGGTTAATTTCCGTAAAGCTTGCGACATGAGGCGGGCTTGCAATCCCATCACGCTATCACCCATCTCTCCCTCGATTTCGGCTTTGGGAGTAAGGGCGGCGACGGAGTCGATAACAATGATATCGATAGCTGCAGATCGGATCAATTGCTCGGCGATCTCCAGGGCCTGTTCTCCGTTATCCGGTTGAGATATAAATAGATTATTTACATCTACACCCAGTTTTTCGGCATAGGTGCGATCAAAGGCATGTTCTGCATCGATGATAGCTGCAATACCTCCTAATTTTTGTGCTTCAGCAATAGCGTGGATGGCTAAAGTCGTCTTACCGGAGGATTCCGGTCCGAAGATTTCAATAACCCTTCCTCTGGGGTATCCTCCGACGCCTAAAGCCTTGTCTAAGGCAATGGAGCCGGTCGGAATTGCCGGGATATTTTCCACGACATTTTCGCCAAGTTTCATGACACTTCCCTTGCCGAAATTCTTCTCGATCTTATCGAGGGTAAGTTGTAGTGCTTTTAACTTGTCTTGATTGGTTTCATTTGTTGCCATATGATTGATTTAAAATTTGAATTTTCAATACAATATTTCTGGTTAACCTTTTATATCCAACTCTTTCAATATCTGGTTAGCATGGTCCTTCGTGTTAACCTTGGTGATTATCTTCTCGATACTGCCGTTCTGTCCGATAACGAAGGTGGTACGGACAACCCCCATATAACTTCTCCCATACATTTTTTTCTCGCCCCATACGCCGTATGTTTCCATGATTGTTTTGTCCGTATCGGCAATCAGGTTGAACGATAAATTGTATTTTGCGATAAATTTCTGGTGGGAGGATGCCGGGTCCGGACTTACTCCGATCACTTCAAAACCTTGAGAAGTAAGTGATGCGTATCCTTCGTTTAAACTGCATGCTTCCGCCGTACAACCGGACGTGTTATCTTTCGGGTAAAAATAAAGTATGAGTCTTTTACCTTTAAAATCATCAAGGGTTATCTCCTTGCCGTCCTGATTCTGCCCTTTGAAATAGGGGGCTTTTTCTCCTTCATTTAACTGTGTCATCGTTTTTCGAGTACTATGATATTTCTACAAAAGTAGGAATATTTTGGAGATTTCAGAGGAAGTCGAAAGAGAAAGTTTGAGGAAATTAAAGATTCCGGAAACAGAGTTGTTACGGCGGAAAAGATTTCTTTTTGATCCGGCACGATGATATGACAAAAGTCGGGGCGGATAGAAGGAGCCGACCGAATTCTCGGACGTTTTTTTATTCTTTGATAAAACGCTTTTTATCCGTAGTTTTGCGGTCAATAAAAATGAATTACTATGGAATTTATAGAGACCTATAATTTGACGGGTTTGATTATCGGGATATGTACGTTTTTGATCATCGGCCTGTTTCATCCGGTTGTCGTAAAAGCGGAGTACTATTGGGGAACGAGATGTTGGTGGATATTTTTGCTCTTGGGGATAGCGGGAGTTGTTGCGGCATTATTGGTAAGGGAAGTCATGTGGTCTTCC
Organism: Sanguibacteroides justesenii; assembly: GCF_003204205.1. Classification (NCBI taxonomy): domain Bacteria; kingdom Pseudomonadati; phylum Bacteroidota; class Bacteroidia; order Bacteroidales; family Porphyromonadaceae; genus Sanguibacteroides; species Sanguibacteroides justesenii. Next base: position 384,631 of record NZ_QJPL01000001.1, read on the forward strand.
CTGTTAGGAGTCTTTGCATTCTCTTCTTTTTGGACGATCAAAGAGGTTTTTGAACAGGAAGAGCGGGTAAGAAAGGGATGGTTTCCTAAGAATCCGAAGCGGAAATATAATTTTTAGATTAAACAACAGAGATGAAAATTGAAGAGGTATTGATACAAATGAACCGGGAATGCCGGGGAACCTTGGTGGAACACTTGGGAATAGAGTTTACCGGAATCGGGGAAGATTGGCTGGAAGCCCGGATGCCGATAGATGAACGTACGATGCGTCCGGGAAATTTGCTGCATGGTGGAGCCATTATGGCTTTGGCGGAGACAGTAGGTAGTGGTATTACGTACGTTTCGGTTCCTCGGGAGGGATTTCACGTGTTCGGTATCGAGATAAACGGAAACCATATCCGGAAGGCTCAAGGGAGTTATGTTACGGGGCGTGCCGAATTTATTCATAAAGGAAAACGTACTCATGTAGTGAGTATCAACGTGACGGATGAATTTGGGAACTTGGCTTCCGTATGTCGGATTACAAATGTCATTCTTCCCAAATCATGATGATAGAAGAGGTTCGCGTATATAGCCAACAATTGTCAGAAGCCGTATTTGATAAGCCCGGGGAGCTTGTTCATTGGATGGGGGCCGTACAAGCCCAACATTATCAGATGGCCAAATGGGCTGTTGGTCTCCGCCTAAAGTCCGCCACTTTGCAAACGGTGGAAGAGGCATTGAGAAGAGGTGAGATATTGCGTACCCATGTGATGCGTCCTACCTGGCATTTCGTGGCTGCCGAAGATATTCGTTGGATGTTGAAGTTATCTTTTTCGCGGATAAAGTCCGCCAATGAATCGTTTGCGAAGAGTAAAAATTTAGGTATAACGGAAAAGTCGTATTTTCGCTGTAACCGATTGTTTGAAAGGATATTGGAAGGGAATAGAAGTTTGACTAAGGAGGAGATCGCGACGGAACTGATGAAGGCGGGATTGGTAGTCGATTTTGCTCGGTTGACCCATTACCTGACGCGTGCGGAGGCGGAAGGAATCGTATGCAGTGGTGTCGATAAGGATAAAAAGTCGACTTATGCTTTGTTGGAAGAACGGGTGCCGCCTGTGAAAGAGTTGCATAGGGAAGAGGCCTTGGCAAAGTTGGCGGTCAGCTATTTCAGAAGCCATTCGCCAGCCAGTTTACAGGATTTTGTATGGTGGTCTGGGTTATCGATCGGCGATGCCCGGCATGCCATGGATTTGATCCGCTCGGAACTGACTTCGGATCGTTTTTCCTCGTCCCGATTATTCGTGCACAGTTCATGTGATAAAAACATGAATATCGATAGGATATTGCATTTTCTACCTGCTTTCGACGAATACCTGATCAGTTACAAGGAGAGAGAGACGATCTTGAACCGGGAATATTATTTCAAGGCTTTTAATCGTTGGGGAACCTTTTATCCGGTTATTCTCTATAATGGAAAAATTGTCGGGAATTGGAACAAGGTGGCCTCAAGGGGACAGGTTTCCGTTGAAACCTCTTTTTTTGAACGGATGGAGTTGGATCGTGGCCTGTTAAAAGCGGCGGAGAAGAGGTATAAGGAGTTTATTATGACATAAACGAAAGAGAGATGGCTTCGGTAAAAAAGGCGTTTGAATGGCATTGTTCTTCCGCAAGTTGGGCGGAGGCGAACCGTAGGGCCGGTATACGTATCAGGTCCGAATATAGGCGGGATGTCCGGCTGGACGTTCCGCAACGGATAGAGAAGATCGCTATCGGATATATCGGGGAGTTTGCTTTTGATGAGTGGTGTCGGTTGAAAAAACTCCCGGTTGTTTATTTGGGAGAAAAGATTGGGGATACGCCCGATCATGGTGATTTTTTGGGTGCTCGGAACGAGATAATCGACGTTAAAACACAAGAGGTATTTTATTTTCCTCACGATGACTGGAGGTGTGAGGTTACGGACGAACAGGTCAAAAGAGTGGTGGATATCTATGTGTTTTCCAAATTATATACTCGCGGTCACGAGCGGGTGTTGTTGGTGTTAGGGTGGATATTCAAAAAAGATTTTTTGCAAAAAGCCGTTTTCAGAGCACCCGGAACGATATTACGGGGCAAACCGGTTCATTACGCGAAGTGGGACGTGACGATCGCAGCATTGAACGATATGGACCGGTTGGCGAGTGTGCTGGGGAGCAGATGCTATCGTATTACGAGATAACAGATAATGGACAAAAGTAAAGTTTTCCGCGTGGAACGGGAAAAGAAAATTGTAGAGAGGATGATTCGCCTCTATTGCAGGAAAAAGGAGGGAAATAAGACCTTGTGCCCGACTTGTGCGGAGTTATTGGAATATGCCCGAGCGAGATTGGAACATTGTCCTTTCGGGGAGGATAAGACTTCTTGTAAACATTGTCCCGTTCATTGTTATTCTGCGAAAATGAGAGAACGGATCCGGAGAGTGATGCGTTTCTCCGGACCACGCATGTTGTTGTACTCGCCTCGGGCGGCGTTGGAACATTTGTTTCGGAAATAATCTAACGGCTGTTGTTGATGGTTTCTATAATCTCTTCATTGTTGATAATACGCATTCCGTGACGATCGGAAGTTATCCCCTTTTCTAACAGATAAGGATAGACCGGACGGGATTCCTCGATTCTCGTGGGAAAATAGAAAAATTGGACATTCCGGTAATGCTCCTTTAAATCGTTAGCTGCTTCTATGATATGGGTAGATAGGAGGAAAAGACTGTCCCGACTCTCCGCGAAGCCCATGGATACGGCAACGGTTGCGTCGAAAGCGTCTTTCACGTTGGTTCCTTTAAACAGTTCGTCCATTATCAGTACCAGCCTTTTTCCCCGGTTCAACTCTTCGGCGACAGTCTTTACCCGTAAGACTTCCGAGTAGAAATGGCTGTATCCTACCAGCAGGTTATCGGATAAGTTAATGGAGGTGTACATGCCTTCCTGGAGGCTAAACTCCATCTCCCGTGCGGGTACGGGAAAGCCTAAATGAGCCAGGTATATAGCGATGCCGAAGGCTTTCATAAAGGTGGATTTTCCGGCCATATTGGCTCCGGTCAGGAAGAAAACGTTTTGTTCCGTATCTATTTGAATGGAATTGGCTACCGGAGACTCTACGTGGGGATGGTAAAGCCCTTCCATTCGAACGAAATTCTTTTTTTTCTCGCAGAGAAGCGCGTGGGTGAAATGTTTTTCGTTTGCCACGTTTGCCACGGACAGGTAAGCATCCATTTCGTAAATCATCCGCTCCAATGTTTTCATTTCCATAAAGACGGTTCGTCGTAACCGATAATCCAAATGGGCCATTTTAAAATAGGAGAGACGTTTTTTGTCCTTTTCTTTTTTCCACCAACGTATGTTTTTACTTTCCAGAATCGTTCTGAATACGGATCTCTCTTCTTGATAAACGGGAGTATTGTCGTCAAGCGTTTGCAGGAAGCTATTCAGAGAGTCTAACATTTTTACAGAGGAAAGAATACCGTCTTTGACAAAATCGAATTGGGCATCGTCCATGAAAAATTTTAAGATTCTCCATTTTATTATCCTGTAAAAGGAGAGAAGTTTGAAACGGGGAATCGGGACGTTAAAATAGGTATTGACCTCCTTCATGATAAAACTACCTACCGGGAGTTTTTTGTCGATACGTTGAAAATAACGGATGATCTCCCTTCTCCTCTCGATCTCCTTTGCATCGGTAGTGGGATTCATAAACAGAAGTTCGAGTGTCTGGCTGCCTCCCTGAGTTACCGTTCGGTTAAACGTGTTGAAAACGGATTCGTCTTTAAACTTGCCGAATAACTCTAAATCGTTTATCGTCTGTTTATCGACAAAAAAACGTCCTTCTTCTTTCGGAGAAGGAGGAACCTTCACCTTGCCTTGAATAATCTCGATGATCCGTTCATTGTTGATGATTCTCATTCCGAAACGGTCTTCCGTTATACCCGGTTGCAAGGTGTGCGGAAAGACGGGTTTTTCTCCCTTCATTAACGTGGAGAAGTAAGTGAACAAGATGTTGTCATAATGTCCTTTTAGGGCGACTCCGGCTTCCGTAATATGAGTGGATATCATGAAGATCGCTTTTTGGTACTTGGCAAATGCTTCCGTTACGGCATAAGTCCCGTCGTAGGCGTCTTTCACGTTCGTTCCCCGGAAAAGTTCATCGAAAATAATAACCAAGTCGTGTTGACGGTCTAAAAGTTCTGCTACTTTTTTTACCCGTTGAACTTCCGTGTAAAAATGGCTGTAACCCCGTTTTAATTGGTCGGGAAGGTTGATGGTGGTATATAATCCTCCTCGGAGAGAAAATTCCATAGACCGGGCGGGAACCGGAAATCCCATATGTGCCAGGTATAGAATAACGCCGAAGGCTTTCATAAAAGTAGATTTTCCGGCCATATTAGCCCCGGTTAAAAAGATGATCTGCTGGGAGGGGTCAATGGTCAGGTCGTTCGTCACGGCATTTTCCACGAAAGGGTGGTAAAGTCCTTTTATATCTATCAGCTGCTCTTGCTCCGGTAGGGGAATCGGAAAGGTAAAGTTGCGTGCGATGGCGGTTTGAGCGACAGCGATGTAGGCATCGAGAATAGAAAGATGAGTCATTAATCGGGACAGTATATCCCGGGCCCTGAAACGAAATATAGTATCGCAAGCAGCTGTTTTTTCATAATCGAATGTCTTTTGCCCGTTCTCTTTAAGAGTCCAAGCCAAACGTTCGTCGTCGACGATTTCTTTCATCTCCTCTATCATCGTTTTCAAAGGAGTTTCTTCTGTCGAATCTCTTTCTTCCGATACGAAGTTACGGACGGAGTTGATCAATCTGATTGTCAGCATGATTCCTTCCTGATTTCTCTTGTAATCCAAATCCATGCCGGATCTTCGTTTTAAATTTCCTTGTATGCTTGTGCTATTCGGGTCTATTCTGCTTTTTTCGCTTTGTTCCCCCAGGTAATTTTCCACGTTATTGATCAAGCTGCCCATAAAAGGGAAACTGCTTTTTTTATCATGGAAATAACGTATTACGGCTAAGCGTTTTCGGATTTCCTCCAGATCGGATATCGGTTGTTTAAACATGCTTTCCAGCAGTCTGGCTCCCGCGTTTGTACAGGTTTTGTTGAATAAACCGTATATGCTGCTATTTTTGTTTTTTCCGAATATACTCAGATCGTTTAAGGTTTGGTTATCTGTATAAAAAGTCATAAGTCGTGTTTATGGTTATTGATTGGTATTAGTTCGTATATTAAAGATTTTTTAAAGTTATGATGTTAAATGGATAAAAGGAATATATTTCGTTATTTTTAATTATTTGTAACTATTATATTTAATCACGAGTGTTTTACCATGATTTGCTTCTAATTTTGTTTGTTTATATTCTTCATGGTGACAAAAATATTGTTGAAACAGGGTATGACCTGTTTTCGTTTTGGATATACAGTAAAATGTATTACTTTTGTTCCAAATTATATCTTTACTCGAATGAATATTTAATTACTTCTTTTCAAAATCGGGGTTATACCTATGCCAGTAAACGGTTTTAAATAAGAAACCGGGCAGGTTTTTCGTTTAGAAAGTTGCTATTCGTGAATTTGATTCTTTATTATCACTTTTGCCCCGTGATTTCAACTATTTGAGTATTAATTGAGTAATTTATATAGAATGAGCATAGTTGTACGACGACTTACTTATCGACATGCCGACAAAGAGATGCTTTTTCAGGATCTTTCTTTTGCTGTAAAACGAGGCCAAAAAGTGGCTTTTGTCGGGAATAACGGAACCGGAAAGTCGACTTTAATGCGTGTTATAAACGGGGAGCTTTCCGCCGTGTCCGGGGAGATTATATGTAACGGAACAACGTATCATGTGCCGCAGCATTTCGGTCAATACGATCATCTGACGATAGCGGAGGTTTTGCGGATCGATAAAAAACTGACGGCCTTACGGGCCATTACGGGAGGCGATGTTTCGGAAGAACATTTTACGGTGCTCGGAGAGGATTGGGATATAGAAGAGAGGGCTCGGACGGCTTTGGAAATTTGGGATTTGGAGTATGTTTCGCTCTTCCGGCCGTTGGCAAGTCTTAGCGGAGGAGAGAAGACCCGGGTGTTGCTTGCGGGTATTCATCTGCATTCGCCTGAGATAATTTTGTTGGATGAGCCCACCAATCACTTGGATAGCGAGTGCCGTGAACGGTTGTATGGGCTTATACTAAACGCTAAAGCGACCATTGTCGTGATTAGCCATGACAGGGTATTATTGAATCTGATGTCATCGATTTACGAATTGGATAGAAGGGGAATAACTTACTACAATGGGAATTATGATTTTTATAAGACTCAGAAAGAGACTCTTATTCATGCGCTTTATTCTCAACTGGACGAAAAAGAAAAAGAATTGCGTCTGGCCCGTAAGGTCGCTCGGGAAACTGTCGAGCGCAAGCTGAAATTAGATGCCCGGGGAGAAAAAAGAAGTGCTAAAAAAGGGGTAAGCCGTATGGCGATGAACACTTTAAAGGACAGGGCAGAAAAGAGTACTTCAGCTTTGAAGGGAGTTCACGAGGAGAGGCAGAGGGGTATTACAGAGAAGTTGACGGAGGTTCGGGCCTGCCTGCCGGATATAAAGTCCATGAAAGTAGATTTTAAAACCTCGTCGTTACATACGGGAAAAATTTTAATCACGGCTCGGCATATTAATTTCGCTTATTCGTCTGTCCCTTTATGGGAAAAGGATTTGGATTTCCTGATAAAGAGCGGCGATCGGGTACTTATCCGGGGAAAAAACGGTTCAGGGAAAACAACCTTACTGCGGCTGATGACCGGAGAGTTGAATCCTTCCAGAGGGGCATTGACCCTTGAGGATTTTAAGTATGTTTATTTGGATCAGGAGTATTCGATCGTTAAAAATGATTTGTCCGTGTTTGAGCAGGTACGACGGTTTACCGCCGTGCGACAGGAACATGAAATCAAAACGATTTTGAATCGTTTTTTGTTTCCCATGCCGGTGTGGGAGAAAAGTTGCAGAAAGTTGAGCGGGGGAGAGAAGATGAAGTTGGCTCTTTGCTGTCTGATGGTCAGTGCCGATACCCCGGATGTTTTTATTTTGGACGAACCGACCAATAATATCGATATGCAGAATGTTGAAATTCTGACCGCTACCGTAAAGGATTTTCGGGGAACCGTGTTGGTGATTTCACACGATCCTTATTTTGTTGAACAAATCGGAGTAGACTACACGATAAACCTTTAATGAAAAGTATAATGGCTCTTTAACTCCGGGTAACATGTGTATTATCATTTTGAATTTAAAATACGAAGTTTAATTTTGTAACCGGAAAAGAGCGGAAGAAATTATTTCTCTTGTTTTCTTCGATGTCGTCGTATCTTAATTTATATTTGTAAAGGAATGATATTGAACCTGAATCAATCGAATGCGATTGATAATGGAGAGGTTAGAGAAAGGATGGGGAACACTTCCTAATAATAACAGAGGATAATACGTATAATAGAATGAAGAAATTGATCGGTTGCACGGATGTGGTTTTTGATATATTGAGAACAAAAAACAAGTGTTTGACGGATAGCGGTGAAGTGGATATGAATGCGCTTAAGAGAGCGGTAGGTGAACAAGAGGAGTGGTTGATCTCTTCTTTGTTGGAGAATGAGATATGCCGGAAACGTTTTTTTATTCGATGCGGTGCGGTTTATGTATTTAAGCAGAGAGATTTCGTTTTTTTTCTGGAGCAGGATATGCTGGATCACAGTTATACGAAATTTGAGAATAAAATCGGATTGGCTACCGGAAGAGGTAAACTATTGAAAGATTACGGAGAGGTGGTTTTGTACTTTCCGTTTAAAGATTGTGTACTCGAAGGAGGACAAAGCACGGAAGAGGGAGTGGACATTTATTTTGAAGCGAATGCCGATACATCCGATTACGTGGAGAAAAAGGCGAAGAGGAAAGAGGTGTTTTTCAATGCGGTCATAGGTAGTGAGGAGATAGATCGGTTGTTGGAACCTAAGGCTTTTGAAAACGTAAGGCGTAATACCGGAAACGGAGAGAAGCGATTTGCAGGATTTCAATACGATGAACGAGGAGTGATCAAGGATAATCTGGTCATAAAGGGAAATAACCTGTTGGCTCTGTACAGTTTGAAGGAACGTTTTTTGGGAAAGGTCAGGTTGATTTATATTGATCCCCCGTACAACACGGGAAACGATAGTTTTGGTTATAATGACAATTTCAACCATTCGACCTGGCTTGCTTTTATGCGTAATCGATTGGAGGTCGCCAAGGAGTTGTTGGCTGATGACGGGAGCATTTTGGTTCAATTGGATTGGAATGAGGTACATTATATGAAAATCCTGATGGATGAGGTATTCGGAAGAGAGAATTTCCGGAATGAAATTATCTGGTGTTACAATGGCCCGGGTTCACCTAAGATGAAACAATTGAACCGGAAACATGATAATATATTGTGGTATAGTAAAACCGGCAACTGGATTTTTAACGGGGACGATGTTAGGATGAAATCCGAAGTGCACGTGGGAGGTTTTAACGGGGAGATGAACAGTGACGTGAGTGAGGGGTACACGGAGAAGGGAAAAATTCCGGAAGATTGGTGGGAATTGTTCCACACGGAGGAGGATTTCGTGGAGGAGATGAAACGGATATTTGCCGAATATAAATTGAATTCCGATGCCGATTGGCTGAAGGCGGCGGTAGCGGCCCGAATAAGGGTGGACGGAGAGAAGAGGACTGGATATATCACGGAAAAACCCTATAAGTTAATGGAACGGTTGATTAAAATGACCACGAACGAGGGGGATATCGTTCTTGATTTCTTTGCCGGAAGTGCTACAACGGCTTATGTCGCCGACTATCTCAACCGTCGGTATATTGCCGTGGAACAATTGGAAGAGACGCAGGAGAAAATCAAGACCCGTCTGAAACATACGGAATACGTCTATTTCGAGTTGGCCAGAAATAACCAGAGAGCTATAGAGAAAATCAATACATGTAAAAATTACGATGAGTTGCTGGCTTTTTTTGAACGGATGTGCGAGCGCTATTTTTTGGATTACAACTTGAAGGTAAGAGAGTTTAGGGAAAAGGTCAGCCGGGAAGAAACTTTCATGGCTTTGCCTCTATGGAGGCAAAAAGAGATTTTCTGTAAAATGCTCGACTTGAATCAGCTTTATATCAACTACGCGGAGTTGGGGGATATCCGGTATACCGTGAAGGAGGAGGATGTTTTTGCCGCTAATGAATTTTATAAAAAATAAGATATGACCCATACGAGTTTAGGGAATCCGGCGAAGATCGATTATTTGTATGAAGAGTTGGAAAAGAGTAAGAAATATGTCGAGAACCCTATTGTTATACCTGAATACATCACCCGGAATCTGAAATTCGACCTGTTTTACTGGCAACGGGAGGCCCTGGAAAATTTTTTACTGAACGAGAGGAATAAGGAGAGAGGGAACCACCTGATGTTTAATATGGCTACCGGTACGGGTAAGACCTTGTTGATGGCGGCTTTATTACTCTATTACTATAAGCAGGGGTATCGTAAGGTGATCTTTTTTGTTAATCAGAACAACATTGTAGGCAAAACGGAAGATAATCTCTCCAATCCCGGACATAACAAATACCTGTTTCAGCCGATCATCACGATTGATCAGGAGACCGTGAATATAAAGAAGGTGGAGGTGTTTTCGGATCGGGATGATGTATTGGAGATAAAGTTTTGCAGCATACAAAAATTGCATAACGACGTCTATAATATAAAAGAGAATACCACGACCTTGCAGGAGTTGCAGGAGCGGGATATCATCATGATAGCGGATGAAGCGCATCATCTGAATGCCAACACGAAAAACGAAACGGGAGTATTGTATGGTCCGGATTTTAACACGGGCATATCGGAAACAAACGCGAAAGAGGAAGATATCGAAAGGGGATGGGAAAATACGGCCATACAGTTGCTGTTGAATAAATACGGTTATAGGGGTGACAGGCCGAACAAAAATATACTTTTGGAATTTACGGCTACTATCCCGGAGGTAAGGAGCGTGTTGCAAAAGTACGCGGATAAGACGGTTTATAAATTTCAGATTGAAGATTTCCTTCGGGCCGGATACACGAAAGAGATTCATTTAGTCAGCTCTTCTTTCGATAAACGGTTGCGAATATTGCAAGCATTATTGTTTAACTGGTATAGACAGGAAATTGCTATTAAGTTCCATTTATATGATTTTAAGTCGGTTATCCTTTTCCGGAGTAAAACTATTGAAGCTTCCCAGACGGATTTTGCCTTTTTTAGAGAGTTGATAGATAATTTGAGTATTTCCGATTTCGATTTTATCGGGACGGTTAAGGAAGAGGAGCTGGATAGGATGAAGGAGGTTTACCGAAGAGGACAAAGCCGGATTGTGGATATCAGGCGTTATATTGCGGACAACCGTGTTGAAGTTCAAAGTATAATCGAATTTTTGCAGACCCACTTTAAGGTTCAAAATTGCATTATAACCAATTCTTCCGATAGAACGGCTAAGGGGAAAGGGAAAGGAGAAGAGAAAACGACGGAAAGCCAGGATCGTTTATTGAACAATCTGGAAGATAGAAATAATATCATCCGGGCTGTATTTTCCGTGCAAAGATTGACGGAGGGATGGGATGTTCTAAACCTGTATGATATCGTACGATTGTATGAAGGACAGAATACGGGGGGCAGCAATGTAAAGAAATCGGCAACCAGTCGGGCGACGACCCAGGAGGTACAGTTGATAGGCAGAGGAATAAGGTATTATCCGTTTTCTTATGGAGATAAGGAGAGAGGAAGACGGAAATTTGACGATGATCTGACCCATGAATTGAGGGTATTGGAGGAATTTTATTTTCATAGCGATAACGATGAGCGCTATATAGGGGACCTGATTCAGGAGTTGAAACGGAAAAATTTGATAGAGGACAGGAAGATACGTAAGGTATTTGGACTGAAAGAAGCGTTCCGTGCCTGCGAATTTTACCGGAAGGCGAAGCTGTTTAAGAACGAACGGATCGTCAATCCTTTCAGGCAGAAGAAAAGTCTGGATCAGATCGAAAAGGAGTGGTATTTTGCCTGTACAATTATAGAAGAACAGAAAGAGGCTAAAATTCTTTTTGATGATAACCGGGACGATGAGGATAAATATGTCGATCATGCTGAATCCAAGACGCTACTGATAACGATTAGGGATATGGAACGTCATATCGTTATGAAGGCGATCAATCGATTGTCTAAGCAGGTGGATTCTGTCTATCGGATAGGAAATTTGTCTAAGGAATTGAAGGTCGAATCTATCGATGAACTGTATGATAGCGGCCTATTGGCGGGACTTCCTCTCTCCGTAACGACGAATCGGGCATTGACCCATAACGACTATCTGAAGATTGCAATCCGTTTCTTCGAACAGCTGGAACAGGAGATAAAAAAGTATTCGCGACCTTATACCGCCACCTGCTTTAAATCGGTTGCTTTGGCGGATGTATTTGAAAAATCTAAAGAAAAGCTGGTTGAGGCGAATTATGATAAAGAGTACGAAAAGAGTATGGTTGCGAACGATTGGTATGTGTTGGATGCGTTTGTGGGGACGGATGAAGAACGTGATCTTTTGGAATTCATAAAAGGATACATCGGTAATTTGAAAAGTCGTTACGATGAGGTATACCTGTTGCGTAACGAAGAGATATATAAAATATATGATCGCGAGGGACGAGGGTTTATGCCTGATTTTCTGTTGTTCCTGAGAAAGGGAGATGACTATTTTCAGGTATTTGTGGAACCCAAAGGGAGTGACCGCCTGAAAACGGATCAATGGAAGAATGATTTTTTGCAAGCCATAACGACAGAGGATCAAAATTATATAGATCGATCTTTGATGCAGCAAGGGAATAAAAGTTATCGGTTGATAGGTATACCTCTTTATAATTCGACTAATACAAAGAAAGAGGTGGAGACTTGTTTCGTCCGCCATCTTTTGTCTTAAATAAATAATTGAAAATGAGTGAGATTGTACGACCTTCAGTTTGTGATTACGATGAATTGACCGACCTCTGGGAAGCCTCGGTTCGGGCTACTCATGATTTTCTTGCGGAGGAGGATATTCGTTTTTTTAAGCCTTTGGTGCGGAATCAATATCTTGATGCCGTATCGCTCTTTGTCATTCGGGGGAATGAGGGGCGAATTCTGGCTTTTATGGGAATTCGGGAAGATATGCTTGAAATGTTGTTTGTCCATCCCGGAGTACAAAGAACGGGATTGGGGCGACGTTTATTGCATTATGCCGTGCAATGCAGAGGAATTTCTAAGGTTGACGTAAACGAACAGAATGAAAATGCGCTCTGTTTTTACGAGCGGATGGGCTTTGAAGTAACCGGGAGGAATGCAACGGATGCTTTTGGAAAACCGTTCCCTATTCTGCATATGAGCTTGAAAAGCGAAGGCTCTTCGAGAGAATAGGGGTAATTTCGCCCATATTTAGAGATTGGTGAATATTTTAATTTACGATTGAGTGCTGATCTTACCCTCTTTAAATCGCCAACCCCTCAATCTTAGAATCCCTCAATGGTTAATTCGTTAATTTCCTTAGATGTTCCTCCAATTTAAACATTTCGTCCCGTAGACGAGCGGCTTCCAGAAAATCTGTTTCTTTAGCCGCTTTTTGCATGGCGGCTTTGGTTTTTTGTAGCATTTTTTCTATTTCCGGTTTGCTCATGTAGGCGACGACTGGGTCGGCAGCCGTATTTACGTGCTCTTCTTCGACATAGGCGCGAGAAGTCTCTTTTAAGACCGATTCGGTGGTTTTATGAACTTGAGTCGGCGTAATACCGTGCTGGCGATTGTATTCCGTTTGCTTCTCCCGGCGGTATCTTGTTTCGTCGATGGTCTCTTGCATGGAGCGGGTAACGGTATCGGCATACATGATGACCTTTCCGTTCAGATTACGGGCAGCCCTGCCTGAAGTCTGGATCAGCGAACGGGTAGACCGCAGGAAACCCTCTTTATCGGCATCCAAAATGGCGACTAAAGAGACTTCCGGCATATCCAGTCCTTCCCGTAACAGGTTTACGCCGACGATGACATCGATGACTCCTTTCCGAAGGTTTTCGATGATTTGTACCCGTTCGAGCGTATCTACGTCCGAATGAATGTATTGACATTTGATGCTGATACGGTCGAGGTATTTGCTCAGCTCCTCCGCCATGCGTTTGGTGAGGGTCGTGACCAATACCTTCTCGTTAAGCTCTATTCGTTTCTGTATTTCGTTTATGAGATGATCTATTTGATTCTTACTGGGTACAACCTCTATTTCCGGATCCAGGATGCCCGTCGGGCGGATGATTTGCTCCACGACGACCCCGTTGCATTTTTCCAGTTCGTAATCGGCGGGTGTGGCACTGACGTATATGGTTTGTCCCGTGTTGGCCTCGAACTCTTCGAACGTGAGCGGCCGGTTGTCGAAGGCGGCCGGGAGACGGAATCCGTATTCCACCAGAGTCTGCTTGCGGGAGTGATCTCCCCCGTACATGGCCCTCACCTGGGGAAGAGTAACATGGGATTCGTCGACCACGAGTAAAAAATCCCGGGGAAAGTAATCCAGCAGGCAAAACGGACGTATGCCTGCGGCTCTTCCGTCGAAATAACGGGAATAATTTTCTATTCCGGCACAATACCCTAACTCGCGTATCATCTCCACATCGTATTTTACCCGTTCTTCCAATCGTTTGGCTTCAAAATGTTTTCCGATGGATTTTAGAAAATCGACCTGTACGATCAAATCTTGCTCTATATCGTGTATGGCTTTGGCAACGGTGGCCTTGTCCGTCACGAAAAGATTGGCGGGATAGATGTTTAAGGTTTCTAAAGTATCTATTATTTTTCCGGTTTGGGGACTGAAAGAGGAGATCCGGTCGATCTCATCCCCCCAAAATTCGAGTCGGTAAGCTATGCCGTCGAAAGTTTCAATCGAAGGGAATATGTCTACCGTTTCCCCTTTGGCACGGAATGAGCCTCTTTTGAATTCCAATTCGTTATTGGCATATAGAGCATCCACCAACCTGCGAAGTAGTTGGTTTCTTGCAATCTTCATCCCGGTTCGCAACCTGATCGTGTTGGCCCCGAAAGCGGTCGGATCTGCCATTCCATATAAACAGGAGACGGAAGATACGACAATGACATCCCGACGTCCGGATAGCAGGGAAGCGGTAGCCCGTAGACGGAGCTTATCTATTTCATCGTTGATAGCAAGATCTTTCTCGATATACGTGTTGGTAACGGGTAAATAGGCCTCCGGTTGATAGTAATCGTAGTAGGAAACGAAATATTCTACGGCATTTTCCGGAAAAAATGCCTTGAATTCCCCGTATAACTGGGCCGCTAACGTCTTATTATGGCTTAGAATCAGGGTCGGGCGTTGTATTTTTTGGATTACATTGGCAACGGTAAATGTTTTTCCCGATCCGGTTACCCCGAGTAAGACCTGACACGGATCACTCCCCTCGATGCCTTTCACGAGTTGCTCTATGGCCTCCGGTTGGTCTCCGGTCGGCGTATACTGTGACGTTAACTTGAACATGGATCTGTGCGATTGATGTTAACCGAGTTTACTCAAAAATTTCACGGGATTGATGATAAAACGATCATGAACAGCCGTACCGATTGTTGCGGTTTCATCCCATGCCTCGATTTCAAAGCGAATGCGACGTCCTTCTGTTTCCGTAATGGTTGCCTTACATCCTACTTTTTTACCGACGGGAGTGGCTTTCACGTGCTTCACGTTGATTTCTATACCGACCGTGTCGTTTTCGGCTTCCAACATGCCTTCTAAACATTTGATAGCGGTATTTTCCATTAAACCGACCATGGCAGGGGTTGCGAACACCTCTAATTTACCCGATCCGTACACGGCTGCGGTATCTTCATGTCTCACGATAATCTCCTGAGTAAAAGAGAATCCTATCTTTATTTCCATAACTTTATTTGTATTTGACATACAAAGTTACTGAATTATCTGGCCCATACCATGTTTTTGAGGATTTTTGACGGTTGATCTCTGCTTTTATCGAATGGAGACGGACCCTTTGTTTCTATTCCGGTTATTTTTCTTCTTTACAGTGTGGTATTTGATCCGTGCTGTAAATCTTTTCCAATGGTTTTCGGCTTGCTTGGGGATGAATGAGAAGTTCGTATTAATTGCGTATATCGTCCGTATGCTCGTTTATGCCGGAAAAATCGAACACGTTTTCTTCTTTGAAAATTTCCTGACTCTTTTGACGAGGTTATAAAGAATTTTTACCTCGGATTAAAACTCCGAGGTAAAGTGGAAGAGCAACTTTTTATAGTTATTCTGTGCCATTTGAAGCATGTATTGCGATTCGGCTAAGAATACGTCCCGTCCCCACTTGTCTTTAGCCAAATACTGGGCTTTATGGAGCTTAAAGTCTTCTAACTCTTTGTAATCTAACGCTTCGATCCAGCACGCTTTGTAAAGGTTGATGTTTTCCCAGCGACAGGCGGCACCGTACTCGTGGAGTAAGCGGTATTCTATTACCTCGAATTGTAAGGCTCCCACCGTCCCGATGATTTTTCGGTTATTAAATTGGTTGACAAATAATTGGGCGACACCTTCGTCCATTAATTGATCGATTCCTTTGGCTAACTGTTTGGATTTCATCGGATCGGCATTCTCGATGTATTTGAAGAGTTCGGGCGAGAAGCTGGGAATTCCTTTGAAATGCAGTTTTTCTCCTTCCGTCAGGGTGTCTCCGATCTTAAAATTACCCGTGTCATGCAAGCCGACGATATCACCGGGATAGGCTTCGTCGATGATGGATTTTTTAGAAGCCATAAAAGCGGTAGGGGTAGAGAATTTTAAATTTTTTCCCAATCCCACGTGCAGGTAATTGGTGTTCCGCTTGAATATGCCGGAGCATACCTTCACGAAAGCAATGCGGTCCCGGTGGTTTGGGTCCATGTTGGCGTGGATCTTAAAGATAAATCCGGTAAATTTATCCTCTTCCGGGCGGACTATTCGTTCTTCCGTCTCCCGGGGAAGCGGCGAGGGGGCTATTTCGATAAAACAATCCAGCATCTCCCGGATACCGAAATTATTTAAAGCCGAACCGAAAAAGACGGGAGCCACCGTGGCATCCAAGTACTCCTTGCGGTTTATACCCGGATATACTTCCCGAACCAACTCTAAATCGTCCCGCAATTGTTGGGCACTCCGTTCTCCGATGTACTCGTCCAGTTCCGGGCTATCGATATCGTTCAGTTCGATACCGTCCTGTATGGTTTGTACGCTGGCCGAATAGAGGCATAAATTCTGTTTGTGGAGGTTGTAAATACCTTTAAAGGTATCACCGCTGCCGATAGGCCAACTTAAAGGATTTACCTTGATTTGCAACTCCTTTTCGATGTCGTCCAGTATATCGAAAGGATCGTTTGCCGGCCGGTCCAGTTTATTGATAAAAACAATAACGGGAGTTTTGCGCATCCGGCATACCTGCATCAGTTTGCGGGTTTGGGTTTCCACACCCTTGGCGGCGTCGATCACGATAATCACGCTGTCGCAGGCCGTCAATACCCGGAAAGTGTCTTCGGCGAAGTCCTGGTGACCGGGGGTATCCAAGATATTAATTTTGACGTCTTTGTATTCGAACCCCATCACGGAGGTGGCCACTGAAATACCTCTTTGTCTTTCGATTTCCATAAAGTCCGAGGTAGCCGTTTTTTTAATCTTGTTCGATTTAACCGCTCCGGCAATATGAATGGCTCCCCCGAAAAGGAGTAATTTTTCCGTTAAGGTCGTTTTACCCGCATCCGGGTGGCTGACAATGCCAAAAGTACGTCTTCTTAATATCTCTTCAGTAAAACCCATGTATTTCCGTGTGAATATATACGACTATTTTTTGCGGCTGCAAAGATAATGATTTGAGTATTTAATTTAAGGTTTAAGGCAGAAAAATTGCGGACGTAAAAATATCGAGTCTATTTTCCATTACGTTTAAAACGTTATCGCTTGTTTTTTTCGTAAAGTATAACCGGAATAAAAATATTTTTTATATTTACTACAATTCACATTCATCCTTTGATTGATTTGGTGGTGTCTATATAAAAAGGAAAATTATGCAACTAAAAAGAGTTATTACTGTAGCTCGTTACGAAAGACGATTATTAGGACGTAATTGGATAGTTCGAATTTTACTGGTATGGGGAATAATTGCCATTATCGGGGAACAATACTTGCTTCAAGGAGATCAGGACGTCAATCGGTTTATGATTGCCCTACCGGGCGCAATACCTTACGTGAATACCTATCTTTTCACTCTACTTCAATCGATACTGGTGATTTTGGCCGTTGTAGAATGGCGTCGAAGGGAGAAGAGCAGGGACACGTTGGAATCCGGGCGGGTAAGGTCAGTCGGTAATACGGAATACTTGTGGGGTAAAGGATTGGGAATTATTGTGTTGCTTTCTATATTTCAATTATTCTCTTTACTGTTGGCCATGGGAATAAACCTGTTCGCGAGTGAGTCTCCCTTTTGTTTCTGGGATTATCCTTTCTATTGGTCGACACTCTCTTTTCCGGCATTGATTTTTATGACAGGATTATCGATTTTTGTGACGGGGTGGATTCGGAATACGGGTCTTGGTCTTGTCGTTTTATTTACTTTTTTCTTGGGAACGCTATATTATTTAACCGATTTAGGACATGGTATTTGGGACTTCACATCGACAGATATACCCAATGTATTCTCGGACGTGACAGACTGCATGGGGATAATAGCTTATATCTCATATCGTTTCATTTATTTGACACTTGGCGTAGGCTTGTTGTTATGGTCGATAGGAGGAGAGTGTCGTTTGCCGAACGGAAGGAAGGAGATTCGGTACGGGTATTTGATGGGTGCGGTTCTTGTGATGCTGGGTTCGGGCACGGGTATTTTCCATTCGGTTCGTTACTGGCAGGATGAGACTACCCGTAAAATTTACTTGAAATTCGCTTTACAACATACTCCCTCTCCCTTTATTCGGGTCAATCGTCATGATCTGGAGGTAGAACAAAAGGGAAATCAAATTTTGGGAAAGAGTCGGTTGGAAATTATTAACCGGGATAAATCGCCCGTGGAACAATGGGTTCTGTATTTGAATCCCGGTTTACAAATTATTTCTTTTAACGAGTCTTCCGGACAGTCGGTGGAGTATGATCGGGAGAATCAAATCGTTGTGGTAAAGCGACCGTTAAAAGGTGGGGATACCTGTACTTTTAGCCTGACTTACAAGGGGAAGATCGATGAACGGGTGTGTTATCTCGAGGTTCCCTCGGCAGATTATTGGCATATGCAATGGTATAATTGTCCGATGCGCTTCGGAAAACGTTATGCCTTTGTGGGGGATAAATACACGTTGTTAACTCCGGAATGTCTTTGGTATCCGGTGGCGGTATCCCCGGTGAATCTCTCTTTCCTTCATGCAACGGGAAAAGATTTCACGGATTTTCGACTTCGGGTTTTTGATCCGAGCCGACGGAGTGTGGTATCACAGGGAGAAAGAATACGTGAGGGAGATTCGGTACGATTTTATAATTGGCAACGTTTACAGGGGGTGACATTGTGCATGGGAAATTTCGAGAGCCGTTCCGTCAGGGTGGATTCCGTCATGTTTGAATTATACAGTTTTAAAGGACACGACCAACTGTCGCCTTTGTTTAAAAACATGACGACGGAAGAGTTCCAAAACGTGTTAAAAAGATCCATGGGTAGATTGAAATTGAAAGACTACCCGTTTCGAAAGCTTGTGATGTTAGAGACCCCGGTATCTTTTGCGGTAAATTCCAGGTCATGGAAATCCGTCGGTGAATGTGTACAGCCAGAGCTTGTCTTATTTCCGGAGAGATGGTATCCTGTAAGATGGATGAACGTGAAGAATTCGTTTCGGAGTTTTGAAGAGAATTACCAAAGACAGTTAACTATGGGTATAGTGAGTAATCGTTCTTTCGAGGAGGAATTTTTAGCTTTTTTTATATATTATCTTACGTCTCAAAAGGTGTCCATGGGAATAAATAATGTTTTTATTCCCGCTTTTGCCGAAGGTTTTCGGGTTCCGCGATTGGAACCTAACGGGCAATATGTATCGCCGTTGTTTTTTAATTATTCCGGTTATTTTTTTTCGAACGATTATCCGATTATGGATAAGGTTATGTTTACCCTCTTGGAACGGAAAAGGGCCGGGAGAGCAGATTTTAACGGAAGTGATGAGATGCTGAAAGCTGATCGATATTTATCCACTCGTAGCTTGGAGGATGCCTTACGAGATACTTTTATTCCGGATCCTGTTTTTGAAGCGATTCTTATGCTAAAAATGAATTATATTAAAGACTATGTCTCTCTTAGCATACCAGAAAAAGAGTTTTATCTCTTTGTTGAAGAGTTTA
Source organism: Sanguibacteroides justesenii (assembly GCF_003204205.1). NCBI lineage: Bacteria > Pseudomonadati > Bacteroidota > Bacteroidia > Bacteroidales > Porphyromonadaceae > Sanguibacteroides > Sanguibacteroides justesenii. Next base: position 404,104 of record NZ_QJPL01000001.1, read on the forward strand.
AATCTCTCTATCCTTTTCAGGAAATGGACTTTAACGAGTTTATGCGAAAATTGAAATCGGAAAAGGGAGTGGACTTGGAAAAAATATTACCGGACTGGTTTCGTGGACGAGAAATCCCCGCTTATCTGATAAAAGATATCGGGGTGGATAAGGTGATTACCGATGAAGAGGAGGATATGTACAGGGTACGTTTTAAAATAAAAAATACCGGTAAAGTGGATGGTATTGTAAATTTGTCTTTATCTCTTGCCGATTTTGACAAGATGACATATTGTTACTTTATTCCGGCAGGGGAGAGTAAAGAGATTAAAAAGCTTGTAAAGACAAAACAGTTGAATTATGAATTGAATTTAAATCTCTCCTCCAATATACCTCACGGGTATACGGAAGTCCTTTATAAGGAACCGGATGAGGTCCGGGATACGGCGGATGGTATTTTTGATATAGACGATAGTGTTTTTGCTCCGGCCCCGGATGAATTTATCGTGGATAATGAAGATCCCGGTTTCCAATTGGTGGAAGCGGACAAACGGCAGCGTCTGTTTGAAAAGGAGAGTCGGAAGGAGAAAAAATACCAGTTTGATTATATCGCCTTACGCGATATGGGACAGCTTTTACCGACTCGCTGGACTTATTGTGCGGGAAGTTCCGGAATTTACGGAAATGTAGTTCGGAGTCTGGTATATAAAAAGGCAGGAGAAGGAAAAGCCAAGGCGATTTGGAAAACAGACTTGCCAAAGAGCGGGGTGTACGAACTGTTTGTTTACATTGGAGCGTATCAAGTGAGAATGGATGGGGAGCCCGTACAGAATTACGAGCTGACAGATCGTGATGGAATAAGGCAGGTCTCGGTGAAGACGGAAGAGGGCAAGGGATGGCTTTCTTTGGGTGAATTTGACCTTTCTGCCGGAGAGAATCAAATCGTGTTAAGCGATAAAGGAGTGGAGGAAGAACAGGTGATCTATGCCGATGCGGTGAAATGGAAATTTATGGGTGATAAATAATTTATTTTAATAATTTTTGTTTTAAAATTGTTTTGGGAAATATGTCATATATGCTTCGGCAAGCGGAGTATTGGTCTTTTCGAAAAAAGGAATGAAAACACAGGAAATTACGGTTGGGAATCAAACGGAAATTAATGTGGTCATGCATAAAACAAAAGAAAAAAAGAAATAGACAAAACACGCTGGTGTGGGAGTTCCGGGTAATTAAACTATCCGGAACTTTTTATTGAATTTTCAAATTACCTCCCTATCTTTGTATACGAGTATAACTTCTTGCAATTTATATCGTTTGAAAGGTTATTACGGAGTTAGCATGAAGAGATTAAAAACTTGAAAGAATGAAAAAATATATAGGAGCGCACGTGAGCGCATCGGGAGGAGTAGAGAATGCTCCGTTAAATGCTCATGAGATCGGGGCCACGGCTTTTGCCCTCTTTACGAAAAATCAGCGGCAATGGAAGGCAGCACCGCTTTCGGCTGAAAACATAGTCCTTTTTAAGGAGCGTTGCGAACAATGGGGATATATGCCTAAGCAGATATTGCCGCACGATAGCTATCTGATTAACTTAGGGCACCCCGAAGCGGGTGCTTTGGAGAAATCGAGAGAGGCGTTTTTGGACGAGATGCAGCGTTGTGAGCAGTTGGGACTGGATCGGTTGAATTTTCATCCGGGAAGTTCCTTAAAAGAGATCACCGACGAGGAGTGCCTGCAACGGATTGCTGAATCCATCAATTGGGCGTTGAGCAAGACCGAAGGGGTAAGTGCCGTTATCGAGAACACGGCCGGACAAGGCTCTAATTTGGGTTACCGGTTCGAGCAAATCGCTTACGTCATCGACCGGGTGGAAGATAAAAGCCGGGTGGGGGTATGTATCGATACCTGTCATGCTTTTGCTGCGGGATACGATTTGTCGACATCCTCCGGTTTCACGGAAACTTTCGAGCATTTCGACCGGGTGATCGGTTTTAAATACCTGATGGGAATGCACTTGAACGATGCCAAAAAAGGATTGGGCTCACGGGTGGACCGCCATGAAAGTATCGGTAAAGGCGGGTTGGGGATAGAGACATTTAAGATGATTATGCAGGATCCTCGTTTCGACGATATTCCGCTTATCTTGGAGACTCCCGACGAATCGTTATGGCCGGAAGAGATAGAGATGTTGAAAGGATTTGTAAAGGATTGATCGATTTAGGGATTAGGTGATTTAGGGATTAGGTGATTTAGGGATTAGGTGATTTAGGGATTAGGTGATTAAAAGATTGGGTGATTGAGAGGTTATATGGTTTTGGGATCGGATCTTCTGACCGGTGGATTGCAGAACTGTTTTAAAAGTGTGTAACGGGTGCGAAATAACGAATAAAACAGATAAAGTATGAAGATTTTGCATACTTCGGATTGGCATTTGGGAAAACGTTTGAACGAACGGGAACGGATGGCCGAGCAGATAGAGGTAATGGACGAGATTGTACGTATTGCCGGGGAGGAGCGGGTGGATGCCGTCGTGGTGGCCGGAGATCTTTTCGATACTTACAATCCTCCGGTGGAAGCCATCGAATTGTTATACCGTACCCTCTATCGGTTGGCAGACAGGGGACGTCGTTTGGTGGTGGCCATTGCCGGAAATCACGATTCGCCGGACCGGATTGACTCTCCCGACGTGCTGGCTAAAGAGTGCGGTATATTTTTCGTGGGTAATCCCATGACGGAGTTAAGGACCTCCGTTATCGAAGGAGAGGTAAGCCTGATAGAGGCTGACCGGGGATACGCTGCTTTCCGTCTTCCGGGATACGATTATTCGTTGCGGATTATACATACTCCATACACGAATGAGCAACGACTGAAGAAGTTTTTAGGAACAGAGGATCGACCTGCCCGTTTGCGGGAAGAGTTGGCCGAACACTGGCAGGAAACAGCCAAATGCTATTGTGACGATTCGGGTGTAAATCTACTGATCGCCCATCTTTTTGTAATGAGGGAAGGAGGCGAGGTTCCTGAAGAGCCCGAAGATGAACGTCCTATTCAGGTGGGAGGTGCCGATGCGGTATATTCCTCCATGATTCCGGCTGCCGTACAATACGCGGGATTGGGCCATCTGCACCGGTATCGGATGATCGATACGGTTCCCTGTCCGGTAGTTTATAGCGGTAGCCCGTTAAGTTACAGTTTTAGCGAGGCGGAACAACAGAAGTATGTTGTGTTGGTGGAGGTAGAACCCGGAAAGGCTCCATCGGTCGAAAGAAGGGTTTTAAAAAGCGGTTGTCCGCTGGTCAGGAAAAGATTTTATGGAGCCGGAGAAGCTATCCGGTGGTTGAATGAAAATCCCGATGTATGGGTCGAGTTGACCGTGGTAACGGATACTTACCTGACGGCGGCGGAGACAAGAGCCATATACGCCGCTCACGACCGGATCGTATGGTTGATTCCGGAAGTGAAGAACGAGTCGCTAACGGCAGCCCGTGCCGTTTCGATTCATGAATTGCGTTCGGACGTGAACGCATTGTTTGCCGAGTATTTTAAAAGCCGGAAGGGACAGGAACCCAACAAGGAACTGATGACACTCTTTCAGGAGGTACTGGCTAAAAATAAAGAACGATAACGTGCTATTAATTATATTTATATGATTCCCGTAAAGCTGACATTGGAAGGAATTTATTCGTACCGGGAGCGGCAAACGATTGATTTTACCCGACTGACCGGGGCTAAACTGTTCGGTATATTCGGGCCGGTAGGAAGCGGTAAGTCGACTATATTGGAAGCGATGATATATGTCTTATACGGAACTATCGATCGTTTGAATACGGAGGTGAAGTACAATCTGATGAATTTGCAGGCCGATCGGCTTTTCGTGGATTTTGAGTTTGTTGCGGGAAGGGAAGGGAGAAGATACCGGGCTTCCGTGGAGAGTAAACGTAACCGGAAGAATTTTACGGATGTTTCTTCTCCGAAGTTCAATTACTATTTTGAAGAGAAAGGAGAGTGGCACCCGTTTACCCGGGAGGGATTGATCGGAGTCATCGGGTTGACCGTGCAGAATTTTAAACGGGTCGTGATTATTCCGCAAGGAAAGTTTCAGGATTTCCTGATGTTGCGGGACAAGGAGCGAACGGAGATGATGATGGAACTTTTCGGAGATCTGCGTCAATACGATCTTTCAGAAAGCGTGACGACATTAGAGACCGAAACCCGGCAACAAGTGACTGATTTTCGAGGCCGGATCGTCGGATTGGGAGAGGTCGCCCCGGAAACGATACAAGAAAAACGGGAGAAACGGGAAGAGTTGAAAACGGAGGAGGAACGATTGAAAGAGGAGATACGGGAGATTTTATCCCGGGAAGAGAAGCTGAAAACGACAAAACTGCTTTTGGACGAATTGGCCGTGAAAAAAGAGACGGAGCGGCAGTTGGTTGATATGCAACCGGAAATGGAGCGGTTGCAGGCCGAACTGACGGAATATGAGTTTTGTCTTCAGCATTTTCAACAACCGGTAGGAAACCTGGAAGATCTCCAACATCGTTCGGGAGAGGTGAGATTGGCTTTGGAAAACCTGCGGAAAATCGGGGAAGAGAAAAAAGAGATTTTACTCTCCTTTATGAAAAATTTTGAAGTTCTTCAGGAGAGATACGGGGAAAAAGAGGAGATAAGGAAACGAATGGAGCGTGTAGATGCCTTTATTCGTCGCTTGGAAGTAGAAAGAGAATGCCGTGATTTGGAAGGTCGGAAAGCAAAAGGCGAAGAGATAGTCGTAAAGACCCGTCAGGAGATTGAAAAACGACAGGAAGAGTCGAAACGGGAGAAGAAGGAGTTGGAAGAGTTGATACGGGTTATCCCCGATATGAGGGTTTTGTCAGATATCCGGGAGTGGTTTACCGTTCGTCAACACTTGTTGACGGGTCGGGAAAAAGACGGGAAAGAAAAAAAGAAAATCGAAAATGAGAAAGAGGAACTTATCGGGGAGTATATCGCGTTGCGGAAAAAGTATACGGTTATACAACATTTGGAGAAGGTAGAAGGAGAAGTATGGTTAAAGGCATGCAGGGAACAGACGGAGTCGGTTGCCGAGCGGTTGAAGTTTTTGCGAAAAGAGGCGTTGCGTTTGGGAACCCGTGAATGTTTGGCGACTTTTGCCATGGAGTTGTCGGAAGGAACTCCTTGCCCTTTATGCGGTGCATTGTCGCATCCTTATCCTTTGCATGCGGAAGCTGTGGAGGGAGATGTTAAGGAAAATACCGATTTGATCGTACAGTTGGAGAACGAAGAGAAAGAGCTTTCGGTTTTAACTTCCCGTTTGACCTTGCTGAATGAACGTTACCGGGTATGTCGGGAACGGGAAGATCAGCTGGAGGCTGCGATGAAAGAGACAGAAGAGGCAATGAAAAAACATTCGGATCTATTTGGCTGGAAAACCTATTCCCCGGAGTGTCCGGAGAAGGTCGAGGAGGAGATGAAACGGGCGGCGGAGTTGAAAGTCCGGCGGGAAAGGCAGGAGGGCCGGATCGCTCGAACCGGCGAGCAGATTGAGCTTCAACGGGAAAACTTGGAAAAATACAGACTCAGGTTGGATGAGATCGACCGGTTGTTGGTACAGAGAAGAGCGCAGGTGGAGTTATTGGCGGCACAGATCGAAGGACTCGATACGGAAAGATATGAATCCTACGGTTTGGAGCAGTTGAACAAGGTGTTGACGGAAGGAAACAGGGAATTGGAGAAATTGGAAAAGGATTACGCGGGGGCCGTGGAAAAGCGACGGGAAATGGAGTTGGAAAATCGTAAATTGGAAGGAAATATAGAGGAAAAAGAGCGGGAATTTATCCGGTTAAGAAAGGAAGAGGAGAGTGTGAGAAAACAATTGGGTTCCCTTTTAAAGGGTACGGATTATTCCGGTATAGAACCCGTGAAAGAGGTATTAAAGAAAAAGATACATATTCAAGAATCCCACGAAAAAATAAATCGATATAATCAGCAACTGCATGCGGTAAGGTTACGGAGAATCGAATTGGAAAACTTGTTGAAAGACGTTGTCTATGATGAGGATCAGTACATGACCTTGCAAAAAGAAATTTCCGCAAAACAATTCCGCGAACGGGAGTTGGTAGCGGAATTAGGGGCTTTAGACAATCATATTTCGGATTTGGAGAAGCGCTATGCCTCCCTGCTGGAGATCCGGAAAGAGTTAACCGTTTTGGAAGAGCGTCTTCAGAATCTCCAGCTGTTGAAAGGACTTTTCCGGGGAAACGATTTTGTCAAATTTGTCTCTTCCATTTATTTGCAGAATTTATGTAATGCGGCGAACGAGCGTTTTTTCCGGATGACCCGTCAACGATTGAAATTGGAGTTGAGTGAAGATAACGATTTTCTGGTGCGTGACTTTATGAACGAGGGAAGGACCCGGAGTGCGAGAACTCTTTCCGGCGGGCAAATCTTTCAGGCTTCCCTCTCTTTAGCTTTGGCTTTGACGGATAACATCCGGCATCTGTCGGGGTGCAAGCAGAACTTTTTCTTTTTAGACGAGGGGTTCGGTTCCCTCGACAAAGAGTCGTTGTCTGTCGTCTTCGACACCCTGAAAGCTTTACGGGATGAAAACCGGATCGTGGGCCTTATATCTCACGTGGAGGAGATGCAGCAGGAGGTTCCGGCCTGTATACAGGTGGAAAACACGAGTGAAAGAGGAACTATTGTAACACAAAAATAAATGATTATGAAAATCGGTTTGTTATCGGATACGCACGGGTGGTTAGACCCTAAGATCGTGGAATTTTTTAAAGATTGCGATGAGGTTTGGCATTGCGGGGATATCGGGGATACAGCCGTTACGGACGAGCTCTCCGGGCGTTTTACCTTACGGGCCGTTTACGGTAATATCGACGGAGGGATATTGCGCCGGATGTTTCCTGAAAGACAATTGTTCGATTGTGAAGGAGTGAAGGTGTTGATGACCCATATCGGCGGTTATCCGGGACATTATGAACAAAAGGTAGCCGGAATTATCTACCAGGAACATCCTAAACTGTTCGTATGCGGGCATTCGCACATTGCGAAGGTAAAATATGATAAAAATTTGGATTGTTTGCATATTAATCCGGGAGCGGCTGGAAAATTCGGTTTTCATACGGTACGTACGGCTGTTCGTTTTGTTATTGCAGCCGGAAATATATCCGATCTGGAGTTGATCGAATTGGAGAAATAGTATGATTTAAGACTATATTAATAGAATTAATAGTTTCTCTTCGTTACATTTGCATAATCTTTACGTAGAAGGATGAAAGAGAAATTAAAATAATACAATATGAGAAGAAGTTTATTATCGGCGGTTTTGATTGTGATCGCCTGTTTTAGCTGGGGAAGGGCAGACGCACAACGGGACGAAAGGGCCGTTCGCGAGCAATCCATCAAGTACCAGCGATTGATGCAAATGATTGATGCGGTATACGTGGATACCGTTAACCTGGGCAAATTGACGGAAGATGCTATCATAAAGGTATTGGCGGATCTGGATCCTCATTCCGTCTACATCTCCCGCGAGGAGGTGGAAGAGGCCAATGAACCCCTGGAGGGCGGTTTTTTCGGTATCGGTATACAGTTCAATATCTTGCGCGATACTTTGATGGTGGTGGACGTTGTACCCGGTGGACCTGCCGAAAAGGTGGGCATGATGGCCGGGGATCGTATTGTTGCGATCGATGGACAAAACGTGGCCGGGATGGGATTGACCAACACGGAGGTCCGGAAGAGATTGAAGGGAGAGAAGGGAACCCGTGTGAATGTCGGCGTCTTGAGAGGTAACGAACGTTTTGATTTTAATATTATCCGGGATAAAATACCGATTCATAGTGTGGATGCGGCTTATATGATCGACAAAAACATCGGGTATATAAAAATCGCCCGTTTTGCGGCTACCACGGTTGAAGAGTTCGAGGAAGCCGTGAAAAAGTTGCAGGCTCAGGGAATGAAAGACCTGATCATCGATTTGCAGGGAAACGGCGGGGGATACATGGGGGCGGCCATAGGTATTGCCGATCACTTGCTGGACGGACGTAAACTGATCGTTTATACCGACGGGCAAGCCACGGGACGTATGGATGAGTATTCTACGCCTGCCGGGTTATTCCAAAACGGAAGAGTGGCTGTTTTACTGGATGGGAATTCGGCTTCTGCCAGTGAAATCGTTTCGGGAGCCGTTCAGGATTGGGATCGCGGTTTGATCGTGGGGCGTCGTTCTTTCGGGAAGGGGTTGGTACAACGCCAATTTCCTCTGACAGACGGCTCTATGGTGCGTTTGACCGTGTCTCATTACTATACACCTTCCGGCCGCTGTATCCAAAAACCTTATAAAGGAAAAGATTACCGGGCCGAGTTGTACGAACGTTACAATAGCGGAGAGTTGGTCAATGCGGACAGTATTCAGGTGACCGATTCTACTAAGTATTACACGAAAGAGAGACATCGTTTGGTATACGGTGGCGGTGGAATCATTCCCGATCTATTCGTCCCGATCGATACGGGAATCAACTACTCCTATTTCAACCACTTGATTGCCAAAAATGTGATTAACGATTTTATTTTGAACTACGTGGATAAAAACCGGGCGAGTTTGAAAAAACAGTATCCTCAGTTTGAAGATTTCCGGAAAGACTTCCGCGTGACCGAGGCGATGATCAACGAGATCGTGGCTAACGGAGAGAAACAGGGAGTAAAGAAAGACCAGAAATTACTCACCCCCGTTATTCCGGAGATGAAGCAATTTATTAAAGCTTTGATAGCCCGCGATCTCTGGGACATGAATGAGCTCTACATGATCACCAACGAGGACAATAAGGCACTGAATGCGGCTGTTAAAGCTCTGCACGATGGTACATACGATAAATTGATGAAATGATTTCGATCGACGAAACGAAAGTCCGTGATACCCTTAGGCTGTCACGGACTTTTTTTATAGACCGGAAACTCGTTAAAAACGTAACTTTTGGCCGGATAAACCGGTATGAATGGATATACGGGAAGCTGATAAAACAGAAGAGAGATGACGAAAATACAATTGAAAAGAGTGTATGACGATCCGGAAAAAACAGACGGAGTACGGGTCTTTGTGGATCGTTTATGGCCGAGAGGTATGAAAAAAGGAGACTTTCACTACGATATCTGGGCCAAAGAGATCACCCCGTCGCCCGACCTTCGCAAATGGTTTCATGTCGATCCTGAAAACCGATGGAATGATTTTGCCTCTACATACGGGAAGGAACTGGAACATTCCGATGCGGCCCGCCAATTTGTCGAGGCTATCAAATCCTATTCCGTCGTCACCCTTTTGTATGCTTCTCGGAACAAAGAACACAATCACGCTGAAGTTCTAAAATCCTTCCTCGAAAAGGAGCTGTCAAAATCATAAATTTTACCATTCATTTAATTTTAAATTGTAAATTTAAATTAGGTGAATGCTGAGATTAGGCGATTTTATGATTCAATCCCTAAATCTCCAAATCCTCAATCTTTACGTTGCTGGAATCTTTATTTTTGTTGTTAAATATCGAAGAGATTGGAACGAATGTCTAATATTTCTCTATTTTTGAGGCTGGAAACGAAGTAAAATTATCGTGTGTCAAACTAAAGTCAATTGAAAAATGGAGAAAAGAAATTTATGGGGAATGCTTTTGTTATTCCTGAGTGTGTGTAGTTTTGTAAGTTGTAGTGATGATGATAAAACGATTGTTGAGCCGGAGGGTACGATTACGTTAAATATGCTCAATGAAGATAACGGAAAGGTTATGCTCGGTCAATCCGGTGTCTACTTAAATAAATCGAATAACCTTACCGGAAGAGGGGTTTGGATATCCGATTTAGGAAGAATGCCCAATTTAGGCCATGTAAGCGATATAAAAGTATTGGCTACTGCCACGGAAATCGCAGCCACGGTTAGTCATGGCTACTTGATCTATTCTCAGGATATGATAATGGAATTTCCTTCGGGAAATAAAGCCTTCAGGGTAAAAGATACCTATTATAAAATGTACATCGAATCGGCTATGGAAGATAACACGGGAATAAAAGTGAAATACCTTCCCGTAACATTATCCAATGATGTTTTGCCAGAACCCGGAACGGATATCGGTTCTTTCGTTTATAATTACCGGTTGCAAATCGACATTACCCGCTTAAAGGATATCGAGTATATCATCCCGGATAATGAAGAATATTTCGATTGTAGCATTTATGAAGAAGAGGAACAAGGAAAGGTCGTAAAATATCTGACTATAAATCAGATAAGAAATTATAGTTATCATAGAACCTTGTATTTGTACCTGCGAACGGGCAATACATTTACTTATTTGACTTTCACGGCCCAGTAAGTAATGCAATAAATTAAGAAGCCCCGGTAATTCAATGCCGGGGCTTTTTAATTATATGCCGATCGATGCATGATTGACTTCAAAATAAATTTCGATCCTTATATTTCCCTATAAATAAAAAACACAATTGTGTTAAAATCTTTCTTGGGTAAATATTTGGCTAAAATAATGACGGTTTGTTTGTATGTTTAATGTCGTGTAAAGATAGTATAAATACTATCTGATGATCTTGTATTGTATAGTAAATAGTATACTTCATGCTGATTTGGTTTATGTAAAAGGAATATTACTATTTTATTTTAAAAAATTATGTAATTTTTTTGATATTGTCGATATAGTAATTATATTCAAGGGCGAAATAAGTTTGCTATTTAATATGTGAAAATTCGGATGTATTTAAATAAATATGAATGGATAGTGTAGTGTATTATCTGGTGATAGTTTTGTCGGCGATCGTAAAAGATTAACTGAATTTGTGGAAAGAGTTTTGCAAAATATAATTAAAGCTATATGAATCAGCAAATAGAAAATGTAAATTATAGATGGTTGACAGAGCCGACGGGTGATCCTTTTGTCGATGCGGGGGGATATGCCTTGGAGGAGTTTGCCAAAAGATATCCGGATAAGGATATTTTGGAATTGATAGAAGAGGTATCTAAGATTTATGTTAATCGGTGGGATGCCAATATATATAATTTTTTCTTGAATTCTAAGATTACTCAATCTGCTTTTAAAGGGGGGCGGAAAATAGAAGAGACAATGAAGTACTTTCGGGAATTGATAGAAGGAAAGGGGGCTATAGGAAAAGGAATTTGTCGAATAACCGGACAAAAAACAGAATTATTCCCAGCTGGTCGGAATAATTCCATTTTATCCGGTTCGGGAACATTTGTCAATTTTCATAATACGTTCGAAGCTGGAATTATGGTATCCAAGGAAGTATTGATTCGTAATCATTTTGTTCCTTTGGCTTGCATGTCATTGCAGGGACGAATAGCTTTGATTCATAGTAATGATAATAAATTGACCGCATTTTTCGCTGCTACTAATTGCAGCGAAAATTTGCATGCATTGGCAATTAATGTTTCGGAAGGAATTTTAAAGTCCAAATACCGGGCTCCGACAACGGCACTTTTTCGCTTTATTGATAAGGTATTTGGAGATAGTGAACGAGAATATGAAATTAGGAATTATTCTTTGCTCCTTTATCATTTTACTAATTTCAGTACTAGTCCGGATGTAAAAATATACACGCTCCCTGCAACTTTGTTCCGTTTTTATGCTTTTACCCAAAGAGGAGAATATAAAGAAGATTGGAATCGATTTGTTGAAGCGTATTATCGGAATTCGGAGTATAAAGGAGCGAAATACAACGAGAGTACCCGGAATTTTGATTTTGAAAAAAAGGATAAAATAGAAAATATAAACTGCGTTGAGTATCAAACGTGGTTTAACCGGATTTACGAGTGTCTGTTAAACGAAGAATCTATTTTACCTTATATCAGAAATTGGAGTGAAAAACACGATTTTAATATAGAGATCGTAAAAAAATACCTAACCTTAATTAGAAATATGAAACAAGAAGCACAGAAAAAATTATTGCAATTAGCCGATTTTGTGATAGAAATTGAAGGGAAAGATCGGATAGGTAAGTGTATTCAACAAATTAAGAATGCCAAAACGTCTTCGGCTTTAAGTCGTTTTTTAATAAATAAAGTCCTCCCTAAGAATATGGAATTAAAAAATCCGCCGATTATCACCGTGGAAGAATATTGTCTCTATCTTTTTCCGGAAGATGTATATTGGAGAGACGTAAGGGATGTTTTCTTGATTGCTATTTATCAAAGATTACATGAAAAAGGCATTTATCTGAATGCAGAAGATATTGATGATGACGATAATATAAACGAATAAACATGCGACTATGAAAAATTTAAAAACACAGGGTTTTGTCCTTTTGGATGTGGATGTGGTAGCATTGAATAATGCCGGGAAAAGTACTTCGACTTTAAATGATAACGGTGTTGCCACGAAAACGATCATAAAAAATGGTAGAACATACGTCTATGTTTCCGGACAAGCTTGGAGATATTGGTGGCGCGAAGCGTTACAAAAAAATTGCGGATGGGTATTATCTCCGGTAATTCGCGATTCTAAAGTTGCTTACACGAATGCGGATCCTATTACGTATCCTGACGACGATGTGTTCGGGTATATGCGTGCCGCAACGGAGATAGTGAAGGACAATAAGGGAAAAGAGAAAAAAGAAAATATCACGGTAACACGTGTTTCGCCTTTGAGAAATTCTGCTATTGTATCTGTCGCATCTGTCTCTTTAGCCGAAAATTGGTCGAGTATGGCCCGTCAGGAAGGCGATTCCGTACCCTATACGAAACAGGAATATAGTGCCGTGATGAAAGGAATGTTTAGTCTGGATTTAAGTATGATCGGAACTTTTTCCAATTATAATAAAACCGGCTATATGAATCTGTCCGATACATTGAAGAAAGAAGCGATAGAGAAGGGTGGAGTAGAAATAGAAGATCCTTTTATCCGTAATCAAAAACTGATTCGATTGAAGGGTTCGGAAAGAATCCGCCGTGCTGTCGATACGATAAAGGCATTGAAACATATTTCGGGAGGTGCAATGCAAACGGATAATATGGGAGACGTAACTCCAAAGTTTATCATCTTGGCAACCACGAATACGGGCAATCATCCTTTTTCTCACGTGGCTTCTACGACTGGAATTCGAGATGGCATTGCGAGGTTAAATGTAAATGGTATAGAAGAGGTTATTAAAGATTATCGGGAGACTATTATAGGAAAAGTATATATAGGAAAGCGAGGCGGTTTTTGGGATGATGAAAATGAAAGTTTAAATGTTTTAGCCGAAAAACATAAAGATTTGATTGTTTTGGGAACAGTAAATGAGGTGATTGATGCTTATTGTGAACAAATAAAAAAACAATTGGAGGAATGAAATTATACCGAATCAAGATTAGTTCATGGACAGCGAGTTTCAGATATCCGAATATTCTTTCAGGGTATCAGCCGACGCTTGAAGTCCCGCCTGTAAGTACTGTGTTGGGCTTGATGAATGCTTGTGCTGGAGAATATTTGAATCATGAAAAATTGGAGATAGGATATTATTTTGAATATGGAGCTAAAGAAGTAGATTTAGAAACGATCTACCAGATCGAGAGAACGGACAAAGGAACGCCTAAAAATGAAGTAAAATCTAATGTTATAAAGCGGGAATTCTTGTTTGATTGTCGGTTGTATGTTTATTTAAGTGATGTTGCGTTAGTGACGTACTTTAAACAGCCCTATTTTCCTTTGGTATTGGGAAGAAGTAGCGATTTGGCCAGCGTAGAATTGATCGAGGAGATTGAATTGCAAGAAATTGTTGGTGCTGAACATATAAAAGGGCAGCTTGTCCCTTTTAAAGGGAATTTTTTACCGGGAGTAATACAGGTATTATCTAATTATTTTACCGACGAGATTCCGCGTAGAAATATAGGTCCGGAGCCCTATTCTGTCATTTCATGTTTCGGAAAAACCGGAAAAACAAACATAAAAGCATATAGGGATGTCATAGATAATTCTCCGGTAGATATCTATCTTCATCAGCTTATTTTTGAAAAATGAATATAGATACTAATTTTCAGGTTCTGGCAAAATCAGAACCTGAAATTACTTTAAAGCAACATATTGAAGATTGTTTGAATATTTATCGGCAATTGCGGTTTTGTTTTCCTAATTTGCCCGTATCGGACAGAGATCATTTTTGGAAACAACTGTATAGAGCTGTCGTTATGCACGATCTTGGCAAAGCTCACCCTGAGTTTCAGCGTTTGTTGCGAAAAATAAAGAAACACGAATGGCATCAACAAAGACACGAGTTGTTTTCTCTGTATTTTTTGTATGCTCTTAAAATAACAGAAGAGGAGAGAAAAGCATTGTCCTACGCTGTTGCGGGACATCATAAACAATTGAACGAGTTATTCGATTTTATCAGTAAGAATTATAAGACGGAAAACGAGAATGAACTGTTGGAAGAGTACGTAGACGGATTAGTCGAGTTCATGCAGGAGTGTGCTAAAATCGATTATGCTATCGTCAAAGAACTTGTAGTTACCTATATAGGGACATGGAACGATGAAGTAGAAAATTTTGATATCAGTAACTGTATTCGTCGTTTAATGCGAGAGAGCCCCAATATCATAGATTCGGCATTTATGGACAGGTTATTATTGGTCGGGGGAATGAAGCAATGTGATCATATGGCTTCTGCAGGAATGCAAACTTTAGCACAATTAAAAACAGAAGATTTTGATTTTTTATTTCGTTATCCTTTATATTTCCACCAACAGATGGCCTTCCAAACTATTGGTAACGTGATCACGAATGCCCCGACCGGATCCGGAAAAACGGAAACAGCTTTGTTGTGGTTACGAAAACAAATGGAAGAAAGAGGACAAGGACGGGTATTTTATATTTTGCCATTTACGGCTTCGATTAATGCCATGTACGAGCGGTTAGATAAAGAGCTGAGTAAGGATGAAAAAAAGGTTGGGATGTTGCATGGTAAATTAGCTCAGTACTTGGAGTATCGGATGTCAGAGGAAGATGATGTATTATCTGGGGAAGAAAGGAAACAGTTATTGGAGGATTTCAAGTCTTTACAAATGCCTTTAAAAATTGTGACTCCGTTTCAATTATTAAAGCATCTATTTGGATTAAAAAGCTTTGAAAAAGGGATGTTTGAATGGAGTGGCTGTTATTTGATTTTTGATGAAATCCATGCTTATGATCCACGTATCTTTGCTCAAATTATCGTATTATTGAAATTTATGCTTCGTTATATGAACGCAAGGGTACTTATCATGACGGCTACATTGCCTCAATTCATGTGTAAGGAGTTGGAGCAGGTACTGGGAGATTATACCCATATACAAGCTTCGACAGATTTGTATGAGAAATTTACACGGCATCGAATTCACGTACGAAAAGGAAAATTGGAAGATGCGTTGGATGAAATACAGGGAAGATTGGATAAAGACAGGAAGGTATTAGTTGTTTGTAATACTATAGCTGAATCTCAAAAAATATATCATGCTTTGGATGCCCAAAAGAAAGTATTATTACATGGATCGTTTAATGCAGAAGATCGTTTTGCAAAAGAGAAAATTTTAAAAGATCGTGATGTAAAGCTTTTAGTCGGGACGCAGGCTATAGAAGTAAGTTTAGATATCGATTATGATTGTATTTATACAGAACCAGCTCCTTTAGATGCCTTGATTCAGAGATTTGGACGGGTTAACCGGAAACGGGAAAAAGATTTATGTGATTGCTGTGTTTTTGAAGAGAGAAATGAGACTGATAAATATATTTATCGGGATGAAATCGTAATTTTTAAAACGTTGGAAGTTTTGATGAGAATAGAGCGAAAAGGGGGAGTAATCAAAGAGACTTATTTACAGGATGCTATTAATTTTGTTTATCCTGATTGGAATAAAGAAGCCAAAGAAGAATACGAACAGACTGTGAATTTATTAGAATATGCGGTGTTTCATGAACTGTCTCCTTTAAAATATTCTTCTGAACGAGAGGAGCAATTTCATGAACAATTTACTGGAGTACAAGTATTACCAGTTGCTTTAAGAAGAGCGTATCAGGAGTATTTGGAGGCGAATCAATTCGTGAAAGCCGAGGGATTATTAGTGAATCTAAACGAGAGAAGTTTTGTCGGTTTATTAAAAAAGCAACAAGCATACGGTGAAAGATTTGTGTTTACATCTGGTCTAACGGGAAAAATGTATGATAAATATACCTATTTGATAAATAGGAAATATTCTAAAGAATTAGGATTGTTGAAAAATGAGATAGAGCAAGACGAAATAGACTGTTTTTTGTAAGAGAAAAACGATCAATTAGTGTTAAAACGAATATTTATGTATATAACAGCTACTCACGTCAACTATTATTATATTTGCTTGAGAAAACTTTGGCTTTTTGCAAATGGGATAAATATGGAACATACTTCGGATATCGTTACTGAAGGTAAATTAGTACATGAAACCTCCTATTCAAATAGAGCTGCTCGTTACGATGAGGTTCGCATTGGAGGTTCGGTTATTGATTTTTATGATCCTCGTGATAGAGTTATTCATGAAATAAAAAAATCTTCGGCAAAAGAAGAAGCCCATATCTGGCAGGTAAAGTATTACATCAATCTTTTTGAGAAAGAAGGGATCGAAGGGGTTATTGGCCTGTTGGAATATCCATTGCTGCGGGAAACGTTGAGGGTTGAATTGGAAGAGGGCGACCGGGAAAGATTGCGGGAAATAGAAGTGGAGATTCTTAAAATAATAGAATCGGAAAATTGTCCGGAAAGAATACCTAAACGTAAATGTGGCTCATGTTCATATTATGAGTTTTGTTATGCCGGAGAAGAAGAAATATAAGATAAGCTGTTAGATTATAATGGAAAAAGAAGATACATGAAAAGAACATATTATTTGTTTAATCCGGGACGCTTGATTCGAAAGGACAATACGTTAAAATTTACGCCTGTAGATGAGGAGGGGAGAGAAGGGCAATCTCGTTATATCCCTGTCGAAACAGTCGATAATTTATTTGTATTCGGTAGTTTGGATGCCAATAGTGCCATGTATAATTTTTTGGGTAAGAATCAAATAGCTGTTCATTTTTTTGATTATTATGAACACTATACCGGTTCTTTTATGCCTAAAGATTATTTGTTATCCGGTAGGATGCAAATTGCACAGATGAAACATTATATTCGTAAAGATAAACGAATGGCCATTGCCCGGCGATTTATTCAGGGAGCGGCTTTTAATATGTTGAAAAATCTGAAATATTATAACAATCGAGCCAAAGATACTTTGTCACAAATAAACAGGATCGAAAATTATATTCCTTTAATTGAAACTGCAATAGAAATACCTGAATTAATGGGAATCGAAGGTAATATCCGACAAACTTATTATGAGGCTTTCGATATTATTATCGATGGCTTCGTTATGGGTAACAGGAGTAAGATGCCTCCTTCGAATGAAGTGAACGCTATGATTTCTTTTGCTAATAGTATGTGTTATTCTGTTTGCCTGGATGCTATTTATCATACGCAGTTGAATCCAACAATTAGTTTTTTGCATGAGCCGGGAGAAAGGCGTTATTCGTTAGCATTGGATTTGGCAGAGATTTTTAAACCTATATTGGCCGATCGGTTGATTTTTTCGATGTTTAATCGTAAACAAATTCAGAAATCTGATTTTGATCAGAAATTAAATGGTTGTCTTTTAAAGCCTTCCTCTATGAAAAAAGTTTCTCAAGAATGGGAAAACAAAGTAAAAGAGACGATTAAACATAAAATGTTGGGTCGACATGTAAGCTATAAACACCTGATCAAGTTAGAGTGTTATAAATTGACAAAGCATTTATTGAATATAGAAGAGTATAAACCTTTAAAAATGTGGTGGTAAATGTATGTGATATTGGTTTACGACGTGGATCAAAAGCGAACCTCTAAGATGTTGAAATTATGTCGTCGCTATCTTTCTTGGATTCAGAATAGTGTCTTTGAAGGAGAAATATCCGAAGTGCAGTTGAAACAATTAAATGCAGAAGCTAAAAATCTTATGGAGGATAAAGATAGTTTGATTATCTTCAAAAGTCGGGATGAAAAATGGCTACAAAAGGAGATCATCGGGGATGAAAAAGCCAGCATTTCTAATTTTTTATGAAGTCGACCTCTTGTTTTAACGATTAAAAAGAGGGTTCCGTAAATGCATATTAACATAAAACGCTCTTTGAAATATTGATAATAAACGAATTAGATAAAGTCGTCGACCTCCCGGTAAAATCTACGAATTAGAGGTCGACTGAAAAATATCTCAAAGAACGGTCTATCGACAAAGTATAACTATTTGATTCTTTGTCGATTTTGTTTAAATTTATAACGACTATTAATTGAACTAAAGTAGAATTTAAATAGCAATAGCACAAAGATGAGAAATCATACCAAGCGTCTATTAATTGAACTAAAGTAGAATTTAAATTTGTTCAAAACGAAAATGATCCTGATAAATCTTTTGACTATTAATTGAACTAAAGTAGAATTTAAATATCAGAGGAAAATTCGGCAAAAAGATCACCAGTACCTATTAATTGAACTAAAGTAGAATTTAAATGACTTTGTCAGAGAATAATCGTTGAATAGCGGCCCACTATTAATTGAACTAAAGTAGAATTTAAATGAGGTCAGATAATTGCGGCATTTTATCCCCCCTTTTCTATTAATTGAACTAAAGTAGAATTTAAATATCAAAATACTCTCTAATACGAGTAAAGGCAGGAGTCTATTAATTGAACTAAAGTAGAATTTAAATCACGATATTCAAGAGGCAAACTTCTTAATCGAAACACTATTAATTGAACTAAAGTAGAATTTAAATAAGCGAAGATATATAGCATCCAAGATTCTCGGCGAGCTATTAATTGAACTAAAGTAGAATTGAGATTTTTTATTTTATACCCTTTGGGGTGTAAAGAAGTTTTAGATTAATAATTTTATACCCCATGAGGTATAATATGAATATAATTGCTATATTTGTACCTAAACGGGTATAATATGAAAAACCAAACTATAGCGGGATATGTAAAGCAAATGCGTAAAGAGACAGGGCTTACGCAAGTGGATTTATCTGAGAAAGCAGGTGTCGGTCTGCGCTTTGTTCGTGAGTTGGAACAAGGAAAAGAAACACTTCGATTAGATAAAGTAAATCAGGTTCTTATTTTGTTCGGAAGTGAAGTAGGTGTTGTACCGGCCAAAAGAGATAAGTTATGAAAAAAGCTGAGATCTATGTTGGCAATCAATTAGCCGGGATTTTGATTGAAGATGAGAATGGGTTCACATTCACTTATATGGATGAATATGTCTCGGAACATGATTCACAACCTGTTAGTTTAACTCTTCCTATTGTCTCGACACCTTATAGGAGTTCTGTACTATTTCCATTTTTTGACGGATTAATTCCTGAAGGTTGGTTATTAGCTATCGCAGAAGAGAGTTGGAAAATTAATAGCCGTGACCGCATGGCACTTCTTTTGGCTTGCTGTAAGGATTGTATCGGAAATGTGAGTGTTGTCGCTAAAAGAGAGGAGGGTAATTAATGAAGAGATGTTTATACTGTTATCGGGAGTTGGATAACCAAATGATGGATTATCATTCTCAATGTTCTAAAAAAATATATGGTTCCAAAGAACCTCCTATTCTTCCTTATAACAAGAAAGATTTAGTGAAACTTGCTAAAAAGGTCGTGAGGAGTCAAACTACACTTACGGGAGTACAGCCTAAACTCTCTTTAAATATTGAAAAAGCAGAAGGAGTTTCTAAAAGGTTTACTATCGTCGGCTTATGGGGATGCTATATCTTGAAGCCACAGAGTCGATATTATAAACAATTGCCAGAGTTAGAGGATTTAACAATGCATTTAGCAGAAATTGCTAAAATTAGAGTCGTTCCTCATTCTTTGATCCGTTTTGAAGATGGGGAATTATGTTATATTACAAAACGTATTGACCGGAATGCAAGAGGGCAGAAGTATGCGATGGAAGATATGTGTCAGCTAACGGAAAAGCTTACTGAATATAAATATAAGGGTTCGTATGAGCAGATAGCTAAATGTATTCTCAAGTATTCCGCTACGCCTAAATTAGATGTGATTAACTTTTGGGAGGAAGTGCTTTTTGCGTGGATAACGGGAAATTCGGATATGCATTTGAAAAACTTTTCTTTATATAGCATAAAGCCTTATAATTACGTGCTGACACCAGCTTATGATCTATTGCCTACTAAGTTGGTGCTTCCTTTGGATTCCGAAGAATTAGCGTTAACTCTCAATGGAAAAAAGAGAAAAATAGGTAAATCTGATTTTGTAATGGCTATGAAATTAACAGGATTGGAAAATAAAATCATTGGGAATATTTTTAAGAAGTTTGAAAAGGTTCTATCCAAATGGCTCGAATTTATTGATATTTCTTTTTTAGAGGAAAAAACGAAAGAAGAATTTAAAGAGCTCATTAAAAATAATTTTGAGTTAATGAAGGAATAAATATATAGATAATTGGATAGAGGTTTGAACAATTAAATATAGAGGCTAAAAATCTTATGGATGATAAAGATAGTTTAATCGTCTTTAAAAGCCGGGATGAAAAATGGCTACAGAAAGAGATCATCGGGGATGAAAGAGCCAGCATTTCTAATTTTTTATGAAGTCGACCTTTTGATATAATGGTGAAAAAGATACACTCGAGAATAAAGAACGAAGCCTAAAGTTCTTTGACATATTGATAATAAGTAGATTAGGTGAAGTCGTCGACCTCCCGGTAAAATCAACGAATTGGAGGTCGACTGAAAAATACCTCAGAAAATAAGATACTGACAAAGTATAACTATTTGATTCTTTGTCTGTTTTAATTAATTTTATAACGGCTATTAATTGAACTAAAGTAGAATTGAAATAGCTTTAACCTCAGAAGGAGCCTGAAGGTAACGAGCTATTAATTGAACTAAAGTAGAATTGAAATTTTAAACTCGAATAGGCAAGAGCGGGGGAGAGACCTGCTATTAATTGAACTAAAGTAGAATTGAAATTTCCAGGTCTGAATTTGTTATAAGTACTTTATCTTTACTATTAATTGAACTAAAGTAGAATTGAAATTATAGTTATACATTTTTCTTTAATGTAGTTCGATATCTATTAATTGAACTAAAGTAGAATTGAAATCATTGAGGGGTTGTTATAATTAATAAGGTGTGTTTTACTATTGATTGAACAAGGGATTGGTGAATTCGATGATTAGGCAATTGGTGATAGAAAAATAAGACTGATTCGTCGAGGAAGGGGAGAGCGTAAGGGGAGGAGATGCTTTATCGTTTATTTATGTACCTTTGCGCCGGTAAAAACAAGACCTGATTTTAATGACGAAATCCATTGATTTGACGGTAGGACCTATCAGCCGGACGATGCTTTTGTTTGCGGTTCCCATGATAGTAGGAAATCTGTTACAGCAGTTTTATAATGTGGCTGACACGTTGATTGTTGGACGATACTTGGGTGCGGATGCGTTAGCTGCAGTCGGTTCGGCTTATACGCTGATGATTTTTCTTACTTCTGTGCTTCTCGGTTTATGCATGGGGAGTGGGGCTATATTCTCTCTCCGGTATGGAGCAAAAGACGGTGTAGCCTTAAGACGGAGTATTTATGTTTCATTAGTATTGATCAGTTTGGTAACGGTTGTGCTTAATATAGCTGTTTTTACATGGATTGATCAGATTATCGGTGTACTGCAAGTGCCCGAAGAGTTGTATGACCTGATGTATGATTATTTATGGGTTATCTTTTGGGGAATAGGTTTCACTTTTGTTTATAATTTCTATGCATCGCTATTACGTGCGATCGGGAATTCCATCGTTCCTTTATGGTTCTTAGCCATAGCGGTAGTATTAAATATTGTCTTCGATCTCCTGTTTATCCTCGTTTTTGACTGGGGAGTTATGGGAGCCGGTGTTGCCACGGTTATTTCTCAGGCTGTATCGGCTATCGGATTGTGTATTTATGCTGTTCAACGATTTCCGGAACTTAGAATACGACGTACGGATATGCATTTAGATTGGCCTACTATAAGAGAGATTACTTCTTATTCTATGCTGACATGTGCTCAACAATCCGTTATGAATTTTGGTATATTGATGATACAGGGATTAATAAACAGCTTTGGTACTGCTGTAATGGCAGCTTTTGCTGCTGCGGTTAAGATCGATTCGTTTGCTTACATGCCAGTACAGGATTTTGGTAACGCTTTCTCAACTTTTATTGCTCAAAATTTCGGAGCTAAACAGACAGACCGTATTCGCCGTGGGATTCGTAGTGCTATTATGACTACTACCGTTTTTTGTGTTATTATTTCCGTTCTCGTGTTTTTGTTTGCCCGTCCGTTGATGCTGATTTTTGTACGACCAGATGAAACGGAAATCATCTCTATCGGAGTGCAGTATCTTCGTGTAGAGGGGGTATTTTATTGCGGGATAGGTTGTCTTTTCCTGTTGTACGGTTTTTACCGTGCAGTCCGAAAACCGGCGATGTCCGTGGTATTGACGGTCATTTCTCTGGGAACTCGTGTTATTTTGGCTTACGTGTTGGCAAATATTCCGTCTATCGGTGTCGTGGGAATCTGGTGGGCTATTCCTATCGGCTGGTTCTTGGCTGATATAATCGGATTAGCCTATTATCGTAAAACTATAAACGAGTATCGATTGAGAAACGAGATTAATTGATAAATAAAATTCCAATATTAAATGGGTACTTGATTTTGTCCCTCAGGCTGGCCCCGGAGGTGTTGATATTCTGAAAATAGTTGATTGCTAAAACTGTACGGAGTGGAAACACGCGTGTTGAATCGGGTTGTAAAACGTAATATAGGAAACAAAGGGGACGGTTCTCAAAGATTATTTTAAACCCCGAGAATCATCCCTGGTTAACTGTTCCGGCATCTCAACTCGTTCCGATACGATTTCCGGTTATTCGATTTTGTTCTCGATACTATTCATTCTCTCCCTCCTTGAAAGAGCGTACACCTTTCCCGATACCTTTCATGAGTTCGGGAATCTTTTTACCGACGAAAAACAGCAGTACGACCGAAGCGATAACAAGTACCTCTTGCATTCCGAGACCACCGAAATCATAATCTCTTATATGTCCTTACTTTAATTTGTCATATTCTTCGTCCGTCACCGGTTCGAGCCACTCGTTGGAGGTATTTTCTCCGGGTATCTCGAAGGCGAGGTGTGCGAACCAACTGTCGGCTGCCGCACCGTGCCAATGCTTTACGCCGGCGGGAATATGAATGACCGTGCCGGGCAGGATCTTTTGTGCGGGATTACCCTCTTCCTGATACCAGCCGCATCCGGCCATGCCGACGAGCATCTGACCGCCGCCTTTCGTTGCCCGGTGGATGTGCCAGTTGTTACGGCAACGCGGTTCGAATGTCACGTTAGCGAACGGAATCTGCGAATTCGATACACGGGCGAGGTAACTGTTGCCAACGAAATATTCGGCATATGCCGTGTTCGGTTCGCCGATAGGGAAAATCATCTCCTGCTGGAAACGTTCTTTCTCCGTTACCGCATCCTCGTCCGCCCAAACCTCCTTAGCCATGCAGAACCCTGCCCATGCGTTGGGCCAGCCGGCATAAAAGGCTGCTTGTGTCAACAACGCGGCAATCTCACGGCGGGTGATGCCATGTTTTTTGCCCATCTCCAGATGCGAACGGAAAGAGGAATCGATCACTCCTTTGCCGAGGAGGATAGAGATGGTAATCATGCTGTGGTCGTGAAGACTGAGCGTGGAATCGTTCCAGACGGCTTCGCCGAAAAGAACATCGTCATTGAGTGCCGCAAATTTTGGGGCGAACTCACCGAGAACGGTGCGTCCGGCAGTTTGGGTTATTTTATTCTGAGCCATAAGTGTAATGTTGGTAAATGTCGTAAGCATCGCAATGAATATAAAAATTATCTTTTTCATAAAATCAATCTGCTTTTAAAGTCAGTAAAAAATTGACGAACTCCGGATCGTAATGCGAGAAGAAGAGGGTTTTGCCTTCGTCCAAAGCGGCGATTGCCGACATGTCGTCATCGGCGAGCGTGAAATCGAACACTTCCATATTCTGACGCATCCGCTCCATACGGGTGGATTTGGGAATCACGATTACGCCCCGTTGAATCAGATAACGCAGAGCAACCTGTGCGGCGGTTTTACCGTATTCGTTACCGATTTTCATCAGCGTAGGGTCGTGGAACATATTGTTTCGGCCCTCGGCAAAAGGTCCCCACGACATGATTCGAGTTCCGTATTTCTCCATGATTTCCTGAGCCTTGAACTGCTGGTTGAACACATGAGTTTCCACCTGATTGACCATCGGTTTGATTTTCACGTGTTCCGCGAGGTCGATAAAGCGATCGGGATAGAAATTACTCACGCCGATGGCACGTGTTTTTCCGTCGTTATAAGCAGCCTCCATCGCGCGATAGGTTCCGTAATAATCGCCGAACGGTTGGTGGATGAGTAAAAGATCCACGTAATCGGTCTGTAATTTAAGCAGGGATTCGTTAATGGATTTCATCGCTTTTTTTTCGCCGCCATTGGTAATCCATATCTTGGTGGTAAGAAAGATTTCTCCACGGGCGATTCCGCTCTTCCGGATGGCATCGCCTACCTGCTGTTCGTTGAAATAGGCTTGTGCCGTGTCGATCAAGCGATAACCGACACGCAAGGCATCGGTTACGCAACGTTCGCACTCTTCGGGTGTTACCTGGTAAACACCGTAACCAAGTATCGGCATTTCAACGCCATTGTGTAATTTTACTGTTTCCATGTCTTATTGTCGTTATTTATTGATTCTATTCTTTTATAATGAATGCGTTAGGGTTATTTCTCCCCCTTCCGTTCAATAACTCACTTTGCTTATCTGTCGATTTACCAGTTTATCTATTACAAAATTACAGAAGAGTTCTCATTCCGTTGATATCAATTTTACGGATTGAATAACCAATTTCATCGGTCAGTACGAAACAGACTGTCGTGTCGATGAAAAGGATAGGGCAGATTGTTTTGATACATGCCGAATCATCTGAAAGTTTGTTAAACTAAATTGTTTAATTTATTTTCATGTATTTAACTTAAATTGTATGATTTGTGTGATTTAATATATTTCGAATAACTTATTATTTCGTTTAATTTGCAAAATAGCAATGTGATTTTATTCATCTTGTGATTTATTAACTAAACCTTATTTAATTATGAAAAAATTATTATTGATTTTAGCGACGCTCGTTTTCGCATTGACTTATTTGCCTTCTCGGGTAACTGCGGCTCCAACGGTTAAAGTTTCTCCTAAATCTATAGAAGTAAATGTAGGAGAGACATGTGTTTTTAACGTATTAGTCGAACTATCATCAGGTACTATACAAGAGGTCGTTATTGATGTCACGGGTTTTCCATCAGGGAGTGTACTTGAAGCTTCGATTATAAACCAACGTGATAGAAAGTATGAAGCACAAGTTGATATGAAAATAGATCAACCAGGTACATATACTTTAACTTTTAAAATAGATGTGACTTACAAAGATGGTAAAACTACAGTTACTAAAACTGTGACCGAAACAGTTGTTGTTAAAGTAATAAAAAAAGAAGTTGAAGTATTATAAGGATTTATATGGTTGTTAATGATTTAAAATACGTTCTTATGAAGAAATTACTTTTCGCTATCACCCTAATATTCATTATGTTGCCTGTATCGGCGGCAGCTCCTGTAACTCGGCCAGTTATAACTATTTCTCCTAATAGTATATCAGTTGAACAGGGTACTACATGCGTGATTGTTATTGTTGTCGAATGTGATAATCCGATAGATGTAAAATGTCAAATTCCGACCGGCTTTCCTGATGGGACAATGGTGCAGAAAATAGAGAAATCGAAAACGGAGACAAAGGTTGAGATAAATTTTAGAATTACTATTCCTACATCTGGAACTTATAATGTGAATGTTCCTGTTAATGTAAAGGTTAAAGAAAATGGTCGTTGGTCAGATGCAATTGAAGAATCTAAAACTATACCGATAACTGTGACAGCATCTTCAGCAAACTAAAAGTATTCGGGCCGATGTATTCGGCCCGGATTACGATATGTTTTTGTTGGTATTCCAAACTATAAAATGGTGAGACGTTTATGAAAGCTTTTAAATTTGTTTGCCTGCAATTGTTTATTTTTTCGTTTCCAGTCACTATGGTTAAGGCCCAATGGCAAGGGAAATTGACTACAGAGGATAGGGTAAGGCTTAATTCTTCAACTTTAATAGGATATAATATGATTTTTTATGAAGCTATTGTAGTGGATTCCGTGACTAATGAGCCCTTGCCCGGAGCGTTGATTCATTTTGTAAACCCGAATAAAGCGAACGTTTCGGTAAGAACTTTTGCGGTGGATAAAAACGGCTATTTTTGTGTTTATTGCGATAAGGATAAACGTTGGGTGTTAGAAATTACTCATTTGGGATATAAAATATTTAAAAAGATTCTTTCTCAGGATCAACCGTTGGTGAATTTCGGTAAAATCAAGTTAATTCCGGACACGTTAAAAATTGATGAAGTTGTCGTTCAGGTGCGCAGGGAAATGTATAAACAGAAAGGAGACACGTTAATGGTATATCCACAGGCTTTCAGGTACATGGAGGGAGATAATCTGTTGGAGATTTTTCGGCAAATTCCGGGAGCCAAGGTTACGGAGGAAGGCGATGTATATATAGGTAAAATGAAAATCGAGAAGGGGTTGGTGAACGGGCGGATGCTTTTTGGGGACGATGTTAGGACCCTGATGAAATCTCTTGATGCGAAAGACGCTTCAGTAATGGCGATTTATGACGAAGTTGATGAAAAAGATGAAATTTTACGTGGAGATAACGCCCGGAAAAGGAAGGTTGTTAATGTTATGACTTTCCAACAATTCACATCTTACTTGGCGGGAAATATGATGCTTGAGGGTGGTTTGGATAAAAACAAAGATATAGACGGTGGCAGACAGGAGCGCTACTGCGCGAATGGAGATATCGGTTTCTACCGGGAGCAACAACAAATAAGGTTGAAAGGAGGAATTGACAATCGTAATTTGATTATTTGGTCTCCCCCTTCCGGGTATACGCGAAAATGGAATGCCGGGGCAGAAGTTAATAGTACCATAAATGAATCGAACCGTTATGCTGTATCCTATGATTATGGTAATGAATACTCGACGGAAGAGAGTTTATCGAACATAAACTATTTTCCAACCGATCAATTCCAATCGCAATTCTCTGAAAATTTTAATTATAATGAAAACGATGAGAAAAATCACAGGATTAAATTGGAATACAATTACCTGAAGCAACGAAAAGTTAATATAGATGCCTCTTGTGACATCGGAATTTATAAAAGTGCAGATCTTTCGGATTATTATTCAGATACTTACAGAGATGATGTTTTGCTAACAAAAACAGAAAGAGTCGGTCATTCTGATAATAATAGCGTAAACATAAGTCCGGCAGTAAGTTTTACTAAAAATATAGGGATCGGAGGGTTGAAAGTATCCGTTTATTCGAATATTAATAAGTCAAATGGTAATGAAATTCGAAACGATACCACTTTTACCGTTGGATTTAAAGAGAGAACCGTATTAAATATAACTACCAAAAGACCTGATTGGAATATAGTACCGAGTGTTGAATATAATGTAAATTTTAAAAAAGCGGGATCGTTCTCTTTTATTTCTAAAGTTAAATATGAAAACTTGTCCTTTTATAATGTGGCGTTGAATAGGATTACCGGAGATATGGATCGTTCTCTTTCAGTTGATTATACCTCAAGTCAAACAATTGTTAATGAGGATGTTGTGTATTATTTTGGTAATGGAAAACATTCATTAAATGTAAATCTTGCATATACCGGCACTTTTATGAACCGGAGAGATAAGTTACCTGTTTATGATAAAGTGTATCGCTCATTTCACGCTTTTCTCCCGGCCATCACTTACGGCTATTCTTTCACGAGGCGTACTTATGATATATCTTTGTCAACCTCGCAATCGGTACCTTCTAACAGTCATATGATAACAGTCATAAATGATAATAATCCCATGTTCCTTTTTGCGGGTAATCCTGATCTTAAAGACTCTAAAACGTACATCGTGTCTTTTACTTCATATAATCGTAAACAAAATATCCCTCGTGCGATTAGTTTCGGTGTAGACTTTTCGATAAATCATAACAGCATAGTTTACAGTCGTATGTATTTCAAAAATTCGACAGTTCTTCCTCAATACGATAATTATGAAGCACCGGCAGGAGCTACTTTGACAATTCCGGTGAATGCCGATGATTTTTTGCGAACCGGAGCCAATTTGTCCTATAAAGTTCGTTGGGATAAAATCAAATCTATCGTTGATTTTAAATTGGAGTATCATTATCAGAATCCACAAGTCGGCATTGAAGATAGATTGGTCCGTACCCATGAACAAATTAGTAATTTTTCGGCAAATTTGGTTATGAATTTATCATCTAAATTCAGGGGTGAAATTAGCAATGACACTCGATACCGATGGTTTGAAAACGGTAACGCGCAAATAGATGAAGGGGTAAATGAGGTATTGAAAGCAAAATTCCGTTGGGATTTTCTTAAAAGAGTTTATTTGACAAGCTCTTACACGTTTGAATACCTCAAAGGAACTTATTCGAAAACCGTGGAAAACCATATTCTAAATGCTTCTATGGGCTGTCGGGTATTCAAAAATCGTAAAGGTCTGGTAAGTTTTAATGCTTATAATATTCTTGATCGCACAACTAATTTTGTGACTTCTGTAAATGACCAGTATGTTAATAATACGTGGCGACAGTTATCCTCCTCTTATTTTTCACTTTCGTTTGAATACAGATTTAACAACACCAAATAAAGAAGATATTTTTTACATTTTAATCTGAAAGGAATGATATAGTTTTTTTCTGTTTTTAATATTGATCTTGCAATATCGTGGTAATGAAAACGGGATAGTATGGTTTTGAATAATTTATTTGATCTTTAGGAAGATTCTCGAGGTTTGTTTTAATTTCCGGAAACCGTTCCCGAGAGATATAAAAAAGAGCCCATTCATAGAGGTATACCATACATACTTTTTTTATATTTGCAAATATGATAAACGACTGTTCAAGCAACTTATTTGGCTCTTTGGTAGAAAAATTGTCTTCGAAAGAATGTTGTATTTTAGAGCATTTTTGTAAGAATGTCAATGGGTTATCTCTTCCTTCAAAAACAATATTGCTAAATGAAGGTAAGATAGCCGACACGTTGTATTTGATTAGAAAAGGCTGCTTGCGCCTTTTTTTCTGCAACGAGGAGAAAGATGTTACCTTTCAATTTTTTTTTGAGGGCGACTTTGTGGCTTCGTTTGATAGCCTGTACAAAAGTCAACCGAGTCTTTTTTCATTGGAAAGTATAGAGCCATCCGAGGTCTTCTCTGTAAAAAAGGAGCATTTTTACACTCTTGTCGAGCAGATTCCCTTGTTAAGAAAAGTGTATGAAGAGAAACTCATAGATCGTTTTCATGTTTATCAACGATTATTCCTTTCTCGAATAAAGAGCACTCCGGCACAACGATATAAGGAATTATTGAAAGAATGTCCCCACATCATACAGCGAATTCCGCAGCATTATATAGCATCTTATCTTGGAATTACCCCCGTGTCCTTGTCCCGAATTAGGAATAGGCGTTAATGCCATTTCTTTACAATTGTTATCGTCTCGTTTCTGATAAAATGGCGAACTTGGCCCCGTCTACATAAAAACAGAAACATGATAAAGAATATTTTTTTAATAGACTGGTTATTAATTCCCTCGTTTATCTTTTCCTTGTATACCGGAATAGAACTGCACGTTGCCGGTCATGGAAACAACCATGAAATATGGCATAATTGGGCCGTTTTTCATGTAGTGATGAGTCTTTTGTTTTTTATTTTTGGAATATGCCATATAACAACACACTGGAATTGGTACAAGGGAATTGTGAATAAAGGAGTAGGAAAGAAAAGCAGGGGTACGTTATGTTTATCCGTGCTGTTTGTATTTGTTACGGTCACGGGTATCGTTTTGCTCTGTATGGACGGGGCGAACTCCAATATAGGATTATGGCATTATAAAATAGGGATTGTAACGAGTGTACTATCTATTGGCCATATCTTCAAACGTATTTCGATGTTACGCAAATTTTTAAAAAAGAGAACTGTCTAATGATTTCGAATTGAAATGGGTGCTACTGCTCCCTCCGGTTTCAAGACAAGCCCTATTAATTGAATTATGGAAAATATGGTGGAGTGTATGGAAAAATGAATTAAATAATCGGAGACGATACTTGGAATAATTAATTTGAAATTTGACATTATGGAGCTTTTTTTATAATATCTTCTTTTATATCTTTGTAAAAACTCAAAAAAATGCAAGTGACACAAATTCTTGTTCAGGGTTAGAATGTGATCTAAAGAAGAATTAATAGTGCAACCATCACTTTACAAAATATCAAAAAATCTTGAGCCTTTGAAAGAGACTCCGTTTAAGAAAGAACGAGAGTTACAGAATATATTTGAAGCTAATTTACCTCAGATTATGGGGCTGATGTTAGTAAAATCCGAGTTCGTGATTAAGAACAAACGGGTCGATACGCTTGCGTTTGATCAGGAATCAAAGGCTTTTGTGATTATCGAGTACAAGAGGGATCGAAATAGTAGCGTGGTAGATCAAGGTTTTACGTATCTAAGTTTAATGCTTCAGAATAAAGCGGATTTTATATTGGAATTCAATGAGCAGAATCCAAATAAAACATTATCGCGTAATGATGTTGATTGGTCGCAAAGCCGGGTTGTGTTTGTATCTTCCGATTTTACAGATAATCAGATCGAGGCGACTAATTTTAAAGATATAGCTATCGAGTTGTACGATGTCAAACGATACGGGGATCATCTATTGATTACTCCCATTAAAAAGAGCAAAGCTGCGGAGAGTATAAAACCGATTACGCAAAGGAATAAGGAGTATAAAAGTGTCGTCGACGAAATTAAGGTATACACGGAAGAAAATCTTTTATCCAATAAATCGGAAGAGGTTATTGCGTTATACGAAAAATACAGATCGGCAATTATTAACTTGACGGATGATATCGAGGTTAAGCCTCAGAAATGGTACATTGCTTTTAAAAAAGACAGACGGAACATCTGTGATATTGAGATTCAGAAAGCAGGTCTTAAGGTAGCCATTAATGTAAAGAAAGGAACTCTTGATGATCCTAAAAAGATAACAAGGGATATTTCCGGATTAGGTCACTTGGGCAACGGTGATTACGAGTTAAAAGTATTGGACAATAAGCATTTAGAGTATGTAATGAGCCTTATTAAACAGGCAATTATTGAACGGTGATGTTTTGCAAGGACGGTTCTTGGGAATTAGAAATGAGCATAGAGAACCGTCCTTGAGGGTTAATATAGCGTAAATTTTTATATCTTTGTAATATGACAGACGTGAGTTTAATGCACTGATTAAAAATAATTTGGCAAAGATTAAAATTTAGGGACTATGGATATTCAACGTATTAGTCAATATAAAAGCTCTTTTGACTCCATTGCAAAGGAGATAACTGATGATAATAGAGAATCGGTAGAGGTGTGGTATGCCCGTGAGTTGCAAGCCCTATTAGGGTATGCTCGCTGGGAAAATTTTGTGGTAGCCATTATTCGTGCTATTGAATCGTGTACAACACAGGGAGTCTGCGTGGATGATCATTTTCGTGAAGTCACGAAAATGATCGAGATAGGCAAAGGAGGTCAACGTCCCGTACAAGATTTCATGCTCACCCGCTATGCCTGCTATTTGATAGCTCAGAATGGTGACCCCAAGAAAGAGGAGATAGCTTTTGCTCAAGGTTACTTTGCAGTACAAACACGTCGTGCGGAGATAATAGAGGAACGATTAAACTTGCTTTCACGCTTGGAGACAAGGGAGAGACTACGTGCATCCGAGAAACAACTCAGTCAGAATATTTATGAACGTGGAGTGGACGACAAAGGCTTTGGACGTATCCGTTCGAAGGGTGATGCAGCTCTCTTTGGTGGAAAGACTACCGAACAGATGAAACTTCGACTTGGAGTAAAGAGCGGAGCACTCGCCGACCACCTGCCAACGCTGACTATTGTAGCAAAGAATCTTGCCACAGAAATGACCAACTATAACGTAGAGCAAAAGGATTTGATGGGTGAGGCTCCAATCACAGGTGAGCACATTCAAAATAACCTTAGCGTAAGGGATATGCTAGGTAAACGAGGCATTCAGCCCGAAAACCTGCCCCCAGCCGAAGATATAAAGAAGGTAGAACGCCGTGTGGCTAAAGAAGAAAAGGCGTTGGAGAAGAGCACGAAGAAATTACCGAAAAAGAAAGAATAACAATGACGACATTAGAGCAAATAAGATATAAAGACCTTGATTTGATATACTCAAACCTTAGTGTTTGTATACTTTAATGATAATACAAATGAAATGAGGTATCATTTTGAAAAATTCCAGAATGAACCCGGAGTATTTTAAAACCGATTACGCAAAGGAATAAGGAGTATAAAAGTGTCGTCGATGAAATTAAGGTATACACGGAAGAAAATCTTTTATCCAATAAATCGGAAGAGGTTATTGCGTTGTACGAAAAATACAGATCGGCAATTATTAACTTGACCGATGATATTGAGGTTAAGCCACAGAAATGGTATATCGCTTTTAAAAAAGACAAACGAAACATCTGTGATATTGAGATTCAGAAAGCAGGTCTTAAGATAGCGATTAATGTGAAGAAAGGAACTCTTGATGATCCGAAAAAGATAACAAGGGATATTTCCGAATTAGGTCACTTAGGCAACGGTGATTACGAGTTAAAAGTATCGGACGATAAGAATTTAGAGTATGTTATGAGCCTTATTAAACAGGCAATTATTGAAAGATAATGTTTTGTAAGGAAGTGTTTCAATTTGTTTTTAATATCTTTTGAATATTTAGAGACGGTTTGCAAGGCTCAATGAGTTGGTTGTAATAAGTTTTGTAATATCAGTAGATGTTATTGTCTATGAATGGATATTTATTATAATATATATTTTGACATTTTAATAAATATTTCACGTGTTCTTTCTACAACGACATCATAATCTAAATTTACATTCTCATATGGGATAGCGATTATTATTTTTCTTCTTTTATCAATTTTAGGATTAATAGGAATATCGATTGACGTATTCCAATTTTTAGAATTTTTAGTTGGAAAATTTAATTTGTCTATTTTATTTGGCGCATAAATGAACCAACATACTCCCACTATATTAAATAGCAAGTTTGCAGTTTCCTTTTTGTTGTTTCCCCAATTGTTAAGATCTGTAATAGTAGGTGTGGGGATTTCTAATCTACGTAAAAAAACAAGTAAAAGGGTTACTGTATTAATTGTTGATATTTTATATTTATCAATGACTGGTATAAAACCAGGTTTTATTTCTTTTTCTAATTCAGATGTGTAACATATAAAATCACGTATAGAAATATCTCTCATTTTTTTTATTATACTACTGACATTAAGTAATTCATTTCCATTACAGTTGAATAATTTAGATAGGGTTGTGATTTTATATTTATGTTTAGTATTATTTAAGGAATAGTGGAAGGGATTAGTAGAGAAAAATTTTCGAATATATCCATCAAAATGAGTTTTGCTACCATAGAAATGTTCGAAGATAGACTTTATATTTTCATAATGACATGCAAGTATAATATTATCAAAATTGAACTTATTGTTTTGTTGGTTAAATTCCCCTTCATTTGGTAAAGCATTAACTCTGTCAATATGGGCTGTTAGTATATTTAATATCCGAAATATATGAGCGGGATCTATACGATCTAAATCTTCAATCAGGCAAACAACTTTTTTACCTTTCTTTTTAATAGTATTTACGCACTTTGTAATAATACTTGAAAATGTATCATATTCACAACTTCCTGGTTTTTGAGAGAAACCTTTAAAATAGTCTTCTAATAAGTCTTGTATACCTTTTTGGCTCTCTTTTTTATTTTGCCTATATTTTGAAAGATGCTTGAGACACTTTTGTACAAATTCTACAGGGGTTTTTGTATATGGGATACAACTTAAAAGATCTAATATAATATCTTCTCCTTTATTGAATAAATAATATTGAGCATGTAATGAGGTATCTATGATTTCTTCTTCTTGTAATTCATTACTAGCAAATAATTGAATTAAAATATCTTTTTTTATTAATTCAAATATATCTTTATTATCTTCAACTTGATAGTTTACGGGATATATCTTAACACAATAAATTTCTTCTTTATAGTTATCAAAAAAATGATTTAGAAAAAAAGTTTTTCCATCTCCAAATTGAGCAGAAAACATTATTCGTTCATTGTAACTTAAATAATTGTAAAATCGAGATGTTTCATCATCAATTGAAATTACATTTTCGGTCATAATAGTTTTTTATTAATCTCTAAAAATAAGTTATTTGAAACTAAGATATAAATTTTATTCAAAAAGATTAGAATTAACGTATAAAATATAGTTTATTAATTTTCTAAATGAGTTACAAAAATACTGTTCCAGAATATATAGTTATTATTTTGGAAATTATTTTATTGTTGTTTTTTGAATAGGTTTTTGTTGATGTTAGAAATTCGATACAATTAAGATGGATTATTTTAATCAATATTTGGATTATTGAAAAATGGTTTATATATTTGCAAAAGTGTAGTGTAAAAGGTGTGTGTTGGTTTTTTATCATGTTGAGATGTAATAAGATATTATCCCATTGTTATATTAGGAAATATATAAACTAAGACTATGAAAAAAACGACAGCTTATAAAGGCTTTTCTGGTAAAAAGTCCCGGGGAGAACATTCAAATATTTTAGCAAGTCCATTTAGATGATCAATATTATAGGCTTTGTCTTTTATAGGAGATTCTATTTGACTAATAAAAGATTGTGATATATTAAGACAGTCAGCGATATACTGTTGACTCCAATCTTTTTTCATCCGTCGCTCTCGGACATTTTGAGCTACATACATTTCAATTTTTGATTTCATAATGGATTCTTGTGTAAAAAGTATATTTAGAATCTTATAGGTATAATCGAAATATCATGTAGTTTTTCGTTTAGATTGATATAATACAAAATTAA
The DNA here is from genome assembly GCF_003204205.1 of Sanguibacteroides justesenii. Classification (NCBI taxonomy): domain Bacteria; kingdom Pseudomonadati; phylum Bacteroidota; class Bacteroidia; order Bacteroidales; family Porphyromonadaceae; genus Sanguibacteroides; species Sanguibacteroides justesenii. The sequence goes on from NZ_QJPL01000001.1 coordinate 439,332, forward strand.
ATTATTTTGGATTAAAAAGTTGCTAATTTACAAACTGATTTGTATATTTGCGAAAGTATAAAATAAAATGCGGAAAAGTCCGCATTTTTTGAAGATATTGTGAGTTTGTTCTAATCTTTGTTCGAAAATCGCTAAAAATCAAAACAGCAAGATTAGGCATTAGATTCATGCAAGATAAGCGTGGACTGTTGTCTATTTGTTGTTGGGTATTAGCGATACCTCGAACGTGATAGTAGATGGTCCGCGCTTTATATTTAAAGCTACCTTGAAAACAATGTAAAATGGAAATTATTATTTCTATAGTTTTATAGGTTCTTCTGGTAAGAAATCTTTTGGAGAACATTTTAAAACTTTTGCAATTTCATTAAGATGAAAAATATTATATTTCTTTTTACCTGTCTCAAATTTATTGATATAACCTTCACTATAATTAAGAGCTATAGAAAGAGCTTCTTGTGTTAATTTACAAGCTTTTCTTTTTTCTTTTACTTTTTCTATAACATATAAATCAATAGCAGTTATCATCATAATCTAATTTGAATACAAATGAAAGGATATTTTGTAGACGATCTATAGACCTATAAGTCTTGTTTTGTAAGTATTTATAAAATAAAAAACGGAGGAAGTGTCTCTCTGTCTTGCAAACGTGGACACTTCCTCCTGAATCAGTCAATAATTATTAACTAACAATCAAAGTTATGAAAAAAACTTATGATCGAAAAGTGTTTAAGCGAAAATTGCCCGGCAGGAGGATTCGGGTGATTATTATTTTGTTGCAAACGGTGGTGCTCGTGGGATTTCCCCTGATGATGCAGGCGAATACCCAAGATTCTACCCGGCAAAAAAGTTACGCGATCAAAGGGAAGGTCGTGGATGAAAAGAATGAGCCTTTGCCGGGGGTGACCGTCCGGTTGGATAGTACTTTCTTGGGATGTACGACCGATAAAAAGGGACATTTTTCTTTTTTGCTACCCCGAAAGACGGGAAAGCTGATTTTCTCGTTTGTGGGATTTAAAACGGTAAAAATGGATTTTAACGCCGATAAGTTTTTGTCCGTGAAGATGAAAGAAGATGTTTCAACGTTAGACGAGGTGACGATTGTTGCTTACGGGACGCAGAGCAGGAGGGAGGTGATTGGGGCCATGTCGACCGTAAGGGCCGAGGAGATAAAGGATATTCCTACCCCTTCGTTAGCCAATCTTTTACAGGGGAGAGTGCCCGGGATGAACGTGATCAACGCTACCGGGGCTCCCGGTGGGGGCGGTATATCGGTGACGATACGAGGGTTTAACAGTCTCTCGATCGAAGCCTCCCGGAGAGGGTCGGAGCCGCTTTGGGTGATCGACGGGATTCCCATGTTGTCGTTTACTTCGCCCATTACCGGAACCAATACCGTGGCGGAGATCGACCCGAACGATATCGAGAGCGTGCAGGTGCTGAAAGATGCCGCTTCCGCTTCCATATACGGGTCGAGGGCGGCAAACGGGGTGATTCTGGTCACCACGAAAAAAGGACGCTTGAACGAACGGGCTAAGGTGAATATCAATGTATCCCGTACGTTTGCCTTTAATCCTTCCTTGCCCGATCTGACCGGGGGAAACAAGGAACGACACCACCGGATGGAGGCGTTGAGGAATTTACAACAGGCTTACTACGATCCGGAAACCAATACGTATCGATACGTGGAGTCCTACGAGGAGTCTTACCGGAAGGGATTGCATTACAATTATTTCTGGAACAAGGGAGGAGGAACCTCGGTTGCTCCTTATCAGGATAGTCTGAACAAGTTCTACAACAACTCGACCAATATGTTCGATTACTATTTTCGGGCGGCGAAGGTGACGGATGCCAACCTGCAACTGAACGGGGGAACCCGGCAGGTCAGCTACAACGTGGGACTCGGTTATTATAACGAGGATGGCGTGTTGCGTAACACCGGGTTTAGTCGGATCAAGTTGTTGAGTAATTTTACGATACGACCCTTTGAAAATATGGAGGCCAACCTGCGTTTTTATATAGCACGCACGGGCCGGAAACGTTCTTCCCGTCTAAGTAGCGTCAGCGGTTTCTTCTCGGGAATGGAACTGGAACAAATTCCCGATGAGCTGATGGAGTTTCCGACCCTCTATCCCGGCCCGGGGCATCCCGCTTTCGAGGAGACGGTAAAACGCTTTAACTCGATTATCGAGAAAAACGAGTCCTATCGCTTGCGGGCGAGCTTCGATCTGAGTTACGAGCTTATCAAGGGATTGCAATGGAGGGCGTCGCTTTCCCTCGATTATTCGCAACAAAACCATAACCTCTTTACGCCTTCCGAACTCGACGAGTATCACGAATCTTTCTCGTTGGGACAGATCGGGCGCAACCTGATGTTGCTAAATGAAAACCTGCTGACGTACAAGCGTCGTTTCGGGGAGGATCATGCCATCGATCTATTGGTCGGACTCTCTTTGCAGGCGGACGAGATGAATTTTAACAAGGGGTGGGGGAAGCGGGCCCCGAGCGATCTGATCCATTACGTGTCGTGGAGGGGAAACGTGTTCGATGTACCGGATAAACGAGCGTTGAAGGATTTTATGAGTAGTCGGGAGAAAAGTACGATGGTCGGCCTTTTCGGACGAATCAATTACAATTTTAAACAAAAATATCTGGCTTCCTTTACCTTACGCCGGGATGCCTCTTCCAAGTTCGGGGAAAAAGTGCGATGGGGGACTTTTCCCTCTTATGCCGTGGGATATGCCTTTTCGGAAGAGCCGTTTATGGATTGGAGCCGGAACGTGCTGGATTTCGGGAAGATCAGGGTGAGCCTGGGGAAGTCGGGCCGGCAATTCGACCAGCCTTATATAGCGTATGGTTTATTGCTCCCGGGAGATCCTTTTTTAGGAAAGCCGACGGTTCAGCCCTATTTGGCGGAAGGGTTGATCAACCGGGAACTGACCTGGGAGGAGACCCGGCAATGGGATGCGGGGATAGACCTCGATTTCTTTAATTACAGGTTGGGCATTACCTTCGATTACTATTACCGCTACACGGATAAGTTGTTGTATAAGGTCGGGTTACCGGGAGACTATTCAGGCTTTCTCCTGCAATGGCAGAATGCTTATGCTATTTCGAACGAAGGGGTGGAATTACAGGTGAAATGGGATATTATCCGGAAGAGCAAATGGCAATGGAACATGACCTTTAATATCGCCCGTAACTGGAATCGCTTGGAAAAAAGTACGAACGGGAGAGACTTTTGGACGGAGAATAGGTACAATAATTTGAATATTATCGGGAAACCCCTGAACGGGATTTACGCTTTTCAGACGAACGGTTACTACTCGGATCAGAAGGAGGTTCCCTACACCTACCAGAGCGGAAGGTACACGCCTCTCAATGTATCCACCTCCCAATTCTATCGCCCGGGAAACCGGGTTTTTATGGATACGGACGGGAACGGTAAGATAGAGGCTGACTTGCCGTATGCCGACGATAGGGTGTATGTCGGCTCACCGCTCCCCATCGCCCACGGTGGGATCACCTCCTCGCTGAATTGGAAGAGGTTTGACCTGAATGTATTGTTTAACTACGTGTTGGGACGTCATATCCTGAATGCCGGGAGGGGAGCAAGCGTGGGAACGGTTCTCGGAATAAGTGTAAAGGATATCGTGAAACCCGTTTTTGCCGATCTGACCAAGGTCACTTTCTGGGAAAAACCGGGAGACAAGAGCGATTTTCCGAGAAATAGCGTGGAGATGGGTTTGAAAGATTTCTCCACCCATATAGCGAGCAACGTGCAGAAGGTAAACTTTATCAAATTAAAGACCATGACTGTCGGGTATACCCTGCCGGAAACGATAAAGAAAAAGATCGGGTTCGGTGTGCGTGTTTTCGTGTCGGGAGAGAACCTCTTTACCTGGACAAACTACACGGGCCCCGACCCGGAATCCGTCGATATGGTGTCCGGCATCGATAATTTAAGCAATTATCCTTTGGCCCGGCGAGTGACTTTAGGTTTAACCGTTAATTTGTAAAACGATGATCAGAATTATCTATTTTATACCCTTGTTGTTGCTGTGTTGGGGATGCAACGACTTTTTGAACGAGGAGCCGGAAGTTTCCGTTACGAATAACAATTACTGGAAAACCGAACAGGATGTGGAGAGTGCCGTTTACGGAATGCATCTGCAATTTCGTTATGCGATGGGGAACGGTAACCCGCAAGATCGGGATAGGGGAGTGATATTCGATATGTTGCCCGCTCCCTGGTTGCGTTTAGTGAATAACGATTTGCGCTCGTTTTATCAGATTTCGGATTCGCGTCTTTTTTGGAGAGACTATTATAATGTAATCTGCCTTGCCAATTCGATTCTCGATAATATTTCCCGGGCTTCGTTACCTGAAGAAAGATATCGTTTTTATTTGGGACAGACGTTGGTGGTCCGGGCATGGCTTTATTTTTATATTATTTGCAATTGGGGGGATGCTCCCTGGATCGATCACAATGAAGACGTGGGAGAGAAGGGACGTATCCCCTGGCAGGAGATTGCAGCGTATATTATCCGGGATTTAAAACAGGCTATCGACCTTTTACCCCGGGCCGATGCTTTACAGGACAGTCAGGGAAAATTTATCGAGAGCAAACAAATTCCTTCCAAAGGAGCTGCTCATGCCATATTGGCACAGGTGTACGCGTGGAAAGCCGGATTAAACCGGGAACCGGAGTTAAACCGATCGGCCTTGGCGGAGTGTGATTCCGTTGTTTCCGATCCCTCGTACGATTTGGTCGGTTCGATTCGGGAAGTATGTGAAGCGGTGATGTTGGGAAACAGCCGGGAGGGCATTTTTGAATTGGATTTCGGGAAAGATTCCGATGGTGATTTATCTCTCAAAGGGGGATATTCCGATCTTTGCCAAAGATGGCCCGTTCTTCCTTTAACCACTCCGGCCACTTATTCAAGAAGTCAGCTTGCCATCAGCAGTGCTGCGGTTTACCGTCTCTATCCCGATAAAACGGATCAGCGGCGGGAAGAGTATTTTTATAAATTGGACAGTATGGCCGGGGTATCGACTGCCATCACGAGGGGAAGAGCCTATATACGAAAGATACGGCACGTTGTCATTTACGTGGGAGGACCACTGGATGGGAGGTTGAAAGGATACGAGGATAACCAGATTATAATCCGGTTGGCCGATATCCTTTTGCTGCGGGCCGAACTACGGGCTAAAACAGGAGATACCGGGGGCGCTATTGCCGATCTCAACCGTGTCCGTCGCCGGGCGGGGGCCGCAGAATATCCGGCCGGAGAAAACGATCTGAAAGAGGCCATCGCTGTCGAGCGGGACCGGGAGCTGTTTTGTGAAGGAATCACGATTCGCTTTTTCGATATCCTGCGTAACGGGACTTTCCGGGAAAAATTAAGAGGCGGATTTAAAACGCTTACCGATCAGGATGTAGCAGACGGAGCCCTGTTTCTCCCGGTGGGTAAGAGTGCCTTCTTTAATAATACGCTTATGCGACAAAATATCTATTGGAAAAAACAAGGGTTCCAAAATTAAAATCACAGATTATGAGAAAGATATATATGATCGTTTTGATTGCTTCCTTTTTATGGGAATGTGACGATAACTATTTTCACGACACGGGATTAGCGAATGGGGTACATGATTGCACGATGTGGGAGTACTTGCGGTCGGATCACGAAAATTGGGACTCCACGGTTCTGTTGATCCAACGGGCCGGACTTGTACCCCTGTTCGAGGGAAAATCTGCCGAATACCCGGAGATCACTTTTTTCGGGCCGACGAACCTTTCGATCATTCAATTTTTGTTGACGACAACGGATCGTGCCGGAAATCGGTTGTATCACCGGATTGCCGACATCTCGGCAGAGACCTGCGAACGTCTCGTAAAATCCCATATTATTCCCGGTAGAAGGATAAAGGAGGATTTCGATTACGAGGTAAGGGGAACCCTCACGGGAGGGACGATCCTGCAAACGCTTACCGGGATAGAGTTACGCGTCTTTCGGACCAAAGGAGATTACAACGGTATCCCCGATATCGGTCCCGAGGGTTTGGGTATTCATGCTTTGGTCAACGGCTTTATCGCGGGAGTGGCTTCTGCCGATATCGTGACGAATACGGGGATGGTACACTCCTTAAGTTATAGTTATCAAATGGTTGAACTTTAAACACGAATACAGATGAAAGTAATATATAAAGTATCGGTTATCCTATCGGTTCTGTTCGCGGGAGTCGGTTGTCAGGATATAACAGTGGGGTATCTGATGACCCGGAATGCAAAATATACTCCCGATACGTTAATCGTAAAAGCCGTGTTGGACCCGGTAACGGATGCCCGCCGGATTCAATTCCGTATTCCCTGGCAATCGACGGCCATGGAAGGAGTACAGGGAACATCCCCGGTACGTTACTCGATCCGGGGCATCGGTAACGAACATGCAGAATCTTTGTCACAGTTCCGGATGTACGGGAAAGGAATTATCGAATTGCCATACGATCATACGGTTCCTGTCGGCAGGTACGTGATTGACTTAAGGATAGAAAACGAAGGGTATATGCATGATCTGGACTCTGTTTTTACGGTGATCGTTAAATAAGAAATGACGATTGTAGATTAGAAGATTAGGAGATTAAGTGATTCTGTGATTCAGTGATTCTGTGATTCAGTGATTGGGGGATTGAGGAATCAAGGGATTTGCGATTAACAAAAACAAAAGAGTCTGAATAAAAAGAGAGGGGAGTGGAATCCCCTCTTTTCAGGTTGTGACGTCTGTTCGTTGGCCTATTTGAGACCAGGGGATGATGTTGGCGTCAAATAGACTGAGACATCGCTGCAATCTGTGTTTTCCCAATCAAAACTGACGGTCTTGGTTCCGTATTGGTTGTAATCCGGATCTGAAAACCTTAAGTCGGAAGGGCTGTTGCTGACGGAAATAGAAAATTTTCCGCTAACATTGGTTCTTTCCGAGTTTAATACTCCTGTACTTGTAACCTCTTCAATCAAAATTCCTTCCAAAACTTTATGGGTAAGGGCATCGTACACTGTTCCACTAATCGTTCCTGTAGTTTGCGGAGCGGTAAAATTCGTGAAGACAAAACCTATCGCCATGGATAGGATGAGGCCGATAAAAATAGTTTTTTTCATTGGTAGTTGTTTTTAGGTTTAACGAAAAAAAGATATGATACACAGCCCCTTTTGAGAATATTTCCTGTAAGTTACGACATTTCTTTTAATTAAACAATTGACGATTGTAGATTTTAGATTGACGATTAGGAAATTAAAGGATTAAGTGATTAAAGGATTGAGTGATTAAAGGATTGAGTGATTAAAGGATTGAGTGATTAAAGGATTGAGTGATTAAAGGATTGAGTGATTAAAGGATTAAGTGATTAAAGGATTGAGTGATTAAAGGATTGAGTGATTAAAGGATTAAGTGATTAAAGGATTGAGTGATTAAAGGATTGAGTGATTAAAGGATTAAGTGATTAAAGGATTGAGTGATTAAAGGATTGAGTGATTAAAGGATTGAGTGATTAAAGGATTAAGTGATTGGGTGATTTAAAAATTGTGGATCGGGGGAATAGTTTTATGTATTTCGACAATTTTTCTCATAAGTCGTGTTATTTTTTGACCTGTTAAAGAATAGGCGTGTTCGTATGTTGATCTTCTTAAACAAGTTTAATAATTCTATTAAATAATTATCTGTCAATGGAATATGGTGTTGTTGTATTATATTTGTATTCAGGATGGAAAAGAAGAAAGTGTGTTTGGAAATTTATTCGTGTGATTCGTCGATGCACATTGAACTGCTTTATGCTGATTGTGGAATCCGGGCCGGATTTCCGAATCCCGCGCAGGATTTTATGGATTTATCAATTGATTTGAATACCGAGTTGATAAAACATCCGTCGGCAACCTTTTACGGTAGAGTGGTGGGTGATTCTTTAAAAGACGCGGGAATCGAGGAAGGGGATATTTTGATTATCGACAAATCCATAAAACCCCGGGAAGGGGATATGGCCGTATGTTTCGTGGATGGAGAGTTTACGCTGAAGATTATAAAGTTTGAAAAGAAGACGATATGGTTATTACCTGCAAACACCGATTATCAACCTATAAAAATAACCGAAGAAAATGATTTTATGATTTGGGGAGTGGTTACCTATACGATCAAAAAGAGACGCAAATGAATCATGCACTTTTTTTCGGTTCAATGATGGACGGATCATGAGGATTTTTCAGGATGAAGTCGTTATTTATTTCGTACGCTTTCATAAGCGTGTCCGGGAAGGGATGTAAAAAACTTTCGATCTCTTGTTTGGTTAACCGGGGATCTAACCAGTTTTTTTCTTCCTCTTGCAGGAGTATAACAGGCATCCGGGAATTGGTGTTGTGGATGTATTTCATTAAATCGTTCGCTTCGGTGGTGATGATCGAGAAGGTTTTTATAATTTCTCCAGTCTGAGGATCAGTCCAGTCGGAGTAGATCCCGGCCATAGAAAAGATATCTTCATCATTAACCTGTATGAAATACGGGATTTTCTTCTTTCCCTCGTGCCGCCAGTCAAAAAAGCCCGTGGAGGGTACGATGCACCTTTTCGTGTTGATCGAACCCCGGAACGATGGTTTTTCAAATATACTTTCAGCCCTTGCGTTGTATGTTCTGGTCCTGATTTTGTTAGCTGCTTCCTCGTTCTTTATCCAAAACGGGATCAATCCCCATTTGTAGACTTGTATCTCCGGATCGGTGGTGATGATAGGGAAGTCGGGATTATTGAATGCGGAGACATGATATTGTTCCTGGATAATTTTTTCCGCGATTTCAATAATATTCAATTGTTTCCCGTACCGGGCTGCCAAACGTTGGGCCTTCTTTGACATTGAATTATGAAAACACATAATCTATACTTTAATCGTTATGATCTCATCCAGCCTTGTCGTGTAGTGTCGGGAGAAATGTTCCTGCTTCAGCTTCCATGTTCCCCCGGTTCCTTGTGCTGCGAGATATACTTTATTACGGTAATAGCGGTCATTAAGTTTATCCAGGGTGTTCATCATCCGGTCGTGTTTTTCCCTGTCTATCTGATGAAACAGGTTGAGTTGTGCGTTTTTCCCGGTGATTTCCGTGATGATTACCCCGCCTTTTTTGTAAGCGTATCCCTTTATGTAGATTTTCCTCAATGCTTCTCGGGCGTGTCGCACGATTTCTATTGTACTGTTCGTCGGTGTCGGTAAGGTGACAATACAATTTCGATAATATTGTGGCATATCAGGTCGGAAGTTGTTCGTGTGAATGAATACCATGAGGGAAATCGCATATGATTTCTGCCCTCTTAATTTCTCCGAGCAGCTGGCGGCAAAAGTGGAGATGGCTTCCGACAGACTCGTGTAATCGGTAAGCATATCTCCAAAGCTCCTGCTTGTACAAATCTGTTTTTTAGCGGGAGGAATCGTATGGAGCTCGATGCAAGCCTCCCCGTTTAATTCTCTCCACGTTCTTTCCCCTGTAACGGTCATGTGTTTTCTTACCCATTCGCGAGATAGGTTCGTGAAATCAAAAGCGGTATCAATTCCTTTTGATTTTAATTTTTCAGTTTGTTTTCGACCGATGCCCCAGATATCTTCGATTTTTGTCAATTGTAAAGCCCGTAACCGTTTGTATTCCGTGTCAATGATACAGACTCCATTGTAAGCCTTGTATTTTTTTGCGAATTTATTGGCAATTTTGGATAGTGTTTTTGTGTTGGCAATGCCGATGGAAACGGGAATTCCGGTGTTTTGGCGTACTGTTTTAACGATGGATTTTCCATATTCCCAAAGGTTGTACCGTTCGTATCCGCTAAGATCTAAAAAACTTTCGTCAATGCTGTAAACTTCGATCTCCTTCACAAAATTCGACAGCGTGTTCATTACCCGGTTTGACATATCCCCGTAGAGCGGGAAATTTGTCGAGAACACGTGTACCTGATGACGTGAGACAATCTCTTTGATTTCGAAGGCAGGGACACCCATTCTTATTCCTACAGCCTTCGCTTCATTACTTCTGGCGATAACACACCCGTCGTTATTCGATAAAACAATAACCGGTTTTCCGTTCAAATCCGGACGAAAAACACGTTCACAACTCGCGTAAAAGTTGTTGCAATCAAGTAAACCAAACATAACACACCTTCTTGCTGCCAAAAATAAATAATGTTTGTTTTCCGAGAGTCGGATTATGCTCGATTAACTGTTATAAAGTTTGTAATATTCTGTTATATGGTTAGAGATTACAGTAGAATAAGAGGAGTATAAGCGGCTTTACAAGGAGAGAATTATAAAGTTTGTAATTGTGTTATTTTATGACAAAATGAAGAACTATTTTTTTTATTCTTAGTTTAAGAAATATAGTCGTCCGGTGAGGTATCGCCTTCGACAAAAGAAGTTTAATGATTTAATAAATAATGTATCACTATGGAAATTAATAAATTGTTTGATCTTAAAGAAAAAGTCGCTGTCGTGACGGGCGGCGGTGACGGTATTGGCAAGGGATGTTGTGAAATACTTGCAGAGGCGGGTGCGTGCGTCGTAATCAGTGATTTGAATATCGACAAGGCGCAATTAGTTGCGGATGAAATAAAAAGCAAGGGAGGAAGAGCAATTGCCGCGGAGTGTAACGTGCTGAAGGACGAGGACCTTGTAAACCTCGTGGATAGGGCCGTGAAAGAGTTTGGAACCGTAAATATTTTGGTAAACAATGCCGGAGGCGGGGGAGGCGGACGAGAGAATCCGTTTAAGATAGATCGGGAGTATTTCGAGAAGATTTTTAATTTCAACGTATTCAGTGCTTGGCGGTTGTGTCAGCTAACAGTACCCCATATGGCAAAATCAGGTTACGGGAGTATTATCAATATTACTTCGATGAGTAGCGTAAACAAGAGTCCCGACATGAGTGTGTATGCTTCTTCTAAAGCGGCCTTGAATCATTTGGTTGCCAATCTTGCTTATGATTTCGGTTCCATGGGAGTACGTATCAATAACGTCGGACCGGGTGCTACTGTTACGAATGCGCTTCAGTCGATTCTGACCCCGGAAATAGAGCAACGTATGTTGCAACATACGCCTATAAAGAGATTGGGCAAGGTATCGGATATCGCTGGTGCTGTTCTTTATTTTGCCGCTCCTGTTTCCGAGTGGGTAAGCGGACAAGTATTGTTTGTAAACGGGGGAGGAATACAAACCTTGGATTAAAAACCGGCGATTGTAAAATTTAGCGATTCGGTGATTAAGAGATTAAAGGATTCAGTGATTGGAAGATTGAGTGATTGGGAGAAAATTTTTGTATCTTTAGAAAGCACATCCTAAAAATAACACTTTGGTAAAGTATAACTATCTGATTATTTGTTTTTTTTGGAGGGGGAGGGTGGTAACGGTTGTTAATTGAAGTCAGGCGGAATTGAAATGCATATTTTAAACTCTTTCCAGTCCTTTATCTCCGCTGTTAATTGAACTCATATAGGGGAGATAGGTGTACAAAGAACTCCTATCTCCTCTTATCGGGTTATCGAAAGTCGTTAAAAATATTGTCGTTAGACACCGGTTTGTTTTGTGATTCGGCTATTTCGAAGGTTATTCCGAATGGGAGATCAATAGAAAATATTCCGATTCAGTTTACGTATTTATTGTTTTAGCGTCTGTTTTACAGGTTATTTGGGTTCTAAGTAAATGGTTTCGTTACTACAAGCAGTATTTTTCCAATCGAAATTATCGCTTTGTGTCTTGTAACGATTTTGATCCGGATCAGAAAATCTTAGGTTAGCCGGGTTGTGACGAACAGAAATGGAGAATCTGCCTTCTGAATCGGTTTTTACAGACTGTATTGCAACCTTGTTTACGATCTCTTCAACCCAAATATGTTCTAATGTCTGGTGAGTAAATACATCGTGTACGGTTCCGTTAACTTCTCCAGTCGATTGTAGGATATTCAGGTTCGTGAATGCAAAACCTATCGCCATGGATAAGATGATGCCGATAATAATAGTTTTTTTCATTGGTAGTTTTTTTAGGTTTAACGAAAAAAAGATATGGTCACAGCCCCTTTTGAGAATATTTCCTGTAAGTTACGACATTTCTTTTAATTAAACAAGAAACTGTTTGGATTAGGTGATTAAGAGATTAAAGAGATCGACGGTTATAAATTAGGAGGTTGTAAGACGATGTGGTTCCGCGATCATATAATTGAAGGATTAAGAAATGGAGTGATTCTGTGATTTAAGGATAGGTATCTCGGGGGAACATTCTTTTAGAAAATTGTTCGTTGTATTATATGGAATGGAATTGAAAATTATTTTACTATTTTTGTCGTGGTTGTATTGTATCGATGGAATTGAAATAAGTGATATTATTTCTATTTTCAGAGTATAGAATATTTTTACTGCATTAATAAGATTTGAAATAAGATACTCGATCGTTCCACTGCGGGAGTATCTTTCTTATTCGTGTTGTTGTATTAAATAAAATAAAAGTGTAATATATTAGGGGAATCAGATATGGGAGTTTCTTCTGTGGAGGCAGGGAATAAAGGTAAAAATATTCGCGTCCTTTCGTTGTTTTCCGGTTGCGGAGGTATGGACCTGGGATGGGAGGGCGGATTTTCGGTTCACAAGGATAGTTTGTGTGAAGCGAGGAACCCGGATTTTGTAGAGAGTAAAGGGAGGGGAGACTTCGTGAAACTGAAACCGACTCGTTTCGAATTGGTTTTTGCCAATGATATTTTGAAAGAGGCGAGGACTGCCTGGGTATATTATTTTAAAAAGTACGGCTATTCGCAGGAGATTTACAGGAACGAGAGTATCGTGGATTTAGTGAAACGTCACCGGTCCGGTGAGCAGGTTTTTCCGGAAGATGTGGATGTGGTGACGGGTGGGTTTCCTTGTCAGGATTTTAGCGTGGCCGGGAAGAGAAAAGGATTCGACTCCCGTAAAGACCATAACGGACGTATCATCGAGGGGGAGATGGCCACGGAGGAGACCCGGGGAAAGTTATACATGTGGATGAAAGAGGTCATTGAGATTACCAAGCCTAAGATATTTATTGCCGAGAATGTAAAAGGGTTAGTCAATCTTTCGAATGTTAAAGAGATCATCCAGCATGATTTTTCCATGGCTGACGAGCACGGGTATATCGTACTGGAGCCTCAGGTATTGCATGCCGCCGATTACGGCGTACCGCAATCCCGAGAGCGTGTGATTTTTATCGGTATTCGAAAATCGGCCTTGCGAGAAGAGGCTTTCCGGGCATTAACACGGAAAACAGTTCCGGATAATTATAATCCTTATCCGGGGGCGAGTCATGCTTTCCATGACGAGACGAATAGAGAGCTGGCTACACCACAAACTTTAGCCAAGGTATTTGCCGGTCTGAAAGAACCGGAGGAGAGCCGGGATCCTTCTCAGATGTATTATTCCCGGGCCAAATTTATGGGGACGCATTGCCAGGGACAGACCGAGGTGGATATTCGGGGCATTGGTCCGACGATCCGGGCCGAACATCACGGCAATATAGAGTATCGCCGCCTATCGAAAGAGCATGGAGGACAAATGGATAAAGAGTTGAAACGGGGATTGAAGGAGCGGCGCTTGACACCGAGGGAGTGTGCTTTGATACAGACCTTTCCGCCCGATTACGAATTCGTGATACCGAAAGAAGGGAAATCCCGTCAGTTCGTATTGAGTCCCTCTGCGGCTTATAAGATTATCGGGAATGCGGTACCTCCTTTGCTTGCTTATCATATTGCCAGGCGCATAGAATCATTGTGGGATCTTTATTTCAAATAGTATGAAATCTTTATGGTGTCAGGAGCCGGATATAAAAGCTTTTGAGCTTTTGATCGAGCAAATGCTTCAGGTGTTACGGACCGAAGCAAGAGAGCAGCCTGAGCACTACAAGAAACTTTTGGGTAACCGTTTGGAGGGGAAGGTGGCGGATGTCCTTCGGAAATGCGCCGTGGGTACACCGTTTGAAGATGATATAGAGTTGGTTTCGGGACAGCGCTTTCCCGATATCGTGATTCAAGGATACTTCGGCATAGAGGTCAAGACGACTCAGGCGAATCACTGGAAATCGACGGGAAGCAGTGTCGCCGAAGGAACCCGGGTGAACGGGGTGGAACGGATTTACATGCTGTTCGGTAAGATGTGCGAACCGGTAGAATTTAAATGCCGGTTGTATGAAGAGTGTTTGCCGGAAGTCGTTGTCACCCATTCGCCCCGGTATGCGATCGATATGAATTTGCTTTCGGGAGAGACGATATTCGATAAGATGGGTATTTCTTACGATGAATTGCGTCGTCAAACAACACCTATCCGTACTATTTTGAGCTATTATCGCTCCAAGTTAAAGCCGGGGGAAGAGTTATGGTGGTTGGATTCGGAATCGGCCTCGTCGGGGACGGGAATGGTGATCCGGTTATGGAATAACCTGACCCCGGAGGAACGGAATGTTTATATGATAAAAGGATTTTGTTTTTTTCCCGAATTATTAAGCAGTCATAAGGATAAGTTTAATCGTTTTGCCGTATGGTTGTCTACCCGTGAAGGTGTCGTGTGTCCTAACGTACGGGATGTATTCTCGGCAGGAGGGCAGGGGAGCATCATCTACCGGTCGGTTCGTTACGAGAGAGTGCCGAAGTCCGTTTGTCGTTTGTACGAGCATTTGCCGTTGATAAAGCAGTTTATCCTTTCGGCAGACGAAACGGAATGGATTGATTTTTGGGGAAACGATGTGAAGGGAAAAGGCAGGATTGCCTGCTGGATAGACCGGGTAACGGGGTATGTAGGGAAACAATTGGAAAACGGTTTCCCTATGCAGGAGTCATTGCGTGAAGTTTTATCCTCCGATTAATTCCTTTACGAAAAGAGTCGCGGGTGTTTTTTCTATCTCTTCCGGGGTTCCGTCTTGTTCGATTTTACCTTTGTTCATAACCAGTACGCGTGTTCCTAATTTCAGGGCTTCTTTGATATCGTGGGTTACGAAGACGATGGTTACTCCCAACTCGTTGTGGATGCGGATGATCTTGTTCTGTAACATTTTACGGGTGATTTCATCCACGGCCCCGAAGGATTCATCCATGAGCAGGATATTCGGATCGGCGGCCAGTGCCCGTGCAATACCAACCCGTTGACGTTGTCCTCCTGAGAGTTCGGCGGGATAACGATCGAGCATCTCCTCTTCCAAGCCCACCACCCGGATCAGTCGCTCCACGGCTTTTTTGTTTTTTTCTTTATCTTTATGATTCAAAAGGTTAGGTACATAGGCGATATTTTTGCGAATGGTCATGTGAGGGAAGAGGCCGATACCTTGAATCACGTAGCCGATATTTCTACGTAGCAGGGTTTGATTCTCTTTTGTGATATCTTTCCCGTTTACATAGACAGACCCGTAAGTGGGGGCCAGCAAGCCGTTGATGAGTTTCAACACGGTCGTTTTTCCGGAGCCGGAAGTACCGATAACGGTCAGAAACTCACCTTTTTTAATTTCTAAGTTGAAATCTTCCAACACCTGATGTTCCCCGTAGTTTTTAGAAACATGTTCAAACCGGATAACCGTTTCATTTTCCATGATTTTTGTTTTTTTTGATTAATCCTTTACTTTGTAGAAAATTAGCGGCAACGTCCCGCTCCGAGTTGCCGGCGATCTCAACCTGATAGTTCAGGTCAGCCATCTCTTGATCGGTCAGTATACCGTCCATCAACATGAGTATTTTCTTTAACTCCGGGTGTTTTTTTAATGTTTCCTCCCGGACGACCGTGGCGCAGTAGTATGTGGGGAAGAATCGTTTATCGTCTTCCAATACCGTCAGTTCGGCTCCGCTTAGCTGGCCGTCGGTTGTGAATATGTTCATCACATCGATTTTATTCGATTTGATCGCCTCGTATTTTAAACCGATGTCCATATCCATCGTCTTTTTAAATTTCAGATCGTAGAACTTGCATAGAGCATCGTATCCGTCGTGAATTTCAAAGAAATCGTATTCCGCACCGAATATGAATTGATCGGGATACCTGGTCAGATCGGAATAAGTTTTCAGATGGTATTTTCGAGCTTTGTCGTTACTTACGGCTAAGCTGTAAGCATTATTAAAGCCGTATCGACCGATCCAGTACAGGCGGTATTTATCGAGATACTCTTTTTGCAGGGCCGAATACAATTCGTCCGCGGGAAGCAACGAGTCTTTTTTCAGGATAACGAGCCATCCGGTACCCGTGTATTCCGGATAAAGGTCGAAATCTCCTTTTACGATAGCGGGATGGATATTGCTGGTTCCGCCTCCGATGCCTTTCGTGATTTTCACTTGTAAATCGGAATTTTCCTCTATGAGCAATCTCAACATTTCACCGAGAATGAATTGTTCCGTCATGGGTTTGGTAGCGATACGGATCGTATCGTCAGGCGTGTTGCAGCTATAAAGTAATATAAAACTTAGAGCTATGGCTATAAATGAATTTTTCATGGTCTATCAAATCAGTTTACGTTTTCTTTTGATGTATTTTTCGTAGCATCCTACTCCCCAGTCTGCGAATAGGGCCAGAACGGCAATCAGTAAACTGCCTGCTACGGTCATGGCCGAATTATTGGTCGTTATTCCCCGGTAGATGGCGACGCCCAATCCCCCGGCTCCGATAAAGGCCGCTATACCGGTTAAGGCAATGGTCATGACGACCATATTGCGAATGCCTGAAAGAATAACGGGGAAGGCAAGCGGAAGTTCTATCTTGTATAAGATTTGAAAGGGAGTGCTTCCCATTCCTTTGGCAGCTTCCGTGATCTCTTTGTCGATCCCCGTGATTCCCGTGTAGGTATTACGTACCATGGGGAGTAGGGCATAGACCGTCAGAGCGACGATAGCCGTTGTATTACCTATACCAGAGAAAGGAATTAAAAAACCGAAAAGGGCAATGGAGGGGATGGTATAGATGAAATTGGTAATTCCCAAGACGGTTGAAGAGCTTCGTTTATATTGACTGATGAAAATTCCTAATCCCAATCCGATGATAGTGGCCAACACGATCGAGATAACGGAGATTTCGATGTGTTGCAGGGTCAGGTTTAAAAAGAAATGCCATCGACCGACGTAAAGGTTATATAATTCTTTGATCATAGGTTGGTTTAGTTTAAAAATAGTATCCGATATTCATATTAAAACGAGCGTGCCAGGATTCGCTTGCCCCCCCGGGGCCGAAGCCGTTCCAATCGGGACCTAACCAGGCGTGATTTTTACCCAACGCGTAATCCACGTATAACCATACCGGACCGGCAACGACCAGAAGTCCTGTCACGTTTTGATAACTGTTTTTCAACAGTTTGTCCCACTTTTGCAGGCAACCAAAATCGTTATACACTTGTATTTTTTCGATTAGTTTCGAATCAATATTGAAGGTATACCCGGCACCAACCGTGTAGATGTTGGCTTTGGCGGCTACGAGATAGGGAGCTCCGTAGGCTGTCATCGTGATGACATTTCTCTCTTCTCCTTCTTTGTTTTTGGGATACATGGCATAGGTTGTCAACTGCGTTTTCAGGCTCAGATTTTTCCAGTATAGCTCATAATGTAGGGCCAAAGCGTAGTGAGTTCCGTTGTTGCGGGTGTCCAAATTGTAGAGTTGCCCGAATTCGGCGGATCCGCCGAATTTATTCAATGTATAGGTTCCCCATTTGTAGAAAGCCTGCAAATTGAATTGATTGATCTCTTTATTACGTCCTGCCACGTCATAACCGTATCGGTCGTCCGTCACCTCCGAATCCGAGCCGAACAGGAGTTCGTCGGCATTTTTAAAGAAGGCGATAGCATAGTCCCATTTTTCTCCCTTATGGACGAATTTGATTCCCATATCCGAATCGTCTTCCAGGCCCACGTAATAGGTGATTTGTAGAAAAAAGTTGTGAGAACCGATAGGTTGGATTCCGAACGGTACCCCGGTCAACCCGACTTGTATCTGATTTTTAGAATTGAACCGGTAACCGATCCAGCCGTATTTTAACATAGGCCCACCGTAGTCCTTGCTGTAAAAACGATAGTCTGCATCTAACAGAATATTTTTATAGGATCCGGCGAGTGTGAATCGTAATACATCAAAACCGAAATCTCCCCCTCTATCCCGGTGTCCCCGGTTCCAGTCCGAAAAATTGTAATTGAAACGCAAGGCTCCCCCTAATTTGAATTTAGGTTTCTCTTTTTCTGTCGCATACAGGGATAAGGTAAACAGTAACATGCAACTCATGAAATAGAAATATTTGTTTTTCATCATATAATATTGTTAATTGTTCTTGGAGAATTTAACGATATCGAGTAGGTTTTGTTACCCTTTTTTAAAAATAGACAAAGAAAAAACGCATTACACGCTTGTTTTACTATACATCCTGTTAAAACTATTTTCTATTATCACCGTTTAATCAATCCTATATGAATGTTTAAAATAATGACGATATGGATAAAAAATTTTTAAATTATACGGAATGGCAGGATACGGCCGATTTGGTACATCTTTTACTGCAAATGGTAGGGAAAGTAAAATTAGAGCGTTGTCACAAACGTCCGGAATGGGCACATGTACGTCTTTACATGACTTTGGACGGATTGTCTTCCGGGATTATACCTTGTAGTACCTCTCCTTTCGAGATTTTTGTCAATTTGAGAAAGCATCAGATCGAGATTCATAATGAGGAAGGAAAGAGTCATACGTTGCCATTGGAGGACGGTACGTCGATAGCCGTATATTATCACCAGTTTATGGATGCTCTCGAGCAGATCGGTGCGGCCACTGAGATTAATATAAAACCGCAAGAGTTTTATGATCCGATACCTTTTGACCAGGATAGAAAACATCATCACTACGATAAGGCTGCCGTTGAATTGTGGCTTCAGAATTTACTTTTTGCTTACGGGGCTATGAGGCAATTTCTTTCCGGTTTCCGGGGAAAGGTAGACGGTCCCGCGTATTATTTCGGAACGATGGATTTGACTTGTATCGTGTATAGCGGGGAATCGGCTCCTTTCGGTATGAATAAGTCGATTTCGGATCATGCTTTTGACGAACGGTATTTCGAATGCGGATTTTGGCCGGGAGATGTGAATTACGGAAAACCCGCTTTTTACGGTTTACCCTATCCTTTTATCGAGGATATTCAGGGACATGATGATATGCTTCATCCGGATAAAGCTTTCTTTCTTCCGGCTAAAAAGGAGTTTTTTTTAAATCTGGAGGATGTTTTTTCGTATAGTGATCCGGCGAATGCCGTGGTACAGTTTTGTAATTCCGGATTGACTATTTTTAATAAGTTGTCACCTTGGAAAAATTACGATTGGATAACCACTCCATTAAGTTATTCGAAATAGGCAAGGAAAATCCTTTTTTGTATATTGATTGATAAGACTTTATACGTTGTTTTATAACGATAAAGTCTTATTTTTATGTATATAATTCTTTTGAATTTTATTTGATTTTGCAATGGTTTGGGTTTGTTTTATAATTTATCTATCTTTAAGGCTATATAAATGTTTGCGGAAGTCGACCTTCGATGAAAGGGGGTCTGAGCGTGGTTACGGGGATTATATTTGGTAATAAAAGTTCTTTGATGTTTTGATAATAAACGAATTAAATAAAGTCGTCGACCTCCCGGTAAAATCTACGAATTAGGGGTCGACTGAAAAATACCCATGAAAAAGTACTGTTATGAAAGATTAATTTATTGATTGTTAGTTTGTTATATTGAAACCTATAACGGACTTTAATAGCACTACGGAAGACTTGAAATTTTGTCGCTCTGTATACTCCGAATACAAGAAATTCGACTTTAATAGCACTACGGAAGACTTGAAATGCTTTAACGATCGCATCGGGGAGCACGAAGTGACAACTTTAATAGCACTACG
Source organism: Sanguibacteroides justesenii (assembly GCF_003204205.1). Lineage (NCBI taxonomy): Bacteria > Pseudomonadati > Bacteroidota > Bacteroidia > Bacteroidales > Porphyromonadaceae > Sanguibacteroides > Sanguibacteroides justesenii. The sequence continues at coordinate 459,251 of NZ_QJPL01000001.1, forward strand.
GAAGACTTGAAATGATATAGCACCTATTTTCTCGTCTTCAAAAAAATCAACTTTAATAGCACTACGGAAGACTTGAAATTGAGAAACCTGAACAATCGTAGGATTCGTACAAATCACTTTAATAGCACTACGGAAGACTTGAAATAAAGCCGTTCGGAATGTTCTTAAAGTTGTTCGTTTTAACTTTAATAGCACTACGGAAGACTTGAAATTACAAGCAGAAACCTTGAATCCAAACATATTCAAAAACTTTAATAGCACTACGGAAGATTTAAAAATATAAATCAGAATTAACTTCTAAACTTTTTTAGGACAAGACAAGCTTCTGATTCAGCTATCTTTAAATCGTCAATCTAAAATCCGAAATCGTAAATCTTTCAATCACAGAATCTCTTCATTTGCAATTGAGAGGGCTGAACCCTTCGGGGCGGGACGTTTCCGTCGGTCATGTAGCCGTTTTTCGTTCACTACCCTCCGGGACTCGCTTCGCTCAAACAATCCGTCGGTTGGCCGTTCCTCAAACCGGACACGACGCTCGCCGTTCACTATTGATGCCCCTTCGTTTTTAGCCCTTCCCCCTTAATCCTCAATCACTCAATCACTGAATCCTTTAATCCCCGAATCCCTTGATTCTTTAAATCGTCAATCTAAAATCCGAAATCGTAAATCTTCCAATCACAGAATCTCTTCATTCTTTTAATCTACAATTAAGATGTATCTTTAGGAGAGTTTTTCGTAAAAGGAGGATGAAGTTTTATTTTTTATTATTTTCTTTACAAGATTTTTCGGAAAGGAATAGGGTATGGAATGGTTAAATGGAATATTAGCTGAACATTCTGTTATACAGGCTGTTATTGTCGTTTCGTTGGTTTCGGCCATAGGATTGGTATTGGGTAAAATTACGCTTTGGGGCGTATCGTTGGGAGTGACGTTCGTGTTCTTTGCCGGAATCATGGCAGGTCATTGGGGATTGACGATCGATCCGCAAATGTTGAATTACGCGGAGAGTTTCGGGTTGATCCTTTTCGTGTATGCTTTGGGACTGCAGGTGGGGCCGGGTTTCTTCGCCTCTTTGGGTAAATCCGGAATACGATTGAACCTATTGGCTATGACGGTGGTCATTTTAGGAGTGGTCATGACGTTATTGTTTCATTGGACGGCAGGAGTTTCTTTGCCGGATATGGTCGGAATATTAAGCGGGGCCGTGACCAATACACCCGCTTTAGGAGCTGCCCAGCAGACGTTGAAACAGATCAATGATCCCGCTTATTTATCTTCCGATCTGGCTTTGAGTTGCGCTGTGACTTATCCTTTGGGTGTTGTCGGTGTAATTATAGCCTTGATTATGATTCGGAAACTGTTTGCCTCCCGTATATTTTTTAAACGGGGGGACGAAGATAAAACCAAGAAGACCATTATTGTCGGTTTCCGGGTGAGTAATCCGGGAATCTTCAATAAATCGATAAAGGATATTGCTAAATTGTTGTCCAAAAGATTCGTTATATCGAGGCTTTGGAGAGAAGGGAGGGTAATTATTCCGGCCTCCGATACGATTGTGGAGGACGGGGACCGGATCTTGGTGATTACAACCGAGAGCGAGGTGAAATCCCTGGAGATTGTTATCGGTGAATTGGATAGTCAGGATTGGAATAAAGAGGATATCGATTGGGATGCCATCGACAGTCAATTGGAGTCTCATCGGATTGTGGTTACCCGTTCGGAGATCAACGGGAAGAAATTAGGGGCATTACGTCTGAGAAACCAGTACGGTATCAATATTACCCGTATTTACCGATCGGGGGTAACCCTGTTACCGACACCCGATTTGACGCTTCAGTTAGGAGATCGATTGACCGTGGTGGGGGAAGCTGCTGCCATTGCTAATGTGGAAAAAGTACTCGGAAATGCCGTGAAAGATTTGGACGAACCGAATTTAGTCTCGGTTTTTGTCGGTATGGTTGTCGGTTTGCTTTTGGGTTCCATACCTTTGGCGATACCGGGAATCAGCTTTCCGGTAAAATTAGGATTAGCCGGGGGACCGATTGTTGTCGGGATTCTCGTGGGGGCATTCGGCCCTCGGATTCATATGATTACTTACACTACCATTAGTGCCAACCTGATGTTGAGAGGGTTGGGATTGTCCATGTATTTGGCGTGTCTCGGGTTGGATGCGGGCGTTCATTTTTTCGATACCGTTTTCAGGCCGGAAGGCTTGTTGTGGGTGGGTTTGGGATTTGCGATCACCTTTGTTCCCGTGGTGTTGGTGGCTATCTTATCCGTTAGCGTGATAAAAGTGGACTTCGGTTCGGTTGCCGGGATGTTATGCGGCAGTATGTCCAATCCGATGGCCCTGAATTATATAAACACTACCATCGATGGGGATACTCCATCTGTTGCATATGCTACCGTCTACCCGTTGACGATGTTTGTTCGGGTGATCATGGCCCAGGTAATCCTAATGCTTTTCTTGTAATTGCGCTGTTCTGTGTTATTGTACTGATTTATCCGGATTTTTTCGGCTGGTATCATAGATAACGGCGGAATAAAAACGTGAAAAAGTGCTGTATTTTTTAATAAAATGCTCTTTTTTTTAAATGTAGAAAGTTGTATACTTGTATGAAAGAAAAAAGAGGAATGAAATCAATTTACGAGGCGATCGGACAGGCGGGAAGCGAGGAGCTGGTGACCGTTTTGTTGCGTAAGGAAAATGTTCGCGTAGAACGAATTGTTTCCACGGGGCAGGTATCTCCCGAAGGTTTTTGGTATGACCAGGAGGAAAACGAGTGGTTGATGATCGTACAAGGAGAGGCCGTGTTAAATGTGGAGGGAGAATGGAAGGAACTAAAGCAAGGGGACTATTTATTTTTGCCGAAACATTGTAAACACCGGGTAGAGAAAACGGGAGAAAAACCTCCTTGTATCTGGTTGTGTCTGTTTTGGAAGTAAGCGTCGGGGTTGAAACTAAACCCGGATAATAACGTATAGTAAAATCAAGGAAAATCAATATGTCAGATCATTTAGGTCATATCAGGGAAACCTATCAGGTATTAGGAATGAGTTGTGCTTCATGTGCCGTGAGTGTGGAGTCGACTTTAAGTGCCCAGAAGGGAGTGCGGGAAGCAAGGGTTAATCTGTCGAATTCAACCGTGTTCGTTGAATTTGATCCGCAGATAGTTACGCCGGATGAGTTGCGGAAGGCCGTAGAGGCTGCCGGTTATGAATTGGTGATAGAAAAACAGGATGATCCGGAGGAGGCTGGACGTTTGCAAAGGGAGGAATATCTTTCGTTAAAGCGAAAGACTACCGGAGCGATATTGCTTGCCATTCCTGTTTTTGTGATCGGAATGTTTTTTATGCATATGCCTTACGGAAATTGGATCATGCTTGCCTTTACTTTGCCCGTGATGCTCTTTTTCGGGCGTGATTTTTTCGTGCATGCCTATAAACAGTTCCGGCATGGCCGGGCCAATATGGATACGCTGGTGGCCGTGAGTACGGGAGTTGCTTTTCTTTTCAGTTTGTTTAATACGATTTGGCCTGAATACTGGACTGAACGGGGATTGGAGGCACATGTTTATTATGAGGCTGCAGCCGTTATTATTGCTTTGATTTTATTGGGCCGGCTATTGGAAGCAAGGGCCAGGTTCAGTACTTCTACCGCTATAAAGAAATTGATGGGATTACAGCCGAAAACCGTGGTGAAGATCGAAGGGGATGGCCGGGAGGTGGAGATCCCCATCAAAGAGGTGTCGGTCGGAGATGTCTTGGTCGTTAAACCGGGCGATAAAATTCCGGTGGATGGAAGTGTTACGGGGGGAGTTTCGTTTGTGGACGAGAGTATGATCACGGGCGAGCCCATTCCGGTGGAAAAAACATCCGGTAGTGTTGTCTACGCGGGAACCATTAATCAGAAGGGAAGTTTCAGATTCCGGGCCGAAAAAGTCGGGAACGAGACTATATTGGCCCATATCATCAAAATGGTACAGGAGGCGCAAGGAAGTAAAGCTCCGGTACAGAAATTGGTGGATAGGATTGCCGGAATATTCGTTCCCGTTGTTATGGGAATAGCCGTGCTGACCTTTGTGATCTGGATGCTTGTAGGGGGTGAGGAGGCGTTTACCCATGCCTTGCTGACTTCAATTACTGTATTGGTAATTGCTTGTCCCTGTGCGTTGGGATTGGCCACCCCGACCGCCATTATGGTCGGAATAGGTAAGGGAGCCGAGAATAATATTTTAATTAAAGATGCGGAGGGGTTGGAGATGATGCATCTGGTAAACGCGATCGTATTGGACAAAACGGGAACGATTACGGAAGGGCAACCGGTCGTCACCGATATGAGCTGGAGAGGGGAGGATAGACGGGAGGTGTACCGGGGTATTTTATCCGCGATCGAGCGTCGTTCGGAACATCCTCTGGCGGATGCTGTGGTAGAGTCGTTGAGGGCAGGTTCTGTTACGGATATCGAGGTAAAGGATTTCGAAACGAGCGTGGGGAAAGGGGTTATAGCCTACGCAGGGGGAGAGGTTTATGGTGTAGGTAATCGTAAGTTATTGGAGGATATGCATGTCGCTTTGACCGGAGAGGAAGATGTTTTGGCATCCGGTTGGGAGGAAGAGGGAAAAACGGTCGTATTTTTTGCCGGACGGGAAGGAGTTATTGCCGTTATCGCTATTGCCGATAAGATCAAAGTTACTTCCGGGCAAGCTATAAAGACATTGCAGCGGATGGGAGTGGAGGTTTATATGCTGACCGGAGATAATACGCGTACGGCTCGGCGGGTGGCGGATATTTTGGGCGTTCATCGTTTTAAATCGGAGGTAATGCCCTCGGATAAGGCTGATTTTATCCGGGAGTTGCAGCAGGAGGGAAAAATCGTGGCTATGGTCGGCGACGGTATAAACGATTCGCAAGCATTGGCTCAAGCCGACGTGAGCATCGCTATGGGAAGAGGGTCGGATATCGCTATGGATGTGGCTGAGGTGACTTTGATTACTTCCGATTTGAATGTACTTCCGAAGGCGATAAACCTGTCTGTACAGACCGTAAGGACGATTCGGCAGAATTTGTTCTGGGCTTTTATTTATAACGTGATCGGAATACCTTTGGCCGCTGGTGTATTGTATCCTTTTACCGGTTTCCTTTTGAATCCGATGATTGCTGCGGCGGCTATGGCATTCAGTTCAGTTTCGGTCGTAACGAACAGTTTACGCATTAGATTTAAAGGTTTGTAAAAAATTAAAATGAGAGGGTATGGAAAAAAAATTCAGATTTAGAACAACATTGAAATGCGGAGGTTGTGTAGCTAAGGTTACCCCTTTGTTGAACAGTTTAAAGGATGTGACCGAATGGTCTGTTGATTTGAATTCTCCGGACCGGGTATTGACGGTAACATTGAAAACCGGAGATACGGATTCCGTGATGAAGGCTGTTTCCGGTGTCGGGTATAAGATTGAGGAGTTGAGGTAGGATGCTGGTCCTGTTATCTCCGGCCAAGACCATGAATATGTCTTTGGTCGAACAAGACATACCCCATACGACACCGTTATATGCCGCCGAAGCCGAATTTCTTGCGGAACGGATGCAAAAGTATTCCGTGATCGAGCTGGCTCGTTTGCTTAAGGTAAGCGATAGGTTGGCCGAAGAGAGTTTTCAACGTTATCGGCGTTTCGGGTCCTTGTCGAGTCCTCGTAAACAAGCCATCATTGCTTACGACGGAACGGTTTTTAAGGCTATGGATACGGCCTCTTTTACCGATGCCGATTTCGAATACGCTCAGGAGCATGTGCGTATCGTGTCGACTTTATACGGTTCGGTACGTCCTTTGGATTTGATTCAGGCTTATCGTATCGCTTATACGTTGAAATTGGATAAGGTAGAGGGAAAAAATTTGTATGATTACTGGCGACCCAAATTAACCCGGCTTTTGATCGAAGACGTTCGTAAGGCCGGCGGTATTCTCGTGAATTTAGCCAGTTTGGATATTCTGGGAGCCTTACGAATGGATCAAATCAACGAGGAGGTAAGGGTGATTACTCCTGAATTTCAGGAGTTCAGAAACGGAAAATGGGAAACCGTCCGTACTTATGCCAAGATGGCCCGGGGAATGATGACGGGGTATATCATACGGGACCGGATCGAAGATCCGGAGGATTTAAAGTCTTTCAGTTGGAAAGGATTTGCTTTCGATACGGATCTGTCCGACGAGCGGCACTATATTTTTACCCGAGAAAGGTATTGAATTCGGGAACAAAACGATGGGTTTTGTAGTATATAGAGCACAAACCAATTCTATATGTCATGACACAAAAAAAACGTAATGTAGAACCGGGGACTCCTAAGGTAGATAGTAAGTACTCCATTGTTATCGATCGGAAAGGTCCTTATTTTGTATATGGACAACCCCCTTTGAAACAGGAATTCATTATGCCGAACGAGGAGGGAAGTTCATGGGAATATGTTCCCGGAGAAAATTATTCGACGGCGGACGAGCCGACGGTTTTATGCCGTTGCGGGGCTTCCAAACATAAGCCTTATTGTGACGGAGCCCATGTAACGGCGGATTGGGACCCGGCTTTGACGGCCGATAACGTACCTTTATTGGAAAGGGCCGACGTTATAGAAGGACCGACCTTGGCTTTGACGGATAATGAAAGATATTGTGCTTTTGCCCGTTTTTGCGATGCTTACGGAAAGGTATGGAATTTGGTAGAGGAATCGGATGAGGGGGAGGCGCGGGAACTAACGATCCGCGAATCCAATTATTGTCCTGCCGGGAGATTGAAGACATGGGACAAGGAGAAGGGAGAATTTATCGAACATCATTTGAAACCGGCATTGAGCTTAATTGAAGATCCGGTAGAGGATTGCAGCGGTCCGTTATGGGTAAAGGGAGGTATTCCGATCAATGATGATAAAGGTGTTGAATACGAGTTACGTAACCGGGTCACTTTATGCCGTTGCGGAGTTTCTTCCAATAAGCCGTTTTGCGATGGTTCTCATGCCAGTATTCATTTTCAGGATAAGTTGCCTCAAGAACCGAAAAAATGAAAATATAACGAACTGATAGAGGGGAAGAACCGATCCATACCGGATCGGGCGGGAGTTGGACATCCGGAAGGTTGAAATAAAATATGTACCGGCCGGATGTCTTTTTTTTGCTATTCCTATAGTAATCAGGCATAATTTTTGTTATGTTTGCCTAAATTTAGACAACGATTAATATATGGAGGCATTCAATAGTTTTTTAATCTCTATGACGGTATTGGCGGTAATTGTTTTTATCGTTCTTTATTTTGTGAAAGCTGGATACGGAATTTTTTTCGACGGAAAGTGGGGAAGACCGATCGACAACAGGATAGGGTGGGTTTTGATGGAGTCGCCCGTTTTTGTGGCCATGTTTCTTTTCTGGTATTTTTCCGGTCGTCGTTTCGAGATTGTTCCTTTGTTGTTTTTTCTTTATTTCGAGCTTCATTATTTCCAGCGTTCTTTTATCTTTCCTCTTTTATTGAAAGGGAGGAGTAAGATGCCGATGGGGATCATGGTCATGGGAATCGTGTTTAATCTGTTGAATGCTTGCATGCAGGGAGGATGGATTTTTTATCTGTCTCCTGAAGATATGTATACGGTTGACTGGTTGACCACACCCCAGTTTATCATCGGAAGCGTGTTGTTTTTCGTTGGGATGGGAATTAATATTCATTCGGATCATATTATCCGTACTCTGCGGAAGCCGGGAGACAAGGGACACTATTTGCCTCGAGGAGGGATGTTCCGTTATGTTACTTCCGCTAATTATTTCGGGGAGATCGTGGAGTGGAGCGGTTTTGCCATTTTGACTTGGTCCTGGGCCGGATTGGTATTCGTCGTGTGGACCTTGGCCAATTTGGTTCCGCGTGCCCATTCCATATACCAGCGTTATCAGCATATGTTTGGCGAAGAAATGAAAAAATCTCATTTGAAACGGGTTTTCCCGTTTATATATTGACAGAGCAATAAAAAAAATAGTACCATGTCATCTAATTTGTTTACACCGGGAGCTATAGGTCCTTTGACGTTACGAAATAGAACCATTCGTGCGGCGGCATTCGAGGGAATGTGTCCGGGAAATGCTCCTTCTCAGATGTTGCGCGATTATCATTGTTCCGTGGCTAAGGGAGGTATCGGAATGACCACGATCGCTTATGCGGCTATCGTGCGAAGTGGCTTGTCTTTCCCCCATCAATTATGGTTAAGGCCGGAAATTGTCCCGGATTTACGCCGGCTGACGGATGATATACATAAAGAGGGGGCTGCGGCTTCCATTCAAATCGGGCATTGCGGCAATATGTCCAAGCCGGCGATGGCCGGGTGTACGCCGATATCTGCCTCTACCGGATTCAATATCTATTCGCCGACTTTTGTCCGGGGAATGAAAAAAGAGGAGATATACGAGATGGCCAAGGCTTTCGGACGTGCCGTGCATATGGCCCGGGAGGCCGGTTTCGATGCGGTGGAAGTTCACGCGGGACACGGGTATTTGCTCAGTCAATTCTTGTCTCCTTATACCAATCATCGTAAAGACGAGTTCGGTGGTTCGTTGGAAAACCGGATGCGGTTTACGCGAATGGCAATCGGAGAGGTCATGAAGGCGGCCGGTGATGATATGGCGGTATTGGTGAAGATGAACATGAGGGACGGGTTTAAGGGAGGAATGGAGATTGACGAATGTATAGAAGTGGCTAAAACTTTGGAACGGGAAGGCGTGCATGCCTTAATTCTGAGCGGGGGATTCGTGAGCTGCGCTCCTATGTATGTTATGCGGGGGGCTATGCCGATAAAAACATTGACTCATTACATGCAACAGTTTTGGCTGCCGATAGGGGTTGCCATGGCCGGTCGGTTTATGATTCCGACGGTTCCCTTCCGGGAAGCTTACTTTTTTGATGATGCGGTAAAATTCAGAAAAGAGGTTAAGTTGCCTTTGGTGTATGTCGGCGGATTGGTATCTAAGGAGAAGATCGATATGGTACTGGATGCCGGCTTTGAGTTCGTATCCATGGCGAGAGCTCTGCTGAATGAGCCTGATTTTGTAAACCGGATGGCGAAAGAGGAACATGCTCGGAATGCCTGCGAACACGTGAATTACTGTATCGCCCGGATGTATTCGCAGGAAATGGCGTGCCACCAGCATATGAAAGATTTACCTCGAAAGTTAGAACGGGAGATTGAAAAGATAAAAAGAAAGGGATAATCCTTTTAGATATTAAGAGAGAATCGTTAGAATGTAAAACAGATGGATAGAAATAAGCTAAAGGGGAAATTTGCATTAGTGACGGGGGCGAGTTCCGGAATCGGAAAAGAGTATGCCCGGGAGTTGGGAGCTATGGGGTACGGATTGGTGCTCGTGAGCAATGAGGAAGAACGTATTCGGGAGGTCGGAGCGGAATTGGCGGCGGAGTATGGAGTGGAAACTCATCCTTTGTACATGGATTTGGCCGTAACGAATGCGGCGGAGCACCTTTATACGTATTGTAAGGATAGAAATCTGGAGATAGAGGTTTTAGTGAATAACGCGGGCATATTTAAAATGAGCAAGGTGGTGAATCTTCCTGTTGCCGTTACGGAGAAAATGTTGTTATTGCATATGGTTACGCCTGCTATGTTGTGTCGGTATTTCGGCGAAGACATGAAGGGTCGGGGTCGGGGGTATATTTTGAATATGTCTTCCATGTCGGCTTGGCTCTCTTATCCGGGAATTTCCCTGTATGCCTCTACCAAATGCTTCTTAAAGTGTTTCTCCAGGGCTTTTCGTCTGGAAATGTTGGATTATGGCATTTACGTGACGGTATTATGTCCCGGGGCGATAGCGACGGATCTTTATCATTTGAGTAAGCGTTTGCAGAAATTGGCTTTACGTTTGGGAGTTATGATGACTCCGCAAAAATTGGCTCGCCGGGCGATTCGGGGGATGTTTCGCAAGCGAGCCTGGATGATGCCCGGGTTGGTGAATTATTTTTTTATGTTTTTCTTGTTTTTCCTTCCATTGGGGATGGTCCGGTGGATCATGAGAAAAACGAAGATGATATAAGAAGTTTATTTTGAAAGTTAATATTGCAACTATATATAACGAGATCGTATGGACAGATGGATTATTGTAACCGGGGCTAATGGCGGAATGGGCCGGGCCATTACCGAATCGTTGGCAAAGGCCGGGCATCCGGTAGTTATGGCCTGCCGGAATACGGAACGGTCCATGGATATCAGAAATCGTATCGTGAATGAAAGCGGTAACCGAAAAGTAGAATTGTTGCGTTTGGATTTATCTTCTTTTGACTCTATCCATCGTTTTGTGGAACAGTTGGATGATCGGGAAGTGGGGGGATTGGTGAATAATGCGGGTATCATGTGTAAGGAATTTTCCGTCACCCCCGACGGGTTAGAGACGACCGTGGGAGTGAATTACGTGGGCCCTTGGTTATTGACCCGGTTACTGCTGCCTTATATGGGGATAAATAAAATCTCCAGGATCATTAACGTTTCTTCATGTACTTTCCGGATAGGAAAAATCGATGAATATTTTTTTGAGCCTGTACGGGAGAATTTTCGTCGTTTTAAGGCTTATTCCGCCTCGAAGCGGGCTATTTTACTGTATACTTCGGAGTTGGCCGATCGTTTAAAAGAGAAGTCCGTTGTTGTCAACGCCGTGGATCCGGGAGTGGTAAACACGGGAATGATCACGATGCATCAATGGTTCGACCCGCTGGCCGATCGTTTCTTTCGCCCTTTTATTCAATCTCCGGAAAAGGGTGCTGATACTACTATCTGGTTGACTACTTCAAAAGAGGCAGAGAATTACACGGGATGTTTCTTTAGGAAAAGAAAAGAGAGAAAACTTCCGGATGATATGTTGGACCGGGAGAACCGCGTACGTTTATGGAAAGCTACGGAGGATTTTTTAGAGAAAAAGAGAGGAATTCGTTTTCAGGATAAAGTGAGCCTTTCTTTTTAACCATTATTATGTATTATCTTGATAGGGAATAGAATGAATAAAAAAATGAAATTAGAAGAGAGATATAAAAATGTCATTGAGTGGTTTAAGGAAAATATGCCGGTAGCCGAGACCGAACTGCTTTATCATGACCCGTTTGAGTTGATCGTGGCGGTGATTTTATCGGCCCAATGTACGGATAAGCGGGTGAACATGGTGACGCCGGGGCTTTTGGCCCGTTTCCCGAATGCCGAAGCTATGGCAGTGGCGGAGGTATCGGAAATATTCGAATTAATTAAATCCATCTCTTTCCCTAATAATAAATCGAAACATCTTTCCGCGATGGCCAAAAAACTGGTTACCGATTTCGGTGGGGAAGTTCCCGATGACATGGAAAAATTGCAGACTTTACCGGGTGTGGGCAGGAAGACGGCCAATGTCGTGGAGGCTGTGGCTTTCGGAAAAGCGGCTATGCCCGTGGATACCCATGTATTTCGGGTATCCGACAGGATCGGATTGACTACTGACGCGAAAACCCCGTTGGAAACGGAGAAACAATTAGTGCAGCACATCCCGACCGAAATTCTTTCAACGGCACATCATTGGTTGATATTGCACGGAAGATATGTATGTACGGCCCGTAAACCGAAATGTGAACATTGCGGTATCGCTCCCTATTGCCGTTATTACGGGAATAAATAATTTTTTTGAACTGACGCAACCTTTTCCGTTTTTCTGCATCTAAGAAATAACTAAGTAATAAAAACGGGAATTTTTAATTGGATTTGAAAGGTTCATAAATTGATCAAGTCAAAATTAGGGTTAGTAGTAGTGGTAAAGCTGTCTTTTTAGACAGCTTTTCTTTTTTATGCTGCGGAGAAGAGGTATATTTGCCGAAAATTTAAAAGACTTCATATGGCGTGTTGTAATAGCAGAAGAAAACCGGAATGGTTGAAAATAAAGTTGCCGAAAGGACAAAATTCAACAGAAGTATTAAATATTGTTCGGGGACATCATTTGCATACGATATGTACGAGCGGAATGTGTCCGAATCAGGGGGAATGTTGGGGAAACGGAACGGCCACGTTTATGATCGGGGGAGATGTTTGTACCCGTTCCTGTAAATTTTGTAATGTAAAGACCGGACGTCCGGCACCTTTGGATCCTCAGGAACCGGACAATATCGCACGGTCCATACAGTTGCTGAAGTTAAGGCATGCCGTAATTACTTCGGTAGACCGGGACGATGTGGATGATTTGGGTGCTTCTCACTGGGTGAAGGTTATACAGAAGGTGAAAGAGGTAAATCCGGAGGTTACCATGGAGGTGTTGATACCTGATTTCCAAGGACGGAAAGAGTTGATCCAGCAGGTTATCGATGCTCGTCCGGATGTGATTTCCCATAATTTAGAGACCGTAAAACGTTTGTCCGACAGGGTCAGAAGCAGGGCTACCTATCCGGTTTCTTTGGAGGTGATCAAACAGGTTGCGGATTCCGGGATCGTATCGAAATCCGGTATTATGTTGGGGTTAGGAGAGACGAAAGACGAGATTTTAGAGACGATGGATGATTTACGCGGCGTGGGCTGTAAGGTCATGACGATTGGCCAGTATTTGCAACCTACGGCTAAAAATTTGGAAGTGAAGGAATACGTTACGCCGGAGGTGTTCGAAGAGTATCATCGGATTGGTCTGGAGAAAGGGTTTACACACGTGGAGAGCGGTCCGTTGGTAAGGTCCAGTTACCATGCCGAGAAACATGTCAGATAAGATGAAGAAGACCGTATTTTTAGATATGGGATTGGCGGATTATCGTTCCGTCTGGCAAAAGCAGGAGGAATTGATGGATGGGATCAAAGCCCGTAAACTGAAAGGTGAAACTACATCCAATTATCTTTTGTTCGTGGAGCATCCTCATGTTTATACTTTGGGAAAGAGCGGGGATTCGGCCCATATGTTGATTGACTCCATTCAGCTGCGGGCAAAGCAGGCTGAATTCGTGAAAGTAGACCGGGGAGGGGATATTACCTACCACGGCCCGGGCCAATTGGTGGCATACCCGATTTTGGATATGGTTAATTTCGGATTGGGTGTGAAGGATTACGTGGACCGTTTGGAAGAGGTCGTTATTCAGAGTATAGGTGAATACGGGATTCGAGGAGAACGATTAGCGGGGGCGACCGGCGTATGGTTGGACGCTATGGGACCGAAGGCTCGTAAAATTTGTGCTATTGGAATCAAATGTTCCCGTTTTGTGACCATGCATGGTTTTGCTTTGAACGTGAATACCGATATGAATTATTTCAATTACATCCATCCTTGCGGGTTCGTGGATAAGGGTGTTACTTCGATGACTCGGGAGTTGGGACATAAATTGGTGATGGGAGAGGTGAAGGATGTCGTAAAACGGAAGTTTGAGGAGTTATTCGGGATGGAATGGGAATAATTTCTTCCCGTACGATGCAAACCGATCTATCTTGATTTAGTTTTCCGTGATTTTCTATAAAAAGCGAGATCTGTTTCCTTGTAATTAATTGTTTTGTAATGTATTATCGATCATAAATTTATTTTGGTTTCGGAGTACAGCGAATCATTAATCTCCGTATGTTTGCGTAGTTTTAATGATAAAAAAACAATTTGAACAGAGGAAGATTCTGAAAGGAATCTTGCGATTATGAAAACAGATGCAGGTGATTTTCCTTCGTCGATGTGTTCCGGGAGGGAAACTTTATTATTACCGAAAGAAGCACGTCCCGTGCGCCTTGAAGGAGACGGATTTGTGTTGAGAGAGTGGCGTTTCTCCGATTGTAATTCCTTGGCAGAAAATGCAAATAATGTGAAAGTATGGAATAATGTGATGGATCATTTTCCGCATCCTTACACGAAACAGGATGCTTTCGATTACATCAGCATGGTCCATTTGTTGCCGGGACCTCCCATGCGCTTTGCCATTGAGATCGAAGGCAGAGCGGTCGGTAGTATAGGTTTCGGTTCCGAAGGCGATATTGAAAGGATAACGGCCGAGATCGGATATTGGCTGGGAGAAGCTTATTGGGGGAAAGGAATCATGCCTAAGGTTATAAAAGCGGTTACGGAATATGCTTTTGAGACATTCCCTTTTCAGAAGTTGTATGCCCTGGTATTCGATTTCAATCGGTCTTCCATGCATGTTCTGGAAAAGGTGGGATATACCTTGGAAGCCGTGTTGCATAAAGCGGCTGTGAAAAACGGTAGGGTAATCGATTTCTATTATTACAGTATACTGCGTTCCTGATTTTTAGAAGGCGATGAAACGGTATGAACGTTTATGGTAGCGTATGAAACTACGATAAGTATCGTCATGTACCTCGGATCGGTACTCGTATTGTTTATAGGCGTAGGTCTGTTTTCTCCGGTTCCGTATGAATTTCTTTGTGGATTATTTGAATAGAACGGAATAAAGGTTTATTTTTATAATCTAATTGATATTGGGTATGGATATGGAACATAAAGTGGAAGTTGAGGTTTGTGCTTATTCATTGGAATCCTGTTTGAATGCGCAAATGGCGGGGGCGGATCGGGTGGAATTGTGTACGGCTATGTATGACGGGGGATTGACTCCGCCGGCTGCTGCCATCCGAATGGCGAGAGAGTTATTGTCCATCGAATTGTACGTAATGATCCGGCCGCGGGGAGGAGATTTTTTCTATTCCGATTTAGAATTTCAACAGATGAAAGAGGAGATTCTTTATGCCAAATCTTGCCGTGCGGATGGGGTCGTTTTGGGTATTTTGTCGGCAGACGGCCGGGTGGATACGGAACGAACGAGGGGGTTAGTGGAGTATGCCGCTCCTTTGAAGGTAACTTTCCATCGGGCGATAGATATGGTCAGAGATATGGAAGAGGCGTTGGAAGAGGTGATCCGAGCCGGTTGTTACCGGGTATTGACATCGGGAGGGGAGAGTGACGCGGAGAGAGGAAAAGAGGGTATCCGGCGTTTAGTCGATTTGGCAAAGGGAAGGATAAAAATTATGGCCGGATCCGGCGTCAACGCTACGAATGCCCCGCGTATAGCAAAAACCGGGGTGGATGCGTTGCACATGAGCGGCAAAAATCATAGAGATAGTAAGATGATTTATCGTAACCCGAGGGTATCAATGGGAGGGGTTTCCGGTATTTCCGAGTACGAAGAATATTATAGCGATATTGAAAAAATAGAGGCTGTAGTCAAATTGATAAATTAATAAATTATGGAACGTACATTTGTAGAGAAAATATTGAATGCACCTGTCGGGAGTATTGTTGTTCGGGAACCGGATTATGTTTTAAGCCATGATAACTCGGCCCGGATCCGTAGGATATTCGAACGAATGGGAGGGGAAGACGTGTATTGTCCGAATCAATTGGTTATTGTGCTGGATGGAAAAGTATCCGGATTGACGAATGAAATGATCAACGAATATAATTCTATTCGCAATTTTGTGGAAGAACAACATATAGAACGTTTCTACGATTGCGACCGGGGCATTTGCCACCAGGTGCTGGCAGATATTGTAAAGCCGGGGATGTTAATCACGGGAAGCGACAGTCATATGGCTACAGCCGGGGCTTTTAACTGTTTTGCCATGGGTGTGAATAAGACGGAGACCGCGGCTTTGTGGAAAACGGGGAAGATATGGTTCAGGGTTCCCGAGACCATAAAGATTGTTTTAAAAAACAGCTTGTCCGATGGTGTTGTGGCGAAGGATTTGGCTTTGTGGATTATGGGAATACTGAGTGAAATAGAGGTAAACGGACAGATCGTCGAGTACCATGGAGACGGTGTGGGAAGTTTGTCTATTGCCGATCGGATGACGATAGCCAATGTATCCACGGAAATGGGTATCGAGTGTTCTGTTTTTCCGCCTGACGACGTATTGGCTGATTATTTTGGAGAACCTGCTGTCCGCGGAATATGGGCGGATAAGGGGGCAAATTATGTCAGGTATATCGAAATCGATTTGGCAAAAGTGTTCCCGTTGGTGTTGGATACGGTAAAGGGAGAGATCAGGGGAGTGAACGAAATCGAGGGTATTAAAATACAACAAGGACTGATAGGAGGATGCGCTGCCGGTCGTTTGGAAGATTTGAGGTTGGCGGCGATGATATTGGACGGAAAACATGTGGCTGATCATTTTCAGCTTTTTATTGTTCCGGCTTCCCGGGCTATTTATTTACAGGCCATCGAAGAGGGCGTTATCGATATATTGTCCCGTGCCGGAGCTGTTATTCTGGGTGCCAGTTGTGGTCCTTGTTTAAGTGTAGGGCATATGGCTTCTGCCGACAACAGTCGTTTAATTTCGACGACCAATAGTTATTTTATCGGGAATACGGCAACATCGGGTGTAAAGAAATACGTGGCTTCTCCGGTAACGGTGGCCATGACCGCCATGCGGGGAGAATTGTCGACCGTAATTCATTTTCAGGGTGCCGAATTTAAATGCAGGCCCAAGCCCGAAGAACAAAGGTGTATAGAAGGGTATGACTATCGCAGGAGAGCGGCCGTTTGGAACTATTCCGATATAGATAATATCTCTTGTCGACAGATATTTTCCGAGAAATTGACTTATAAGATAACGCATGAGCAGACGGATTTGATTAAACCGGCTCTTTTTGCCGGGTTGGATATGAATTTTTCCGTGGAGGTAAAACCGGGAGATCTGATTGTTGCCGGGGAAAATTTCGGATGCGGCGGATTGATCAAACATGCCGTGACGGGATTGATGGCAGTAGGAATACGCTTAATCATAGTGAAGTCGGTTAACCGTAATTTTTATCGTATGGCAATGAATCACGGGCTGTACATTATCATAAATCGGGAGGTGGCGAAAGACTATACGTCCGGCGATCAATTGACTTTGGATATGGAAGCCGGGAAAGTATACCTGAATAACCGGGAATATATTTTACCGGAAGTAGACCCGCTTTTTTTCGGATTTCTTGGAAAAAAAATTAGTTGATAAGTATACAATAGTTTTATTATGATATTTCGATTATGTATTCTGTGTTTATGTTTGAGTTGGTGTGGGGAGATAAAAGCACAACAAGTTCGACAAAAAAGCGGCTTAAGAGTCGGTTTGGTACAAGCTTCTCTGGCTTGGGGAGATGTTGAAGAGAATTTAAAAGCATTTAGCAGGAGGATATCGCAAAGCAAGAAAGGGGATGTGATTATCTTACCCGAATTATTTGCTTCCGGATGTCTGATGAAGAAGAGGGATAAACAGGAGTCTTTAAGTGAAAAAGTACGGATCGCTTCTTATTTTACTCGCGTTACGGATTCTCTGAAACAATGGTCTGCCCGTACGGGAGCCTTACTTATGGGATCGACGGTGTACGATGAAAATGGGAAATTTTATAATCGATTGATCGTGGCTTTTCCGGACGGTATCTGTCGTTTTTACGACAAACATAATTGTTTTAGAATGGGCGGTTATACTCCGGGAGAGAAGCAGTTGTTTTTTGAATACAAAGGGTATAAAATAGCCACTTATATATGTTATGATTTGCGTTTTCCGGAATGGAGTAAAAATACGGAAGGTTACGATATGGCTGTTTATGTAGCCAATTGGCCGGAGTCTCGTCAAAAAGATTGGGAGACCTTGTTGCGGGAACGGGCCGTAGAAAACAAAGCGTATATCGCGGGTGTAAATTGTTGCGGTACTGATCCAAACGGATTGAAATATGCCGGTGGATCACGGGTATTGAATCCCGATGGGAAGGTGTTGGGAGAGTGCCGTGATTTTACCGACGAAATTGTTTGGGTCGATATTGATAATTAGAATTTTGTGGTTCAATGATTTATTGATTCTGTGATTTAATTTGAATCTTCTGATTGTAAATCGAATGCCTTATTTTAATCTACATCGTCAATCTTTTTAATCACCCAATCTCCCAATCACCTAATCTCCCAATCACCTAATCATTATATCCCTCAATCTCCCGATCATTCTATCTTTCTGTTATTAAAAAAGGGGAAGATTATAGATTAAGCCTAAAGAAAGTTGTGTGGTTGAATAATCCTTTGTACCGAATTGTTTTGCTCTATTCGTGTATTTGTAAGAACGTCCGATGTAAGCCAAATAGAAACGGAGGTTTTCTTTCGCGGGATAGAACTCGACTCCTCCGAAATAACCGTATGAAGTCTGGTATTTCCCTTTTTCCCGGTTCCGGTTTTGTTTGTACACAGAGGCTGTTTCGTACATTCCTTTTACAAACAGATTCCAACGCGGCCGGAAACGGTAGTTGAGTTTAGTCACGTAGGATTGATACCTGGTATACTCTGCGCAACTGGGATTTGTTTCCGTACGGGTGATATCGGAAATGATTTCCCGGCTGTCCAACTCTTCGTCCGAAAGTGTAAAATCTATATAGATATTCAATTTACCGAGGTTCAGTTGATTTCCTAAGACGTAGTAGAGACTACGAGTGTTGCGGGCTTGATTCAGTAGAGAAAAGGACCAGCGGGTAGCCCATTTGTTATCGAAAAAGCAGCCGTTCCAGTTTAGGGTATAGGCTAACGGAAACTTACTTTTCTCGATTCCTTCCGGTAACACCCCGTAGAGTTCTTCTAAAGAGCTGCAACGACTATTGACGATTTGAACCTGAATTTGTTGATTCGCGTTAAATTGATATATTCCGGTTACCCCGGTCATAAAGTCGAAATACATATAATCGATCATATCGCTATACTGGTAAATTTCGTGGGGATCGAGGTCGTATTCGAATCCGCCGTATGCGGCAGCCTGTTTACCTATTTTAAAAGAGAAGCGGTCCGAAAATTTGAGATCGATCATGGCGTAATCGATGGAGAGGGGAAGGTTATCCAGTTCGGCCGGGGTATTTTCCCGATTCAGGCGTTGACGCCATCGATAGGAGAGCCAGGGGGTGATTTTTCCGCGGGCATCGATACGGAACTCTTTCATTTTGAATGCGGCTTGCTCGAGCCGATCGCCTTTGAAGTTAGCGTTGAATCCTACCTGCATGAGTATGGAGAGATTGAAATAATCGGTCTTCTTTTCCATGCCGCTGACCACTTCAAATAAAGATTTTCCGGACAGAGAGTCTTGTTCCGATAGATGCGATAGAAGGGTTTGTGAATGACTTCGGGAAAAAAATAACGACAGCAAAATAATAAACAAGGCGATTTTCATGAATAATTCTGTTTAACGTGTTTTTGGTAAAGTTCAATTAAAGGCCGCAAAAATAATACTATATTCCTCTTTTGCAAAATAAATCGACCTTCCTGTAAGGAGAGTGGGCTATTCGAATAAAACAGGGGAGTCGGCCGTCGAAGGTTTGTAATCTCATAAAATTTGAAGATCCTTATTGATTGCAAAAATATCAAGAAATAAAAAATCCCGACTAATCCATGTCATGATTATTCGGAATTTAAACTTACAATGGTAGAAACGACGACCGACCCTAAAAGGGTTAATTTATAATCTCGTACATCTCTATTTAAATCGTTAAATCCGCTTTATACAGCGTTAGACCCTCCTCGTTATACTCGCAGAAGTATACCGAACTACAATCATTGGATATCGTATAATAGCCTTTTTTCCTATTGGGCAACTCGAACTTTTTGATCGGGTTTAAATTCCAGTCGAACACGAATATCGCTTTTTTCCGTAGTCCTGATTCTTTGTCTTTTTCACTCAAATAACCGTCAACCCCGCATAAAATGTATTTGTCGGTAACTTTCATTGCACCGATACTCAGATTCCTGTCGTTTATGGTAGTAAACGACGCTTCCTTCCCGTCCTTGCGTTGTATCTTCGTGTATCTTTTTTCGTTTACGACATTTCCATTGTTAATGTCGAACGTGTACATTATGAATTGATGATTCACGGAAAAAACAGCCGTATCATTATTTTTTACGGCAATAGAACCTTGGGCGTAAGCGTATTTTATCAGATCGTTTGCGGCTAATTGCTCTCCTTTTGCTTTCTCGATATCAAAACTATCATAGATTATGGTTTCGTAAGCGTTTGCTTTGTTATTGTCAAATACAACAACCGATTTTTTATTGATCTCGTTTCTTTTTCCTATATCGTAAAATAAGACCGGACGTATTGTCGCGAGGGCAGAACCATTGGGAAGTTTGGTCATTCGAGATGCCAAAATACTATCCGGAGAGGTGGTCACGGAAAATTCTCTCTCTCCCGCAGGCATATTACTTACGATATCTTTTATAGCAAAGGTTTTTATCGTGTTTCGATTTGCGTAAAGTAGAACAGAATCACCCACCATGTTAAACCACTCTAACTCGGCTAATTCATTGGCCGCATTTCCTCTCGAAGCAATTACGGCTAATTTCTCTCCCGTGTTTAAGTCATAACAGGAGCCGAAATCCTGTTTTCCTCTTTCGAAATGCCAAAGTACAGAATCATCGATCACGCAGCCCCCTCTTTCAAAAATGTCATATTTTTTAAAGGGCTTAAATTCTAATTTTTCGGTAACGGGAAAATCTTCATCTATATTCGAGATCGGGGTAATCGAATTCTTTGCACTATTGCAGCTAAGAAGAAATGTAACGATTAAAATTGATGAAAATTGATTTTTTATTGTCATAACTATGATATATTTAAAAATATAATAATAATTTTTTGCAAATATAAATATAATAATTAGTTTTGCAAACCAATACATCTAATGTTGATATTTAAATTGAAAAATCATGAAAAAGATTAGAAAAAATGCTTTAAAGTCATTCTTGTTTATCTGTTTAGGTTTGACTGTTACGACAATTGTATTTGCTGGCGCAAGGTTGACTGTTGGCCCTCCTGATCCTCCGGGGAAGCCCATTGCTGTTGAGGTATCGACTACCGGATGTCTATTAAGATATGAAGCACCCCGAAATGATGGAGGGTCACCGATTATGTGTTATATTATTGAAGGTCAGTATGATGGCTTTTTCTCCAGATGGGAAGATAAGGGTACGTCTTATACGACTGAACATACCGTTAGTGATATGATTGAAGGATATACGGCAATATTTCGTGTTATAGCTAGAAATAAATATGGAGCAAGTAAGCCGTCAAAGGAGTCCAATGAAGTGACATTTGAAGATCCACACCCGTCGAAGTAAAATATCAAGAAATAAAAAATCCCGAATAATCCATATTATGATTATTCGGGATTTAAACTTACGATTATGGAAACGACAGCCCTTAAAACCGCTATATTTTACGAGAGCAAGTTAGTAAAAAGAAGCTGGTTATTTTACCTCTTTATCCTCGGGCTATTGGGATACACGTCAGGCATTCTGATCCCGTGGGATATTCATCGTGTCGTGTGGTGGGATATCGCGTTCGCTTCTTCCATTCCTTTACGCGGGATTTACTTTTTAAACCTGTTTCAATCCGTGATCGTCACCTTTATAGCCTGTGATATTCATAGAAAGCGGAAAAAAGCGGAAACCCGGGAGGTCTTTTCCGTGCGACCTATCGGTAACGGCCGATCTTTCCTCGGGGAATCCTTAGGAATTTTTATCCCATTTTTAGTAATCGATGTTATTTTCATGATTATTTGCGTGTTTATCAACATGTTCATGCCAGACTCGCCTGTAAACCCCCTGGTAAATCTTTTTTATCTTCTCACGTACGTGTTACCCACGCTTATTTTTATCACCGGGCTCTCCTTGATCGTGAACAGGTTAGTCAAATACCCGTTTGTCAGTTGGCTTATCCTGTTAGCTTTTCTCTATTTCGCGTACACTTACCTGACGACACCTCTTCACGGGATACTTGATTTCCGGGGAAGTCTGTTGCCTGACTCTTTTTCCACTATCGTTGGATTCATGCATCTCGGGGATTATCTGCTTCAGCGGGGGGTTTTTTTACTATTGGGAACAAGTTTTCTCTATTTTGCCGTTTTGTTCACGAAGAGACTTCCCGGTGTTCCCGGCCGAAGACGCTATTTTATCGTTCCGGCCTCCCTGTTTTTAGTAATTGCTATAGGTCTCGGGTTTTTCTATATTGAAAAGTTTCGAACCCGTTTTAAAAATAGAATCGAATACCGTGCGGTCTTTCTTAAATACGATGAATACCCCAAGGCACGGGTACTCGAGCACGATATCACTTATCGACCTATGGGAGATAATTTCTCGGCAACAAGCCGGATGAAGATCCAAAACCGGAAAAAAGTAACAATGGATCGGCTTCTGCTCTTTTTAAACCCGGGATTAAAGATCGGCAGGATTGAATCCGGGGGACAAAACCTTTCCTTTCACAGGGATCGGCAGGTGATCGTTATCGAGCGTCCCCTGGCTCCCGGGGAAAATATCGAGATAGAGATGGAGTACGAGGGATGTATCGACGAGGATATTTACCAGGTAAACATTCCGGACGAGGATTTCTTTTCTCCCGTCATGTATAGTTCCCGCGGAGAAAATTACGGCAAGCGTTCGGCTTTTGTATCGGGTAAATACACTTTGCTTTTGCCGCCATTGATGTGGTACCCGATGGCGGTTGCCCCGGTCGGGTTGCAGGCGTCCAGTGAGACCGATTTCACGGATTACACCCTCCATGTCAAGAAACCGGGGGATATGACCGTTTTATCGCAAGGCAAACCGACGAGTGAGGGAGATAAGGTCACGTTCCATAATCTACAAAACCTGACGGGGTTAAGCCTTTGTATCGGGAAATACGAGAAAAGAGCGATCACCGTCGATTCTCTTACCGTCGAGTTTTACACTTACCCGGGAAATGATTTTTATCTGAAATTCCTCGATGAGTGGGAGGAGTTGGAAGAAGACAACCCGGAGCGGGAGAGAAATTTAACGAGGATATTTAATCGATGCAAAGCTATCATCGAGGAGGGTAAGCCCAATCCTTACCCCTTTCACTATTTCAAGCTGGTCGAGGTTCCAGTATCTTTTCTGAACAGTGTGCCGTTCAGCGATAACATTCAACCGGAAATAGCGTTTTTCGAGGAACGATTTTGCACGAAGACCCATAGAAAACCCGGTACTCTTTCCGGGAGGTCTCCCAAAGACATGAGTGTACAGGAATACATGCTGTACAACGATATGCCCTATTACTTGGATCGGGTAAACACGGGTTATATTTTCACGGACCACAATCGAAGTATAACCTCCGACCGGTATAGGGGGATGGACTTGATATTCAATCAAATGATACAGCCGGAAGAAGTCAGATTAAATATAACGCCGAAAATATTGAATCGTATCGTGGAAAAAGGATTGGAAGGGGTCATCACGGAAGGGTATAGCCCGGAGCAAAGCATCGCCATTTCATTAAAAGTTTCTCATTTATTGGGTTACCTCACGACGATTACCACCTGGGACTCCCTGACCCGGTTTACACGGGAATTTAGCGAGCGTGCCCGTTTCCGGGAAGCGGACTTCGACTCGTTTGTCGAGGAGTTCGAACGGCGTTTCGGGCAGAACATCAAGGAATACATGGACGAGTGGTACGCGAGTCGTCAACTTCCCCTGTTATCGATAAAAGATCTCTCCTGTAAAACGGCAAAAGAGATACAAGTCATCGATTTCAAGGTCGGCAATTTCAGTGAAACGGAAGGTATCGTTTCGGTCATTACACGCGGTTGGACGCAAAGCGGGGAAGAGACGATCGTAAATTGCCGGGGTTACCGGATCGAACCCGGGGGATGTAAACGAATCGTCGTTCATGAAAACTTGAGATATTCCCTGAAATTAACCACGAACTACTCGGGCAATTTACCGAAAAATATTTTATTGAATAGGGGGGAGTCACCCTTGTCGGGTCCTGTACCCAAAGAAGGGGTTATCCCGCTCGATAGGGATCAATTCTACCCCCCGAGGGAGATTGTCGTGGACAACGAGGACGAGAACTTCCAGTTGACCGATTCGGCAAACAACCGGAAACGATTGGCGGATCTGATCAAAAGCGAGGACAATCAAGAATACTTTTTCGCAGGTTGTAATATTAAGGCTAACGCCTGGGGGGGGGCCAGCCTTAGAAAATGGATTAAATAAGGCTTACGGCGAGTATATTCGGAGCGCTTTTACAAAAGCCGTCGGCACGGGACAATTCAAGGCCGAATGGACGGCAAGTCTTCCGGAAGCAGGCAAATACGAGATATTTATCCATCGGCCTCATGTAGAGACACAGAACATAGATCAATATACAACCGATTACCCGGGGATGAAAAACTACTATACCGTCTACACTTCAGGGGGAAAGGAAGAAATCGTCTTAGAAGTTCAAAAAGGCGATCCGGCATGGTTATCCCTGGGTACCTTTTCCTTACCGGCAGGTGCATCCCGTGTCGTGTTGGATGACCGGGGAGTTCCTCCTATCGAAAGTGATGGCGGGTTGAAGTATGCCCAATTAGTCGTGGCCGACGCCGTTAAATGGGTAAAGCTAAAGTAATAATGAAAATTTAATGTTATGAGATGAATCTTCGGATCATAATACGCTTTATCTTTGTTTTTTTCGAAATCGAGATTTTGAGAGAAAGGGATAGTGACAAAAAATCATACACTCGTTGTATGATTTTTTGATAGGATAAGAGAACCGTTCGAGCGTACCTTGTTGGCAATAAACAGGTTGTTTTTATGGCATAAGGGTTGATAATTCTCTTTGGACTAAAAATAATCCGTATGAATTTATCGAATTTAAAAATATTTTTTAGAAACCTGCAGAGAAATAAGCTCTATACTGCTATCACCGTTTCGGGTTTTGCCTTTTCCATGGCTTTTGTTATCTTGTTGAGCGTATATATTCATCAGGAACTGTCGGTAGATAATTTCCATAGTAAGAAGGATAGGATTTACAGGGCGATTGCCGATTACGGTTCTTATTTCGGCACTTTGGTGGGAGGGGAGTTGGCTTCAAAATATCCGGAAATCGAATCGTATACCCGAATCTTTCAGCAAAATGTAATTGTTACCGACGAACAGGGGCAGAAGTCGGACATAAATATTCTTATGGCGGATTCCTCTTTTTTTAATATTTTCTCTTTTCGTTTGTTGGAGGGAGATCCGGATGAAGTATTGTGTACGGCTCAAAGTATTGTTTTAACCCGCTCTTATGCAAGAAAGCTGTTCGGAAACGGATCGGCTCTCGGACAGGAGGTGGAACTCGATGAACAGCACCGGTTGAAGGTAACCGGGATCATGGAAGATTTGCCGAAAAATACTCATTTTAACGCTTGTGATGCCGTGGTTAACTTTGAGTATCTTGCTCGTATGTGGGGGAGTCCGGAACTATTGAAAAACAATGATAACAACTCTTTCGGACTCTATTTTTTGACTAAACCGGGTACCGATTTGATCTCGAAGATTCCCCGAATATTGACTGATTTTAAGGAGAGTTATTGGATTTATAAGTCGGGTAGGGCGAAAATTTTCGATTTGCAACCTTTACAGGATATTTATTTCAGCGAATATGACGGGGTCGCTACCCACGGAAACAGTAAAGTGTTGGTCAGTATATTGACGGCAATTGTGGTTATTATTTTTCTTTTGGCATTGATTAATTACAACAATCTGTCGATGGCCCGTGCCGGATTTCGGGCGAAGGAGGCTGCCGTGAAAAAAATGCTGGGGGCTGGTAACACCAATCTTTACAAACAGTTTATCGGAGAGTCCGTTTGGCTTTGCATGCTTGCTTTTATCATAGCTGCGATATTGGCTGTAAGTATGGAGCCTTTGTTCAATACCTTGTTGGAGACTGAAATATCTATCAAAGACCATTTCTCTCTTTTTAATCTTATCGGTATTCTGGGATTTGTCGTTTTGACGGGTATCGTTGCCGGCATTATGCCTGCCTGGATGGTTACCCGTTTTAATTCCGTGGAGGTGGTTAAAGGGATGTTTCACCGGAAGAGCAAGAGCGTGTACGGTAAGGTATTGATCTGTTTCCAATTTGTAGTGACGATCGTTTTAATTATCGGCACCTTGGTGATTCGGGGACAAACGGATTATATGCGAAATTATTATTTGGGTTTTGACAAAGAGAACGTTATTTGGTTGACGAACAGGATAAATTATGGCCAGGATGCCGGATTCAGAAGCGAATTATCTCAATTGCCGGAAGTAAAAAGCTGTACTTTCTCTTCGGGAGCTCCCGGTTTTTGGGGAGATAACAACACGTTTGAATCCGAAGGTAAGTGGATCGGTTTTACCGTTTATTGTACGGATACGGCCTTCTTTTCTGTTTTCAATATACCGGTGACTCCTACCGGGATAACGGGTCCGGGGGTTTATCTGAATCGTACGGCCGTAAAAAACCTGGAACTGGAAGGTGAACCTACTTCATACAAACGGAATGGGCGGCTTATTCCCATCTTGGGGATTATGGATGATTTTCATTTCGCCGGATTTAAAGAGGCGATGGGGCCGTTAGAGGTGTCGTTCGGTAATAGATTTGGCAGATCTTTGATTCTGGTGAGGGTTACCGGAAACCCGATAAAGGCATATGAACGGGTAAAGAGCGTGTACGCGAAATTCATCGAAGGACGTCCTTATGGTTCCGGTTTCTTGGACGATAGAATTAATTTGTGGTACAAAGAGGGCGAACGTACCGCTTCTTTGGTAGGTATTTTTTGTTTGTTAGCCGTTATGTTGAGCATGATGGGTATATTGGCTATGTCCACTTATTTTATTCAACAACGATTGCGGGAGATCGGCTTACGCCGGGTAAACGGAGCTTCGATCCGGGAAGTACTGAGGATGTTGATATCCGGTTTTCTCCGGTGGATTCTGTTTGCTTTCGTGATTGCTTGTCCGATCGGTTGGTGGGCGACGGACTACTGGTTATCCGGGTATGTATACCGAATCGGGATTAGTTGGTGGATATTTGTTGTCGCCGGTGTTTTTGCTTGTATCGTGGCCTTATTGATGGTGGGTTGGCAAAGTTACAAAGCGGCAACTCTTAATCCGGTGCATTCGCTGAAAAGCGAATAATCCGAATAGATGATTAAGTGATCGGGTGATTAATTGATCGGAGGGAGGATAAACGATTTCGGGTTGGATTAAAAAATCCGGCAGTTCGAATCTGCCGGATTTTTTTATATTAGAACATCGGTAACTGGTAAATGAATCCAACGGATACCCGTTGAGTATCGTAATTATTGTAACCTGCTGCGCGGTGTGTGAAGTTATAAGAACGTCCGGTAAAGTTAGCGAAGAAATGCAGATTGCTTTCCATCGGATAGTATTCCACACCTGCCAAATAACCGTAAGAAGTACGATATTTACCTTTTTCAATTCCGTCCGTAGCTTTGAATATGGAGGCCGTTTCGTACATTCCTTTGATGAAAACGTTCCATTTCGGTGCCACGCGGTAGTTGAATTTGGCTACCATCGACATGTATTTGGCATTGAAGGCCACGTGGTTGTCCAGGTTGTTTCTTCCGCCTAAAATGTCGGTCATGATTCCTTTACGATCCAAATCTTCGTCAGAATACATAAAGTCGAAATACATATTGAAATCACCCAAGGTTAATTCATTACCCAAAGCGTAATAATACATCTGTTTTTTTTCAGCTTCACTCATGATGGAGGCAGACCAACGGGTTTTGAAGGCTCCGTCGAAGAAATTACCGTTCCAGTTTAAGGTATACACGAGCGGGGCCCGGCCGTTACCGATACCTACTTCGTTGATATCACCGTAAGTCTCTTCTACTGAACCGTTTCTGCTGTCCAAAATCTGAAACTGGATTTGGTGGTTTTCGTTGGCCTGGAAGGCGATATTCAATCCGGTCATGAAGTTACTCATGTATTCGATCATATCGCAATACTCGTAGATCTCGATCGGATTGAGGTCAAATTCGATACCTCCGTAAACGGTACATTGCTTACCGGCAAAAAAAGAAAACTGATCGTTCAGTCTTACTCCGATTCCGGCAATGTCGATAGAGGTCGGCATATTATCGATATTCGTGCTTCCGTTACCGCTTCCCCGGTTCAGACGTTGTCTCCAGCGGTAAGATAACCACGGTGTAACATTGCCTTTGGCCTCGATACGCAATTGGTTCATTTTGAAAGCAGCCTGTTGAAGTCCGTTTACACCTTCGTAGTTAAAATTGGCGTTGAATGTTCCTTGCATGTTCAAATAAAGGTGGAACCAGTCTACTTTCTTTTCGATTTTGGAAACCCTTTCGAAAAGCGTTTTCTCGTTGGATGTACTTTGGGCAAAAAGTCCTTGTACGCAACCCATTACCAATACTAATAATACTATTTTTTTCATAAGATAGCGTTTTCTTTTGGTTTATACCCCGGCAACATTCTTTTTACGGCTTGTATGCCGGGGTGTTTATCTTTATAAAAGAATCAGATTAATATTCGTTGAAATATTCTTGGATCGTCTTCCAGTCGTTGGTTTTTGTTAAGGCGAGCATCAGTAAAATTCTTGATTTCTGAGGATTCAATTCCTGAGAAGCAATGAATTGGTATTGATTATCATCTACTTCGGCATCTAAGGTAGTAGGACCTGTCGGAACTCTGGTTGAGCGAACGACAAGTATACCTTTTTTACGTGCGTTAATCAATTCCGGGAATACATTCTTATGGATGTTGCCATTTCCTAAACCGGCATGAATAATTCCTTTATATCCGCTATTAGCCATCATTTTTACGACATCGCCTTCCATATTTGAATAACTGTAAACGATACCTACTTTCGGAAGAGAATTTAAGTTGGTTACATCGAAAATAGATTGCGTGGTGTGTTTTTTCAACGGACTTTGGTTATAGAAAACTTTTCCATTGTAGATGTATCCGAGGGGACCTGCATTAGGGGCCTGGAATGTTTGTACGTCAATGGTATTCATTTTCAGTACACTTTGAGCTCCCAAAATGATGCCGTTCATGGCTACCAATACGCCTTTGCCCATGGATTCTTTCGCACCGGCCACAACGACGGCATTGTAAAGATTCAACGGTCCGTCAGCACTTAATGCCGTGGAAGGACGCATGGCTCCGACCAATACTACCGGCTTATTGCTTTTTACGGTCAGGTTCAAGAAAAAGGCTGTCTCTTCCATCGTATCGGTCCCGTGAGTGATCACAATACCGTCGATATCTTTTCTGGCCAATAAAGTGTTAATGGTTTTGGCTAATTTTAACCACACGTCGTCTGTCATATCCTGAGAACCGATCTTTACGATTTGTTCACCGGTAACATTGGCAATTTTCTGAATTTCAGGAACGGCAGAAAGCAGGGTGCCAATGGCAACTTGACCGGCCGTGTAATTCGTTCCCGTACTGGAAGATCCTGTACCTGCGATCGTACCTCCCGTGGCAAGAATGTGGATGTTCGGTAATTTTTGTGCAAATACGGTTGCAACCGAGAATAGCGCTAAGGCTATCACCAAACTGATTCTTTTTAACATTTTCATGATTTCTCAATTTTAGTTAAACGATTAAGCTATGTTTATTAAAAAATTTGGACAAATAACAGGCCGAGTCCCACGGCGACAACCGTGGCGATAAGACCGGGCATCATAAATGAATGATTTAATATGTATTTTCCGATATGAGTTGTTCCCGTTCTGTCGAAGTTAATAGCTGCAACGACGGTCGGATAGTTAGGTATGAAGAAATAGCCGTTTACGGCCGGGAACATGGCGATTAACATATAAGGAGATATGCCTAAAGCGATTCCTAAGGGCATAAAGGCTCTTACCGTCGCGGCCTGGCTATAAAGCAAAATAGACATGGCGAAAAGGGCGATTCCGAATAACCAGGGCATTTGGGTAACGATTCCTTCAATGGAGCTTTTTAGTTCTGTCATATTTCCTTGCAGGAAAGTATCACCCATCCACGCGATACCGAAAATTGCGACAACGGCCTGCATGCCGGCGGAGAACACGGAACCCTGTGCGGCTTTTAAGCCGTTGGTTTTCGTTAACATGAGTATTAAAGCTGCTGCTGTCAACATTAGGATTTCGATGATTGAAGGCATATCGAGAATGACGGTTTCTCCGTCGATCAAATAGGAGGGACGGAAACTGTCGAAAGAGCCAAAGAGTACGATAAATACCGTAGCTATAATAAAGACGAATACGGATATGCTGGCGTTTCTTTTATTTTTTACATCCTGGGTTTGGTATTTTTTATTGGAAAATTCTCCGTCGGCCAATCGTTTTTGGTATTCCGGATCATCCACCAGCTCTTTTCCAACCCGCATGGAATAGATCGCTCCTGTCAATACTCCGATCAAGGTTGCGGGAATCGTGACTTTCAGAATATCGAACAGAGAAATGTCATATCCTGCCAATAATCCTAATAGTGCAACCGTCGCCGCGGATATAGGGCTGGCCGTGATAGCCTGTTGGGAGGCTATGACCGCAATTCCCAAAGGACGTTCGGGTCGGATCTTGGTTTCCGTGGCGACCTCTGCGATTACCGGCAGTACGGAATAAGCCACGTGACCTGTTCCGGCGATGAACGTAAAAATGTAAGTTACCAGGGGACTTAAAATGGTTACGTGGGCCGGATTTTTACGGAGTAATCTTTCGGCTACTTTTACCATAAGATCCAATCCTCCGGCAGCTTGCATACAGGCCGCCGCGGATATTACGGCCACAATCATCAACATTACATCGATGGGAGGGGCCGTCGGTTGTAAGCCGAAAACGAAAGTAAGAATTCCTAGTCCGATACCACCCATGACGCCAAGCCCGATACCTCCAAGGCGGGCTCCGACAATGATAGCTGTTAAAACGAATGCTAATTGTAAAATCATCTCATTTAAATTTTCTGTCATTAACCGATTATCGACACATAAGCGTGTATACTTATATTCTTAAAAAAGGTTTCGTTAATTATGTTATAGAATGATTAATATTTATAACGTTATATAATTTTTTTTTGCTTAACCGCATTTTGTCGATAATTTTGTATGGATAATACAAAAAATATACCACGATGGTGTGTTGTTGTTCACAAAATTTTAACATGATGCAAAATCTTTACTTTTTTAATTCGGATAACGAGATGGCAATTGCCAATGGACGAATTAGTTATACTCCTCCCGTGAAGATTATGAAGATGATGAACGATTTGGCATTTTTGCCAGCCTTTTTGGCAGATAAAGGAGATTTCGTCTTGTTAAACAGTCCTTTAGCGGATTGTTTTAAGAAAGAATGCGAGGTTTTTCCTGGGCTGGTCGAATCCGGAATTACCTGGGAAGAAGCGGATCGGATCTTTTTCGATGAATTGCGTCCTTGGGGGTGGAGTCCCAGAGTGCATTATGTATTAAAAAAGTTGAAATCTCAATGTAAAAAAGAGTTTACGGAGAGCGTCATGGGGGAATGGGGTCCGGGACGGGAGGAGTGGTATAGTCGCCGGAAAGTGATCGATTATTTTCACATTTTACGCTCTTATATGGATTTTTCGGATGAGCTTGTCCCGGTAGTATGCTATTCGGTAGAGGAGGTCAAAAGATTATCGGAGAAGGGGAGTATCGTTGTAAAATCGCCTTGGTCTTCTTCGGGAAGGGGAGTATTTATGCTTGAGAAAGGAAAGCTGACCTCTAAGACGATCGAATGGATGAATGGTATATTCCATAGGCAGAAATATGTAATGGTAGAAAAAATGTGGGATAAGGTATGGGATTTTGCCATGGAGTTTGAGATTGACGGCAATGGGATTTCCTCTTTTTTGGGATTGTCTGATTTTTACGTGGGGGGGGAAGGCGGATACAAGGGGAATTACGTGGGAAAACAGGAAAAAATCGAAGAGAAAATTACGCGTTATGTCGGAAAAAAAGATTTTCTGGTTTTGCGGGATACCGTAAATCTGGTTATAGAAAGGTTATACGGTAAAAATTATATCGGTTGTCTCGGGGTCGATATGATGATTTATCGGGACGAACGGGGTGAATATAGGATTCATCCTTGCGTGGAAATCAATTTAAGATACACGATGGGGATTGTGGCTCTCTCTCTTTTCAGGCATTATATGGCAGAAGAGAGTGAAGGGGTGTTTCAAGTGCAATGTTTTTCTCGCCAAGGTGAAGCTTATCGCTATTATTTAGAAACGAAAAGGGATTTTCCCTTGATTGTTGAAGAAGGGAGAATCGTGTCGGGTTGCCTCTCTTTGACACCGGTTCTTGAAGATACGATCTTTATCGCCAATCTGCTGGTCAATGGAAGATAAAATGTGATGTAATGTATTTATTATCAAATATTTGTATTGTGATGTTCCCCCACAAAAATATCTTGTATTCTGCTCGTTTATTTGGACAAAAATGTTTATATTTGCATGTTTAAGAAAGAGGTTGGTATTGTATACAGGAATAAAATAAAATATATAAATCAATGAGTGAAGAATTAGAGCAAGCAGCAGCAAAAGAGTATTCTGCGGATAGTATTCAGGTGTTGGAAGGATTGGAAGCCGTTCGAATGCGGCCTTCCATGTATATAGGGGATGTGAACACGAAGGGGTTACACCATTTGGTATATGAGGTCGTGGATAACTCCATTGATGAGGCATTAGCCGGTTATTGTAAAAATATAGAAGTCACGATAAACGAAGATAATTCGATCATGGTCGAGGATGACGGGCGGGGAATACCGACAGCGCAGCACCATAAAGAGAATCGTTCTGCCTTGGAGGTCGTTATGACCGTTTTGCATGCCGGGGGAAAATTCGACAAAGGTTCTTATAAAGTGTCCGGCGGTTTGCACGGGGTTGGCGTATCGTGTGTGAATGCCTTATCGGAGAAATTGGTGGCATTGGTATATCGCGAAGGAAAAATTTGGAAACAGGAGTATAGCAAAGGGGCTCCTTTAGGAGATGTAGAGGTCGTCGGAGAGACGGATCGTACCGGGACGACGATTTTATTTAAACCCGATGATACGATATTTTACGTAACCGAGTACAAATACGATATCTTGGCGGCTCGTTTACGGGAATTAGCCTATTTGAACAAAGGTATTCGTTTGTCGCTTACGGATAAGCGGATGATAGATCCCGATACGAATGAATATAAATCGGAGGTTTTCTATTCCGAAGAGGGACTGAAAGAATTTGTGGAATATTTGGACGCCAACCGGGAGAAGCTGATAGATGAAACCATTCATATCACTACGGAGAAAAACGGTATACCTATTGAAGTCGCGTTACATTATAACACGGAGTTTAAAGAGAACATATTTTCGTACGTGAATAATATCAATACCATGGAGGGGGGAACTCACTTGGCCGGTTTCCGTCGCGGGTTGACGCAGACTTTGAAAACCTACGCCGAAAATATGGGTATGTTGAATAAGTTAAAGTTTGAAATCAATGGCGACGACTTCAGAGAGGGATTGACGGCAATTATCTCCGTGAAGGTGGCAGAACCGCAATTCGAAGGCCAGACGAAGACCAAGTTAGGAAATACGGAGGTCGGAACAGCCGTTGCGCAAGCGGTTAGTACGGTGTTGGCCAACTATTTGGAAGAGCATCCGAAAGACGCCAGAGCTATTGTGGATAAAGTCATATTGGCGGCGACAGCCCGTCATGCGGCTCGTAAAGCCAGAGAATTGGTACAGCGTAAAACGGTGCTTTCCGGTTCCGGTCTTCCCGGTAAATTAGCTGATTGTTCCGATAATAACGCGGAGAATTGTGAGATATTTTTGGTCGAAGGAGATTCGGCGGGGGGTACGGCCAAACAAGGACGGGATCGTCGTTTTCAGGCTATATTGCCTTTGCGCGGAAAAATATTGAACGTTGAGAAAGCGATGGCCCACCGGGTATGGGAGAGTGAAGAAATTAAAATCATATTCCAGGCATTGGGAATCACGATAGGTACGGCCGAGGATAGCAAGGCGGAAAACCTTGAGAAGATACGTTATCATAAAATTATTATTATGGCCGATGCCGATGTCGATGGAGCGCATATTGCCACGTTGATCATGACTCTCTTTTTCCGTTATATGAGGTCGGTTATCGAGAACGGTTATCTTTATATCGCAACGCCTCCTCTTTATTCCGTGAAGAAGGGGAAGGAGCAGCGTTATTGCTGGACGGAAGAACAGAGACTGCAATTGATACAGGAGATGGGCGGTGGTAAAGAGAATAGCTTGCATATTCAACGTTACAAAGGTCTTGGAGAGATGACGGCGGAACAATTGTGGGATACGACCATGTCTCCGGACGGCAGGACGTTAAGACAGGTCACCATTGAAAATGCTGCCGAAGCGGATCGGATATTCTCCATGCTGATGGGAGATGATGTTCCGCCAAGACGGCAATTCATCGAACAAAACGCTACTTACGCGACGATTGACGCTTGATATAGCGAATAAAATAGTACTGCTTTTCAATGGTTCGGATGTTGTTAGGTTCGACGCTTGTTAAGCGGTATTTTTTTAGAAAATAAATTGAATGGTATGAATATTTGTGTTTTTTGTGCTTCTTCAGAACAAATCGACCCGACTTACGTTCGTGCAGCATCTCTGTTGGGGAAACAAATCGCTGCCCGGGGATGGAATTTGGTTTACGGAGGGACGACTTGCGGGTTGATGCGGGTGGTTGCCGAAGCTACGTTGAAAGGAGGGGGAAGGGTTACCGGGATTATACCTCGCTGTATTGTTGATCGGGGTGTTGCAGCCCGGGATATTTCCGAGTTAACGGTTGTTGATGATATGAAAGAGCGTAAAAGTTTGTTGAGAGAGCGGGCCGATGCTTTTATCGCATTGCCTGGAGGGTGGGGAACGCTGGAGGAGATCACGGAGGTGGTTACGTTGAAACAGTTAGGAGAGCATCATAAACCTATCGTATTCTTGAATACGAATGATTTCTATGAATATTTTTTTCTTTTTATCCATACCATCCAAAAAGAGGGATTTATTTCTTCCGGATACGACCGTATTTTTGAAGTTTTGTCTTCCGTGGAAGAGGCGATGGATTATATAGAAAACTATAAAATAGAAAACTTGCAATTTAAATATTAAAAAAAACTTGCTTTTTTTAAAAACAACTTATAAATTTACCGAAGTGCTTGTATAGCGTAAATTTACTATTGTAGTGATTACAAAAGTTTGGTTAGTTTAGTTTAGAATGTAAAGGGTGGTTTACCACCCTTTACTTTATTCCATAAGTCCACGTCCCATCTTTTGAATTTCGTTGTTTTCTTTCAATAGGGCTACAACTTTGTCTAATACCCCGTTAATGAAACCACTGCTTTTAGGAGAGCAATAGGATTTTGAAATCTCGATGTATTCGTCCAAGGTTACTTTTACCGGTATAGAAGAGAAATATTTCAATTCGGTAATGGCGGTGCTCATAATCAATTTATCCATATCAGAAATCCGGTCTATTTCCCAATTGTAAGCGAATTTATCGATGATTTCCGTGTTTGTATCCTTGTCTAAAATTGTTTTTCTGAAAAGTGTTTTAGCGAAATCGTAATCTTCTTCTTCGTTGTAGAGGGCGATGAAAAACAGATCCTCTTCTTTGAAATTCGATTTCATATTTTTGATTGTCTTGTATACAATACTCAGCACCAGGTCGAAATCGTCATTCCAGAAGATATTTTTTTCTTCCATCGTTTCAAAAAATTCTTCATCCTGAGCGATCAGATCGACGATAATATCCAATACCATTTTTTTATGATCTTCATAACTGATATCGGTCTTTTCCATATAGGTTTTGTAGCATTCCAATTCCGTCAGATGATTGTAAAGTTTGGTTATGATTTCAGGCGTATCGTTCAGGGAAATCAGATTGGCGTTGATATAGGTCTTGAATTTCCGGTTACCGGCGATTTGAGCTATAACCGGATTTTCAATAAATCGAGTATTGGGATTCAGATCTTCTCGCGTCGGTGCTTTTCGGTTTTTGGCCGCATCAATTTTTAAAAAAGCCTTACGTTGGATCTCTGTTATTAATAGAAAAATGTAATAGTATAAATCCGTACTTTTAGATATACTTTTAAACAGATCTTTTTCACCTTCGGCTATCGTGTTTCCCTCTTTTTTAGAGAAAGCGTAGAGAAGTTGCAATACTTTAATTCTAATTAATCTTCTACTCGTCATGTTGAAAGAACTATATTAAATCGGAGCGCAAAAGTACGAATTAAATTCAAAATTGAAAATCGAAAGTTCAAAATAATTGCTATTTTCGCAAAAACTAAAGTCATGAAGAATTTGTTATGATAAGTAGCATCACGATAAATAATTACGCGTTGATCGATCGCACGGAGATCAATATGGCGGGGGGATTCTCTGTAATTACCGGAGAGACGGGAGCCGGTAAATCGATATTGTTGGGGGCGATCGGTTTGACCCTGGGGCAACGTGCGGATTCTTCCGTTATCATGGATAAGAGTCGGAAATGTGTTATCGAGGTGACTTATCAGGTAAAGGGATATGCTCTTGAGAATTGGTTCGCCGAGAACGAGTTGGATTATGACGAGCAGGTAATCGTGCGCCGGGAGATTGCGGTTGACGGAAAATCCCGTGCCTTTATCAACGATACACCGGTAAACAACAAGATGTTGAAAGAGTTGGGCGATTTTTTGGTTGATATTCATTCGCAACATCAGTCTTTGCTTATCGGACAGCCCGAATATCAGTTAAACGTGCTGGACAGTTATTGCGGAAATCAGGAATTATTGGCTGCCTATCAAATCCGGTATAGGGAGCGTCAAAGATTGATTGCCGAATTGGCACGGTTAAAAGAGCGGGTTCTTGCCGCGGAGAAGGAAGAAGATTATTTGAAATTTCAATTCAATCAGTTGGATGCGGCCAATTTGAGAATGGGGGAGCAACGAGAGCTGGAGGAGGAGCAGAGGGTGTTGGCCAATGCCGAAAATATAAAAACCACTTTTTTGGAGTTAAGCTACCTGTTAACGGGTTCCGATACTCCGCTCGTGCAACAGTTGAAAGGTGTTAAAAATCATATATCGGCTTTGAGAAATGTCGTAAAAGAGGCTGCCGGATACGAGGAACGGTTGCAGTCGATCATTTTGGAACTTGAAGATATGGCTGACGAGTCGGAGAGATTGGGAGAGCGTATAGAATATACCCCGGACCGTGTTGAGAGTGTGGAGGGGCGTTTGAATGTAATATATGATTTATTACACAAACATAGGGTTGAGGGAGTGGAAGATTTAATTCGGATAAAAGAGGATATCGGTATTAGGTTGAAAGGTATAGTTTCCTTTTCTGAACAAATAGATATATTGCAAAAGAAGATAGAAGATCTGGAAAAAGAGATGGAGAAATTGGCCGGGAGGATTCACAAAAGCCGGGTGGAAGGAGAAGGTAAGATGAAAGAGGAGATGCGTGCCTTGTTGGTCGGTTTAGGAATTAAGCATGCCGTATTTTCGATCTCCATCAATCCTCTCGATCATTTCGTCGCGTCCGGAAAAGATGATGTGCAGTTCAAGTTTGCTGCAAATAAAAATCAAGAACCGGGAGAGTTGTCGAGAGTCGCATCGGGAGGAGAGATATCGAGACTCATGTTATCCTTGAAATATATACTTTGCAGGAACAGGCAATTACCGGTCATTATCTTTGATGAAATTGATACGGGAGTATCGGGAGAGATCGCTCATAGAATGGCTTCCATGATGAGGGAAATGTCTTGCCGGATGCAGGTTATCAGTATTTCCCATTTGCCTCAGATAGCGGCGGCCGGGACGAATCATTTCAAGGTATACAAGGAAGACGGGCAAGCTAACACGGTATCCCGCATCAAATGGCTTGATGAGGAGGAACGAATCAGGGAGATTGCCGGAATGATCAGTGGGCATGAGATCAGTAAAGCGGCGTTGGAAAATGCCCGTTTGCTTGTTCGAAGCTATTAGCATCCATCAAATGCCGATCGGCAGGAGATATTTTTATACTGCTTTTTACTAAAAAATGTTTTTTATCTCCTGCTTTCCGAAAAAGAGAACTACCTTTGTATAAGTTTTGACAAAGTAGAATTAAATTTTTAAGTATGAGTTACAATTTATTGAGAGGTAAAAAGGGGATTATTTTTGGTGTTCTGAATGATAAATCGATTGCTTGGAAAGTAGCGGAAAAGTGTTTGGAAGAGGGAGCTCAAATCGTTTTGACCAATACGGAATTATCCATTCGGATGGGTGAGGTGAAGGATTTTGCGGCTAAAAATAATATCCCGTTGATCCCGGCAGATGCTACGAATACGGAGGATTTGGAGAGGTTGTTTAAGGAAGCCATGGATCATTTGGGAGGGAGAATCGATTTTATCCTGCATTCGGTGGCTATGTCGCTGAATGTACGTAAAAAACGATCATACGATAATTTGGATTACGATTTTTTACAAAAAACATTGGATATTTCAGCCGTTTCGTTTCATAAGGTATTGCAAACGGCTAAAAAATTGGATGCTATCAACGAGTGGGGGTCTGTGGTCGCTCTTTCTTATGTAGCGGCACAGCGTACGATGTTCGAGTATAACGATATGGCAGACGCGAAAGCGATGTTGGAATCCATCGCCCGTAGTTTTGGATATATTTACGGAAGGGAAAAGCGAATCCGGGTAAATACGATATCCCAATCGCCGACTGTTACGACTGCCGGGAGCGGAATCAAAGGTTTCGATTCTTTGATTGATTTTGCAGAAAGGATGTCTCCTTTGGGGAACGCCACGGCGGATGAGTGTGCGGACTATTGTATTACGTTGTTTTCGGATTTGACGCGGAAAGTGACCATGCAGAATTTATATCATGATGGCGGATTTTCGAGTATGGGAATGAGTTATAGGGCTATGCACCAGTATAATAAAAGTTTCGATAACGAGTAATCAAGTTCCGGGAGATTCCAGGGGCTTGCTATTAAAATATTGTTATGTATTTATTTTTCGATACGGAAACGACGGGTTTGCCGAAGCGTTGGAACGCTCCCGTGACGGATGTGGACAATTGGCCGAGATTGGTTCAATTGGCGTGGGTTATGTGTGATGATAAAGGAGGGATCATAGAAAAACGGAATGATATCATTAAACCGGAAGGATTTACGATTCCGGAAGAGTCTTCGCGAATACACGGAATAACAACGGCTAAAGCGATGTCCGAAGGAGAGGATATAGAATCTGTTTTGACTTTATTTTCCGACAGGATGGATGAAGCTTATGCTCTTGTCGCTCATAATATTAGTTTTGACGAATGCATTGTGGGTGCGGAATTTGAACGGAACAGAATGATGACCTCCTTATTTTTGAAGCCTAAATATTGTACGATGAAGCTTTCCAAGGCATACTGCCAATTGCCCGGCAAGCAGGGCTTCAAATCTCCGAAGTTATCCGAATTGCATCAGATTTTGTTTGGCGCGGGATTTGACGATGCTCACAATGCGTTGGCGGATGTCGAGGCTACCGTTCGCTGTTTCTGGAAATTAAAAGAATTGAAAGTAATTCAATGATTCGGAGGTCCTGTGATTGGGAGAGTCGTTACCGGTTGTTTTTAGGGTCGGACTGTGTAGCGTCGGCTAAAAATCCGGCCGTACATTTTGACAATACGAGTTTTGAGTTTAAAATAATTACTATCTTTGAATCAATAAAAATGGAGATAGCTCGGCGAATGATGTTGTAACAGGAAACAAATGCTTGTTCGATAATTTTGTATATGGATATTATTGTTGGACAATCTTTTGTAAATCAAAAAAGTATGGCTAAAAGATCGGAATATAATTATAAATCATTGCAATCGGATTACGGAAAGATGCCTCCTCAGGCAATTGATCTGGAAGAAGCGATTTTGGGTTCATTGATGTTGGAGAAGGATGCTTTCATTATGGTGAGCGATTTTTTGAAGCCGGATTGTTTTTACAAAGAGTCTCACCAGAAGATATATCAAGCTATTCAGAATTTATCTATTAATAACGAACCTGTCGATTTACTTACGGTTAGCGAAGAGTTGAAACGCCTCGGACTTCTGGAGGAGGTGGGGGGACCTTACTATTTGTCTCAATTGACTTCCCGGGTCGCCTCAGCCGCACATATCGAGTTTCACGCTCGTATTATCGTGCAGAAATACATTCAGCGGGAGTTGATACGGGTATGTACGGATATTCAAAATCGGGCTTACGATGATGCCACGGATGTAGCCGATTTGGTGGATATGGCCCAAAAGACCGTTTTTGAGATAGCCGAAGGTAATATAAAGAAGGAGACGACGGCAATTAATGCCATTATCGACGAAGCGCTCAAGGGAATCGAGTTGGCCGGGAAACGTCCTGACGGTTTAAGCGGAATTCCTTCCGGTTTTACCGCTCTCGATGAAATCACTTCCGGCTGGCAGCCTTCGGATCTCGTGATTATAGCAGCCCGTCCATCCATGGGTAAGACGGCATTTGTTTTATCTATGGCTCGAAACATGGCTGTTATGCATAAGCAGCCCATCGCTTTGTTCTCGTTGGAGATGTCTTCGGTGCAATTAGTGAACCGTTTGATTGCCAGCGAGACGGAATTAGGATCTGAAAAAATACGAAACGGACGATTGACGGATGACGAATGGCAGCAACTTCATGCCAAGATAAGAGCGTTGATGAATGCTCCGATTTACGTGGACGACACGCCTGCGCTCTCCATATTTGAATTGAGGGCCAAATGCCGGCGTTTGCAACAGCGATACGGTATAAAGGTTTTGATTATCGATTATTTGCAGTTAATGACTGCGGGAGCCGATATGCGAGGTAACCGGGAACAGGAGGTGAGTATGATTTCCCGCCAGTTGAAAATTATAGCCAAGGAGTTGAATATTCCGGTCATAGCGTTGTCTCAGTTGAACCGGGGGGTAGAACAACGTACGGGAGAGTCTAAAAAACCCATGTTATCGGATTTGCGCGAATCCGGAGCCATTGAACAGGATGCGGATATGGTACTTTTCATTCATCGTCCGGAAAGATACGGAATCTTGGAGGACAGTATGGGAAACAGTTTAAAGGGGATAGCGGATATCATTATTGCCAAGCATCGTAACGGAGCCGTAGGAGAGGTGCAATTACGCTTCAGGAACGAGCTGGCTCAGTTTTGTGATTTGGAAAGAACTTCGCCTTTTGCTTTTGAGAATACGGATGTCGTGACGAGAACATTCAGTTCCAAAATGAACGAGGACACCTTACCGGTAGAGCCCCTGAATACGGATTTTAAAGAAGGAGGCGCAAGTTTTGAACGTGCTGTCAACACGAACGACGCACCTTTTTAATCGGAATAAGTAAATCATGAAGGCAAAATTACTGTTTCTACTGAAATATTATCTGTTATGGATCGTATTTGCCCTGGTGGCGAAGGTGTTGTTTTTATTGTATCAATATCAGGAGACCGTTTCGTTGACTCTGCATGACTATTTCATGATTTTTATCGGAGGATTCCGAATGGATCTTTCTTATGGCGGATACGTCATGATGTTGGCTTGTGTCGTTATGGCTGTCGGAATATTTTTGCCGTTGAAAATATTGAAAGTCGTATATGCCGTATTGACAATTTTATTGCTGACGGTGAGTAGCTTGATCGTATGCGGAGATTTGGAACTTTTTAAAAATTGGGGATACCATATGGACTCCACGCCTTTGACTTATTTGAAAACACCGGGAGATGCAATGGCTTCGACTCCGGTGTGGCTTATTGCGGTTTTAGTCCTGTTGTGCGTTCTTTTGGTTGCGGGTTTTTATTATTTATATCGCGGATGGATTTCGACGGGTTTGAAACAAGGAAAAGATAAGTGGTGGCATAGTATTGTGTATATATTATTGGGGGGGATTATGATCATTCCCGTAAGGGGTGGGTTTAATGTTGCCCCGATGAATGTCAGTTTCGTGTTTTTTAACAATAAAAACATGTATGCCAATCAAGCCGCGGTAAATCCGGTTTGGAATTTTCTCTATGAGGTGATGCATGTGGGGAAATTAAAAGATTCTTATAATTTCATGCCATTAGAGAGAGCCCAACAATTGGTGGATAGTATTTATACGGAGCGGGGAAATTTCCCGAAGGTGTTGAAGACAGATCGTCCCAATATAGTTGTATTTTTATTGGAAACATTCACTTCTCAGGCCTTGGAGGCTATGCCTAATCTAAAGGCCGTTGCCAGGGAAGGAATTTTCTTTTCTCGCGTTTACGCTACCGGAAACCGTTCGGATCGAGGTATTCAAGGAGTTATCGGTGGTTTTCCTTCCTATCCGAAGGTATCCATGTTGAAGTATCCGAATAAAACATACGGTCATCCACGTTTTCCGGTCGATTTCGAGAAGGAGGGATATGCTACCCGTTTTTATTATGCCGGGGATTTGAATTTCGGCGGTTTCCGTTCTTATATTACCATGAGTTTTCAGGAGAGCGTAACCGAAGATGATTTTTCAGGAGAAGCTATTGAAAATCGTTTTAAATGGGGAGTACACGACGGTTACCTGTTGGATCGTTTGTATGAAGACCTGTTGAAAGCCCCGACACCTTATCTCTATATGGCGTTTACCATGAGTAGCCATGAACCCTTTGTCGTCCCGATGGAGACGAAGTTTCCGGGAGAAGATAACGGTTCCAAATTAAAGAATGCGATAGCATACACCGATGCGTGTCTGGGAAAATTCTTTCAAAAGTGCAAGAAGGCCGGAATATGGGACAATACGCTTTTTGTATTGATTGCAGATCATGGAACGCGACACATCGGTCCTTTGCAACCGTTTGTTCCTGAAGCTTATGAAATTCCGATGGTCTTTACGGGGGGAGTCATGTCGGTGAGGGATTCGGTCGTCTCCACTATCGGCTCGCAGACCGATATGGTGGCGACCTTGTATGCCCAATTGGGGATGGACGCTTCTGCTTTTAAATATAGTAAGAATCTATTGAATCCTTCCGTGATACCCTTTGCTTTTTACGCTTATCCCAATGCGATAGCCGTAGTTAACGGCGATGGAGCCTATATTTACGAGTTGGGAACCAAACGGAATCTGGGTAATAACGTGAATCCTGAAGCCGGAGAATTGGTTAAAGCTTATCTTCAGGTATTGGATCGTGATTTTAAAAGTAAATAATTTGATCGTTTTTCAAGTACTTTATAGACAACATGGTTAAGTCATCTGCTTCGTCCATGTCCCCGATATAATTAATCAGATCTGCCAAAATTTCGTCGATCAGCTCTTCCGGGGTTCTGGTTTGAAGGGTTTTGACGAATTGCAATAATCTTTCTTTGCCGTAAAACGCCCGGGCTTCGTTTTGTGCTTCGCTGATTCCGTCCGTGTAGATGAGGAGGGTATCGCCCGGGTAGAGTTGGAGATGCGTGTCTTTATAAACATTCTTCATAATCCCGATAGGAATATCCAAAGCCTCTTCCAGAAACATGCTATTCTCTCTTTGTTCCCTTTGGACGATAGGGTAAGGATGTCCCGCATTCGTGTAATTCAACAGGCCGGTTTTTAAATTTAAAATACCCACGAACATCGTTATGAACATGTCTTCGTTCAAATTGCTGCATAAATAATCATTGAGCGTGTTGCATATGCTGGCTGAAGATTGTTTCGAAGTTGCCATATAGTTGAATAACGTGCAGACAGAGGCCATATAGAGTGCGGCCGGGACTCCTTTACCCCGTACGTCTCCTACCGTGAAGTAGAGCAGGTCGTTTTTGACGAGGTAACTGTACATATCTCCTCCTACCGCTTTTGATTGTTCCAGCACGGAATAGAGGGAGATGTGTTCTTTGTCCAATTTATTCGAAGTAGGTAAAAATTGTTCCTGAATGTTTTGCGCAACCCGGATTTCGCTTTCGAACTTTTCTTTCTCCATCGTTGTCTTTTTCAGGTTTTTGATGGATTCGATAATTCGGTGCTGCATATACATAAATGAATTCCGCAGTTCCCGCAGCTCGTCGTTATCGTTTGTTTCCGGTATGGGAACATTGAAATTACCGTCTGCAATCGTACGGGTGACGGTAGCGAATTGCCGTAACGGTTTAAACACTTGCCTGATAATGCGGATAATGATCCAAAAGAGCAGGAGCAGGCAAATGAAACATCCGATTAGAATCAGGTCACTAATGTTGGATATGGAGTTATATACTTCATTGAACGGGCAAAGCGTTACCAACGACCAATTGGTATGGGGCAAACGTTTAAAATGAATGAAAAAGTTCTTTCCTTCTACAGTAAGTTTATCGGTACCGTCTTCTCCTTTAACGATGCGGTTGATAATCTTATCGTAATCGATATTTTTGGCTTTGGCGTATTGCCAGATGTTGGCATATCGTTTTATCTCTTGATTGGGATGAGAAAGAATGATTCCTTCCTGATTTAACAGGTAACAATATCCCGTTTGATATAATTTCAGATCTCGAACAAATTTGGTGAATTCTTTGATGGGGACGTCTAAACGGAGGTAGCCGATAAAGGTTTGGGCTGCATTGTAAATCGGTTCGTAACGAGAGAATATACGCTGTTTTACGAACAGCGTATCGGAATAATGGCGGCTCCAATAAGATCCTTTTTTCTGCAAGGTTTGAGCGTGGAGTCTTTCATCGGAAAAATGCTTTTCGGAATGATTGAGTTTCTTGACAAGAATTCGGTTGTTGTTTTGATAAACATAGATATCGTAGTCTCTGTATTCCGGGGCGAACTCCATCGCTAATCCGCATAATTCGGGTGTATTTTTCAACACTTGA
Source organism: Sanguibacteroides justesenii (assembly GCF_003204205.1). Classification (NCBI taxonomy): domain Bacteria; kingdom Pseudomonadati; phylum Bacteroidota; class Bacteroidia; order Bacteroidales; family Porphyromonadaceae; genus Sanguibacteroides; species Sanguibacteroides justesenii. The sequence goes on from NZ_QJPL01000001.1 coordinate 503,801, forward strand.
ACGTAAAGAGAGGTATCTTCGGAGATCAATAAGTTTTTCATGGGTTCTAACTTGAACATGGAGTTGACCCGCTCAATGTTTTTACCTTGTTCCGAGATTCTTTCGGATACCTTTTCCGTTATCATCCCGGCGTAGGTGACTACCGTCTTGTATTGCGAGATTTTAGGAATCACGTACAGCATGATAAAGATTATCACGTAGATGGCAGCACAGACTGAAATAATGTATATGGTCAGTTTCGTACTAAACGACTTCTTCTTGTTTACTTTCATTGTTTGCAATCATTTGTTAATTCTATTAACGTGATCTCCGGACGTTGCCCTATGCGTCCCGGAAATCCCAAGTAACCTGCACCTCGGGATACATAGAGTTGATGCCGATCGTGTTTGTAAAGACCGTTGTATTCCGGATAGATGTATTGAGAGGGACTCCATCGGAATCGACCTATTTGGATTCCCATTTGCATCGCGTGCGTGTGCCCCGCCAAAGTTAAAGCCACGGGATGGTAAATTACTTCCTGGCGCCAATGGGAAGGATCGTGAGAAAGGAGAATCACCACGTGGCCTTCTGTTCCTCGCAGCGCTTCGGGGAGTTTTCCATATTGAGGGAAAGGAGGTAATCCCCAGTTTTCGACTCCCGACAAATAAATCGTGTCCGTTTGAATAATGAGCGGTATATTCGTGTTATTCAACATATGAAAGCCCATATCTCGCATATTCTTAAAGAATTGGACGAGGTTCTCCTTGCGGTCCTCTTCCGTTTTCCAACGCGTATAGTGACCGTAATCGTGATTTCCCGTTATCGCGTATTTTCCATGGCGGGAAGTTAATAATTTTAACGTATCTTGCCAAGGAGTCATTTCGGAAGCGAAATTATTCACCATATCTCCGGTAAAAACAATTAAATCCGGTTGGAGAGCGTTTACTTTTTGGACGAGTTCAGATATACCGACGTACCCTTTCCGGTAGCTCCCCAGATGAAGATCCGTTAATTGCACGATGCGAAAATGGTCGAAGGTATCCGGTAACTCTTTTATGCATACCTCCTGTTTGACCACTTTATAATCGTATCTTCCCCACGTTATTCCATAGAAAATAACGAAGAAAACCAAGACACTCAATCCGAAAGCGAAATAGTGGATTATGCCTGATAACAGTTTCAGTCGTCTGACCATTAAGGCGATACCATTCAATACGATATAGATTGTTTTTGGAACATAACATAAGAATAAAACAGCGATCCCTTTTCCAAACCAAAAATAGGCTTCCGGGGATTTTATCCGGGGAATAATAAAATGATAACTTAACAACCCGATGATAAATAGCAACGAGTGTATCGCGTATAGAATTTTTCCCGTTTTACTTTTCAGGTAACGTTTTATTTCGAGGTAGAGAAAAAGATCGTTTAGCCATATATAGCCTAATCCTACTAATAGTATAATCGTTCCGGTTTTCATTTTATATCAATTAAAAAATCAATGAACCAAAAAATTCCGATCGGTGAAAATCAGGTTGTTCGGTATGAATAGGTCGCCAGGATAAAAAATGGGGGAAAGGCAATTTATTGCCGCATTTGTAGATATTGGCTTTTACGATCGTACCTTCTTGCGGTGTGAAATTCGTCTTGAATAAAGCGGTAAAAGGGATTTCGGCCGTCAGTTCCCAACAAAAAGAGTCTTTTTTACCTCCTCCGCGGGAAACGGATAGTTGTATCTCCCTACGAACTGAATTTGTAATGACGGAATCCGCCAGAATCCGGTCGTTCCGTCCCGTGCCGTAGCCTATTAACAATGCACCTATGGCATTGAATTCGAAATTGTAATAAAAAGGCGAGAAGGGTAGGGGCTGTAAGAAAAATTCGACGCAAGAGTCTTCCCATATGTTTCCGTTATCGCTTACTTCTTGGGCTCTGAAGGCGGTTTCCTCCACCTGAAATTTCAGGAATAGAGCTTGTTCGTTGTAAGCTATTTTGCATCGTACGCGAGGAATACTCTGGCATGAATTTTTCCAGTTTACCTGATCGACAGGAAGAAAAGTACATTTTTCATCCATTGAACTACCTATTCGATCAAGCGAATAAGTAGTTTCAGACAGGTGTGGAATTTTTTCGAGGTGTATCGGATCCATCGCCTTTGGTAGTGTCGTAAAATATAGTGGGAGAGGATTTGGTTCTCCCACTTTCGTTTTATTATTTTATTAGAACAGACCGGTAATCTTCCCGTTGTTGTCGATATCGATTTTTTCAGCAGCAGGGATATCGGGCAGACCGGGCATTCTCATGATACTTCCTGTAATCGGAATGATAAATCCGGCTCCGGAGGCGATTTCGATTTGTCGCACGGTGACCACGAAATCTTTCGGACGACCTAATAATTTCGGATTATCGGATAATGATTTTTGAGTTTTCGCGATACAAACCGGCAGTTTGTCTAATCCCAAATCCATTACCTTTTTCAAGTCGTTTTTAGCCTCGCTCGTGTAATCGATAGCAGCAGCCCCGTAAAGTTCTTTCGCTACCGTTTCGATTTTCTTTTCGACGCTCCATTCCCATTCGTAAAGGGGTTTTAAGGTACAGCTGCATTGTTCGGCCACTTTAGCAACAAGTTTAGCCAGGTTTTCAGCTCCTGCGCCTCCTTTTGCCCAAACTTCCGCCACCTCCATGGGAACTTCCAGTTCATTACATTTCTGGGCCAAATAAGCGATCTCTTCCTCCGTATCGGATTCGAATTTATTGATTGCCACGACCGGACAAATGTTGAACTTTTTCATGTTTTCAACCTGTTTCTCGAGATTACCTATCCCTTTCTTCAATGCTTCCACGTTAGGTTCTTTCAACTGGTCTATTTTAACACCTCCGTGGTACTTCAATGCTCTTACGGTAGCGACCAAGACCACGGCGCTCGGTTCCAGACCGGCTTTAACGCATTTGATGTCAAAGAATTTTTCCGCACCTAAATCAAACCCGAATCCGGCTTCCGTTACCACGTAATCGGAAAGTGTCAGTCCCATGCGTGTTGCGATGATCGAGTTGGTACCCTGCGCTATGTTGGCAAAAGGTCCTCCGTGAATAATGGCGGGATTGCCTTCCATCGTTTGGACGAGGTTGGGTTTTATCGCGTCTTTCAATAAGGCTGCCATTGCTCCGTTAGCCTGAAGATCGCGGGCGTATATGGGCTTTTTGTCAAACGTATATCCGATAAATATATTACCTAACCGATTCTTCAAATCTTCAAAGTCATCCGAGAGGCATAGTATAGCCATTACCTCGGATGCGGCCGTGATATCGAAACCGGTCTCCCGCGGAATACCGGCAGTCGTTCCGCCTAACCCCACGATGATGTGACGCAGGGAACGATCGTTCATGTCCATCACTCTTTTCCAAGTAACCGTTCGCGGATCGATGTTTAAGGAGTGTGTCTTACTCTGTATGTTGTTGTCAATCAAAGCTGCCAATAGGTTGTGCGCTTTCTCGATGGCAGCAAAATCACCTGTGAAATGCAGATTGATATCTTCCATCGGTACTACTTGCGAGTATCCTCCTCCCGTGGCACCGCCTTTGATACCGAATACCGGTCCTAAAGAGGGTTCGCGTAAAACGACGGTCGTTTTTTTACCGATGCGGTTCAATCCTTCGGTTAGCCCGATGGATATGGTCGTCTTTCCTTCTCCCGCCGGGGTAGGGGAAATTGCCGATACCAAAACTAATTTCTTATCCTTTATTTTATCAAAGTCTATAAGACTTAACGGTAATTTCGCCTTGTATTTGCCGTACGGTTCGAGTAAATCTCTTTCGATACCTAATTTATCTGCAATTTCGTAAATAGGTTTTAGAGCTACCGAATTAGCAATTTCGATATCTGTTTTCATGTGTTATATAATTTAATATTCCTATTTCAGTATGAATTCAGTAGATCCGATCTGTTGATTATCACTAAAAAGATCTGCAATGTATTTTCCTTTTACCAGACTTCCGTCGTTCGGCCAGTAGATGGAAATTTCCAAACGTTCGCCCTCGTATTCTATTTCCCGTTTGGCCGAGTAGGTGAGGCTTGTATTCTGATACTTGAAGAATGACTTTTCTGAGGCCGCGATTACTTTTCCGTCAGGACGCGTCAGTCGCAAATAGATAAGTCTCGGTCCTCTTTTAGCCGTGATGTTTTTCGCGATGACAAAATCGGTCTTTAATTGAGAGCATTTCTTTACCGATGTCTCTTTGCCTCTCTTGTTAATGGGATAAATGTTTATATTTTCTGCGGAGAGGGTACTTGCTTTCTCCAGAGTTTCGGCCATTAATTCTGTTTTTTTCTCTAATTTCTGGCTCTTCTCCCTTACCCAGTTCATCTGTTTTTTTACCTCCGTATTTTCTGCCAGTAATTTCTTGTTCAATTGATTTAAGGAGTCAATTTGAACCACGTAACTTCTGAGGACACCCTTCAACGTGTTTATTTCCCGTTTGTACCGATTGATTTCAGCGTATGAATTATTCTTAAACTCCTTCATCCTTTCCAGTAGATGGGTGATCTTTTCCTGTTCATGGGTCAGTTTGGCGTTTAATGTATCGTTATCCGTTTTTAAATTATCGTAATTATGACTTAAATCCGTCAATTCTTGTTCCAACGCTTCTTTCTCCGACGTGATTGCAAGCATATTCGCTTTATTTTCACTTCTTTCTATCAAAAAAAATATAAAAAGTACAATAAGTACAAGGGATAAAGCTCCAATAATAACCAATAAGGTTTTGTCTTTCTTATCCTTGATTAATTTCTTCTCTTCCATAGTTTTTTTACGTTTGGTTTCCTCCGTTTTCTGTTTTTTTTATTCTGCAAGCAAAGATAAAGATAATAAACCAAACCTTGGTAATGGTTGAGCTTTTTTTAAAAATTTAGCAGTTGATTTTTTGTAAAGAAAATTGTAATTTCGTAGAAACCATCTCAATGTTAGAATATGAATGAGGAATTCTTACAATACGTATGGGCAAATTCTCTTTTTCGGGAATCCGTCTGTTTTTCTACCGGGAAAAAACAGATTCGCATTCTGCATGTCGGAACACAGAATCTCGATTCGGGACCTGATTTTTTTTGTGCCAGAATTGAAGTCGACGGTATTGTTTTGGTGGGAAACGTGGAGATACATCAAAGAGGAAGCGATTGGTATCATCACCGTCATCATGAAGATCCGGCTTATGACAATGTGATCCTTTCTATCGTAGAGGTTGCCGATAAAGACATATATAGCAGTAAAGGAATTAAAATAGAATCCGTTATTTTAGGATTTGATAAAGGGTTATGGGATGAATATGTTTATATGCGGGGCATACCGTTAATACCTCGTTGTCACCGGCATTTAAAGCACGTAGGTAGATACGGGAAAGAGATTATTCTTTCTGGATACGCCGTAGAGCGTTTGGAAAGGAAGTGTCATGAAATAAAAGAGATGTTGACCCGGAATCGGAACGATTGGGAAGAGTGTTTTTATCGTCTGTTGTTGAAATATTGGTCAGGAAACGTGAATGCCGATGCCTTTTCTTTGTTGGCCGAATATCTTCCTTACAAGAAAATTTTGCGTTGCGGAGACTCGCTGTTCAAGATTGAAGCTCTATTGTTCGGATCTTCCGGTTTTCTGGAGGAGGAGTTCGAATCGGACGAATACAGGAGTTCCTTACAACGGGAATACGAGTATCAGTCGGCGAAGTTTGAATTGGCACGGATGGAGATTTTTCAATGGAGGTTTATGCGTGTTCGTCCTATCAATTTTCCGTCGGTTCGTTTGGCTTTGCTTGCCGGAATGATGTATCGTTTTCAGTCTTTGTTTTCCGTTTTTTTGGAAATTCACTCGCTTCCGAAAGCCAAAGAACTATTTGATGCGAAGACTTCTGTTTATTGGAATACGCATTATCGTTTCAACGTTGTTTCTCCTTACAGGGTGAAAAAGATAGGAGAGGCCATGAAAGACGTTATTCTAATTAATGCGGTTATTCCTTTACTGTTCGTGTACGGTAAGGAAAGGGGAGAAGAGCATTATTGCGAAAAAGCGTTGAGGTGGTTGGATGGACTGAAGGCGGAAAAGAATCGTATAACCCGTCAATGGCAACGATACGGTCTGACGATTCAAACGGCCTTACAAAGTCAAGCTCTTTTACAAATTAGGAGGGAGTATTGCGAAAAACATCGTTGTCTTCAATGCAAAATAGCCCGCGAAGTGTTCAGGGGATTAAAAGAGACGGAATCAGTTTAATTCCTGTTTTAAAACATCCGGGATCTCGATCTCTCTTTTTTCCAAACTGATCAGCCAATCGTTTATCTCTTCAGGACGTAAGGTGTATAAAACTTCCCGAAAGAGGTCGATCTCTTCGTCTTTATAAGTATCAGACGGAACACCTCGGAATCGGTCCAACTCTTCATCGTCAAAATAATCGATTTTTTCGGTTATTTTTTTTAGTCCTTTCTCACATATAGCATGCGCTCCGCAGCATTCTACCGGAGGAGTGACCGGTTCTTTTTCCCGGACCTCGTTTTTTGTTTTTTGGAAGAATGTAAATAGGGCAACTATGATTAGCAGCCCTATTACACTCAGAATTATATAGATCATTTTTTTATTTCCCCAATTCTTTTTTCAACAACTTAACCTGATTGCTCAGTTTCTCTACCTCTTGGTTTTTTTGGGATAAAAGTTTTTTGTTTGCAGCCAATTGATTTTTTATACTTTTTACTTCCTTTTCCAACCGGGTTATTTCGCTATCTTTAAATTGAATGTTGGATTTAATCGTTTCGATCTCACTTTTTAATTTTCGGTTATCCCACTCCGAATTTGTTTTTAGATCGGCTAACTCTTTTTTTAATTGATCCCGTTCGCTCTTTACCGTTTTTATTTGGTTTTCCAAGGTTTCCAGTTGAACATTGCTGTTTTGTTCTTTGTATTTTACTTGATCCGAAACGTCTTTTAGTTCTGATTTCAATGCCGACTCTTTCGTTTCCAATACGCGAAGTTTAGCATATAAGGCGTCAATCTGTTTATCTTTTGCAGCGATATTGGCCGTTAACTGATATCGGATGGCATTGAAATCATTTTTCATTTTCACTATTTCGGCTTCCATTCTCTTTTTATCGTTTTGCAGATTTACGACCTCTCGATCGCTACTTCTTTTAGCTCTTGCCAACTCTTCGAATTTCTTTTTCGAGACGCAGGAAGAAAGAGACACGGTTATCATTAAAATGCCTGAAATGTAAAATAACGCTCTTCTCATATCGAAATGTTTAAGGGTTACAAATTATAATTTCTGTATTTTGAACGATTGATTCCTAATTGTTAACCATTAGGCTAAACCGAATTAGCCGTTGGTGAATCTTTCGCTCCGATTTTCATCATGGAGACAAAAGTAACGAAAATATTTGTGTATAACAAAAAAAGCGGCAGATGTTCATTCGGTTGAAAATAATCTTTTTCTGGTGAAGATTGTTTCCGTCATTTTCGGGGATAAAAGCTATTTTTATTTGTTGATATGTCTGAAATAAGATTTATATCATGTATATTTGCAAGGATGATTTATTGTTGAACATGTAGATTATTAGGTATGAATAAAAGGATATTCTTGTTGCTGGTGTTATTTTTCGGTGTGTTTTCTTTCGTTCAGGCTCAAGATGATGATGGAAAAATCAGAATAAAAGGAGTCGTTTTGGATGAGAAAACACGGGAACCGATCGCTTTTGCCAACTTGGGGGTATTGGGAACGGTGTTGGGGGTCGCCTCCGATATAGACGGACAATTTGAATTGATAATTCCGGAGAGATGTATTTCGCACGTACTGAAGGTTTCGGCCATCGGATACGGAAGTAAAGAGTGTAAAGTATATGATGTAAAGGATAAAGGAAAGGTTGAAATCCTTTTGCAACCTACGACTTACGGTATTAAAACAGTTGATGTGACAGCAGAATCCTTGGTGTTTAAAAAATTATTAGAGAGGGCTGTCGCCAATATCGGATTGAATTATATTCCGCGGGCCTATAATTACGAAGGATATTTCGAGTACGGAATCCGGGTAAACGACGGGGAGCGAAAATCAAAAGAGGCAATAGTAAAAATATACGATAAGAATGGATACGAGCGGAGTAATGTCGAAGAGAATTTTCTCGCGTTGAACTATAAATTTACTCAGGTTCGCCGGAGTGAGGAAGCCGTATCCGTGGCTGACGGAATGATCTATTTTGATGATATCATCTCTGCCGATATCGTTCGTAATACCCGGAACATATTGGATATTGAGAATTTGCGTGATTACACGTTAAAAAACAAAGGCATTATTTTATATGACGGAGATTCGGTTCAGGTGATCGGGTACGAATGTAAAAAACCTACTCTATCGAATGCCGGAGATGCTTCTGTAACGCAATACAGCGGGGAGATCTATATCCATATGAAAAATGCCGCCGTCCTCAAGAATGTGATGCACATTCGTTCTGCCGGATTCAATAGGATGGGACGCAATTTATTGCCGATCGAAGGAGACTCGAAATCCAATGTGGTAACGACTATCACCACGAATTATAAGAAAATCAGTTCCTATTACTTCCTTAGCGGTGTCAGTATGGTGTATTCCTATAATGAAGGCAAGGATGTAGTAAAAGGAGAATTACAATACCAGACGACCCGCGTCGGTATAAGTAATGTGGAGGCGATCGAAGGGCGTACGTATTACGAGGATATGAAAACAGATCACGATTTTTGGAATCGTTATACTATTTACTTGGAAGAAGAGGAATAATAACAGGTAGGATATAGTTCGGGAATATATCCTCCTTCGTTAAGCCGGCGGCGATCGTTTTGGGTCGTTACCTCTTTTGATCCGGAAAAAGCGGCGTCTTGTTTTTTTATTCCCTTAAAAGAGATGGAGGGCATGTAAAAGAATAATCGAGATAAAGAGCGGTGCGATGTATTTTAGAATAAACACCAACGGTTTAAAAAGACGTAATCTTAATTTCCCGTTATTCGTCAGCTCTGCTTCCAGCAGATGGCGGTCGAATTTCCAACCTGCATAAACAGATAACAAGATTCCGCCTAACGGGAGAAGTATATTGGAACTCACGAAATCGAATATTTCGAATAGGGTCAGACCTGCGATATGCAATTTACCTAAAGGGCCGAACGAGAGCGTACAGATTGCTCCGAAAAAGGTCACGATAAAAGTGGAGAGCATAGTGGCTTTTCGTCTTGTCATTTTCCTTTCTTCCACGAAAAAAGCGACGATTACCTCCAGTAAAGAGATGGAAGAGGTCAGGGCGGCCATCGTCAGAAGCAGGAAGAAGAGAATAGCCCAAAATTGTCCGAAGGCCATACTTTGAAATACTTGGGGCAAGGTTAAAAATACCAACCCCGGTCCGGAATCGGGACTTATATTGAAGGCGAATACGGCAGGAAATATGGCGATTCCGGCCAAAAGGGCAATGGCTGTATCTGCACAAATTACCTGAATGGAGATTGAAGTCAGATTTTCCGATTTGGGGATATAGGAAGCATAGGTGAGTAATACACCCATGCCGATGGAGAGAGAAAAGAATGCCTGCCCCAAAGCCGAAAGAACTCCTTGGGCGGATAATTCCGAAAATTTAGGAAGAAATAAAAACTTCAGGCCTTCGGAGGCTCCGTCCAAAGTACATGCCCGGATACAAAGAATAACAATGATGACAAAGAGTAACGGCATCATCATTTTCGTGTATCGTTCGATGCCTTTTTTTATACCGGCTAACACGATAAAGCCCGTTAATATCATAAAGATGATTTGCCAGATAACCGGCTTATAGGGATTGCTGATAAAATCGGAGAAGAGGGTGTTCAGTTCCGTGCCGGATAATCCGTTTAACGAATGGGTGAAGGATTTGACCACGTATTCCAGTGTCCAACCTGCGACCGTACCGTAAAAAGAGAGAATCATACAGGCTGCTAACAAAACGAGGATACCGAAATGTCGCCAGTGGGTTTTGCCGCCTAAAGTCATGAAGGTTCCGAAGGCGTTTCGTCCGGAATGCCGACCTATGGCGAATTCCGAGAGCATAACCGGCAATCCGATGGCAACGGTAAAAAATACATATACCAGCAGGAAGGCTCCTCCTCCGTTATTACCTGCTTCGTAAGGGAATTTCCAGATGTTTCCCAATCCCACGGCTGAACCCGCTAACGCGGCGATAGCTCCGAATTTGGAACCGAAACCGTCTCTCGTATTCGTATGCATTATTAAGATTTTAAAGGTTTTGCTACGAATTTACGAATTTTATGGAGAAACGTTCGGAGTTTGGTAAAAAAAACGAGTGCGTACTATCAGGGATTCGATACCCGATGCAAAGGTGTCGGGGTTGCTTTATGGACGTAAGATACTTTTTTTAATATGAAAAGAGGCGGAAAGATTTGTAAACACAGTAGGATTTTCATTTTTAACTTTCAACGGAAAAAGTTATCTTTGTGCGCAAATCAATAAGCTGTTCAAATGCAAGAAAAAATTTTAATACTGGATTTCGGTTCTCAATATACTCAATTGATTGCCAGAAGAGTAAGAGAGTTGAATGTCTATTGTGAGATTTATCCTTATAATCATTATCCGGTTCCGGATGCTTCTGTGAAAGGTGTTATTTTATCAGGCAGTCCCTTCTCGGTAAGGGACGAGAAGGCTCCTAAACCCGATTTGTCCGCTATTAAGGGTAAATTACCCTTGCTCGGCGTATGTTACGGGGCTCAATATTTGGCTCACTATTTCGGTGGGGAGGTAAAGGCTTCTAACAAGAGAGAGTACGGGAGGGCGAATTTGTCTTTCGTGGATAAAACTTGTCCTTTGTTTACGGGTATAAGCGACCATTCCCAGGTATGGATGTCTCACGGGGATACCATCGAATTTTTACCGGCCCATTATAAAGTAGTGGCAAGCACGCATGATGTGACTCATGCTGCCTATCGTGTCGAGGGGGAGACAACTTACGGCATACAATTTCACCCTGAAGTGTATCATAGTACCGAGGGAAAAGAGTTACTAAAGAATTTTGTCGTCGGTATATGCGGTTGTAAACAAGATTGGACGCCGGATTCCTTTATCGAGACAACGGTAGCCGATTTGAAGACTAAAATCGGGAATGACCGGGTGATCCTGGGCTTATCCGGAGGTGTTGACTCTACTGTTGCGGCCATGCTGCTGCACCGGGCGATCGGAAAAAATCTCACTTGCATTTTTGTGGATAACGGTTTATTGCGAAAGAATGAATTCTCTTCCGTGTTGGAAAATTATAAAGAATTGGGATTAAACGTCATTGGAGTGAATGCGGGGGATCTTTTTCTTTCCAGACTGGCGGGAGTGGAAGAACCGGAGAAAAAGCGCAAAATCATAGGAAGTACTTTTGTAGATGTATTTGATGCCGAATCCCGGAAAGTGGAGGATGCAAAATGGTTGGGGCAAGGAACTATTTATCCCGATGTGATCGAATCTTTATCGGTAAACGGTCCTTCGCAGACGATCAAATCTCATCATAACGTGGGAGGACTTCCCGAATATATGAAATTAAAGGTCGTAGAGCCTTTGCGGTTACTTTTTAAAGATGAAGTACGGAGAGTAGGTAAGAGTCTCGGATTGGCCGATAAGTTTCTGCAGCGTCATCCTTTCCCCGGTCCCGGTTTGGCAATTCGTATACTCGGAGAGATCACGAAAGAAAAAGTACGTCTCTTGCAAGAGGCGGATCATATCTATATTACCATGCTTCAGGAAGAGGGATTGTATCATCATGTATGGCAAGCCGGAACCATCCTTTTACCTATCAAGAGCGTGGGAGTCATGGGAGACGAACGTACTTACGAGAACGTAGTGGCTTTACGGGCGGTTGAGTCCACCGACGGTATGACAGCCGACTGGTGTCATCTTCCCTATGAGTTTTTAGCCAAGGTTTCCAATAAAATCATAAACAACGTACGGGGAATCAACCGGGTTGTCTATGATATCAGTTCAAAACCGCCAGCCACCATCGAATGGGAGTAAAATGCTCTTCATCCGGAAAAATGCTTGATCGGATAGGAACCAGTCATTTAACATCAAGTGACTGGTTTTTCTTTTGTACAATTCGGATCCTTTTAAAAAGAAGCTTTGTTTTTTCGTAAAGAGAGACGAAAGAAAATCGGTGCTAAAACGGAGAATAATCAGTCTCCGGAAACGGTAAAAGGGTAAATTTTTTATCTTTGTAACTTCTAAAAACGGGAGGTTACAAAAATATGAAGTCAAATAGCATCATAATAGAGAGATTAAAGGAGCGTTTAAGCGATAAGAGATTGAAAATAGTGATTATCCCGCATATTTCTCCGGACGGAGATGCCGTCGGTTCCTGTTCGGCTCTATGGCAGGTTTTTGATCGGTTAAGTATGCATTGTCATCTGATTACTTGTGATTACATACCGGATTATCTGAAATGGTTGAAGAGAATACCGGATGCTATTTCATTTCAAAATCGTCCACAAGAGTGCAGACGTTTGATTCGTCAGGCCGATCTGATCTTTATGATGGATCACAATACGATAAAGCGGGAGGGGGATCTGGAACCTTTGGTGAGAGAATTCAGGGGGGACAAGGTAATGATAGACCACCATCCGGAACCCGATGATGTGGATTACCGTATTTCGGATATTAGCGTTTCGTCTACTTGCGAATTATTGTATCAGGTTATCCTGAAGATTTGGGGAAGGGAGATGGTGGACCGGGATATGGCCAATGCCATTTACAGCGGGATTTCGACAGATACCGGAGGATTAAGTCATAACTCTTCCTGTCCGCAGACTTACCGGGTTATAGCGGACTTATTGGAACTTGGATTGGACAAGGGGTATGTCCACGAGCAGCTATACCAACGGAATACGTTATCCCGATTGCGTTTGACCGGAAATTGTCTGTTAAACAAGCTGACGATAGACGAAAAGTATCCTTTGGCCGTTATCCCGATCACCTTACAGGAATTGGAACTTTACGACTATAAGGACGGGGATCTGGAAGGTTTGGTAAACGTACCCCTTTCCATAGAACATATACGGGTATCCGTACAAATCACGGAGAGGAAAGAGAAGGTGAAACTCTCTTTCAGGTCGAAAGGAGATATACCCGTGAACCTTTGGGCAAAAGAGTATTTTAACGGGGGAGGACACCAGAATGCGGCCGGAGGCCAAATGCCATTGCCTTTGGAAGAGGTAACAAAAAAACTCAGGGATACAGCCGAATGGTTTTTTAAACAAATCAGCGATAAAATTTAATGCCATGCCTTTTTTAAGATTTCACGCCGTAGAGCAAAAGAGATTGGAGCGGGTAGGAGAGCAGTTGGTCTCGGAGATCGTCAAGACGTTAGGATGTCCAAGAGAAACGGTCGTACTGGAAGTGATGAATTCCTCTTTTGTCTCTGGAGCGGATAAGATTCAGCCTTACGCGTTCGTAGAGGTCCTCTATTTTGAACGTCCACCGGAACAACAGGATAAAATAGCTCAAATTCTATATGATTGTCTGAGGGAAGCGGGGTATGCGGATTCGGACGTGTACTTCTCCTGTTTGCAAAAATGTAACTATTACGAGAACGGAGTGAGGTTATAGCAACAAATTGTCGATAATTTTCTTAATTAAAAACTGCAATTTACAATTAAAATAATTAAGTTTGTGCATAGTATAAAATGCAACGACAATGACTGACCTGAAAGAATTAGTAACACTTTTGAGTGAATCGGAAAGAGGTTACACGAAAATTTTAAACCGGAGTTTTCTGAATGCCGGTTTTGATCTCAGCCGGGAACAATATGAACTTTTACAGGTGTTGTGGGAAGGAGATAACGTGAATCAGCAAACCATCTCTAAAAAACTTCATAAGGATAAGTACAACGTGACGAAATTGTTGAATACGCTTCAAAAAAGAGGTTACGTACAGAGGAAGATGGGAAAGGAGGACAGACGGAATAACTTCGTCGTGTTGACGGATAAAGGTATTGCGGCTGAAAAATCTTTACGTGCGATCGAAGAGCAGTTACATACGGATATTGCATTTACGATCTCTCCTCAGGAGATTAAATCGGGGATCTGGGTATTAAAAAAGATAACCGATAGGCTGGTTTAGATAAAAAGGATTGAGTGATTATAAGATTAGGTGATTCTGTGATTATATTTTAATTCCCCAATCACTAAATCATTAAATCGCAGAATTACAGAATCGTTAAATCTATTTATAAATCATAAATCATAAAAAATAAGTATGGGTATTTTTAAAGGATTAAAACCGGAAGCGGTTTGGAATTATTTCGAGGAAATATGTCAAGTCCCCAGACCTTCTAAAAAGGAAGGAAAAATTATAGCTTTTTTGTTGGAATTCGGACAAAAGAACGGTTTGGAAACTTTTCGTGACGAAGCCGGCAACGTGTTGATCCGTAAGCCGGCAACCATGGGAAAAGAGAATGTACCGACCGTCGTTTTGCAAGCTCATATGGATATGGTTTGCGAGAAAAATTCAGATACGGTACACGATTTCGATAAAGATCCGATTATCCCCTATATAGATGGAGAATGGGTAAAGGCAAAGGGAACTACTTTAGGAGCGGATGATGGAATCGGAGTGGCTGCCTGTATGGCAATTTTAACCTCCAAAGATATCCAGCACGGTCCGATCGAATGTTTGTTTACGGTGGATGAAGAGACCGGATTGACAGGAGCTTTCGCCTTAAAACCGGGATTCATCAGCGGAAATATATTGTTGAATCTGGATTCGGAGGATGAAGGTGAGTTATTTATCGGTTGCGCGGGTGGTATCGATACCGTTATTCATTTGGGATATGAAACGGAAAAACTTTCCTCAAACGCTTTCGCCGTTAACATACGGGTAAAAGGATTGCAAGGCGGTCATTCCGGAGACGATATCAATAAGGGCAGGGGAAATGCCATTAAGATATTGAATCGTTTCGTTTGGGATTTAAATGCCAAATACGGAGTGAGGGTCGCATCTTTGGAAGGGGGAAATCTTCGGAATGCGATCGCCCGTGAGGCGACAGCCGTGATTACCTTTGACGGAAACCAAAAAGAACAGATAAGGGCCGATTTTAATGTTTATGCGGCTGAAATGGAAAATGTATGGCATATTACCGAGCCGGGATTACAGTTGACGATGGAATCTACGGAACTTCCGGAGTGCGTTTTAAGCGCGAAGAGTAACGCCGATCTGTTGAACGCCCTCTATGCTTGTCCTCACGGAGTCTTTTCCATGAGTTATCGTATGCCAGGATTGGTGGAAACTTCAACCAATTTGGCAGCCGTTCGGTTCATTGAAAATAATACGATTCTTATCACGACTTCACAGAGAAGTGATTTGAATTCGGAGAAATACAACATCGCGAATATGGTAGAGGCTGTGTTCAAGATGGCCGGAGCTAAGGTGGAACACGGGGAGGGTTATCCGGGATGGACCCCCAATCCGGATTCTCCTATTCTGAAGGTGGCGGTAAATTCTTATAAGAAATTATTCGGGAAAGAACCTGTCGTACGTTCTATCCATGCCGGTTTGGAATGCGGCTTATTCCTGGAAAAATACCCGCGAATGGATATGGTTTCGTTCGGACCGACATTAAGGGGTGTACACTCTCCCGACGAGAAGATCAATATAAGGACTGTGGAAATGTGGTGGTCTCATTTGGTGGATATTTTACAGTCTGTCAAGTAATCCGATGACCGTTTATTCTCAGATTTACGATTGAGGTTAGATCGGATGTTTCCTACTCTTCAGCCGCGAATCTGAGTTTTATAAAATGAGTTCGTATACTAAATTTATAAAGCATTGGAAACTTCTAAGAAATTGGCTAAATACGACAGGCTTTACGAGCAAATCAAAACCTACGTCCGGTCGACGGAGGATATTTGGGCCCGTTTGGCAACCATGGAAGCCGTACTACATCATAAAATGCAACCGTTTTTCTGGACGGGTGTTTACGCCTTGGTAGACGGGGAGCTGATCGTGCGTTCTTACCAAGGACCTGTCGCTTGTCAAAAGTTAAAAGAGGGTGGAGTTTGCTGGAGTGCCATCCGTTCCGGGGAGACGGTTATCGTGGGTGATGTTAACCAATTTCCGGGACATATCGCGTGCAATGCCGCTTCTAAGAGTGAGATCGTTATTCCTATACGGGATCGGGAGGGAAAGATTTTCGCTTGTTTGGATGTGGATAGTGATCGGTACGATGCCTTTGACCGGGAGGACGAGGTCGGATTGAAAAAAATTCTTTCTCTTCTTTTTCAGTAAGATAAAGTAAAATGATCTCATTTATATAAAAAATAAGTTAAGTTATTTTTGATTTTTCTTAAGAGTATGCTATCTTAGTCTCAATAACTAAAGAATATTCATGTTAATACTAAAACCATAGGTATGAAAAAATTACTTTTATTTGTTTTATGCGGTCTGTTTATGGGAACCGTTTCTGCACAAGATGAAAATGGTAAATTGAAAAACGAAGGGAATGCAGCCCTGAGAGCGAAAAATTACAAGGAAGCGTTTGCGAAGTACGAACAATACCTTAAGGCTGTCGAATACAAGGATCCCGCTATCGTGTTCAATACGGCTTTCTGTGCGGATAAAATTAAAGACTACGCGGCAGCGGATAAATATTTTACGATGTCTATTCAAAATAAGTATAAATTGGCTTCTGCCTATCTTGGAAAAGCCAACGCTTTGCAAGATCAGAAAAAGATTCCGGAAATGTTGAAAACTCTGGAAGAGGGAATGAAAGCCAATCCCGGTCAGGCAGGTGCTAAATTGGAAAAAATGTATGCCGTTCATTATTTGAAAGAGGGGCAGAAATTCCAGAAAGAAAATAAAGTGGAACAAGCTGCCGAGTGTTACGCAAAGATTACCCAAATGGCCAATAAGGGAATGAAAACCAACGGTTATTTAAGTTTGGGAACTCTTTATTTCAATAACGGGGCGACCATTCTTCAGAAAGCACACGAGTATGCGACAACGGAAGTAGACCGATACAATGCCGAAAAAACAAAGGCTTTGAACAGCTTTAAGAAAGCTCAGGATTATTTGGTGCAGGCATCCAGTCTCTCACCGGAAAATCCGGAAGTAAAAGAGGCAATGAAGGCCGTGAAAGAGGCAATGGCTCCGTTGACCAAATAAATGGAATAAGTTATAAGGAAAAGGATGAACTCCAAGTTCATCCTTTTTTTATTGCAGTAACGGAAAGGCAGGTCAGAATGTTAATAGTTATATTTTTGTAAAATAGTATCGATTAATGGATTATCTGCTTCCTTTTATAACTTTTTTTAGTGATTTTTCGTAACATTACCTGTTCTTTGAAATCAAAAAAAAATACTCTTTAACAATAAAACTTTGAGCTATTCTCTATTTTTGTCGACATAATAAGGAACAGTTATATTAAAGTCTTTGTGCTATGGGAGTTAAAAAGACACCCAAGGAACTGAACCGAATGAAGGACAATAAAATTATTTGATCATGACCAAGCAACCGGATTCTATATTCTTTTCAAAATTGATGAATAGCGCTAATATGGGATGGTGGAAAGCGGATTTGGAGAGCGAAAATTATACTTGCTCTGAATATATTTCTGTTTTATTGGGGTTAGGAGAAGACGGCAATATCAGTTTTGAGGATTTTAATAAACGAATTGTAAACGAAGAGCAACAGCCTACAACCGTTCACTCTTTGGGTATCCAGCAAATACCTGAAGCCGTTTATCTGCTTAAAAGCGTTAAAGGAAATGTTTGGATCCGAAGCAAGGTGTGTTTTCAAGAAACGGATAAGAACGGGAAAACGATGATTTACGGTATTGCCGAAATTCAAGATGGCCCGGATATGGTGTCAGCTTATCAGGTATTACAACATAAAGAGCGTATCCTGTATAATATTTATAAGAATTTGCCGGTCGGCATTGAGTTATACGATAAGGATGGGGTACTGATAGATCTGAATGATAAAGAGTTGGATATGTTCGGTCTGTCCCGCAAGGAGGATGCTTTGGGGATCAATATCTTCGATAATCCTATTTTTCCCGAAGAGATGAAGGAGAAGTTACGGAGAAATGAAGATGCGGATTTTACCTTCCGTTATGATTTTTCAAAAATAGGAACCTATTATAATTCGTTAAGGAAAGAAGGGACCATCGACCTGATGACGAAAGTCACGACTTTATATGATGAAAACCGGAACCCGATCAACTATATTTTAATTAATGCGGACAGGACGGAAACCACTATCGCTTATAATAAGCTTCACGAGTTTGAAAATCTTTTCGAATTAGTGGGGGACTATTCAAAAGTCGGCTATGCCTATTATAATTTACTTACGAAAAAAGGGGATGCTCCTAAAAGCTGGTACCGGAATATCGGAGAAAAAAACGGGACGCCTTTAAGTGAAATCGTGGGAATATACAGCCATGTTCATTCGGAGGACCGGGCTTTTATGATCGAATTTATAAATAAAGCCGGAAAAGGTATCGCTCAGGAATTCAGTCGTGAAGTACGGGTATTTCGGGAAGATGGAAGTTACACGTGGACTTATGTTAATCTTTTGCTGAAGAATTATGCTCCGGAGTGCGGCATTATCGAACTAATATCCATTAATTACGATATTACCGAACTGAAGAAAACGGAAGAGATGCTTACCAAAGCGAGGGATAAGGCCGAAGAATCCGATCGGATGAAGTCTGCCTTCCTTGCCACGATAAGTCATGAGATCCGGACACCTTTGAACGCTATTGTAGGGTTTTCCGGCTTACTCTCCTACACGGAGGATGAAGCCGAAAAAGAGCAATACAATGCATTGATTCGCCATAATAACAATCTATTACTCGGTATCATAGATGATATTATCGATTTTTCCAAGATAGAAGCCGGTAACATGGAACTTTATCCCAATTGGTTCGACCTGTCGAGCCTGATTCAAGAGTGCATGACGGAGTACGAGGAGAATGTGCCGACTGATGTGAAACTCTTATCCCGGTATCCCGAACGTAATTATCTGATAGAGCTCGATCAAATGCGTATCAAACAGATTTTGAACAATCTTGTCTCCAACGCATTGAAAAATACACTGCGTGGGCATATCGCAATCGCTTACGAGGTTACCGATCGCGGCGTAATACTAAGTGTCAGCGATACGGGAAGAGGTATTCCTCGGGATAAAATAGACAAAATATTCGAACGTTTTGAAAAGGTAGACCCGTTTGTACCGGGTGTAGGATTGGGACTAACCATATGCAAATCCATCGTTGAAAAGATGAATGGACATATTTCGGTAGATACGCAGGAGGGAGTAGGCAGTACGTTTAAGGTCGAATTACCTTGTCAGATTCTTTTGGCTTAGTAAAAAAAGGAAATCACGGTAGATTTCTCCTCTGAAAAATAAGGATTGTTCGGTATTTGGAACGGGATATGGTAAAAATTTAATGAATCGTAATTAGACGGCAGGAACCCGGATCAGTTTTATATTGAGAAAGGAGAAAAAGATATCTATTTTTTCTTTTCCGGATAGTAGCGGGAAATTACTTCCGAAGCTTTCGAGTAACCTAAGTGTTGTGATACTTCCAGATCCTGTAAAGCCTCGTTGTAATTATCTACCCGCAGTTTGGAAATGGCACGGTAATAATATGCTTTGGCATTGGAAGGATCTATTTGGATAGATCGGGAGTAGTTTTCGATGGCGTCGCTTAACCGATCTTTTTGATGATAGATAACGCCTTTGTTAAAATAAATGGCACTCGATTGCAATCCCAGGGAGAGAGCTTTATCATAATCGACAAGAGCCCCGTCCAGGTCTTTCATTTTAAAGCGGACAATTCCCCGGTAATGGTATGCGTTTGCGAGATCGGGTTTTAAATTAATCGCTTGGCTGTAATCACGGATGGCTTCTGTGCCTTTTCCGAGGTTCTCGTGTATAATTCCCCGGTTATAGAATGCAAGAGCATTCGTGGGATCATTGGCAATCACGTAATTCATATCTTCCAACGCTTTCCCGGGCTGTTTCAGGTTAGCCTGAACAATGGCCCTGTTGTAATAAGCCGGCAAAAAATCGGGCGCAAGCGATATAGCGTTGTTAAATTCCTCCAATGCTTTTTCGTATAGATTACGGTTGATGTAATCCATGCCCCGTTTGTTATTTTCCTGCGCCTGATAACGATCACAGGATACAAAACATAATACGAGAATAACCCAAAGCGTATATCGCATATCCGTCTTTTTAATATTCACTTCAAAGTTAATGATTTGATACGGAAAAATAAATATTTCATCGGCTTTTATTCGAATAGAGGCGTTTTAAAAGGTCCGGACGACGTATTTTATTCAAGAGATTAGCGATCTCGTTCCGAAATTCTTTTTTATACCAGAAGAAAAAAATATTCTGTTGTTTCTTCTCTTTTTCACTCTTGGCAGATTTAATTTCACGCGTGGAATAGGGATGAATTCCGGAATAGTAGATATCCGTGGCCAATGTCATGGGTGTCGGCGTAAAGTCTTGAACCTGTTCTAAGTGAAAATTCAATTCCTTAGTCAAGATGGCTAATTCCGCCATGTCTTCCAGCCTGCAGCCCGGGTGGGATGAGATGAAATAAGGAATTAGCTGCTGGTTGAGATGTTCTCGCTTATTTATGGCGTTGAAACGATGGGTAAGTTCTCGAAAAAGCTGAAACGAAGGTTTCCGCATCAAATGCAGGACTTGATCGGAGGAGTGTTCCGGAGCCACCTTTAACCTTCCGGAAACATGATACTTGATGACGGTTTCAAGATAATCTCGATTTACGTTGTCCACCTCCTTATTGCCCGTGCGATGCATTGCTAAGTCGTAACGAATACCGGAACCGATGAAAGCGTGTTTCACGCGGGGGTGCTTTCGGACATGACCGTACAACTCCAACAAGGAGGAGTGGTCGGTATCGAGGTTTTTACATACGATAGGAAAAAGACAGGAGGGGCGTTTACAACGTTCGCAAAGATCCTTATCTTTTCCTCTCATCGCGTACATGTTAGCCGAAGGACCTCCCATATCTGAAATAGTTCCTTTAAAGTCCGGCATCTCGCATATTCGCTCGACTTCCCGCAGGATAGAGGTTTTCGAACGGGAAGATATGAATTTGCCCTGATGGGCGGAAATCGTGCAAAAAGCACATCCCCCGAAACATCCCCTGTGCATGGTTATGGAGTGCCGTATCATATTATAAGCACTGATCTCTTTGCCTTTGTATTTCGGATGGGGCAAACGGGTAAACGGCAAATCGTATATCGCATCGAGTTCATCCGTGGTCAATGGAGGATAAGGAGGATTGACGATCACTTGTTGTTCTCCGACAGGCTGTATCAGTCGTGCCGCATGGATACTATTGGATTCTTCCTCGATGTGGCGGAAATTTACGGCAAATAATCGTTTGCTTTGCAAACACTCTTCGTGAGAGTGCAACGTGATACTCTCCCATTTTTTGTTTGTAGCGTATTTTTCATTTTTCCCCCGGATAACCGCAGTCTGTGGAATATTGGTAAGATTGGCAAAAGGAACTCCCCGGCGTAACATCCGACAAATTTCCATCATCGGTTTTTCGCCCATACCGTATACGAGCATATCCGCATGACTCTCCCAAAGGATAGGGGGCTTTAGCATGTCTTTCCAATAATCGTAATGAGTGAAACGGCGTAGAGAGGCTTCTATTCCCCCGATAATAACAGGAGTATCGGGGTACAACTCTTTCAGAATCCGGGTGTAGACGATAGTCGGCATGTCGGGACGGGCTCCGCTGTGTCCTCCGGGGGTATAGGCATCGTCAGAGCGTTTTCTACGGGCTGCCGTGTAATGGTTAACCATGGAATCCATGCTTCCGGGACTGATCCCGAAAAAAAGATCGGGTTTTCCCAATTTTTTAAAATCTCTTAAATCGTCTTGCCAATTGGGTTGCGGAACGATAGCCACGTTTAAACCCATGGATTCAAGTACCCTTCCGATAACGGCAGCACCGAATGAGGGGTGATCCACATAGGCATCTCCGGAGAAAAGAATGACATCAATACTTTTCCATCCCCGTTGTTCTACTTCCTTTCGGGTCGTTGGCAACCACCTGAATTCTCTTTCCATTCCCATGTTTTTTATATAATTGTGCAAAGATATGAAAGATAATTCCTATTTTACTACCTTTGTGCCCAAATTTGGAACGAATGAAAAAAGTGAATATTATCAGCCTGGGGTGTTCGAAAAACTTGGTGGATACCGAGTTATTGATGAAGCAACTGGAGACCTCCGGGTATAGCGTAGAGGTTGATGGCGATCATTCGGAGGCAGAGATCGTAGTTATCAATACTTGCGGCTTCATCGGAGATGCGAAAGAGGAGTCGGTCAATACGATATTGGAGCAGATAGAACGGAAAAAAGAAGGTGTTATCGAACGGGTATACGTGATGGGGTGTTTGTCACAACGCTATCATGCCGAACTGGCCCATGAAATTCCGGAAGTAGACGGTTATTTCGGGAAATTCGATTGGAAAGGAGTTTTAACGGCATTGGGAAAGGATTTCGACGAAGGGATAAAAAACGAAAGACATTTGACAACCCCGAAACATTATGCTTACCTGAAGATCTCGGAAGGGTGTAATCGGGGATGTTCCTATTGCGCCATTCCCATTATGACGGGCGAATACAAGTCGAGGGATTTCGAGGAGATCGTGGAGGAAGCCGGACTCTTGGCCCGGCAAGGAGTGAAAGAGATTTTAGTGTTGGCACAGGATATAACTTATTACGGAATCGATAAATACGGTAAGAACCGTTTGGCCGAATTAGTCGATCGTTTGTCGGGTATACCGGGAATAGAATGGATCAAGCTGCATTATGCCTATCCGGCGGGATTTCCCATGGAGTTGTTACCGGTCATGCGGGAGCGGAAAAATGTATGCGCTTACTTGGACATTGCTTTGCAACATTGTAGCGATCACATGTTGAAATTGATGCGAAGGGGGGTGACGAAACAACAGACCAGGGATCTCGTAGCCCGCATCAGAAGAGAGGTTCCGGGGATATTTATTCGTACGACACTAATGACGGGACATCCGGGAGAGACGGAAGAGGATTTTAGAGAGTTGCTTGAATTTGTGGAAGAGATGCGGTTCGAGCGTTTGGGGGTATTTCCCTATTCTCATGAAGAGGATACCTACTGCGATAAACATTACCGGGATGATGTTCCCGAAGATATAAAACGCGGGAGGGCGGAGGAGATCATGGAGAGGCAAAGAAGGATATCGGCCGAATTGAATACCCGTTTGATCGGTCAAAAATTGAACGTATTGATCGATCGGGTTGAAGATGAATTTTACGTGGGGCGTTCCGAACACGATTCTCCCGAGGTGGACCCGGAAATCTTTGTCACAAGTGATAAAAAACTTTACCCCGGTCGTTTTTACGAGGTAATTGTTACAGGTGCGGATGACTATGACTTATATGCCGAAATGAAGATAATTTAAAAAAAACAGAAAAGAGATAGATATTTTCAGTTATTTATGTTTACTTTTACTCATCAGGTTCGTTTACTGCTTGATGAGTTTTTTGTATTTAATATTAACTGCCAAATATAAGAACTATGTTAAACGATCTATTCTGGATAGTACCTGTTTGTGCTATTATCGCGCTGCTTTTCGCAAGAATCTTTTTTAGTCATATGATGAAAGAATCCGAAGGTACGGATACGATGAAACGTATTGCAGGACACGTGCGTAAAGGAGCTATGGCTTATTTAAGTCAACAATATAAAGTAGTCGGTATTGTATTCGTAGTATTGTGTATCCTTTTTGCCTGGATGGCGTACGGACCCGGTTTGCAAAACGAATGGGTGTGGTTCGCCTTTTTGACTGGTGGTTTTTTCTCGGGGTTAGCCGGGTATATAGGCATGAAAACAGCTACCTATGCGTCTGCCCGTACGGCTAATGCGGCACGCAGGAATTTAAACGACGGATTGAAAATAGCATTTCGTTCAGGAGCCGTGATGGGATTGGTAGTTGTCGGATTGGCTCTGTTGGATATCTCGTTGTGGTGGCTTTTATTGGATTATTTCGTTGAAGAACCGACGACATCAGAAAAGGCGATCGTGATTACGACGACCATGCTCACTTTCGGCATGGGAGCTTCGACGCAAGCTCTTTTCGCGAGAGTGGGAGGGGGTATTTTTACCAAGGCTGCCGATGTCGGAGCGGATCTGGTGGGAAAGGTAGAGGCCGGTATACCGGAAGATGATCCTCGAAATCCGGCGACAATAGCCGATAACGTGGGGGATAACGTGGGGGATGTCGCTGGTATGGGAGCCGATTTGTATGAATCCTATTGCGGTTCTATCCTGGCAACGGCAGCATTGGGGGCCGCAGCCTATCGGTTGGATCCCGATATACAGTTCAATGCTATTTTGGCCCCGATGTTGATAGCCGCTTTCGGAGTCGTACTTTCATTATTGGGTATATTTATGGTAAAAACGAAAGAAGGAGCTTCACAACAACAACTTCTGAGGGCCTTGGACCGGGGTATTAATATCAGTTCCGTTTTAATTATAGCCTCCAGTTTTTTAGTTTTTCATTTGTTGGGTTTAAGTTACTGGATATGCGGTTCCGTCATCGTGGGACTACTCACGGGAATCGTCATCGGAAAGGCAACCGAGTATTACACGTCACATGCTTATAAACCGACGCAGGATATAGCTAAAAGTTCAGAAACAGGACCTGCCACGGTGATAATCAAGGGTATCGGAACAGGTATGATCTCTACATCGATTCCTGTACTCGCTATCGTTGCGGGTATTATTCTCTCTTTCCTTTTTGCTTCGGAATTTGATTTTTCAAACGTATCGGTAGGCCTGTACGGTATAGGTATTGCAGCCGTCGGAATGCTTTCTACTTTAGGAATCACGCTGGCGACCGATGCATACGGTCCTATTGCGGACAATGCGGGGGGAAATGCCGAAATGAGCAATCTGGGAAAGGAGGTACGTCATCGTACGGATGCTTTAGATGCTTTGGGAAATACGACGGCCGCCACGGGAAAAGGGTTTGCGATCGGTTCTGCCGCTCTTACCGGATTAGCTTTGATCGCCTCTTATCTCGAAGAGATTAAAATCGGATTGCTCCGTATGGGAGAAGAGATATTGACTATCGGTAGCGAGACCGTTAAAACGGCTGATGCTTCTTTGACGGATTTCATGTATTATTACGATGTGACATTGATGAATCCGAAGGTGTTGGCAGGTATATTTATCGGAGCTATGATGGCTTTCTTATTCTGCGGGTTAACCATGAATGCCGTGGGGAGAGCGGCCCAAAAGATGGTAAACGAAGTCCGCCGTCAATTCAGGGAAATCAAAGGAATCATGACGGGAGAGGAAGAGCCTGATTACGCCAAGTGCGTCGAGATATCCACGAAAGGAGCTCAACAAGAAATGATTTTTCCTTCCTTGTTAGCCATCATTGTTCCGGTTGTTATGGGATTGATCTTCGGTGTCGCGGGAGTCATCGGCCTCTTGGCGGGTGGATTGGGAGCCG
Source organism: Sanguibacteroides justesenii (assembly GCF_003204205.1). NCBI lineage: Bacteria > Pseudomonadati > Bacteroidota > Bacteroidia > Bacteroidales > Porphyromonadaceae > Sanguibacteroides > Sanguibacteroides justesenii. The sequence goes on from NZ_QJPL01000001.1 coordinate 529,337, forward strand.
GGTTCGTATTGGCGATCTTTATGGCCAACTCGGGAGGGGCTTGGGATAATGCCAAAAAGTTTATAGAAGAAGGAAATTTAGGGGGCAAAGGATCCGACAATCACAAGGCGACGGTCATCGGTGATACGGTAGGAGACCCGTTTAAAGATACTTCCGGTCCGAGTTTGAATATTTTGATCAAGCTGATGAGTATGGTCGCTATCGTGATGGCAGGCGTTACCTGTGCTTTCAGTTTGCTGTGAAACGGGTGGGGTGAAATAAAAAAATCCACGATGATATTCATCGTGGATTTTTTATATCGATTCTATATTATATTTTAGAATTGACGATCTCTAAGATCTCCGTTTCCATTTGTTTTGCCATCTCAACCACTTTTTCTCCTCGGCTGATGATGTCGTTTGCGTACGCTTTGTCGTCTAATCCCGCGGCGTTTATTTTCACGTTTAAAAATGCGCCGATTACTCCGGAGCGGGCGGCCAAAGCACCTACTCCAGCATCGGTTACCGAATTCGGGTTTCCGATTTCAGCCATGGCTTTCACCACTTCCATACATTCGTAACATAACATCATCGTTCTGAAAGGCACTTCCGTGGCAAACCGGGTTGCATCCTGAATCGCCCGATGACGGGCTGCTTTTTCTTCTTCGCTCTTCTTGGGTAGGCCGAATGCATCCATAATACGATTGAATGCGTTAGTATCCTCGTCAACCATTTTGATTAATTCCACCTGATACGCTTTCCCCCTTTCTGCCCAATTGCTAAATTCTTCCCAACGATCGTCCCAACCCCGTTTATGAGAGGAGAGGTTTGCTACCATCGCGGCCAAGGAGGAGCCCAAGGCTCCCATATAAGCGGAAATCGAACCGCCCCCGGGAGCGGGAGATTCCGAAGCCGTTTCATCGGCAAATTCGGCTAATGTCATATCCACCAAATGCTTCTTGCCGTTATTCATTTCGTCTTCTAATATGTACTCGATGATTTTTTTCCGCGGTTCAAAAGGATAAAGTTCGTCTAATCCCAAAGATTTGACAGCGATCTTTATCAATTCTTTATCCGAAACGCCGGTAGAACGTTGTTGTTTCCGTAAGAAATAGCGTCCGGCATCCAGCATGGCCTTTAATGGAATAACACCGACTAATTCGGAACCGGTTACTCTTACTCCCCGATCATTGGCCTTACGACAAACTTCATCGAACGCCTCGTGTACGGAGGTTACCGATATATCTGTCAAGTTCATGGAGATCTGGGCAATACCGTATTCTTCTATAAACCAACCGATCGCTTTGACCGATTTCAACGTTCCGGGAATCATAACGGGTTTCCCTTTTTCGTCCAGCACTTTTTTCCCCGTGATGGGATTTCCTTCCCGTTTAACCCGCCCGCGTTCACGTACGTCGAAGGCTATGGAGTTTGCCCGTCGGGTAGAAGTGGTGTTCAGATTGACATTGTAAGCCACCAGGAAGTTTCGGGCTCCTACGGCCGTGGCCCCGGTCTTGGCTGTCCATTCGTTTAATTCCCGGGGACCGAAATCGGGATGCCATTGCTCACTGCTCAATCGTTCTCCCAATGCTTCGTATTCTCCAGCCCGGCAGGTTGCCAAATTCTTTCTTTCCGGCACGAAGGCTGCATTTTCGTAACAATACACGGGTATATTCAATTCTTCTCCGATACGTTTTGCCAATTTACGAGCATACTCGACCGTCTCTTCCATGGTAATATTAGCTACCGGAACCAACGGACAAACATCCGTGGCACCGAAACGGGGATGTGCTCCTTTGTGTTTCTTCATATCGATAAGTTCGGAGGCTTTCTTTACGGCACGAAAAGCAGCTTCGCAAACTTCTTCAGGAGTACCGACCAAGGTGACAACCGTACGGTTGGTCGCTTTTCCCGGGTCTACGTCAATGAGGCTGACTCCTTCCACGGCTTTAATCTCTGCTGTAATCTGATCGATGATATGCATATCGTTTCCCTCGCTGAAATTGGGAACGCATTCAATTAGTTTTTTCATATTCTATTGCGATATTGTTATAACAACTGATGTTTATTCTGTCTCTAACACTCTAATCTATTCAAAAAAAGCTTACAATTTGTAATCCGAGAATGCCAATGGGCTACGGATAACGGATCCGATAGGCTTTGCGAATCCATACTTTTTTATAATGTGAATAAGGCATACCGTTATTAAATTTGTTCTCCGTTCAAAAACACGGCTTCGATCAGATTACTCCCGTAAGCATATGGAAGAAATTCGATCCCGCTAACGGGTGTTGTGATATAGAAATTAGCTTTTTTGCCGACAGCGATACTTCCCAGTTCGTTTTCAACTCCCATAGCATATGCGGAATTAATCGTCGTGGCGTTAATTACCTCCTCCGGAAGCATTTTATAATTCACACATCCCAGAGACATGACGAATTTCATGTTGCCGGAAGGAGAGGAGCCGGGATTATAGTCGGAAGCCAATGCGACGGGAAGCCCCGCGTTGATCATTTCCCGCACGGGAGAATAAGGCATATTCAAAAAGAATGCCGCTCCCGGTAATACCGTCGGCATCGTCTCACTGCCTTTCAATGCTTCGATCTCTTTTTCCCCCACATATTCTAAATGATCGACGGAAAGTGCGTTGTATTTTACACCTACCTGGATACCACCCGAGTAGTCCAGTTCGTTAGCATGTATCTTCGCGCGTAATCCGTGTTTCATTCCGGCATTCAACATACGATCCGTATCTTCGACCGTAAAAAATCCTTTATCGCAGAACACATCGATATAGTCGGCCAACTCCTCGGAAGCGACAGCCGGAATCATTTCGTTGATAATCAAATCCACGTATTCCGTCTGGCGTCCTTTGTATTCGGTCGGAACAGCATGTGCTCCTAAAAACGTTGATTTTATGGTCAGGGGTGTATCCTCTTTTAATCGTTTGATTACCCGCAGCATCTTTAGTTCGCTTTCCGTACTAAGACCGTAACCGCTTTTAATTTCAACGGCTCCCGTTCCTAACATGGCAATCTCTTGGAGACGTTCGAAAGCCGAATCGTACAATTCCTCTTCACTGGCCTTTCGAATACGTTCTGCAGAATTTAAAATTCCTCCTCCTCTTCGAGCAATCTCTTCATAAGAGAGCCCTTTGATCTTGTCGATGTACTCGATCTCCCGGCTGCCTGCATATACAATGTGCGTGTGTGAATCGCAAAAAGCGGGGAGAACCAAACGGCCGGTGGCATCAATCTCTTGAATGGTATCGCCTCCTTCGTACACGGCGTGCTGGTCCAATTCGCTCATTTTACCGAAAGCTTGTATGTAACCGTCTTCCACCAACAAATAGGCATTGTCGATCATTCCCAAACGGGCCATGTCCGCACCTGCAACCCTCGTTCTCGGTTCTTTCTCAACTTGAACAAGTTGTTTTATATTTATAACTAATGTTTTCATGTTTATCGTTTTAAATTATTCGGGAGCGAAAGTATAAAATTTAATCTACAATTTAAAACATTTACGATTTATAGGCTCCAGTATACTCCAATTAAAATATCTACTATCTAAATACTTGTAAACGATTGGAGTCGAGCCGTAAAAATATGAATATGAGTATCGTAAAGGCCCACAGCGAAGATCCCCCGTAACTGAAAAAAGGAAGAGGAATCCCGATAACGGGAGCCATCCCGATGGTCATCCCGATGTTCACTGCCATATGGAAGAATAGGATAGAGGCTACGCCATACCCGTATATCCGGGAAAAATTGGAACGTTGGCGCTCTGCCAAATAGATAATACGTAAAATAAATGTCATAAGTAATAGTATGACCAGGGCACTTCCCACGAACCCCCACTCTTCCCCGACGGTACAAAAGATGAAATCCGTGCTTTGTTCCGGAACGAAATTAAATTTTGTCTGCGTTCCTTGTAAAAAACCTTTTCCCCAAAAACCCCCTGAACCAATGGCAATTTTGGATTGATAGACGTTATATCCCGTTCCTTTTTTGTCCATGGTTATACCTAACAGATTATTAATACGGTCCCTTTGGTGGGGTTGAAGTTTCTCGAACATGTAGTCGACAGATACCGTGGCTCCGATGCATAACCAAGAAACGAATATCAGTAATGCGATATGCTTTATCTTCTTTTGGTAGATATAGATCAATCCGGCCAGGTTGCAAATCAGATAAGACAACAGCAACAGATAGTAATCAGATAAATTTCCTTGAATGGCCCAGTTGACCAAAAAGAAGAGAAAAAAGAGCAGGGTCAATATTCCGATGATTTTGATTAGTTCCCTGAGATTATGTCGGTAATAATAATAGGCAGCTAAGGTTCCTATCAGTATTATAACCAATACGGTAAACGGAGAGTACAAAATACTGAGAACAAAAAGCGCCACGGCAACAAAACAAAGTAAAAGAATGGAACCGTGCAGCCCTTCCCTGAATAATACCAGAATAAAAGAGCTGTATACCAGAGCGGAACCCGTGTCGTTTTGTAAAATAATGAGAGCGGCAGGTATGAACAAAATAATCCCGATCAACAATAAATTACTTATTTTCATCACCTTGAAATTATGTCTGCTCATCACGTTGGCCAATGCCAAATTGGTCGCAAATTTAGCGAATTCAGCCGGCTGAATGCGAATACCCTGAATTTCGAACCAGGAACGAGCCCCATGTACCTCTTTACCGAAGATTAGCACACAGAGCAGAAGACATATGGTAATCCCGTAAATGATAAAAGAAAAAGCGGTAAAAAATTTACTATCGGTCAGTAACACTAAAAAAGCCAATAGGAAAGAAGCACCTATCCATATCAGTTGTTTCCCGTATTGTTGCGAAAAATCAAATATACTGTTGTGATTCTCGTCGTATACGGCGGCATATATGTTGATCCAGCCCATAAAGACAAGCAAAATATAAAGTAGGATAGAGATCCAGTCGATATTAGCAATCAGGTTCGTTTGTCTATTCATCGCCTTTTCTGTTTTTATTTGTTTGGCGAATTAAATCGCTTTCAAGCATTCTTTTTTCTAACTCTTTTTTCTTATCCGATATCTTACCTTTCAAATATTTTTCAATCAACAAGCCGGCAATAGGGGCGGCATAAGTAGATCCCCACACTCCGTTTTCCACGTAGACGATAAGTGCGATTTTAGGGCGGTCCACGGGTGCAAAAGCGATAAAAACGGAGTGATCGTCCCCTTGCGGATTTTGTACGGTTCCTGTTTTTCCGGCAATCGCTATGGAATCGACCTGAGCATTTCTTCCGGTACCTTTTTTCACTACTAATTCCATCCCTTCTATGATCGGCTTAAAATAGGCCTTATTGATATCGACGGTATGTTTTTCTATCCGGTTCCGGGGGGCGGTCTCGTCAGGCCGCACGATATGGGGAGTCATGTAATATCCGCGGTTTGCCAGAATTGCGGCGATATTTGCCATCTGTATAGGGGTTATCAACAGTTCGCCCTGTCCGATCGACAATGATATGATATAGAGAGGATGCCAATTTTTGGTGCGGTGTACCCGGTCATAATAGGCTTGTGTCGGAATGGAGCCGTTCACCTCGTTTTGGAAATCAGGACATAATTTGCTTCCCAACCCGAAGGAGATTACGTATTTTCTCCATTCATTATAGGCATTTCGTACATTTTCATATTGCGGTAACTCCAATACGCGCCGAAATACATTCACGTAATAAGGATTACAGGAATTTTGAATAGATGCCCGCAAATCGGTAGGGGAGTCGTGGAAATGACATTTCATAAAACGTTTACCGCCAATATAAGCTCCTCCTGAACAGGAAAATTTGCTTTCGGTAGTTATCGCTTTCGTCTGCAGTCCGATCAGGGCTTGAATCGTTTTGAAAATAGATCCGGGAGGATACTGAGCCATTGTCGTACGATCGAACAGAGGACGTAAACTGTCCTGTTCCAGTTTCAAGTAATTCCTGCCTCTGTCCAGTCCAACCATCAGTTGGGGATCGTAACCCGGACTCGATACCTTTGCTAAAATCTCCCCGGTTTCCGGTTCGATTGCCACGATACCTCCTTTTTTGTTACGCATTAGCTGATAAGCGTATTCCTGTAAATCTATATCCAGTGTCGTTTCCAAATCTTGCCCTACAATCGCTTCCTTGTCGTATTTTCCGTCCTGAAAGGAGCCTTTTACCCGGTTATGATTATCGACCAAGACGATTTTTTTTCCTTTTTCTCCCCGAAGTGTGGTCTCGTAAGTTCTTTCCAATCCGTTAATACCGATATAATCTCCCGGTTCGTAACAGGTGTCTTTTTTCACTTGATCCAAACTGACTTCTCCGATATAACCGAATACATCTGCAGAATGTTGAACATTGTATTTTCTTAATGTTCTCGTTTGAATATAGAATCCCGGATAGCGATACAGCTTTTCCTGAAGTACGGCATATTTATCTCCGGTAATTTGGGAAACCAAAATAGAAGGCTTATACCTGGAGTAAGTTTTGCATTTTTGAATGTTTCTGTCTAAAAATTCTTTCGATATGCCAAGTATGGAAATTAAGTCCGTCGTGTCGAATTCTTTTACCTGTCTCGGAATAATCATCAAGTCGTATGCCGCTTGATTATCGACCAATAGTTTATGATTACGGTCGTATATCAGACCGCGTGCAGGGTATACTGTCTCGATCCTCTGTGAATTATTGTCTGCCATTTGTTTGAATTGATCATCGACTACCTGATAAACGAATAGCCTGATGATATAAATAACGCAGACGCATACGATAATACCCGCGATAATTCCTTTTCTATATCCAAATTTATTCATTTGAATGAATCTTTTTCAATTCGAAGAAATACTTACCTGTTTACCTTTTTCAATCCGATAAAGTAATAAAGCAAGATCAACAACCAGGAGATAAAAGTACTGAAAATTATCCGGATTAAAGTGATAAACGGATCGCTAAAAGTAAAAGCTTCGGCAAAAATAAGAACGACATTGAACAGGAGGGTTGACACACCCGAATATTTTAGAAACCAGTTGAATTCCGTCAATCGTTGGGCTCCATGAATATCATCCAATTTCTCCCGGTTAGATGTCGATTGCAACAGCCAGGGACGGATATAGGCAGTAAAGGTGGAAGCCGCCGCATGGATTCCCACGGTCTTGTCGGCCAGGTCCATTACGAATCCCAATAGAAAACCAAAAAACAATAGGGAGATTCCTTTGAATTTGTAAGGAAGAATATAAATGGCCAGAATATAAATATTGATATAGAAATAAGATCCGAGATGAATGTTATCCAAAATAAAAATTTGGATAATACACAATATGAACAAATGGATAAAATAATTTATATTATTCATGATAATTGTTTCCTTCTAATCTTTTTTTCTCATCCTTCCAATAATCATTCACGATGTAGACATGATAGAGTTTTTTAAAGTCTACGGCCAAGCGCACTTTTATAGCTAAAAAGTTAGCCGTTTCCCGAGTAGTCGATTCGACGAAACCGATCAGCAATCCTTCCGGAAAAATAGAGGAGAAGCCGGAGGTGACCACCGTATCTCCCGGACTGATCTCCACGTGGTAGGGTATATCGTTCAAATTAGAGTAACGATAATCACTTCCGTCCCATTGCAACGAACCGTAATACCCGTTTTTCTTTATTTTAGCCGATACCCTCGAATTCACATTGATCAACGGAATTACAAAAGAATAATGTTCGCTCGTGTCCTGTATTAAGCCGACTACTCCCTCCGGGGAACATACCGCCATCTCTTTCCGGACGCCGTCCTGACCTCCCCGGTTTAACGTCAAATAATTTTTAGTCCTGTTGAAAGTTGCATTTACAACTTTCGCATCCACATAGTTGTACAGTATGCAACTGTCAAGGATAAACGATTTTACTTCTGAACTATCTTTTTTTGAATTTAAAATCTCCAATCGATTTTTTAAAGCTACATTCTCTTTTACCAAGTTTTCATTTCGTTCGGCCAACCAAAAATAATTTTCGGTTTCCGTAACAACGGAAGAGATGTAATTAAAGACAGAAGAAGAGTATTGGGAGAATACAACTCTCTGATAGTCGTTATTATTGACTATCAGAGAAAAGCATAAAACTTCCAATAATATAAAAATTATAGTAAAATGATACTTAAGTATCAGTCTTATAATTTCTTTCACCTCTTATCGGATAAGGAATGAGAATTTATCTACATTTTTTAGTGCGATTCCGGTTCCGCGTGCCACAGCACGAAGAGGATCCTCTGCGATATGGAACGGTATGTTCAATTTATCTGATAACCGTTTGTCCAATCCTCGCAACAAGGCTCCGCCTCCGGCCAAGTAAATGCCTTTATTCACAATATCGGCATACAATTCAGGCGGGGTTTGTTCCAAAGCACCCAAAATAGCTATCTCTATCTTAGAAATCGATTTTTCTATACAATGAGCGATTTCCTGATAGGAGACCGGAACTTCTACAGGCAGGGAAGTCATTTGGTTCGGACCTTGTACCACGAAGTCCGCAGGCGGTTCGTCCAATTCGGATAGAGCCGATCCCACATGAATTTTTATCTCCTCCGCCGTTCTTTCTCCGATCTTTATATTGTGTTGGTGACGCATGTATTCCTGAATATCGTCCGTCAAATCGTCACCTGCGATACGAATCGATTTGTTGCTAACTATACCACCCAAAGAAATAACTGCGATTTCTGTTGTTCCGCCACCTATGTCAACAATCATATTTCCTTCCGGAGCCTCCACGTCCAAACCGATACCTAATGCCGCGGCCATCGGCTCATAGATCATGTATACGTCCCGTCCTCCCGCATGCTCGGCGGAATCGCGTACGGCTCTAATTTCGACCTCCGTACTTCCGGAAGGGATACATACGACGATCCGTAAAGAAGGGGAGAAGAATTTACCTTTTCCGTTAGCCATTTTAATCATTCCCCTGATCATCTGTTCGGCAGCGTTAAAGTCTGCAATAACTCCATCGCGCAACGGGCGGATCGTTTTGATATAATCATGGGTTTTTCCTTGCATTTGCCGGGCTTTTTCCCCAATTGCAATTACCTTTTCCGATTTTTTATCTATGGCTACGATAGAGGGTTCATTCACCACCATCTTATCGTTCATGATGATAATGGTGTTTGCCGTCCCCAAGTCTATCGCGATATCTTGTGTTAAAAAAGAAAATAAACTCATAGTCATTAATGTTTAAAATGTCTCATACCTGTAAAAATCATAGCTATCCCGTATTTGTCGGCAGCATCAATGGATTCCTGATCCCGGATAGAACCTCCGGGCTGGATTATAGCCGTGATACCAGCCTTATGGGCTGCTTCCACGCAATCGGCAAAGGGGAAAAACGCATCGGATGCCATAACGCTACCGGGGATACGCTCTGCTCCCTGACGAATCGCATTTTCTAATGCCCAAATCCGGCTGACCTGTCCCGGGCCTACGCCTGTCGTACACTTATCCTTTGCAATCACAATAGCATTAGACTTAGTATGCTTTACAACTTTCCATGCAAAAAGTAAGTCCTTCAACTCTTCTTCCGTCGGGTGACGCTGGGTTACCACTTTAAGTTCTCCTTCGGTCAATCGGTGATCCATGTCCTGTATCAATAAACCGCCTAAAACGGTTTTAGCTTTAGGCGTGGTATATGTCCTCCGATCGATATCTTTTACTTGCAATAATCTTAAATTTTTCTTTTTGGAGAAAACGGACAATGCTTCTTCGGAAAAAGAGGGAGCGACGATCACCTCTAAAAAAACGGGAGCCATTTTTTCAGCGGTAGCCTTGTCTATTTCCCGGTTGGCGGCTACAATCCCTCCATATATGGAAACCGGATCCGCGTCATACGCTTTCTGGAAAGCATCCGCCAAGGTTGCGGCACTCCCGACACCACAAGGATTAGCGTGTTTCGCCGCTACAATCGTAGGTTCATCAAACTCTTTCAATGCCTCTAACGCCCCGTCCGTATCCCCGATGTTATTGTATGATAACTCCTTGCCTTGTAATTGGATCGCTCCCGTTAATGTCCCTTCCGTCTCCTGGATACAACTATAAAAAGTTGCTTCCTGATGCGGATTCTCGCCATATCTTAAATCTTGTTTCTTTTCATAAGTTAAGGTTATGGTTTTGGGAGAGGTGATATGCAGACGTTTCGAGAAGTAGTTGGCGATCAAAGCGTCGTAATGCGAGGTATGAATAAATACTTTGGCAGCCAATTGCTCTTTCGTCTCCGGCAAGGTTTCTCCGTTTTCCCTTATTTCAGCAATAACCCGCTCGTAATCTTCCGGATCAGTAACAACCGTCACGAAAGGATAATTTTTAGCCGCGGCCCGGATCATGGTAGGCCCGCCAATGTCTATATTTTCTATGATCTCCTCGTGCGAGACTCCTTCTTTCAAAATCGTCTGTTTGAAAGGATACAAATTACAAACCACCATATCGATGGGCTCTATACCCAATTCGGCCATTTGTTGTTTATGTTTTTCATTGTCCCTGATTGCCAAGATACCCCCTTCGACATTGGGATGCAGCGTTTTCACTCTTCCGTCGAAACATTCCGGAAATTTTGTCAGGTCAGCGATATCTTTCACCTGAATACCCTCTTCCTTTAATATTTTTGATGTTCCTCCGGTAGAAATAATTTCCCACCCCATAGAATTTAGAGATTTAGCAAAGTCAACAATTCCACTTTTGTCAAATACACTAATCAATGCTTTTTTCGTTCTCATCCGGATTTATTTTATTTTTTTAAACGAAATCAATTATACTCGTTGACAAAGGTAAAAAAAAGATAGTTATTTTACATGTTGAGTATATAATTTCATAGAAAAAATATATAGGAAAAATATTTTTCTTACATCGGAAACGTGGGGTTATAAAAAATAGTTATATTTGGTCAACACTAAAAATGATATTTTTATGAGTGACAACGCTTTGGATATTATAGTATATATAGCATTGACCATCGGAGCCAGCTTATTGGGAGTTCTAAAGTCTTCTAAGGATAAAAACAAAAAGAGGCAACCCTCTGCGCCACACGAAACTGTTCGTCCGGAAATTTACGTTCCGGCAGAAGATGGGACAGAAGGAGATTTTTTCGATCAAATTTTTGGTAAACGGGTAGAGGTCCCGCAACAGGAAGACGAAATAGAGAAGCCGGAAGTCGGAACGGAAAAACAAATTATACCCGATTTTTTAAAAAGGAAAGAGACGGAAGCCATCGCTCATTTCGGAAAATCCGATGAAGAGAGGATGGAAATATTAAAGAGCGATCAACGGGCCCGAAAAGATATGAGAGACAAACGCTTTGCCGCTTTATTCCGACTGCACGAAAATGACATGCAAGAAAGCGATACGAGCGAATCGAATTCCGGTAATACAATCCGTTTCGATTTGCCGGAAGCGGTTATCGCGAGTGAAATATTGAATCGCAAGTATTAACCTCTTCTAAAAAGATATTCCGAAACCGGTGGAAAAAGTAAAAGTATAAGGATTGTACCGGATATCCGGATCTTTACTTAAAGATTGCAAGTAATACCTGAAGCCGGGTTCTATTTTAAAATGAATCGATTTACCAATCGGATATTCAACGCCCAAACCGACATGAGTACTCATGTTAATACGGCGAATATTATCCGTTTCTCCCATCTTTTCTTTTACACCCTCATAGCGCAAATAGGTCATGTTACGTACTAAAAAACTTGCGCCAAATCCTCCCAAGATACTGAATTTCAGTTTGTTGTTATTCAGATAATAGCGGAGGGAAAGAGGAACTTCTATCGCGTCGAACTCCTGCTCAATGCTTCCCGTTGTTTCGCTATTGCTTCTCAATAACTGGGAATTGGAAACGAATACGGCCGCGTTAGACCGGCTTTTTACGTTTCCAAGCGGGGTAAGTACCCGTGTTTGGTTGTTGTAGCTGCTCATCATGGCATTTGTCTGGGGAACGAAAACCTTAGAATCGCTCGTTTTTTGGCCGATACGGGTGTATCCGATACCCGTTTCGATAGAGATCCGGCTTCCCGGCGATACGGCAAAAGTAATCCCCCCGTTCATATTGAAGATGCCGCTTAACTGATCGTCCGTGTAGCTAACAAGTCGGCTCTGTTTGTTTTCCATGTGGTAGCTACCCGAAGAGTATCCCGGAGAAACATAACCGCCGAGGGTATACTTCAGGTTCATTTTCTTCTTTTTCACCACCGGCTGTTCATGAATTAATTTGAGATATCGGCGTTGATTTTCCAACGCTTCTTTATTTATTAAAGGGATAAAATCCTCGCGAATAGCCGTCTTTTCCAGCTCGGCTACCGGGTGCGATACCGGCAACAGACCGGAATCGAAAAATTGAACCGTCATCGGATCGACCTTGACGAATTCCGGTGTTCCGGATTCTTCGATTTTTCGGTGGGCAGCCGGAGGAATGTTCGGGACTGGCGAGTGATATGCCAAGAGATAGGGGGCCGGTGGCTTTAAAGACTGAGTTTTTACCAACGGAGGATAAGATGTCTTTTTCTTTTCTTGTTGAAGCATAAAAAGCGAGGAGAGAAGCAAGACTATTGCTGCCGCCGCTCCACTATATATAAATAACTGCCTAAACCTGTTTTGTTTGCCACCCAGGCGAGAATTTATGCCGGTCCACACCCTTGCCGGGGGATCGACCGTAACCTCTTCCAGGGCTGTCTTAAATAGTTTTTCTAAATTATTGTCCATAACTTAGGTATGTATTAATTTTTTTCTTTAAAATCTCTTTTGCTCTCGCTAAATTCGATTTTGAAGTTCCGTCCGAAATGCCGAGCATGGAAGCAATCTCTTTATGAGATAACTCTTCCATTACGTACAAGTTAAATACCAACCGGTATTTTTCCGGCAATTGACTTACAAAACCAAACAACACTTCCGAAGGAATGTTCAAACCCGCATCGACATCTTCCATTTCGATCTCGGGAATCTCTTCCACGGGTTGTACGGGATTATTTTTACGGTACTTTTCGAGAGCGATATTGATAAAAATACGTTTCATCCATCCCTCGAAAGAACCTTTGCCCGAATATTGACCTATACACTCCAAAGTTTTAATAAAACCGTCCTGTAAGTTATCTTCCGCCTCTTCGCGCGTTTTGGAATACTGAATGCAAACTGCAAACATCTTGGAGGAGAACATGCGGTAAAGTTGTTCTCCGGCTTGTCGATTGCCTTTTTTGCATTTCTCTATTATTTTGTCCAAAGTATACATCGATAACTAACGCTAAGATGCTGTAATTTGCTAAAGGTTGCGTTGATTTGGCGAAAAAATAAAAAAACTTCACGATCAGAGAAAAAGCACTCCTTTTTTTTGCATCGTATTGTTTTTTTGCGAATATTCGCACCATGAAACACAGAATTAGTGTGCTATTTAATTATTTTAAACAATAAAAACAACTAAAAATGAGAACTATTTTAAGATTAAAGCAATTTATCTTTGTATTATTGAGTGTCACCTTATTGAACTCTTGCCTAAAGAGCGATGATCCTGATTTTGCGATTACCTACGCGAGTTGCGTAGTGCTTCAAAAAAATATAATCGACGGGGATCAAGTCGAGAAAAGATTCCTCCCTCATATTCAAATTATAGCCAACGAGGTGATGGAATCTTATACCTGTCAGGGACCCGAGGGGATTCTCAGCATGGAGTCGATGCCCGATTCATATGGCCAGGGAGCTCAAAGTAAAATATTGAACAGTCAATTTTCCACTACTTTCCCCAAAGGGAATTACAGGGTTTCCGTAAAGAATGCTAAGCAAGAGATAGCCGGATGGTCCGTCGATATCAAAGATACCGAGAAAGTATTGGGGACGATCGAAGCAACGATATCATATGAAAACGGAAGAGTAAAAGCCAAATGGAACAAGGTGGAAAACGCTAGTTTTTATCTTGTCGGAATCGGAACGAAAGGAGAACCGTACTCTTTGATTAACGGTAAAAAATTTACGGACAGTCCCGAAAGCGGAGTGGATTTCGCTATTAGCGATATCAGCGCAGGTTTTACCAAAGGCGAATATCAATTGGTGGTGCGTGCCGTTCAGTCGGAGGCAGGTATCGTGTTGGATAGCGAAAGCGTTATAATTACTTTGGACTAATCATCAGCGTAGTATAATCGCTCGAAACAGAAAAATGGAGTTCATTTTATGAACTCCATTTTTCTGTTTCTATATTCGCCCCGGTCGAAGATTTTGATGTCGCGATTTTCAGCTCTTCAGAGGATTGGTTTTATCCCGTAACCATTTTGCCTCCTCCGCTGACAAATAGGGAGACGTCTCCCGGTACACCCGCTCGTTATAAAGATTTAGCCACTCTGTTTCTTCCTGTTCCAAAAGTTCAGGTAAAATAGCCGAAGTGTCGAAATAACAAAGCGTTATCGTTTCAAACTTATAAAATTCTCCGAATTCGTTAATCGTATCCGTCCGGCAAACGATCAAATTTTCGTGGCGAATACCGTGAAGACCTTCCCTGTATAATCCCGGTTCGTTAGAGGTCACCATTCCCGGAAGTATCTCCTGGTCCTTTAAGTCGGGACGAATGGATTGCGGCCCCTCGTGCACGTTTAAGAAATAACCGACACCATGTCCTGTTCCATGACCGAAGTTTCTGTGATTCATATATAAAGGCAACCTTGCAACTATATCGATATTGCACCCTCTGGAGCCTTTGGGAAATATCAATCTGCTTAAATTGATCATACCTTTAAGGACCAGGGTATAGTCCTCTTTTTCCAAATGCGTTAATTCCCCTACGGGCATAGTACGTGTAATGTCGGTTGTACCGTGCAGGTATTGCGCACCGGAATCAACCAAATACAAACCTTTGGCTTGAATCTCGGATTGATGTTCTTTCGTGGCGGAATAATGGGGTAACGCGGCATTTTTTCCATAAGCGGAAATACATTCGAAACTGTCGGAAACGTATTCGGAATCCGCACTCCGGAATTTTTGTAACACCGCGGCAGCTTCCAGTTCGGCAACGGAGCGGGTGGCTAATGTATTTTCGAGCCAATAGAAAAATTTTGTCAAGGCAACGGCATCTTTGCGGCACGCCAAACGAAATCCAGCTAATTCCGTTTCGTTTTTCACTGTTTTCAGCAAAGGTATGGGAGAAACGATCTCCTTCACCTTGAATTTCTGACAAATCCGATGATACACGGCGTAATTACAAGTAGTCGTGTCCAAAATAAAATCGGCAGGGGACTTCAATTCATCCAAGTAAAGAAAAAGATGATGATAATCGTGTATCTCTACGCCGTCCGCACACAGTCGGCTACCGGTTTCCGGTGTGATTTTATCCTGTTTTACAAATAAATGGGCTTTCTCTTTATCGATTAAGGCATAAGCGATGGCAACCGGATTATAAGAGATATCGTTACAACGGATATTGTAAAGCCAGGCTATTTCGTCCAAAGCAGAGAATAGAATATGGTTGCCGTTATTACTAATAATAAACTCTCTTATTTTCTTAATTTTGTTTCTGACCGTTTCTCCGGCATATCGATCGGGTAATACGGTTATGGCTCCTTGAGGAAAAGCCGGACGATCCAGCCATATCTCACCCAAAAGATCCGTTTTTTCACAAACGGCTATGTTTTTAAGGGCCAAAGTATCTTTTAAGGTGCGGACATCGTTGACAGACATACAAAAACCGTCTATGCCGACGTTCTCACCCTGTTGCAAATGTTCGCACAACCATTGGGGATAATCAACGGCTCCGGGAATACGTAGTTTATGTAGTTCTATCTCTGTTTCGCTCAATTCCTGTTCTGCTTGAATAAAATAACGGGTATCCGTCCACAAGCCCACATGATCCCTGGTAACAACGACCGTACCGAAAGACCCTGTAAAACCGGAAATCCATTTCCGTTGTTGCCAGGGAGCGGGTAAATATTCACTATTATGAGGATCCGTTCCGGAAATAACGTAAGCGGCTATATTTTCCCGATCCATAATTCTTCTGAGTTCTGCTATTTTTTCCGCGATTGTCATGATTAACGTGTTTAATTTTTTTCAAATGTAAAAGAATTTCACGAAGATAACAAGGCGTTAATTATTTACATTTGTCATAATGTTTGAGTCAAAAATGAATTTACATTTGTAAAAAACACGTTGCGTTCGGACAAGGTTTCTTCCGGTAAAGAAAGGGTTTACGAATGTAAAGAAATAAGAGACAGAAAGTATTTAACACTTTGATACAATTATATTTTTACTTCTAATTATCAATGATTTATATAAATAAATTCATCTTTTACTTTAGATTGAAAGAGTATCTGAAGATGATTTTTACATGAAAACACACAAAATTGAGATGTTTTTAATACTTAAGCATCTAATTACCAGTAATATATTAGTGTTTATATCATGTTTTTATTTATAATATCAAAAGAGGTATTTTTATTTTAATACACTAATAAACAATGTATTATTTTATCATAATAGAAAAAAGGAGGGGGATCATATTTAACTACTTGGTACTTAAGTAAGATACTATTTTCACTTTCGATATACCTCTCTTTCTGTTTTACATATGTAAATAGAAAGAATTACAAATGTAATTTGCTTTTCCCCCTTCGAATCATTACATTTGTAATGCATAATATTTACAAAATGATAATCAAATGCAGGATCGGTTGAATCAATTATTTGCACAAAAAGAGCTCACTGCTACGAAATTTGCGGCGATGATCGGCGTGAGCGCTTCTACCATTTCTCATATATTAGCCGGGAGAAACAAACCCGGTTTTGATATCATCAACAGCATAGCGGAGGTATTTCCGGATATTAGTCTTACCTGGTTAATAACAGGAAAAGGTCCCATGTATACCGGAAGTGTTCCGGAACAGCCCATGAAGAAGCCGATAGAAGAACCATTGTTGTTCAAGGAGGAGGAGATCCTTAAAACCAAGCAGGTTGAAAAAGAACTTCCAGAATGGAGCACCTCTTTTCGGGTATCGTCCGAGAAAAGCAAAAACTTAAAGCGTATTCTGCTCTTTTTCGATGACGGAAGTTTCGAAGATTACAATAAAGAATAAGAGACCGGGAGAAAATTCATTTTCTCCCGGTCTCTCTTTTAAATCAAACCAATGATATCTTTAACGGATTTAAAACCGTTCTGATCCAAATATTCATTGATACCCCGTATCACTTTTAGCGTAATAGCCGGATCTATAAAGTTGGCCGTACCGATTTGGATTGCCGATGCTCCAGCCAATAAAAATTCGATGGCATCGTTAGCAGAAGTTATTCCTCCTAAACCTACAACCGGTATTTTTACGACCTTGGCAACCTGCCATACCATTCGAAGAGCTACCGGTTTTACACAGGGGCCGCTTAACCCTCCGGTTACCGTACTCAGAACAGGTTTTCGACTTTTTGTATCGATAGCCATTCCCATTAACGTGTTGATCAGGGAGACGGAATCAGCCCCAGCCTCTTCGGCGGTAAGGGCGATCTCCTGAATATTGGTCACATTGGGAGATAATTTCACCATCAGGTGTTTTTTGTATGCCTTTCTAACTTCTTTTATCACTTCTCGGGCAGAAGCACAACTGGTTCCGAAAGCCATACCGCCTTCTTTCACGTTAGGGCAAGAAATATTAAGTTCAATGGCCGGTATATTTTCCAGTTCATTGATTTTTTCCGCCGTCATTACGTAATCGGCCACGGTAGATCCGGAAACATTTACCAAAATATTACTTTTTATCGCTTGTATCTCCGGATAAATGTGTTCGATAAAATAATCCACACCCTTATTTTGAAGGCCTACCGCATTTAACATTCCGGAAGGCGTTTCGGCCATACGGGGATAGGGATTTCCTTCCCGGTGTTTTAAGGTGGTACCTTTCACGATAAAACCGCCCAATGCGCTTAAGTCGATGAAATCCTGAAACTCTATCCCGTATCCGAATGTCCCGGAAGCAGTCAAAACCGGATTTTTCAGCTGTAACCCGTTGATATTGATACTTAAATCTGCCATGTTAAATCTTTTATATTAAAAATAGGACCTTCCGTGCATACACATTTATGGCCTGTCGTCGTTTCCGTTACGCAACAGAGACAAGCGCCGATCCCGCATGCCATCGTGTTCTCGAGAGATACCTGACAATCAATATTATTCTTGTTAGCATAAGATGCAACTGCTTTCATCATCACTTCCGGTCCGCAACAGAAGATATGGTCGAAGTGCTCTTTCAATATCGAATGTTGCGTGGGGTATCCCTTTTCTCCGTAGGAACCGTCTTCAGTTGTGTAGTATACTTTTGCATATTTTTCAAACTCTTCCCGGCGTAAAATCTCTTTTTGCGTGCGGGTTCCGATCAAAAGAACGGGATCCATTCCCCCGGATCGCATGACACGCGAAAGGTGGAGCATGGGTGCCACCCCACAACCGCCTCCGATTAGCAAACATTTGCCATCCTGTGGTATTTTAAAGCTGTTTCCTAAAGGAAGGATAATATTCAACTTTTCTCCCGGTTTAAGTTCTCCCAAGGTTGCCGTTCCGCATCCCACTACTTTAATATAGAGATAGAGAAGGCCTTTCTCTCCATCCACATCATGAACCGATATGGGACGTCTCAACAAGGTGGAAGGGGATTTGTCCACTCTCACGTTTACGAATTGTCCCGGTAGAATGGGGGGTAATTCATCGGAATGAAGTACCAGCAGAACGGTATCCTGATTTAATAGCTGATTTTCTTTTACTGTAAAATCAATAATTTTCTTCATATCTGTATGTTTCAAACGCTTATTGGTACATCTCTAATTTTTCTTTTAAATATTTTCCCGTGTAGGAATTCTGGCATTTGGACAACTCTTCGGGAGTTCCCTCGAAAACCAAATAACCTCCCTCGTTACCTCCTTCGGGTCCTAAATCTATGATGTAATCGGCACATTTGATTACGTCCATATTGTGTTCTATGATTAAAACGGTGTGTCCTCGGTCAATCAAAGCATTTAAGGATTCCATCAATTTGTGGATATCGTGAAAATGTAAACCTGTCGTAGGTTCATCGAACACGAATAGGGTAGGGTCCGCGTTTTCCTGGCTTAAATGGTAAGCAAGTTTTACGCGCTGACTCTCTCCTCCGCTTAACGTACTGGAGGCTTGCCCCAGTTTTATATATCCCAGCCCCACGTCTACCAGTTTTTGCAATTTGCTAACAATGCTCCGTTCACTGTGACTACTACCGGTACCGAAAAACTCGACCGCCTGATTGACCGTCATCTCCAGAATATCGTATATATTTTTATCCTTGTATTTTACTTCCAGTATCTCCTCTCTGAAACGACGTCCTTTACAATGTTCACACTCCAGGTATACATCGGCCATGAATTGCATCTCCACTTTTATAATACCTTCCCCCTGGCACTCTTCACACCTTCCACCCGGGACATTGAAAGAGAAAAAAGCCGGTTTGAAACCATTCGTCTTGGATAGTTTTTCTTCCGCGAAAATTTTTCGTATATCGTCCCAGGCTTTAATGTAAGTTACCGGATTCGAGCGGGAAGATTTGCCGATAGGGTTCTGGTCAATAAATTCGACACCGAAAATCCGGTCTAAGTCACCGGAAAGACGATTGAAACTTCCGGTTCTATCCGAATAATCCCCGTAGTATTTTTTCAAAGCGGGAACCAGAATCGTTCTGATCAGGGTACTTTTTCCAGAACCGCTTACACCGGTTACCGCTGTCATAATGCCGAGAGGAATCCTTACGTCTATGTTTTTTAAGTTGTTTTCGGTCGCTCCTTTCAGTTCGATCCGATAGGGAGAAGTCCGACGATGATCCGGTACGGGAATGTATTTTTTGCCGGACAGATAATCTGCCGTCAGCGTATCTGCTTCCCGTATCTTATCTAAAGTTCCCTGGTATACGATTTCTCCTCCCAGTCTGCCTGCCAAGGGACCCACGTCGATAATCTCATCCGCCGCCAACATAATATCTTCGTCGTGTTCAACGACAACCACGGTATTACCCAAATCTCTTAATCTTTTCAGAACCTGAATCAGACGATCCGTGTCTCTGGAATGTAATCCGATACTGGGTTCATCCAATATGTACAAAGAACCCACTAAAGCCGACCCGAGAGAAGTGGCCAAATTGATACGCTGCGATTCTCCTCCGGAGAGGGAAGAAGAGAGACGGTTCAAGGTCAAATATCCCAAGCCCACGTCCAACAGAAATTCAATTCGATTATGAATATCCGGAAGAACCCGATCGGCTATTTGTTGATCCGGCTCTGAAAGAGACAGTCGTTCAAAAAAATACTTCAGCTCCGAGATCGGCATATCGACCAAATCGGTGATGGCTTTATGTCCTACTTGCACGTAAGAAGCCTCTTTCTTCAAACGTGTTCCATGACAGACCGGGCATTTGGTCTTTCCGGTATAACGTGCAATCATCACCCGGTTCTGAATCTTGTATTTTTTGGATTCCAAATGTTCAAAAAAAGCATAAATTCCCATCGGACTGTTCCAAAGAAGCTCTTTTTCCGCTTTAGTCAATTCGTAATAAGGCTTATGTACGGGAAAATTCGTATGATGAGCCTGACGAATGAAATAGTGCTTCCATTCGCTCATCTTCTCTCCGCGCCAACACATGACGGCATCGTCATACAGGCTCAATGATTTATTGGGAACAACGAGATCCTCGTCTATACCTAAAATTTTACCGTATCCCTCGCATTTGTTGCATGCCCCGATCGGGGAGTTAAAACTAAACATATTGACGGAGGGAATTTCAAAGGTTATACCGTCAGCCTCAAATCTGTTGGAAAAAGAACGAATCTCTCCGTCCAATTCGATGTAGCATACTCCTTGTCCTTCATATAAAGCCGTTTCAACGGAATCGTTAATCCGGGAGATGGTATCCTTCTCTTCATGCACGGTAACCCGATCGATAACCAAAAACAGGGGAACATCCGTTTTAACCTCTTCATTGCTCTCTAAAAAATCGGATATACGCGTAAATTCATGACCATACTTGATACGGCTAAACCCTTGATTCATCAAAAGTCCCAAACTCTCTTTCGTCACCGAAACAGGCTTGGCCATAATGACGACGCTTTTATCCGCGTGCCCCTGAATAATATAATCACAAATATCGTCTACGCTATGCCGTTTTACCTCTTCACCGGAAACGGGAGAGATGGTTTTACCGATACGGGCATACAACAACTTGATGTAGTCGTATAATTCGGTAGAGGTACCTACCGTTGAACGCGGATTGGAAGTATTTACCTTCTGTTCTATCGCCACTGCCGGGGGAATCCCCTTTATATAATCGCATTCCGGTTTATTCAGACGTCCCAAGAATTGACGGGCATAAGCGGATAGGCTCTCCACGTAACGACGTTGTCCTTCCGCGTACAAAGTATCAAAAGCCAAAGATGACTTGCCGCTTCCCGATACACCGGTAATCACGATCAGCCGATTCAGTTTGATTTTCAGGTCGATGTTCTTCAGATTATGAACCCGTATACCCTTCAACTCAATATATTGTTCGCTCATAAAATCTATCCTCCAATTCTTGCAAAGATAAGATTTTCACTTCATTTTCTATTTACATGAATGTGAAATGTACATAAAAAAAAGCACCTTTACGGGTGCTTTTCGTTTGGAATATGTTTGGAAATACGTTTAAGTCTTGTTTATGACTTGTTTTTAATTATTCTGAAACTACTTCGAATTCTACATCGACTTTCACTTCCCTGTGAAGTTTGATGATTGCGCTGTAAGTTCCAATCTCTTTCACATCTTTCAGCATGATCTTCTTTCTGTCGATATCGAATCCTTTCTCTTTCAGACATTCAGAAATCATGATGCTGTTAACGGAACCGAAAATCTTACCGGTAGAACTGGTTTTAGCTCCGACAGTAAGTTTTACTTCAGCCAATTTTGCTGCAAGTTCCTCAGCTTCAGCTCTCAATTTTGCTTCTTTGTGAGCTCTTTGTTTCAAATTCTCAGCAACTACTTTTTTTGCTGACTCTGTTGCTAAAATAGCATAACCTTGGGGAATAAGGTAGTTACGACCGTAACCTTGTTTAACATTTACAATGTCATCCTTATGACCTAAGTTCGCTATGTCTGTCAATAGTATAATCTCCATTTGTGTCCTCCTTCCTTAAAATTATTTCATCAAGTCGGTTAAGTAGGGCAACAAAGCAAGGTGTCTTGCTCTTTTCACGGCGGTTGCTACTTTCTTTTGGAATTTCACAGAAGTTCCGGTAATTCTTCTGGGAAGAATTTTCCCTTGCTCGTTCAAGAATTTCTTCAAAAATTCAGGATCTTTGTAATCGATGAATTTGATTCTTGCTTTTTTGAACCGACAGTACTTTTTCTTTTTGACTTCAACCGTAGGAGGGGTCAAATATCTAATTTCGCTTTCGTTCTGTGCCATGGCTTATTTCTCCTCTTGTTTTACTTGATTTTTAGCTCTTCTTTTTAACGCATACTCGTAAGCATACTTGTCTAATCTAAAGGTCAGAAAACGGATCACTTTCTCATCGCGTCTGTAAGCGGTCTCTAATTTGTCCACTAAAGTACCTTCAGCCTCGAATTGAAGCAAGTGATAAAAACCTGTAGTTTTCTTTTGGATAGGATAAGCCAGCTTGCGCAGTCCCCAAGCCTCTTCATGCTCGATATTACCTCCATTCTGGGTAATAACGTTTTTGAATTTTTCTACCGCTTCCTTTACCTGTATTTCAGATAAAACGGGAGTTGTGATGAAAACGGTTTCGTAATGATTCAACATAACTGTTTGTTTATTAATAAATTAAATAATAAAAATTATTTTATCGCCCGCAAAGTTACTACTTTACTCCGAATTTGCAAAGAAAGTAAGTATTTAATTTTGAGTTTTTTGCCATTTGTTTTATCCTCTCTGCTTGGACATCGTTCTTAATTATCTCCAAATTTTCCTTCTATCCAATTCCCGGTGGTATTCCCGCGCATGAGCGTTATGCTGTCGCAATGTTCTGGAGAAATAATGGTAACCGGAAAAGTCGCTTTTGGCACAGAAATAGAGGTAATCATGTTTCTGATAATTCAACACGCCATCAATAACCTGAATAGAGGCCATTCGGATAGGACCGGGGGGTAAGCCGGCATACTTGTAAGTATTATAGGGAGAATCTATTTCCAAATAGCGATCCAAAATCCGGGTAATCGTAAAATCTCCCAACACGAATTTAAGGGTCGGGCAAGCATCCAGCTTGATGCCCTTTTTCAACCGGTTCAGGTAAACCCCGGCGATGACGGGATACTCTTCCTTTTTTACGGTCTCTTCTTCAATAATCGAGGCCAATATGGTCACTTCAAGTGGAGAAAGTCCTATCTCTTCCGCTTTTTTCTGACGCTGTTTATTCCAAAAACGCTGGTACTCCTTATACATTCTATTCAAAAAATCAGTAGTTGAAATATTCCAATATATCTCGTAAGTATTGGGAATAAACATACCGATCACGGTTGCCGGGGAAAAACCGTATCGGATAGTCGTATCAGGATTACGAAGCCGAGAGAGTAAATCATCGGACGATACGGCCAATTGAAGAGATACCGTTCCGGCAAATTCTTCTAACGTACGTATATTATTAAATGTCAGTTGTACCGGAGATTGATTTCCCGAACGTAACATATTGATCAATTCGTTATTGTTCATACCTTCTCTGATCCGGTAACGTCCGGATTTTGCTTTTGCTTTTTTCAACCGGGCAACCTGCAGCAGGGTAGAGGGATGTTTGACATATCCCCGGCTTCGCAAGGTGTCCAGCACCTCCGTTATCGAACCGGAGCTTCGAACATAAATGATTCCGTCGTCTTTTACCGTAATATTCGGATAAAATACATAGTAATATCCGATTCCTGCTCCCATTAATCCCGCAATACACAAGGCCGCAAAGAGTATGATAATTCTTTTCGTTGCTTTAATCATGGAGGTTCAATTTTCTTCCCGGAAAAATAATTTATAATAATTCATATCTTTGGCCGAATCGTATCCTTTCTCGATGTATTTTTTTTGGCCGTGAATGTAAACATGAAAATTCTTATCCAATTTTAAAACGTGTTTAAAATAACGTTTTTCATCTTTTACGGCGCTATCCGACACGTCGAAAGAGTCCTTCAAGGCTATTTCATTTTTCTCCTCGTAGAAATTTTTAAAATCTTCAAACGCGCGAATGACTTGCGGATCCATGACAATCTCTTCTTTAAATCGATCTTCATCAAAAGTGTCTGCTTTTTTGAAATAATCGATGGATCTATTCAACATATCGATCTGATCGGCTTTAGGAATATCGTTTTCCTGATTATAAACCTCTTGTACGAAATCTTTACATAACTTCAAGTAATTGGAAGTCTGAAAATAGTCATCCTCCTGCTGTTCCAATCCCAAAAAATCAGTTGTCCAATATACCGCTTCCGTATGATTAGTTTTATCCAAAACAGTAACCCGATAGCCGCTCTCCTCGTTCATGTTAAATATCAGACAAGCCTTATCTAACTTTTTAATGTTAATACCGGACTCACTGGTTAGTTGATAACTATTTTGATTAACAATGATTTTCAAAAAAGTATCTTTATTTTCCGATTTAAAAATACCGATCGCATCGCAAGTTCCGTCTTCCAATAAACAGTTTTTAAAATGCACCAAATAGAGTTCTCCGGATTTGATATTCGGATGGTTGGATTGTTCGAACAAATGCCGGGCGATGTCGATGGATGCCTTATAGAAAGAGGCAGGGTCCTCGAACACAGAACGTATCGCCGCGTACACGGGATTGCGGGAAAGTTCTCCCTCGTAAGCGGAAAAACGATAAAAGGCATCTCTTTTGAAAGGAGTCAGAAAATAAGTTTTCAGCAAATTATGAACTTCCTGTTCGTCCGGAACAAAATTAGATTCGGAAAACCGGATGTCTCCTTCTTCATACTTATTTCCTATATCGTGAATAACGATATTACCAATTTCACAATTTTCAAAATTCATCATAAGATTAAAATCTAAAATATATACCGAGATTCAGCGTCTCTTTGAACTGTATTTTTTTCGAATAATTTTGATCGTATATGGCATTCATATAAACGGATGTCTTCATAAAATAATTTATTTTGAAATCGAGACTCAAACGCCAATCAACGGTTATGTATTCCGGTTTCTCATAATAACTGGAAAAAATAATCAACCGGTTATCTATTTTCAAAAACTTAAAAAATTCATGCTCATTCCTTAATTCCACTTTGGCTCCGGCATCGCTCCTGTACCTTTTTCCCTTTTCGACACCATAACGTGTCGGATCAACTCTGGCCGTATCCCGAACATAGATCCATTGTCCGGCAATAGGCGAGAGGTAAAGAGAGATATTGTTTTTAGGTTTATAATCAAGACCTAAGGAGATGGTGAAGTAACCCGGAGAGAGAAAATTAGCGATAATTTGGTCGTTTTTAGGATAATTGTGAGTCCTGAACAGTACCGTATTCATATCGAACTGAGCCGCGTAATTCCAGTGTTTAAAAGCTTTTACTCCTAATTTGGATAATACTTCAAATTTATCTTCGTTTTTACTTAACTCTTCCTTTCCGCTCTTTAGCGCCCCTAATCTATACCGGAATGCATTCTCCCAGGATAAACTGTTCTTCTTGTAATTTAAAAAATACTTCAAATCGGAAAGAATAGAAAGTGAATTTTCACCCCCAGAAGCCCAACTGTCACTAAAATATCCTTGTCCGAATGCGAAACTGATATCCCAGTAATACCGCCAGTAGTTTCTTTTTATCGGAAGAGGTGTCAGGGGTTTTAATTTTAAATAGGCCGAGTCCTGTATCTTCAAGCTGATATCTTTTGAAATTTTATCGGCTTGACTGTACTTCTGATACATGTTTTCATCCACAAAAAACTTCACCCGATTTCCACGGGAAGAGACTCTTAACCAGGATCCCACGGAATCTCCCGCGACGCTTTTGGTCGAAAAATAGTAGTAATAGGTTTTTCCTCTATTCAACCAAACCTGATTGGGTTTATCCGAAGCGTTCAGTATGATTAGTGGAATGGAATCCCTGCTTTTTTCACGCATCCATTGATAATTCTCATCTTTTTCCATAAAAGTTAGAAGAGATTGCAAATCTTGATTCAAAAGTATATCGTAACGTGCCGAATCCATAGGATTTCTCTTACGGTATTCCAGGCTATCTTTTTTGATTCGTTCCCGTATTTGTTGAATGGCTTTTTCTTTTTCTTCAATGGTTGCAAAATAGGCCCGAAGATAATTTATCATGTATTTTATATGTTCATTTTCAGCGTATCCCCTCAACGTATTTATGGCTTGTTTCAACTCGTAATATTTTGATCTGTCTCGGGTAAGTTTTTCCAACGCGTAACGAACGGCGGGATTTTCTATATGTTCATTTTTTAATTGTGCCGATCGATAAACCAAATCGGGAATACGGGTAAAACGGAGTGAGTCCGTCCGACTGATTTTTAAAACAGTTATCGGAATGGGATAAGATTTCATGATTTTCAGTATTCCCTTTTCCTGAGCGAAAAGAGAAAAAGAGAGGAAATTCAGTATAAAAACAAATACATAAAATCTCATCGATTCACAATTATTTAAAAGGAGAATCAGGTTCCTTGGCCATATGATTATAAGCCAGTTTATCCAACAAGCTGGGCCACCATTTACTTAAGAATACGGATATTTTTCCCTCCACTAATGTCATAATAATTTCCCGTTTCCGTTTTCTTATTCCTTTCACGATGATTGCAGCACACTCCTCTGCAGACATCATCTTACTTTCTTCCCGGGGACTTTCTCCTTGCTGGTTTCCATCTGCAACCAGTGCGGTTTTACGAATATTGGAAGCCGTAAAACCGGGAGCTGCAACCAATACATGCAACCCTTTTTTCAAATTTTCTACCCTCAAGGTGTTCAAAAAACCTCTTACGGCGAATTTACTTGCTGCATACCCGGTTCTCCCCGGTAAACCTACAAAACCGGCCACAGAGATAATTCCGACCAAACTGCCCTTGGAATGAAGTAAATAGGGGATAGCATATCTTGAACAATAGACAGTTCCCCAAAAATTAACATCCATAACGCGCCGAATGACATCCACATCCAACTCGTCAAATAATGCCCTCATGGAAATCCCGGCATTATTGATTAAAATATCAATTTTCCCGAATTTCTGGACGGTTTGCTCGATCAAATGTTTACAATCGTCTTCGCGGGTCACATCCGTTTGAACCGCAAGAACCTCAATACCTTTATCGTTCAGCTCTTTTTCCATTTGCTGAAGTTCCGCCAAATTGCGGGCTGCCATTACGATTTTACTCCCGAATTTTGTAAATTCATATACTAACGCCTTACCGATTCCGGAAGAAGCTCCGGTAATGATTACCACTTTATTTCGCATGAGATAATTTTATTCATTACTTTGACTTACAAAAATAAGAATAAAAAGTGGATTTGAAAAACAGATCGTTTATCGATAAAAATGAAAAATTGCCTCGTGGGAATTGCTTGTATAATTTGTCCTATAATTTATATTATGTTAAGTGTAATATGTAAAAAGAATTAAAATACCTTCTACCGCAATAAAAAAGACGAGACTTTTTGAATCTCGTCTTTTTAGAAGAAACCGGACTTTTATAAACTTTCCAGCATCTCTTTTGTTTTTTCATATTTCTTCATGTAGTCCGTATTGGGTTTTTCCCTCAACCGGTAATATAACTCTTTCAACGTGGTCAACGTATTTTTCTCTCCCGGTTCCAATTCCAAGGCTCTTTCAAAATAAGGAATAACCGACTCGTATTCTTTCAATATCTGTTCATAAGCCACTTTATACTTAGCGTCATCCAGTTCGTCTATTTTGTTATGTTTTTCGATAACTTTGTTCAACTGAATATTTCCCAAGTTGTACTGGGCTCTGAAATCATCCGGATTTAATTCCAACGTTTTAAGATACATCGCTTCGGCTTTATCCGTTTGCTTCAAAATCTCGTACATATCACCTTTAGCACGATAGAGCTCCGAATTGTCGGGTGTTTGTTCAATAGCCGCATCTAAGAATTGTTCTGCTTTTTCCGGGGTATCTCCTTGCAGGTAATAGTTGATCAACTGAATCAGCAAATAAGATTCATTCGGGAACAATTCGTGTCCTTTCAGCAGATACTGAACAGCTTCTTCCTGGTAATTTTTTCCTAAAACGCTATCCCCTGCATCATTTGCATTCTTGCTTTGAGTAAACAGGATGCTGATAATCATCGGATATACTTTTGAGGCGTCATAGTTCAATTCCAGTGATTTTTTATAAAAATCCAACGCCTGTTCCAAGTCTCCTGCCCGTTGGGCCGTAATACCTGCATTGTAAATAATAGCCGTATCAACTCTTTGGCTTCCGTATTCCGAGGCATTGATTTCCAACACGCGTTTAAAATTATCTAAAGCGAGGGCAAAATCTTTTTTTGCGGCGTCAGGATTTGCTTTATTATCATTATCCACTCCTTTATTATAATTTTCGACACCATAATTTTGAAAATCAGCAACCAGGTTGGCATATTGATTGATCAAATCTTTTTTAAATTTTCCCTTATCATCCAGTTTAATGACTTGTTGAAAAGCTTCCCACGCGATATTCAGAGGGTCTTTTACCAACTTCAAATAATCCGGATTTTGAGACTCGTAAATGGCTTGGTAAATCTGTCCTTTTACAAAATAGGCTTTGGGCCAGCTTACACAATTCTCGTGAACGATAGCTTCATCTATTAATTCTTTGGCTTTGTCTAACTTTCCTTGCGTGAAAAAGCTAACCGCAGAAGTAACTTTCCCCTTTTGTGCAAATGTGAAATTCGCACAAAGTAGAAGTGCAATGATAAAAGATAGTTTTCTCATACGTTATAAAATTTGTTTTACATTTAGATGTTTTTTCAAATCGTCAGTTATTTTCGTTTTACTCTGTTCCGTCTTCGATATCCCCCTGCTTCTCTCCTTCCACCTCTTCTTCTTTAGCGGAAGAGACCTTAGCAACAGCGGCAATAGCATCATCGTTTCTTAAATTAATCAATTTCACACCCTGCGTATTCCTTCCCATTACCCTTAATGTCGATATATCAAGACGTATTGTCAGGCCTGATCTATTGATAATCATTAGATTGTCATCGTCTGTTACATCGATTAAAGAAATCAGGTTACCAGTTTTCTCCGTTAGATTAATGGTCTTCACACCTTTTCCTCCCCTATTGGTAATACGATAATCTTCAATATCGGAGCGTTTTCCGTATCCGTTTTCCGAAACGACCAAAATATCTGCTTTTCCCGGTTCAACGCATATCATACCTATAACCTCATCGTCTTCACTACCCAGCGTTATACCTCTGACACCTGAAGCCGTTCTTCCCATCGGACGAACCTTATTTTCAGGGAAACGAATGGCTTTACCCGATTTGACGGCTATCATGATATCGTTTTCTCCGTTTGTCAATTTGGCATCCAAAAGTTGGTCCCCCTCTTTTATCGTAATTGCATTTACACCATTCGCACGAGGACGCGAATAGGCTTCTAAGGTCGTTTTCTTCACGATACCTTGTTTGGAACATAAAACGATATAGTTGCTGTTTATATAATCCGTATCTTTCAGATCCAAAATGTTAATATAAGCTTTGACTTTATCGTCCGGTTCAATATTTAACAGATTCTGTATGGCTCTACCTTTGGATTGTTTCGTACCTTCCGGAATTTCCCATACTTTCAACCAGAAACATTTTCCTTTTTCGGTGAAGAACAGCATCGTATTATGCATGGTTGCCGTAATCATGTGTTCCAGGAAGTCTTCATCGCGAGTTGCGGATCCTTTTGATCCTACTCCTCCCCGATTTTGAACCTTGTATTCACTTAAAGGAGTACGTTTGATATATCCCATATGCGAGATGGTGATCACCATCTCTTCGTCGGCATAAAAGTCTTCGGGGTTGAATTCTTCAGATGCGTATACGATATCCGTTCGCCGCTCGTCTCCGTATTGCGCCTTTATCTGCAATAACTCATCTTTAATGATTTGCATCCTCAGTTCCACGCTTTCCAAAATAGCTTTCAGATGCTCGATCAATTTCATGATCTCTCCGTATTCCGTCCTTAGTTTATCCTGTTCCAGGCCTGTTAACTGACGTAACCTCATTTCGACAATAGCTCTGGCCTGAACCTCGCTTAGAGAGAAACGTTCTATCAATCCGTTTTTAGCTTCATCGGGGGTTTTCGAGGCACGAATAATACGAATGACTTCGTCGATGTGATCGGAAGCAATAATCAGACCTTCCAGGATATGGGCACGATCCTCCGCTTGCTTCAATTCAAAACGGGTACGACGGGTAACGACATCATGACGGTGATCCACGAATAACCGAATCAAATCCTTCAAATTCAGCAACCGGGGTCTTCCACCGACCAACGCGATGTTATTGACCCCGAAAGAGGTCTGCAATGCCGTGTGTTTCAATAATGTATTTAAAACGACATTGGCAATCGCATCTTTTTTCAGATCGATAACGATTCGCATTCCATTACGATCCGATTCATCATTGATGTTTGAAATTCCGTCTATCTTTTTTTCATTCACCAAGTCTGCAATCTTAACGATCAACTCGGCTTTATTAACCATATAAGGAATTTCATGCACAATGATCTTCTCTCTTCCGTGAGGTGTCGTTTCTACGGAAGTTTTAGAACGGACGATAACCCGTCCTCTTCCCGTGTGATATGCCTCTTTTACTCCACTATATCCGTAAATCGTACCTCCTGTCGGAAAATCAGGAGCTTTGATGATCCGGATCAGATCATCGATCTCAATATCATTATTGTCAATGTACGCGCATATGGCATCGATGGTATCTCTAAGATTGTGAGGCGGCATATTGGTCGCCATCCCGACGGCGATACCGGATGCGCCGTTTACTAATAAAATAGGAATCCTGGTCGGTAATACACTCGGTTCTTTTAAGGATTCGTCAAAATTAGGTATCATATCGACCGTATCCTTCTCCAAATCTGCCAAAGTCTCTTCGGCAACCTTCATCAGACGTGCTTCTGTATAACGCATAGCAGCCGGACTATCCCCGTCGACCGATCCGAAATTACCCTGCCCTTCTACCAATCTGTATCGTAGAGACCACTCCTGAGCCATACGTACCATTGCCATGTACACGGAACTATCTCCATGAGGATGATATTTTCCCAATACTTCTCCAACTATTCTGGCTGATTTCTTGAATGGTTTACCAGAGGTCACCCCCAATTCACTCATTCCATACAACACCCTTCTGTGCACCGGCTTTAAGCCGTCCCGAACATCTGGTAATGCGCGGGATACAATCACCGACATTGAATAATCAATGTACGAAGATTTCATCTCCTCCTCGATGTTGATTTTAATAATTTTTTCTCCGATGTTTTCCATTTAATATGATCTAATTACTCTATTAACAAATTGGCAATAAAGTTATTATGTATAAAATAACCCTTTCTGTCCCAAAATTTCACAAATGTAATAAAAACGACCGATTAATTGAAATTTTATCCTCTTTTTTATTAACATTTGCGAGACGAGATTCAAATTTCAAATGTCAGCATATCATGGGCTAACCGTACGTTCGAAGGTAATTCTGCAGAGACTTGGGTACTCAATCCCATCTGATGCCCGATATGTGTGATATAAGCTTGTTTAACTTGTAATTCCCGAATAACCTCCAAAGCCTGATCCAATGAAAAATGAGATATATGAGGCTCTTTCCTTAGTGCATTGATAATCAAATACTCCACTCCTTTCAGTTTTTTCTTGTTCTCTTCAGATATGAAATTTGCATCCGTAACATACGCAAAATTACCGATCCTGAAAGCGGTAACGGGCAATTTGTAATGCATGACCGTGAGCGGGATAATTTTTATATCGTCCACATAAAAAGGACGATTATCGATGACATGCATGCTCATATCGGGGACACCCGGATACTTAACGGGCATGAAAGCGTAATCGTAATCCTTATGGACGGCATCACAGGTTCGTTGATCGCAATAGATATCAACATATCCTCCTTTTATCCAATTAAAAGCTCTTACATCATCCAGTCCCCCGGTATGATCTTTGTGTTCATGTGTCAAAAGAATGGCCCTCACGTCCTTTACGTGTGCCCTTAACATTTGGTACCTGAAATCAGGACCGGCATCGATCAACAATTTTTTCCCTTCTATTTCAATCAGAGCAGAACTTCTCAATCGTTTATCGCGGGTATCACTGGATCGACACACTTCACATTCGCATCCGATAACGGGTATCCCTTGCGAAGTCCCACTTCCTAAAATCGTTATTTTCATCGGTTAAGCATTTAATATCATAAAAGAATCTCCGGAAATCTCCCCCGTCAGCCTCTTTTAATACGGACAAAATTAATAAGATAAAAATAATCCTATATATTTGCAGCAAACATTTTATCATGGGAAAATTATATTTACTCCCCAATTTACTTGGAGATACGGAAGTTCGGCAGGTACTTCCCGAACACGTGACCGACATTTTAAAAAAACTAAGGGTATTCGCAACGGAAAACGTCAAAAACACCAGACGGTTTTTAAAAAAAATAGATAAAAATATTTGCATCGACGAATTGATTTTTTTGGATCTGAACGAGCACTCGACACGGGAAGAGATCGAATCTTATCTTCCTTACTTGGCCGTGCAGGATGTAGGTATTATTTCAGAAGCCGGATGTCCGGGTATTGCCGATCCGGGTGCGGAGCTCGTGGCATTAGCTCATCAACACCAGTTTCAAGTCGTCCCGTTGGTCGGTCCTTCGTCCATCCTTTTAGCTTTAATGGCTTCGGGCTGCAACGGACAAAATTTTTCATTTAACGGTTATCTGCCGGTAAACAGACAAGACCGGGCCAAAGCGTTGAAAATATTCGAGAAGCAATCCTTACAAGAAAACAGGACTCAAATATTTATTGAAACACCTTACCGGAATCTGACGTTATTGGAAGATATGTTATCCGTTCTCTCTCCGACAACGAAACTGACCATTGCCTGTGATTTAACAACGGCGAACGAGTACGTCAAAACACGATCGGTGAAAGAGTGGAAAAATGAAAAACCCGATATACATAAACGACCGACCATATTCATCGTGTACGCGGGAATGAATGAATGTAAAAAAGGCTGTCGATCGTAAAATCGGGACAGCCTCCTATAAGATAAAGTCTCTTTTTCAAATATTTAGTGAGTATTGAACCACCGGTAAACATTCTTTACCGTTTTATCTAACACTAAAGGATCTTCATAGTATTGCACACGAGAAACCGAATCTTCCCAAATGGCCATTTTGTCTTCCGCCTTAATGGTCGCGTATATCTCCCGTGCCGATTCCAAACTTTCGTTTTCTCCGCCATGGATAATGATCGTAGGTGTTTTCAGTTGAGAAGCTTCTTTCTTCTTGTAACAACCGGATACGAGAGCAATAGCTCTCAACCGTTGCTCTTCTTCGCTACGATTAATGACCTCGTTCGTTCCGTGACAAATACCGACCGCATACATTTTGTCTGCATCTACCTCTTCTTTGAAGCTCAGGTAATCAATGGCGGCTTTAATGTTTTCGGTCTCTTCCAAGCATAAGGTAACATAACCGTAATTAGCCAGTCTCGTGGCATATCGCATAGAAATTTTATCATCTTTTGAGTTCTGCGGCCCTAACACGATCACGGCCGGCTTTTTTCCTGCCTCTTCAGGATTGCATAACCATCCTTTTATTGTATTTTCATTAGATAAAATCACGTCTTCACATGTATAACTTCTCATCATCTTCTTTGTTTTAATATTATTACCTGATTCGTTTACGGAAAACAAAAGCAAAGGTTACACTTTTATCGAAAAAAAATGAAGAAAGGACCTCCTTAAACCGGGAAGTCCTTCATAAAAAAAGAGTTATATCTAATTATTTTTTAAAATAACGATTATAAAGCCCTTCAAAACCTTTACCGTGGCGAGCCTCGTCCTTGCACATTTCGTGAACGGTATCGTGAATCGCGTCTAAATCCAACTTTTTAGCTAACGTGGCAATACGTTTTTTGTCTTCACATGCTCCGGCTTCAGCTTCCATGCGTTTTCTCAAGTTTGTCTCGGTATCCCACACGCATTCTCCTAACAATTCTGCAAATTTCGAAGCATGTTCTGCTTCTTCCCAGGCATAGCGTTTGAAGGCTTCGGCTATTTCCGGATATCCCTCGCGGTCAGCCTGACGGCTCATGGCCAAGTACATTCCGACCTCCGTACATTCGCCGTTGAAGTGAGCTCTTAATCCTTCAAGCACTTCAGCATCAACTCCTTTTGCCACTCCAATCCGGTGCTCGTCGACAAAGGTCAATGCACCTTCGGTTTCAACCAACTCCTTGAATTTACTTTTCGGTTGCTTACATTGAGGACAAAATTCAGGAGCTTCATCTCCTTCGTGAACATAACCACATACGGTACAAATAAATTTTTTCATAACGCTCATTTTAATAAATTACTACTTATCTTTTCTCTCTATACAATTTTTACAAAATCCTTTATAATACAGATGAATTTCCGTGACGACAAACCCCTCCTCCCCCTTAAAAGAAAACTTTTCCATATCTTCTACGGAAAGGTCGTGTACTTTTCCACACCCCATACACATGAAATGGGCGTGAGGCATGGTATGGATATCGAACCGAATATTTTTCTCGTCAATAACTATCGGAGTAACGGCTTTTTGCCCGACAAATAATTTCAACGTATTATATACCGTCGTTTTGGATAAAGTCGGGTATTCCGGAGATAA
The DNA here is from genome assembly GCF_003204205.1 of Sanguibacteroides justesenii. Lineage (NCBI taxonomy): Bacteria > Pseudomonadati > Bacteroidota > Bacteroidia > Bacteroidales > Porphyromonadaceae > Sanguibacteroides > Sanguibacteroides justesenii. The sequence continues at coordinate 564,179 of NZ_QJPL01000001.1, forward strand.
CGCATCATAAATCTCCTCTACGGTAGGATGTATTCTATGGGAAATCATATAATCCATTATGGCGATCCTCTGCACCGAAGGCTTTATATGATATTTACCTAAATACGCCTGAATCTCCTGTATTTTATTCATTATTTATTTGTAATAATTACATTTTTTAAACTTGTACAAATATATAAAAATTGTTTCTTTAACAATTTATTTACAAGTATAATTCTTTAAAATTTAGAATGTTTCTAATTAATTGTATTTTTCGATTAATTTTGATATTAGCATGAAGCGTATCTATATTTTTAATAGCTTTGTAGCATGTTTTTTATAGGCCCATCGGTACATATATTTGTATATCTGCTTGTTTCAGCCTTTTTCTTTATCTGTTTTTATACAAAAAGCGAAACAAGAATTCGGGAAAACTTACCGGAAGAGAAAATTATTACTCTCTCCCAAGGGACTTTCGAGACATTATCCGCGTGTAAAATAGTAGATTTTATAAAAAATACGATTCATAAGGAGCCGGAGGCGGCAGAATTTTTAGTTTTAAAGAAAAAAGTTTTACCCTACATCATAAATTACAAAGATCCTCTTTCGTCGAGTAAAACCCTTCGAGCCCCTCCTGCTGCTTAATTAGCTTTTTCGCTTTCCGCTATTACGACATCCGTTTGTAATGCACTTTGAACTGATTTACCTTACTAAAATTTATTATAATGCGAATAACTATTTGTATAATACTATTTTGCATCCTATCCAAAGCCCTAAAAGGGCAAAGCAGTACGGCCATTCGCGAGCAAGATTCAACTTACAGCATAATTGAACAATTAAAAGAGGTCGTCGTATCTGCCGAGAAAAGGATATTGCCTATAAACAGTATTCCCATAGCCTTAACTGTCATCACGGGGAAGAACCTGCCGAACGAAAATAATCTGGATTTAAGGAATCTATCGGGAATCGTTCCCAACTTTTACATACAGGAGGACGGTCTCAAATTATCAACCCCCTTGTATATACGCGGAATAGGTACCGTTTCCGGTACTCCTCCTGTCGGGTTATACGTGGACGGAGTTCCCGTTTTCGATAAAAATGCTTTTATTTTTGATCTGTACGATGTCAAACAGATTGAGGTTTTACGGGGACCGCAAACAACACTTTACGGAAGAAACAGTATTATCGGATTGATCAATATCACAACCAATATACCTTCAAATGTTTTTTCCATGGAAGCGAAAGCCGGAGTGGCCAGTTATAATTCACAAAACTACATGATATTAACGAATCTGCCTCTCCGTAACGTTATTTATAACAAGCTGTCTTTTACTTATAACCGCACGGACGGATACTTTAAAAACAGGTATACGGGAGGTAAGCCTAATCAATCCGACTCTTATAATCTGCGTTATCAGGGATTAGTACATACGAACAACACCTGGAAGATAGCTTTGGGTATGAATTACAACCATAGCTTCGACGACGGATACGCCTACCACGCGATCGATTCGTTAAAACGACATCGCTATACCGTGAATTACAACGCGACCTCTTCCTATGAAAGAGATCTGGTATCTACTTACGTTAACCTGAAAAGAAATTTCGAACGAACGTCTTTCCTGTGGGTGACTTCTTACTCCTGGTCGGAAGACAAGCAGCTATTAGATGCCGATTTCACTCGTTATGATGTTTTTCAGAATGAAAAAAGCTCTAAACAAAATCTGATTACGCAAGAGATCAATTATCAATCGACTCAGGCAAAACGCATAGATTGGACTGTCGGGACTTTCGGTTTTTACAAAGACTTAACGAATAATTATTTGGCATTATTCGGAGAAGACCGGCAATTGTTGCTTCCGATTGATTTGGACAAGGCTTTGTATTATAACAGTACAAAAACCTGGGGAGCTGCCGGATACGGTCAGATTACCGTAAAAGATTTACTTCCCGGACTAATGCTCACCATCGGATTGAGATACGACTATGAAAAGGTAAAACTGTCGTATCGCGACAGTCTACTCTATCACGGAGAGCAAAAATTTACCGGTTATCATGATTGGAAAGAGTCCAAAGATTACAAGGAGTGGTTACCCCAATTTTCTATTTTACAGAGGTGGAGCGACCAATTGTCCGTTTACGCGAGTGTATCCAAAGGCTATAAAGCGGGAGGTTATAATATTATTTCTAATGAAATGACGTCTCAAATAGTCAAGTTGGGCTATGATAAAGAGAGCCTGTGGAATTACGAGACGGGAGTAAAATATTTTAGCCGAAACAGTAAATTCAACCTGAACGCTTCTCTTTTTTATATCGATTGGAAGGATCAGCAGATATTCGTCATGGGCATGATGGGACCAAGTATCAAGAACGCCGGAGATGCCCGAAGCATAGGAGGCGAAATGGATATGAAATGGGAATTTGTGTCTCGCCTAACCTATTTCTTATCTGCAGGATACAGCGATTCGGAGTATTACCATCACCTGAACAAAGAGTATGAAGGAAATAAAATCGTTATGGCCCCCGACTTCACGATGAATACGGGATTCTCTTACTATAAACGCATAAAATTTTTCTGTTTTAATACTTTGACAGCTTCTACTTCGGTAACCGGTTTCGGGACACAATATTTTGACGAAGCAAATCGCTTGAAGCAGAATCCTTATTTCCTCTGGAACATGGATTGGGGTATATCAGGGAAGTACATTGACTTCAGAATATGGGGAAAAAACATATTGAACAAAGCGTTTTTCAGCTATATGTTTACCAGTCCGGTAGGAGCCAATTTACCCGCTTATCGCCATTCAGGGCAATCCGGAGCCCCTTCAAGATTCGGAGCTTCCATTACGTTTAAAATTTAAATAAAACAATCATCATGAAAAACAAATTGACTTCTATCATTTCGATATTATCCCTGTTATTCGTTATCGTTTCTTGCAATGACAACAAAGAACCGGAACCCTTTTTGCAAGGAACATGGGCTTACAAAGCTCCTTATTTCGTGTTCGAATATAGCGAGGAAAACATAGATGTGAATTGGGGAGGACAAACACTTCAATTTAAACCCGAAGAGTTAACGACGATGTTCAAGTCCATGGCAGGAACTAAAATGGGAGAATATTTTGTCGGTATACAATTTGTTTCCGAATCGGAAATGAATATCAATATGAAATTTAAAGACCAGACACAAAAGACATTAAAAGCCACTTATGAAACTCAAGGAACCAAGTTGGGTATCTTATTGGATAAAGAGAGTTTAAAAGAGATTACCGGAAAAGAATTGAATATTCCTCAACTCTCTTTCGATTATAAAATTATCAACAACCAGTTGACGGCCTATTTGAACTGGAGCTATCTGAAAGGCTTTTTAAATACACCCTATGTATCCGGTATGTTAGATCAATTATTTCCCACGTTGGCCGCAACGCTTCTGAAAGACCAGTGGCAATTTATGCCGGAACAAGCCCAACAGGCCGTGGTCAATCAGCTGAAACAGATCTTTAACGAAGTTAAATCAAAGACAGAAGACTTAGAGATCGGTGTCGTAATGGAATCCGTTTCCCTCTAAAAATGATTATATTGCAAATATATGATACTAATTTGGCAAAAAAAGATTTAAATTGTATAACTTTATAAGGCTTGAATTGCAACTTTCGTTTGGAATCGGACGTATAACAGTAGCCTGTCAAATTAAAAAAGATACATTATGAAAACAGAAGAATTTAAAGAGTTAGATGTGTTGATTTCATCGAACGTAATAAATGCCAGAGGTGAGGACAAAAAATTCAAATTACCCCCTCTTCCTTATAAAGAAAACGGTTTGGAGCCTTATATCAGCGAGAAAACCATTCAATTCCATTACGGAAAACACATGGCTACTTACATCAATAATATGAACAATCTGATTGCCGGTACCGAATACGAAAACATGTGTTTAGAAGGGATCGTGATGAAATCGGAAGGCGGTTTATTTAACAACGCCGCCCAATCTTATAATCACGCGTTTTATTTTGAGGCATTCAAACCTTACGATTCGGCCAAAGTGGTTCCAACCGGAAAAATAAAAGAGTTGATTGATAAATCTTTCGGTAGCTTCGAAGCTTTTAAAGAAGCATTCACAAAAGCCGCCACGACCTTATTTGGTTCCGGATGGGCTTGGGTGATACTTACGAAAGAAGGAAAACTCGAAATCGAACAAACCGGAAATGCGGACAATCCGTTGAAACGCGGTAAAAAACCGATCTTAACCATAGACGTATGGGAACACGCTTACTATTTGGACACTCAAAACGCCCGTCCGAAGTACATAGAAAATTTTTGGAATATCATTGATTGGAACGTTGTCAATCAGCGGTTAAAATAAAAAATCGGGAGAATATCTCCCGATTTTTTTTAGGGTACAATCTCCATCTCTTCGATCAGATGTTTAGCTCCCGCGTACTTATCGATAATAAATAATACATAACGTATATCTACCGCAATATTTCGGCATATTTCCGGACTGTATTGCATATCGGACATTACCCCTTCCCAAGCCCTGTCGAAATTCAGACCGATCAGATTTCCATCCGCGTTCAACACGGGGCTTCCGGAATTTCCACCTGTCGTATGATTGGTTGCAATAAAGCAAACCGGCATCTCTCCATCCTGAGCATACGAACCGTAATCTTTGGATTCGTACAACTCTTTTAATTTCTGAGGAACATCGTAATCATAGATTGCGGGATTGTTTTTTTCCATAATTCCCTCTAAAGTCGTATAATGCTTATAATACACGGCATCTCCCGGCGTATACCCTGCAACCTTACCATAAGCGATTCGCAAAGTTGAATTGGCATCCGGATAAAACGTTTTATCCGGTTGCATCTCCATTAAACCGGCCATCCATAAGCGATCCAGCGTTATTAATTCATTCTGTATCCGGGTTAATTCCGGTTTTATCTTTTCTTTGACCAACTCCTGAATCCCGTTCATGAATTGATATATCGGATCTTTCTTAATTTTCTGCAAACCCTTAGGCGTCACATGTTTTACAAAATCAAGAAGAGCCTCCCGATGCGTGAATAAGGATTTTTTAAAGATATCCGCCGCATAATGATCGTAACTCTTCTCTCCGTGTTTGATATATTTGGAATTTAATTTGACCATGCCAGGGATCCACTCCTCTCCCAACTCCTCATTATTATACAACCGAAGCATCTCTGCCATGATTTTCTGATCGGTAGCCACATCATAATCTTTATAAAACGCCTCAATCTTTTCCGTAAGTAATTTTTTATACTCCTCTTTGTCGTCAATTTTATCATAAAGATCAAAGAGTTTGGATAAAGAGGATGCCAAACCAACGATTTCGGCACCGCGCAAACCGGCTTCCATGGCATAGGCTCCGGCTAATGCAAAATCCTTTCTTCTCTCGTACAGATCGCGGTAGCGGTCTGTTAATCCGATATATTGCGTTTTCTGTTCGCCACGCGCCCATCGATCGAATAGCTGTTCCAATTTTTTCTTTTGTTCTGCCGTTTTGAAACGTTCCAGTCCTTTAATCTCACCCTGCCACTTTTTCCAGGCATTAGCCACATTCGCGGCTTTGGCGGCATATTTAATACGTAATAATTCATCCGAATTCATAGCGGCATTAATGACATTCAATTTCGCCGTCCGGATTTTTATTTTATGAGGATCTTCTATGTTTGCGATCTGTTCGATAGCATACGAGGTTAAGTATTCCTGCGTAGTTCCCGGATAACCGAAAACCATGGTAAAATCACCTTCCTTTACTCCTCCTGTTGAAATCTTAAAATATTTGGCCGGAGTATAGGGTATGTTATCTTGTGAATAATCGGCCGGTTCGTTGTCTTTTCCGGCATATATCCGTAAAACGGAAAAATCCCCCGTATGGCGAGGCCATACCCAATTATCCGTGTCTCCTCCGAACTTACCTATTGCAGAAGCCGGAGCTCCCACCAAGCGTACATCCCGATAGATTTTAAATACCGACAAAAAATATTGGTTCCCGTTGAAATAAGGTTTAATATTAGCTTTCAAATTCGTTCCTTTTACCGCTTCCGACTCTAATCTCCGGGCTGTTTGCGTAACGGCTTCGATTCTCTCTTCTTCTGTCATTCCGGGTTTTACGGCCGCATTGATTTTATCCGTAACGTCTTCCATTCGCACCAGGATAGAAGCCGTAATCTTGGGATTGGCCAATTCCGCTTTTTTATCCTGCGCCCAAAAACCATCTTTCAAGTAATTGTGTTCCAGACTGGAATGAGCCTGAATCATTCCAAAAGAGCAATGGTGGTTCGTAATAACGAGTCCTTCGTTACTCACTATTTCCCCCGTACAAAAGTGATGGAACGGTGAATCTTCCCGCCCCAAACCGATAACTGCATCTTTCAAGGAGGCGTGATTAATATCGTAAATATCTTCCGCGGTAAGTTTAAAACCGGCTTTTTGCATATCTTCGATATTATACTTCTTTAATAACATAGGAATCCACATTCCCTCGTCTGCCATACTGGGCAGGGCCAATAGGACAAAGGCCAAAAAACATACTGTAATTTTTCTCATATATAACGATTTAAAATGATTTTTATCGAATTTACCAATCCAGATTCTTTAAGGTCTCGTAAAGCTTCTGCGTAGGTAACCCCATTACATTATAGAACGATCCTTCTACTCTCTCAATCCCGATATACCCGATCCACTCCTGAATACCGTAGGCTCCCGCCTTATCATAAGGTTGAAACGTATCCACGTAAAATATGATCTCTTCATCCGATAGAGTGTTGAAATAGACGTTCGTAAAAACCGAGAACGAGTGTTGTCGCATCGTCGTGGTCAAAGTAACACCTGTTACAACCACGTGTCGACGTCCGGATAATTCCTTCAACATACGGATGGCCATATCCCGATTTTGAGGCTTACCAATAATTTTGTCATGGAGGCATACCACCGTGTCTGCAGTAACCAATAATTCATTCTTTTCCAATTCATGTCGAAAAGCTTCCGCTTTCAAACGGGAAAGAAATTCCGGTACCCGCGTAACAGGTATACCCTCCGGATATTTTTCTTCGATGTTTTTCGTCCGGACCTCAAACGTGAATCCGGCATCCCTCATTAATTGCTGTCTCCGGGGGGAAGACGACGCCAAAATCAATTTATAATTGTTAATAATATCCATGTTCACGCTACACTATTAAAGAAGTATTGTAACAACAAGCTAAATCCCACACACAGAACCATAATAAGGCGTATCAAATAGAATTGAAATTTTTTACGATCATCCCTTAAAACCGAATAGACATAGAACAAATAGGGTATGAATAGACCAACTGCAAAATATCCTAATACGACCCACGAATGTGAAAATTCTATGGCATAAAGTACGAACATGGATACAATGCACCAGCATACGAGAATAGAGATAAAAATTTTAGTCTTTCTGATTCCCAATTTTACCGGAAAAGTCATCACTCCGTCATCCCGGTCTCCCTCTATACTGTATATATCTTTATTGACTTCATAAATCCACATGTTGAAAAAAAGAAAATAAGAGAACCATCCCGTCCAATACAATACGGCATTGAAGTTTATTCCCGTTTTTGCGATAACATCCGAATAAGTATGAGTCAAAAGAGGGATTTCAAACAATACCGCGGACAACGGAATGCAACCGGCCAAAAAAGCCACGATCAGATTTCCCCAAACAAAACGTTTTTTATAGCGTGAAGAGTAGAACCAAAGCAAAAGCGAAACGGCCAAAAATAAAATCCCGAATTCCCAATGGCCGACTCGTTCTCCCATGTAAAATGCAATGACAACGGCTACTATATTTAAAAAAGTATGCAAGATGATAGCCATACGCCTGCTTATCGTTTTTCCGACAATAATCTCCCGGTTTCCCGAAAGTCGGTCTGTCTTCGTGTCAAAATAGTCATTGATCACGTACGCTGCTGAAACAAGGCAACAGACAGAAACTACAAGGAACGAAAAATCTCCATCCGACAACTGCAAGGAAAATCCTCCCCGCGCCAAGATCGGTACGATAACGAAGTAACGCATTGCATACATGGTAAAAGCAGCAAAGGCAATTGTTCGTAAACGGATTAATTTAAAAATTTCCAACATCTATAAATTCTTGTAGTTAAACGCTAAGATCGTTACTGACTTTCGCCCATTTTATTACATGCACTTTACATAACATTGCGTATCCATCCACTCCCCTTTGGCCTTCAATACTTGAGATACTACATCCCTCACACAACCCAATCCCCCGGGGATATCGGAAATATAACGGGAAATCGACTTTATTTCTTCACAGGCATCAGCGGGACATACAGGTATACCGACTTGAGTCATTACGTTGTAATCCGGTATATCATCCCCCATATACATCACCTCTTCCCTTTTCAAACAATACTTTTGTAGAAATTCGTCCAATGCCTCCACCTTATTTGCGATACCGAGATAAATATCCTGAATACCCAGTTTTTGAAAACGTTCCCTTATTCCGGGAGCGCACCCTCCCGATATAATACATACCGGATAGCCTTTTTTGATACAATACATCATGGCATAGCCGTCTTTTGTACACGATGTCCTTACCAATTCCCCTTCAGGGGTAATATTCATCTCGTGACGGGAAAAAACACCATCCACATCAAAGGCAAATGCCTTTATCGTTTTAAGTTCTTCTTTAAAAAAATTCATATTATTCATTTTTTACCAAAGTGTTGGCATATCCGCTATTTCATCTTGCTTCGTCGGATTATCCTCTTTCGTCTGACTCTCTTTAATCATTTCCGACAATAAAGCATACAGCTTTAATAAATTTTTATTCTCTTTCAACATACTCTTATGCCCGTTCAGGATAGATTCATCTCCCCGTTTAGCCGGTCCGGTTTGAGCCTCCATAGGAGTCATTAACATGACTTTGTGTGCCGTTTCGAAGATCAAAGGCCGTAAGACCGAAAAAGGCAACCCACTATTTTCCAACATTTTTTCAGCTATATGATACAAGTAATTAGGAAAATTACAAGCAAAAACGGCTGCCAAGTGTAGCTCTTTACGCTGATCCGAATGGACGGGATATATATTATCCGATAAATCAGTTGCCAACTCCCTTATTCTCTCCATTGCAACAGGAGAATTCCCTTCTATACACAGGGGAATTTCCTTGAAATTCAAATCTCTTCCTTTAGAAAAAGTCTGAACAGGATAAATAACCCCGTATTGCTTCGAAAAAGGTTTGAGAATCTCCATAGGAAGACTTCCTGACGTATGCAGTAAGAGTGCATCATCATGTATTCTAATTGACTTCAAAAGAGGATGTAACACGTCGTCACTTACACAAAAAAAATATATATCCCCATCCGGATAAATTTGTGAAAGATCAGATGTATAAGAGATACCTGTTTTGCGACCTAATTCTCTTGCGGATTCGATGGTACGGCTGTATATCTGACATAAATTAGCTCCCGCTTTCAATAAAGCGGCGGCTAAATGATGTGCCACGTTACCGGCCCCGACTAATATGATTTTATCTTGTCTCATTCCTGATATCCTATATTTTTCGGTTTTATTTTCCCCGTTTTCAACGCCTCGCAAAGACGATCGACAGCTTTGCAAATATCTTCATAAAAAAACTCAGAAATCAATACCAACTTTCCCTCCGTAACCTCCAAATGCTTATATCCATTTTTATTTTCATTCCGGTTTATTAGCAGTAAATCTCCCCCAGGAATAAAGGTATGAGTCATTTGGTTGCGTAGTTTATCGTACAAGTAATAATTCTCATTTAACAAACGGTAGCGTCCTCCGAACAATTTTGTAACACCGGAGGCAAATCTTTTAGCAGACTGCCCTTTAGCCTTCATCGGTTTCGTATCCAAAAAACTTCCCAGCACCTCAACAGCTTGTCCCATAATAACAAACTGCATATACGATAATTCAAGTTCCACTACCTTCGAGAGCTCTTTTATCATGACATTCCGCAAGAAATATTCTATCCGATTGATTTGTTCGCTTGTTTCCATAATTCCAGCCAAAATTAAGGCAAATAATTGAAAGTTGAAAATGGATGCAAGAGAATATAAAGTTTAAGAACTTTAACGATCACTTATTCGTTTTATCCTGTAACTTTGCGTCAGGTTAAATGAATACGAATATGATGCTATACAATAACGTTCCTATAGAGAAACGGTCGTTTTCCGAGGATATTTTAAACACGGGACTAAGCCTTTACGAAGTATGCAGGGTTTTTAGAGGAAGTGTCATTTTTCTCGAAGACAATCTCTTAAGACTGGAGAATTCCATACGTAAATCGAACGTAAATATCGATATCCATGCGCTCCATATAAAAGACAAACTGGACCACTTAATTCGTTTGGAAGGGATCAAAGAGGGTAATCTTAAATATGTCCTACACATCACTTCCGACGCGATTGACGAATACATATATCAGATCCGGCACTCCTATCCTACAGAAGAAGCTTATCGCTCGGGAGTTGATACGATTACTTATCATGCCATGAGGGATAACGCCGAAATAAAATACATTAATCCTCACTTGCGCGAAACGACCAACGAACTCATTCGTTCGCATGGAGTTTACGAAATCTTACTGATAGATCAGGACGAATGTATCACGGAAGGATCTCGTTCCAACGTATTTTTTATACGCGACAACATTTTTTATACAACTCCTGTACCTTATGTTTTACCGGGTACAAGCAGAAAACGGGTACTTGAGATTTGCCGGCAAGAAAATTTCCCTGTCGTGGAAAAACGCGTGTCCTGTGCGGACTTGGAAAACTACGACACCGCTTTTATTACAGGAACTTCTCCTCTCGTATTACCGATACGTAAAATCGATCACCTGTTTTTCAATCCCGCACACCCCTTATTGAGAAAAGTCATGGAACGCTATTTTTCATTATTAACTTTAAATTTTTAACCTGATTTCACATGCTTTACTTTGAATAAGAATATCTTTTTCTTAATATTGCGAACGTATTGTATACTTCTGTTATCTAAAGAAATACAATGCGTTTTTTTATTACGAAACAGAGCCTATGAAATATATTATAAGTTTGATCATTTTATCAGGTGTTCTTTTGTTCAGGCCTTGGAATATCAACCGTACTCAGGCCGATATGATGGAAACGACAGAAGAGCGGCCTATGGAAGATACCCTTATACCTATTCACGATATCATTCATAATTATTATTCCGATTTATCCGAAACAAAACGTTTAGATGCAACTATCGAACGATTTATGAATCAATGGGAAATAAAAGGAGCCTCTTTGGCTATAATGAAGGATGGAAAATTGATTTACAGCAAGGGATACGGGTATGCCGACGAGGAATCTCAGACCAAGGTTGATGTGAGTCATATCTTTAGAATCGCTTCTATTTCTAAATTAATTACGGCAACCGGTATTATGAAGCTGGTAGAAAGTGATAAATTATCCTTAGAAGATAAAGTTTTCGGAGAAAACGGAATATTGAACGATACCGTATACCAAGCGATCAGGGACAAGCGGGTGAAGGAGATAACGGTAGAACAGTTGCTGCGACACAAAGGAGGATTCTCTTTAAGGTACGGAGATCCCATGTTTCATCCGGTAGAAATTGCTAAAAAAATGGGCGTTCCCCCTCCTGCCGATTTGAATACGATAATCAGGTTTGTATTATCAAAGCGTTTAGGATTCCGTCCGGGGACCAGTACTTGCTACTCGAATGTAGGATACGGGATTCTTTCCAAAGTAATTGAAAAGATAAGCGGACAATCTTATGAAAAATACATTCAGGACAGCATACTGATCCCTGCCGGCTGTTTCGATATGCACCTGGGTAACAATTTACGCGAAAGGCGCTACCCGAACGAAGTAAAATACTACGAACCCACCAACGCCGAATTAGTACGGGCATGCGATGGAAGGGATACATTGGTACTTCGATCCAACGGGGGAAATAATATCGAAGAACTTTACGGCGCCGGAGGATGGGTAGCTTCTCCGACCGAGTTACTACGATTCCTGTCCGCGATAGACGGAAATGACAATTATCCCGATGTATTAACTCCCGAAAGCGTCAAGACGATGACGGCCAATATTTACAATGCCCTGCCGATCGGCTGGATGAACACGAATTCCAGAGGTGATTGGTGGAGGTCAGGGACCTTAGCCGGAACGAGTGCTATGATGAAACATCAAAAAGACGGTTTCAGTTGGGTTTTCATTACGAATACAAGCAGTTGGACCGGAAGTAAATTCCCGAACAAAATAGAACGGATGATGCATCAGGCTCTAAACCGGGTAAAATCCTGGCCCGAACGGGATCTTTTTGATTCGGAATATTGTAAAACGATAGAAAACTCTCAAGAATTATTAGCAAACGAACCCGCTCATGAACCCCTTTCCTCCAAAAATTCTCTTAGCACCCAACGCCTTCAAGGGAAGTCTCTCAGCTTTTGAAGCGTGTCATATCCTTTCAACATCTCTAAAGAGAAACGGAATTGAAACGATATCTCTACCCATGGGGGACGGAGGAGATGGAACTGCCGCCGTATTAGCTTATTATTATAAAGCTCGGCCCATAGAAACCGTGACATGTGACGCGTTGGGACGAACCCGGAAAGCTATTTACTACGTTGACGGAGATACTGCTATCATCGAGTTAGCCGAAAGTTGCGGGATAAAACACTTGAAAAGAGAAGAATACGATATTTTAAATACGAATACGGCGGGGTTCGGAATAATGATCCGTAACGCAATAGAGTGCGGTTTTAAAAAATTAATTCTTTGTATAGGAGGAAGTGCCAGTGTGGACGGAGGAATGGGAGCTTTACGGGAAATAGGTTTGTCCATAGAAAAAAAATCAGATACATACAGGAACGATATTATTGATATGAAGGACATTCATACCGATTATATACAAAATAGATTTAAGGATATAGAGTGTACCGTCTTATGTGATGTGGATAATCCGATAACAGGAGAACAGGGAGCTGCTTTCATGTTCGGTCCCCAAAAAGGGGCGTCTTCGGAACAGGTCATTTTATTGAATGAAAAGCTTCATAATCTGACCTGCTTGTTAGAATCCAAAACCCGGAAGTCGTTACATACCCTGAAACACGGAGGTGCTGCCGGAGGGATTGCTTTGTCTTTTTGTTCTTTGTTGAATGCTAAATTAGTATCCGGTTCCACTTTTTGTATAGAACTTGCTCGACTAAGGGATTATCTCTCTTCTGTCCAAGCAGTAATAACAGGAGAAGGTAAAATAGACGTACAATCTCTGCACGGAAAAATTCCCGGATCCATTTCCGACCTATGTCGTGAAAATCATAAAACGGTATATGCTATTGCCGGAATGACAGACCATCGACTTCTCTCCTCTTTCGACCAGGTCTTCACATTGCTATCTCATGCTTCTTCCGTGGAGGACTCTATCATAAATGCAAAAGAATATCTAAAAATCATTGCCCAGGAAATCTCGGATGTATTTTACGCTTCCATCTATTCCATGTAACCTCTGCAAAATAAATTATCACTTTTCCTTTGACATTTGCTTACAATTTATAAATTTTGCAGCTTCAAAACAGACAATCATAAATAATTATCTAATAACAAAAACTTATAATTTATGTCTTATAAAATTCTTGCGATTAATCCGGGGTCAACTTCCACGAAAATTGCTATTTACGAGGATGAGAATGAGCTATTCGTGAAAAATATCAAGCATTCATCCGAAGAAATCGCCCGTTTTGAGACCGTTGCTTCTCAATTCCAATTCAGAAAAGAGATCATTTTAACCGAATTGAAAAATGCCGGGTTCGATATCAACGAGATCCATGCAATCGTTGGCCGGGGAGGATTGGTTAAGCCTATAGAATCGGGAGTGTATGAAGTAAACGATGCCCTTATAACCGATTTAAACAACCCTCCTCTCGGAGAACATGCATCCAACCTGGGCGGATTGATTGCTCACGATATCGCCCGCTCTTTAAATAACGGAGCCAAAGCCTATATCGCGGATCCGGTCGTTGTGGATGAAATGGAAGAAGTTGCCCGTCTCACCGGACATCCCGCATTCCGAAGAGTCTCCATTTTCCATGCATTGAATCAAAAAGCAATTGCAAGAACTTATGCCAAAGAGATTGGGAAAAAATACGAAGATATCAATCTGATTATTGCCCATTTGGGAGGAGGCGTTTCCGTCGGAGCACATAGACGGGGACGAGTAATTGACGTAAACAACGCTTTGGACGGAGACGGACCGTTTTCTCCTGAACGTTCCGGTACCTTGCCTACCGGACAATTGATAAAAATGTGCTTCAGCGGAGAAAAGACTCAAGCCGAGATAAAAAAGATGATCAAAGGTGAAGGCGGATTAGTAGCTTATTTAGGAACTAACGATGCTTATGAAGTAGAGCTGAAAGCGAAAGAAGACCCGCAATGGAAACTGGTTCAGGACGCAATGTCATATCAGGTGGGTAAAGCTATTGGAGAGATGGCTGCCGTTTTGAAAGGTGACGTGGATGGCATTCTGTTAACCGGAGGAATCGCACATAACCCCTTCCTGGTTGCTTATGTAAAAGAGATGGTCGAATTCATCGCCCCGCTAAAGGTATACCCCGGAGAAGACGAAATGCGTGCTTTGGCCATGAATGGCCTGATGGTTATCCGCGGAGAACTTACCGGAAAAATCTACCAATAAGAGTCGGTCTTTAAAAGGGGAAAAGGCTCTAAATGTCAGTATAAAAAAAATGAGAAGCGCAGCAAAGCGCTTCTCATTTTTTATCGATTCATTCATTTATTTATTTTCAGTCGTATCGACAGGCTTCTGAATACCTTCAGTCGTTGCGCGTTCTTCCATACGCTTTATGCGTGAATCCAAATCGGGATGAGTAGAAAATAACTGGTTCAGTTTACTGTTTTTTTTCGCTCCAGCCTCTTCCTGCATTTGTTTCAATCTATGAAACGAAAGAGCCATCGCCCATGGATTTTTCCCGGCCTTCTTCAAAAATTCATAACCGTAATCATCCGCATCGCGTTCCTGTTTTTGCGAGTAATTGGCTTGCACCAAAGCTTCACCGAGATCACCTAACTGCGAATCGGTCAATGCGGCAACTTTTCCGCCTTGAGACGACACTCCGTCTTTTAAAGCGGAAGTCAACAATGCCGTACGAAAAGCTTTCTTCGAGTCCTTATGGGCCACATGTCCCACCTCGTGTCCAATCACACCCAACAACTCCTCGTCACTCATAATATCCATTAACGAAGAAAAGACGCGTACGCTACCATCCGCACAAGCAAAAGCGTTAACGTCAATCACATAGTACACTTTAAAATTCAAAGGAATACCCTCCACCTCCTTCAATCCTTCCGTCAGTTTCTTCAGTCGAATAGTATAAGGATCATCATCGGCACATACCTGATTGTGCTTATCCATCCAATCGATATACTCCTTTACATACGCGGCCATTTGTTCGTCAGTCAGCGTAACCGCCTGCACCGCTTTCGATGCCCCGCTCACTGCTTTTTTAAGTTTCAACTGCGCCATTACAGGCATCACGAATGTTGTACACATGAGTACAACCGCACATTTCACAAAGAATCTTATCATCATATTTTAGCATAAAAAATTACGCGGCAAATAAAATAAAAAAAATCCATACCAGATAACAGTTAAGCGACTTTTTTAGACTTTCTGCAAGTCATAAAATTCCTCGGAAATCTTTGGTTCCGAGGAATCTTTTGTAAGAGTCTTTCTCTCTGTTTTGATCAGACGACTCCCCGTATACGATCTTCAAAGGCCGTAAGAGCAGCTTTTGCTCCCTCACCCATCGCAATGATAATTTGCTTGAAAGGCACGGAAGATACATCTCCTGCGGCATAAACTCCTGGAACATTCGTCCGGCAATAACTATCTATGACAATCTCGCCTCCGCGGTTCGTATCCAAATATTCCCTAAACGGGAGCGTATTGGGAGCTAAACCGATCTGCACAAAGATACCATCCAATTCAACGATACGTTCTTCCCCCGTTCGATGATCTTTTACGCGAATCCCAGTCACCTTCTCTCCATTTCCAATCACCTCCGTGGTTTGAGAACCGGTGAAAATATCGATATTAGGCATACTTTTAGCCTTCTCTTGTAATACCTTATCGGCTTTCAATTCATCCAGAAATTCAAATACAATCACGTTCGAGCAGATTCCAGCCAGGTCTATTGCAGCTTCGATCCCCGAATTTCCTCCCCCGACAACCGCCACTCGTTTTCCTTTATAAAAAGGACCGTCACAATGCGGGCAAAACGCTACGCCGCGTCCAATGTACTCTTCTTCTCCCGGTACATTCAATTTACGCCAACTTGCTCCCGTGGCAATAATAACTGCATCCGCCATGAATTTTTCCCCACCGGATACCGTTAATTGTCTTTTACTTTCTTGTATCTCTATTTTCTCTATTTTTCTATGCTCGAACAAATCGATAGGATAACGATTCATATGAGTCCTCAAATTATCGGCTAACCGATCTCCCGTGGTTTCGGGAATGGATATTAAATTCTCTATCCCTACAGTTTCTTTCACCTGCCCCCCTATCCTTTCAGCGATGACCGCGACACTCAATCCTTTACGAGCCGAATAAATGGCGGCAGAACATCCGGCCGGTCCTCCTCCAACAACTACAACGTCGTATTCTTTAGCAGGTATCTCCCGAACGTTTTCGATTTTCCCGTACCGAACTTCCAATTTATCCAATAAAGTCCCGAAATCACCCCTTCCGACATGCAATAACTGCCCGTCCGCAAAAACGGCAGGAACTCCCTGAATCCTCAATGCATCTATCTCTTGGGGATAAATAGCTCCATCCACCATTTCATGTCGAATCGCACCGTTTAACGTGGTCATTGCATTCAATGCCTGTACGATATCGGGGCAATTGGTACAGGTTAAAGAGACATAAGTCGTCAAATGTATGGGACCTTTTAAAACTTTTACACGGTCACATATTCCTTTATCCGGAAAATTTTTCCCTTTTCCGTCCAAATTCAATATCGCCAGCAATAAAGAAGAAAACTCGTGTCCGTTAGGAACCGCCCTGAATTTTATACCGGTCATTTTGCCGTTTTTCAGTAAAACAAAGGATAAACCTTCTCCCTCTCCTACTCGACAGGAAATTTTCTCGGAACAGGAAGATACGTCTTCCAATAGTTCCAATAATTCCGCACGACTTCCATGTTCCGGCGAAACAGAAATATCGAAAAGGTATTCTGCCTCCAACGGGCTAAATATTGTATATAATTGTTCTTTTAATTCAGAATCTAACATCTTGTTTTATTTGTTTTTAGTGGTTTCCTGACGAAGAAATAGGGTCGAGATAAAGTTTCCCGACCCCGTTTTCCTCTCAATTTATCTTAAATCTTTCCGACCAAGTCAATACTCGGTTTCAACGTTTCTTCTCCTTTTTTCCACTTGGCAGGACAAACTTCATCCCCATGTGCCGCGACAAATTGAAGAGCCTGAAGACGACGGAACAATTCTTCCGCATTACGTCCCACATTACCGGCCAATACCTCGTAAGAAACGATTTTCCCCTCCGGATTGACGATAAAAGTACCCCTCTCTGCCATTCCGTCGCTCTCGATCATAACATCAAAACTGCGGGCAAGCATTCCTGTCGGATCAGCCAACATGGGATATTGTATTTTCTGAATGGTTTTTGAGGTGTCATGCCATGCTTTATGAACAAAATGAGTATCACAGGATACGGAATAAATTTCACAACCTGCCTGTTTAAAATCTTCATATTTATTCGCCAAATCCTCTAATTCCGTAGGACACACGAATGTAAAATCGGCCGGATAAAAGAAAATCACGGACCACTTGCCCAGGACATCCGCTTTACCGATTGTTTTAAACTCTTTATTTACATAGGCTTGAACCTTAAAATCTACAATCTCTTTTCCAATTAGTGACATAATCTTCATTTTTAATTTATACTGTTTATCTATCTGTTCTTATTAGTTCGATACAAAAATATTCTGAATATTTTCATCAATCAAACAGATATTATTTATATTTGTATCTATAAAATCTATATACAATGACAATACAACAGATGGAATACATTGTGGCGGTCAATAAATACCGTCATTTTGTGACAGCTTCGGAAAAATGCGGAGTAACCCAACCGACCCTGAGTATGATGATTCAGAAGTTGGAAGAGGAGTTGGAGATTAAAATATTCGACAGGACCAAGCATCCCATAGAACCAACTAATATGGGGCTACGGATCATCAGGCAGGCCGAAGCTTCTCTATTCGAAATCCGAAAAATCAAAGAGATGGTCATTGCCGAGACCGAATCTCTTTCCGGAAATTTGCAGATAGGCATTATTCCAACAGTTGCCCCTTATCTTGTTCCTGAATTTATTACTTTTTTTAAACTCGAATACCCGACAGTAGACCTCTCTATCTCGGAGATGAGAACCGATAATCTCGTTCACCATCTTCACGACGGATTGATAGATATCGTTATTGCTTCTACTCCATTGAATAGACCTGATTTTTATGAGATACCGCTCTATTATGAACAGTTCGTGGCTTATTTCGCCCCGGAAAATCAACAAAAAGATCAGGTTCTAACAGCGGAAAATTTGCCGGGAGAAAATCTTTGGGTGCTACAAGAAGGCCATTGCATCCGGAATCAAATTTTTAATCTATGTTCTCAAACGGCCAGTTACAACCACATTTACGAAGCAGGAAGTATAGACACATTAATCCGGATCGTAGATAAAAACGGCGGGTATACCTTGATTCCGGAATTACACCTGCCGTTTTTGACGGAAGAACAGAAAAAAAATATCAGATCCATCGCATCTCCTCCTGCCGTGAGGGAAATCTCAATTATCATACGGAAAGATTACGTTAAAGAAAGAATGATAAATGCCGTTGCGGACACGGTGAAAAAAATCATTCCTTCGTCTATGCTTGACGACCGATTAAAAAAATTCTCCATAAAGTTGTAACTCTCAAAGTTTATCGGTTATTCAGAAAGGTCAAACAATTCTTGACCAGCAAGTCTATTCCTATGGATATTGCTTTTTCATCGGGGGCTAACCGGGGGCTATGCAAGGGCGGCATAGATTCGGAATCTTCCGGGCAAACACCCAATACCCATAACACGCCCGGTATTTTTTCCAAATAGATAGCGAAATCCTCTCCCAATGTCAGGGGATCCATCTCGATTACATTCTCTGAACCGACAAGATCGGAAGCATTTTTCCGGAGCAAACGGGTAAGCTGTTCGTCATTCACGAGTACGGGAAGTCCATTCCAAGTATTATCCATTCTAAAAGAACACCCGTAAAGTCCGCAGATAGCACGGGACTTTTCTTCTATCAACTCGAAGATTCGATGGCGTAAAACGTTATCGTGCGTGCGAACGGTTCCCAAAACATCGACCCGGTCCGGAATGACATTATTACAGGTTCCACCGTGAACAGAGGTAATTGAAAGAACCGCCGGAATAAAGGGATTCCTGAATTTAGTTATTAAAGTTTGATAAAACTGTATCAGATGAGCAACGGCCAGTATCGGATCCGATCCCATTTGCGGCATGGCAGCATGCGTTCCCTTGCCTTCCACTGAAAAAATAATATTATCCGAAGAAGCAAAAAAAGCTCCGGCACGTATACCGATACGACCGGTTTTCAATCCCGGAAAAATATGTTGAGCAAAAATCGCCTGCGGCACAGGGTCCTTTACGACTTCCGGTAAAAGCAAACGAGCTCCTCCCGGCCGTTTCTCTTCGCTCGGCTGAAAAAGTATTTTAACCGTCCCGTTCAACTCTTTCTCTCTCCTTTTCAAAAAAAGGAGAGCCCCCAAAACCATGGCCATATGCATATCATGTCCGCAAGCATGCATCATTCCCTCCTTTTCAGAACAATATTCCAATCCGGTCTCTTCTTCTATCTTCAACGCATCCATATCGGCCCGTAGGGCAACACAACGCTTCCCTCTGCCCACATAAGCAATAATACCCGTACCGATCTCCTGATAGTCAATATGATGATCCTCCAGTATCCCTGTTATATATTTTTGCGTATTGAATTCCTGCATGGCAAATTCCGGATGCCGGTGGAAATAACGCCTGTACTCTATGGCCAACGAATAAATATCTTCTGTCTTCATTTTATCATTCTTTAATTCGAATCAACGCGTTTGATACAATAGCTGTCACCCCTCCGGCCGTAATTCCGGAAGAAAAAATGTTCTTTATCGTGTCCGGAAAATACATTAAAATTTCAGGAAGCAACTCCACACTCAATCCTAAAGAAAAACTGAGAGCCATTACCAAGGTCGCTTTGCGATCGATATTCTGAGAAGCTATAATTCGTATGCCGGCCGCGGCCACCGTTCCGAACATCAATAAAGTAGCTCCTCCTAAAACCGGTTCCGGCATCAAGGAAAATACCAACCCTACGGCCGGAAAAAGTCCCAGAAGTATTAAAAAGGCAGCAATATAATACCCTACATAGCGACTGGCAACTCCCGTCAATTGTATCATTCCGTTGTTTTGAGCAAATATTGAATTAGGAAAAGAATTGAATACGCTTGCCATGAAAGAATTAAATCCATCGGCCATAATACCTCCGGAAACCCGTCTTATAAACTTGTCTCCCTCCACGGGTTCTCCGGATATCATGGAATTAGCCGTGATGTCTCCGTATGCCTCGATAGCGGTAATAGTATAAATTAGTCCTACAGCAATAAAGGAAGACCACTCGAAAGATAATCCGTACTTGAAGGGAAGGGGAATATGGACACCACCGTAATTCCGGACAGAAGAAAAATCAATCATCCCCATAAAATAAGCTACAACATACCCGGCACCCAAACCGATAACGATAGAACTCATCCGAAGGTATTTATTCCCGCTCCGGTTAAAGAAAATAATCAATACCAGAACAAAGGCCGCCAGTTCCAAATGCTCGAAACTACCAAATGTTCCGTCGGCTTTAGCCAAAGCCCCTCCACCACAAGCCGTAATCCCCACTTTAATCAAACTCATGCCGATCAATGTAACAACTATTCCGGAGACAAGGGGAGTAATTATCTTTCTGGCATATTTCAATAGCCGACTAATCAACATCTCGACAAAAGAACCAGCCATACAAACCCCGAAGATCAAAGGCAATCCTCCCGTTAATCCGGTAGAGATAATCGGACCGATAAAAGAAAAACTCGTTCCTTGTATACACAGCAACCCCGTTCCTATACAACCTATTCGTTTGCATTGAATAAATGTGGATATTCCTGATGCAAAAAGAGCCATGGAGACTAAAAATGCAGTAGTTTCCACATCCAAATTCAACGCCCCGGCTATTATAAGGGGTGGTGTCACTATGGCGACAAAAATAGCCAATAAATGCTGTAATGCGGCAAAAAAAGCCTCTTTAAAAGGCGGCCGATCCTCAATTCCATAGATCAAGGCTGAACGCTCCTGCTTGTTTTCCATGTCCATACCTCCTCTAATTACCGTATTTATTCCCGTATTTCAATCCGGCAGTTATCCAAACTATCGATGATCGCCAAGGATTCAACAAGGATATTCCTATTTCTTAACAAATCTCCCCCGTGCTGAAATGCCTTCTCTATGATAAATCCCATCCCGACTAACTCTGCTCCAGCTTGCTCTATCAAATCAATGATACCGTTAGCGGCATTGCCATTGGCTAAAAAATCGTCGATAAAAAGAATCCGGTCTCCTTTACCTAAAAAATCTCTACTGATACACACGTTATACTCCCTGTCTTTCGTAAAGGAACGAACCGTTGTCGAAATCGTATTTTCCATCGTTTTGGGCTGCTTTTTCTTAGCGAATACGACCGGTAGCTCTAATAGATACCCGACCATGATTGCCGGAGCTATTCCGCTGGCTTCAATCGTCATTACCTTGTTGAAATTCAGGTTGGCAAACCGACGAACAAACTCAACCCCGATAGATTTCATCAAGATGGGATCCATTTGATGATTTATAAAACTATCCACTTTTAAGATACCTCCTTCAAAACATCTACCATCCTGCAGAATCCTTCTTTTTAGTAACTCCATAGGTCTTTATATTTATCTATTTCACACTCCCTGCAAAAGTATAAAAATCTCTTGTGATACGATCCGTTCTTTTCAAATTATAAAAAAGCAGCCATTCTTATGGCTGCTTTTTTATATAACAATAACAATGTTTATTTCTGTGCTTCTATCCATTTTTTAGCATTCACGAATGCTTCGATCCACGGACTCACTTCATCCTCTTTCCGATCTTCCGGATAATACGCCCAGTTCCAAGGAGCCATAGAGCGTTCCAAATGAGGCATTATCGCCAAGTGACGACCATCCTTGCTGCAAATAGCCGCCGTTGCCAGAGGAGAACCGTTCGGATTAGCCGGATAGCGGTCGTAACTATACCTGACAGGAATATGATACTCCTCCTGTTCATAAGGTAAATAGAATTTCCCTTCTCCATGAGCGATCCAAATTCCCAGACGAGATCCCGCTAACGTTTTCAACATAATTGAATCATTCTCCACGATATCCACGTTTACGAAAGCTGATTCAAACTTATGGGAATCGTTATGCAGCATCTTAACTTTCTTCTCTTGCTCCGGATAAACCAAATCCAACTCCACCATTAATTGGCATCCATTACAAACACCCAGACTCAAGGTATCCTCCCGCTTATAAAAATTCTCTAAAGCGACACGCGCTTTTTCATTGTATTTAAACGCACCGGCCCATCCTTTTGCCGAACCTAAAACATCCGAATTGGAGAATCCTCCCACAAAAACAATCATATTCACGTCTTCCAGATTTTCCCGACCGGAAATCAAATCCGTCATGTGAACATCCTTAACATCGAATCCTGCTAAATACAGCCCCCAAGCCATCTCCCGATCGCATTGGCACCCTTTTTCGCGAAGAATAGCAGCTTTTATACCCGAAGGAGTCGAACGATTCGAATCCAACCCCAACGCGGCTAATTTTCCAGTAAAAGAAGAGGGGAATCGATATTTCAATTCATTCTGCTTGTAATTTTTATACCTCTCCAATGCCAACTCAACTCCGCTTTGACGACGATCTAAAAGATAAGAGGTTTTAAACCACAAATCCCTTAAAGAACGAATATCCAGGTTCCACCGCGCACTATCCTTTTTAATCGTCAAACGGCCGCTCTGAGACAATCCCCCAAGGAAATTATAGGCAACGCCGGCCTCATCCAAAATCCGGGCCACCTGTTTACAATCCTTTACCTGTATCAATACTCCCGGATTTTCAGCGAATAAAATTTTCACGATATCCTTTTCAGCCAAATAAGAAAAATCGATATCCAGTCCCAAACGATTGTCGGCAAAACACATCTCCAACAAAGCCGTGATCATCCCCCCGGCCGAAATATCATGACCGGCCAATACATACCCCTCTTCTACCAATTGTTGCAAAACGGTGAAAACATTTGCAAAATATTCCGCGTCTTTAACATCCGGAGCATCCTTTCCGACCTTATCCAATACCTGAGCAAAGCTGGATCCGCCCAATTTCAATTTATCGAATGAAAAATCAATATATACGATTTCTGTTTGCGGGTCGACTTTTAAAACAGGAGAAACTATTTTTTTTATATCCTTCACCTCTCCAACCGTAGAGATAATGACGGTCCCCGGGGCATAGACTTTTTTGTCTCCGTATTTCTGTGTCATGGAAAGAGAATCCTTTCCCGTGGGAATATTTATACCTAATTGGATGGCAAATTCACTCGCAGCCTCTACCGCTCCGTATAAACGAGCGTCTTCGCCCGGATTTTTACAGGGCCACATCCAGTTAGCAGATAAAGATATTCCACGTAACCCTTGCTCTATGGGTGCCCAAACCAAATTAGTCAACGCTTCCGCTATGGCCAAACGCGAGCCCTTTGTCGGATCGATCATAGCAGCAACCGGGGCATGACCAATAGAGGTGGCTATCCCTTTCTCTCCCTTATAATCCAAAGCGATAGCCCCCAGATCATTCAACGGTAATTGCAAAGGTCCGGCACATTGCTGAAAAGCGATACGACCGGTCACTGAACGGTCTACTTTGTTGGTCAACCAATCTTTACAAGCTACCGCTTCTATCTGCAACACTTGTTCGATATACTCTTCGATCTTATTTATATCATAATCGACCTCCGTGAAATGTTCCTTCACGTTTTTATCCTCCATAATTGTTTTCGGCGGATTCCCGAACATATCTTTCATCTCCAGATCTATAGGCTTTTCTCCTGTCTCGGCATCAATAAAGGTAAAACGGTGGTCTCCCGTAGCCTCACCGATTACATACATCGGGGCTCTTTCCCGGTCTGCAACGCGCTGTAAAGTAGCAACATCTTTCTCTTTCATCACCAATCCCATACGCTCCTGAGACTCGTTCCCCACGATCTCTTTGTCGGAAAGAGTCGGATCTCCCACGGGCAATTTTTCCAAGTGAATCAATCCCCCTGTCTCTTCCACTAACTCCGACAAACAATTCAAATGTCCGCCAGCACCGTGATCGTGAATGGATACGATCGGATTTTCATCGCATTCCGCCATCGCCCGGATCGCATTACATACTCGTTTTTGCATCTCCGGATTGGAACGTTGCACGGCATTCAACTCTATTGCACCGGCATAAACCCCCGTATCCACGGAAGAAACGGCTCCCCCTCCCATACCAATCCGGTAATTGTCTCCTCCTAATAATATAACTTGATCTCCTACTTCCGGAGTATGTTTCATGGCCTGTCTGCGGTTTCCGAAACCGATACCGCCCGCTTGCATAATTACTTTATCGTAACCGTATGTTTTGTCATTCTCCTCATGTTCAAACGTCAACAAGGAACCCACGATCAAAGGCTGACCGAATTTATTTCCAAAATCCGATGCCCCGTTGGAAGCTTTTATTAAGATATCCTCCGGTGTTTGGTAAAGCCACTTCCGCGGATCGATTTTCTCTTCCCAAGGACGATCTGCCTCCAAACGCGGGTAAGAGGTCATGTATACGGCCGTACCGGCAATAGGAAGAGCAGCCTGTCCCCCGGCAATTCGATCCCGTATCTCTCCTCCTGTTCCCGTGGCAGCCCCGTTAAACGGTTCCACTGTAGTCGGAAAATTATGGGTTTCCGCCTTCAAGGATATTACCGTATCGATCTCTTTCGTTTCGAAAAAGTCCGGTTTATCCTGCGTACGAGGTGCGAATTGAATCACATGCGGACCTTCCAAAAAGGCACAATTGTCTTTATAAGCTGACACGATCCGATTCGGATTGGTCTTTGAAGTCTTTTTTATCATCGAAAAAAGAGATTCTTCTTTAGTCTCTCCATCGATAATAAATGTTCCGTTAAAGATTTTATGACGGCAATGCTCCGAGTTTACCTGAGAAAAACCGAATACCTCCGAATCCGTCAAATTTCGTTTTAACTTTTTACTTAAGTTTTCCAAATAAACAACCTCCTCCTCGTTCAACGCGAGCCCCTCTTGTTGATTATAAGCTCGTATATCTTCGATATAAACGATGGGATCCGGTTTCTTATCGATCGTAAAAACAGATTGATCCAATCCTGCATAAAATGCCTGAAGCATAGGATCGTATGTTGCTTTCTCATTACTACGAGCAAACTCTTCAATCCTTAGGATCCCCGATATTCCCATATTTTGAGTGATCTCTACAGCGTTAGTACTCCAAGGAGTTACCATTTCCCGGCGAGGACCCACGAAATATCCTTCCATCGCCTCTTCTCGAACTCTCTTTGCCCCGCTGAATAACCATTCTAATTTACTAACATCCAAAGGATTTTCTGAATCTTGGTAGTGAACGGCATACACCGTTTCATCTTTTTGGTAGAAAACTATTGCCATGCGTTATATCTGTTTATTTTGAATTCCACGTTTCACCCGCGAATATAATAAAAAACGAGGGATCTTTCCCTAAAAACAGGATTCGAACATAAAATAAAACAGAATTAACGGAATGACGAAAATGCCTATAACCTTTACCAAAGAGTATTGTATGCAACAATCTATTTATTCGAACTTACATTTTATATCCGATCGTATTCCGCTCCCTGACCATACTGGCAAGGAATTCCGGAGTGAATTGTTCCACATCGTGTTTAGTTATCGAATACATTTTGCCTTTGTTCTCTTTAAGACCGGTTTTAGCTACCCGTTGAATCCTATTTCGAATCATCATCTCAGCTACCAATTTGATCAGGCGAGCACTGGCGTGATTTTTTTTCTTATTGTCGACCAAATGGGAAATAAATGAAACGATTTGCTGTTGAGCCGTACGAGTCATTTTGGATTTTTCGGTAGCCAGATCCCGCTTCAATATTTCCAACAACTCCTCTTTCGTATAATCCTCAAACACCAAAACATTAATCATATCGGAAACTTTTTCCACGTCATCGTTCAACATGATTCGCGGAGGATTCTGCTTGGCGTATATAATCGTGTAAGCCCCCGGTTTTTCCGCCAATTGATTAACCAATAGGGCACGTACCCTCTCTTTCACTCCCGGAACATCATTCAAACGACTGGAATCTTCATCGAAGAAGAAAAGCCCACCTTTCGATTGAATCAGCGCATTGCCTATATTCTGCATGGCTTCTTCGTCTGTTTGTCCGATCAGCTTCTCTACCCGGAAACGTTTTACCTCCTCTTTGTCAATAATTCCCATAGCCTTATATAGACGGGCTATGATTCGAGCTACCGTCCCTTTGCCCATACCGGAATTACCTGTAAAACACCATTGTAAGGAGAGACGGGTATTTAATTTTACTCCTTGTCGGTTGTAATGTCGGGCCAAATCCACAAAATCGTGAATTTGTTTTTTTAATTTAGCCTGACCAACCATATGATCCAGATCCTTCAAAGCAGCTGCAATCTCTTTTTCATCGAACCGATCCTTGTAGGAATTGGGTAATTGAGAAGTTATATCGGGGATATCAATCTCCATCAAGGTAGTAATCTCCTTCCGGGTCAATTCCCGTTCTTTTCGGATTTTCATCGTTCGTGATGAAAGATTTCGTATAGCCTGATCTACCATCTTTTCCACGAAAAGAGCGTTTCCAAAATGTTTATCGTGTTCATCGTATACCTTAGATACTAACTTCTTAAAAGCCTCTTTGGCTTTGGGGTGTAAACTATAATTTTTTTCTTTCACTTTCTGAACGGCAATCTCCAGCAACTCTTCAGGCGTGTAGTCTTCAAAATAGAATGAATAGGGAAAAAGCAATTTCAACTTTGGGTTAGCAGTCAGAATTTTTTCCATCTCTTCGGAATCTCCCCCCAATATGACCACGGTATCACCGTTCTCGGTTTCGGATAATTGATTTAAAATCATGCCTAAAGCCGTCATACCCGTTACCTCCTGAAACAAAGTATGAGCATTCTCAAGATAAAGAATCCCCCCTCGAGCTTGTTCATAAATATAGAATGCCATTTGCTGGGGAGATACACTTCCGTCTCCGATCAATTCCCCCCGAGTTCTTACCGTTACCGCAGAACTTTCCAACACTCCCGCCGTATTGAAAATTTCCCCCAACATTTGAGCGACCGTAATTTTTCCGGTACCGGGATTACCCGTAAAAATCATGTTCAGCGGAGGAAGAACATCCGTAAATCCGTGTCTTTGCCTTTCCCGGATAAAATAGACATAATTTATATAGTTAATCATGCTGTTTTTCAATTTGTCAGATCCGATCATTTCATTCAATTTCTTCAATGAGTCTTCCGGACTCGGTTGCTCGCAAGCATCGATATCCTCCTCCCGAATCAACATCATCTCGTCCTTCGTGTAACTACCGGAACGATTAGCCATCAAACGTTTAGCCAATTTCGATGCGGCCGAAGCCAAACGATCTTCTAAAAAATGCCCGTTTTCAAATCCTTCATTTTTAAACGTACAATAATCATTTAAAAGCTTGGCAAATTTCTCTTCCGCTTTTGGAGTAAATTTATATTGACGTAAGGTTAACATCCGATGCGTAATCTCCATAAGTTCATCCGGAGAATAATCTTCAAAAACCAATCGAGTGGGGAAACAACGTTTCATGTCGGGAATTCCCTCCGCTATGGCCAATAATTCATTCTTATTGCCGGCCAATATAACCAACACACGAGGGGATTCGTTATCCAGAATATTCAATAATATATTCCATATTCGAATGGCCGGATCATTCGGATTATTCGTCGGATAGAGCTCGTCCGCATCTTCTATCAACAATATACCGCCTTCGCTCTTGGACAAGGCGTCCCGAATCAACTCTTCTTCTGCCGTTTGTCCGGGATTTGTTAAATGTTCCCGACGGTACCGGTGCAACTCACCGTTGCTTAATATGCCCTCTTTATAAAATATTTTTCCTATAAGTCGGGCTACCGTACTCTTCCCCGTTCCCGGATTGCCCATAAACAACATATGCATGGGAGGAAACTCATCATCAAATCCGTTCTCTTGTCTCATTTTTACAAATTCGACCAACTCGTTCACCCGGGTAATCTCCTCTTTTACGTTCCTCAACCCTACCAATTGATATAGTTGCTCTAAAGCATCTTCCTTTTCCATCCATTTTTCATCATTTCCCGGATGAACCGTATCGGTACGCTCCATGGATGCGACCTCTTCGTTAAAACGATACGGTACATCTTCCGTCCCTATTTCAAAATCCAATACGAGTACGACCTGATCAAAACAAAGTAATTCCACCGTATAACTTCCCGTTTCCCAAAAATGCTCCAATTTTCCACCTAAATCCACGGCAAAACAGAGCAATCGTTTTCCCTTCGAATCGGATACGTAATACTTTCCTTTAACCATCCGGGTTGCTTTCGTCATTCCATTATGATCCATAATGTTAACGAGAAATTCATAGGTCCAATCCTCTTTCAAACGATTTTCCGCCACAAGATAAAAACGTACGTCTTGCAGGTTATTTCCGTTCAACATGCGAAAAGAGTGGGGACGTTCCGTGTTGGGATCTTCCTCGCAACACTTATCAAATCCGGCATCAACAACCTTAAAATAATCCGCCACATCAGCATGAGCCTCCAGCAAATGAATCTCATCCGATAAAGCGGCCATTCCGTTGACCACCACCTGTACCCGGTATACCCCCTCCCGGAAAACAAACCCATTCAGATCCGCTAAAACAAACGAAACAGAATAGTTAAAGACATTCATATCTTTAGGAATAACCACTACCTCCTCTTTCTTGGCCACCATAACTGGATTATCTTCATCCATAAAGAATAAACCGACAACAACCGAAGCATTCCATGAACTTTCATCATAGCGTTTGTTTATCCATTCCGTATCGATATAAAATGCCTCCACTTCATTTGAACGATAGACCGTACGGTAACGTTTATGTCCCGTATAATCAATGATATTACGATTACTTATCCGGATACTTTTAAACTTAAACTCGTCTTCAGGATTTGCTTTCTTACCTCTGTTTTTTACAGTATTTTTTTTGTCGGCCATATCGTTTTACATTTTGGATTTTCACTATATGGTTTCATTGGATCCATACCGGATGAATCCGTTACACCAACTTCTCCAAAAATAATTTTATTTTCGTCCAAAAACAATTCTTTCCTATTTTAATTAATTCGCTATTTTATAATATATTAAAAAACAGAAAGATGAGTATTTTTATCGATTACAGCTCCCGACTTTTACATAAAATAAAAGCGGTGATGAAACATCACCGCCTATCGAGCGAAAAACGGGACTCGAACCCGCGACCCCAACCTTGGGAAGGTTGTGCTCTACCAACTGAGCTACTTTCGCATTATCATCAAACAACGTTTTGGCATCTTCAAACCTACCCAAGGTTGCCTCTATACGCTTAGCTTCCGGGGGGAAGGTTGTGCTCTACCGACCGAGCTACTCGCATACTTTTTTAAGAACAGGACAAAGGTATATAATTAATTCCAACACGCAAATTTTTATTTTAAATTTTTATACAAAAAAGTACCGGACAGCCTACCCTGTCCCTCCATTCGACGGAAGGAGATGTCAATTTTCCCATCAATAACTAAATAAATATGTTTTCTTGTTTTTAATTCACAAACATTCATAAACCCCTATCTTTCTACGGGTTTATAACGTATATTTAATCGAACTAACGAAGATAAAAATACACTTGTACAAGTATGATAAGAATATGTTTTCTATTCGTGTGTCTATTCGTGTACGGGCAAAAGCTCCCAACAGTAACGTTAGAAAAAGCGTTACTGTATAATCGCCACTCCCTGAAAGATACGTTTAACTCGGGAAAACAGAAACGGGTATTCCAGTGGCATAAAATAGCCCATCAATTAGATTATGTCACGGCCTTCCAAAAACGACATATCGTTTTAGGAGTATTACAAAATTATAAAAACAGAAACGGATTGGCACCTCTTGTTAAGAACATTCAAAAAAACAAGTATAATCAACAACAAGATACCTTGGGGGTAGAACGAAATCAGGCCATTCCTCTTTACCGGACAAATGATTTAACCGCACCGGAACGCTACGGACCGGACGGAGTTTTAATTGCTATTTTACAGGACAGTGCCCAATTCATCAAGGTGACATTGGCCTCTTTCCGAGGGGTATGGATGGTTCCACGCAAATACATAAAAACCCTGGATTCGGTTACTTTCGATAAAGCGATCTTCATAGACCGTACCAATCAATACGTGACGACATTGGAGAACGCCGATTCGGTTTGGCTGATCAGGAGTATGAATCCGGCAACGACAGGCCTGCATCGGCCTCCCTATTATAAAGAGACTCCTACCGGTATATTTGTACTACAAAACAAAATACCCAAAATGTATTACACGAAAGACGGATCGTATCAAAATGCAGGATTTGCACCTTATGCCAGTCGTTTCAGTCGAGGGGCCTATATTCACGGCATACCCGTGAATTATCCGGATACGGTCATCCACGAATACAGTTACACGCTCGGAACTACGCCCCGCTCCCATATGTGCGTACGTAATGCCACATCTCATGCTAAATTCATTTACGATTGGGCTCCTATAGACAAAACTATTGTTATTGTAATAGAATAAACTCAACCTATCATGATCTCAAACAAAATCAGCTACCTATTATTTATTTCATTACTCGTCTTTCATACAAATTCAGGTCAAGCCGACACACCCCTCAATAGTTTCAGCCTCTACCATGAAATGAAATTAAACCAGTTGATGGATTACAAAGTTTTCAAATACGCCATTGACGGATATAACAAAATTCCCGTCAAAAAACCGATTCTTACCGTCATTGATTTCACAAAGCCCTCTACTTCGAAACGACTGTTTGTTATAGACCTTAAACTAAAAAAACTACTATTATCCACCCATGTCGCTCATGGAAAAAACAGCGGAAATAATTACGCAACCTCTTTTTCCAATACGCCGAGTTCGTACAAAAGTTCCTTGGGATTCTTCCTCACGGAACGGACGTATCAAGGTAAAAACGGCTATTCGTTGATCTTGGAAGGATTGGAAAAAGGGATAAACGACCGAGCCAAAGAGAGAGCAATTGTAATCCATGGTGCAGACTATTGCGATCCCTCACTTTTATCATCAAGAGGTCGCCTCGGGCGCAGCCTGGGGTGTCCGGCCCTTCCCCGGCAGGTATCCCGCAAAGTCATCGACCTGATAAAAG
The DNA here is from genome assembly GCF_003204205.1 of Sanguibacteroides justesenii. Taxonomy (NCBI): domain Bacteria; kingdom Pseudomonadati; phylum Bacteroidota; class Bacteroidia; order Bacteroidales; family Porphyromonadaceae; genus Sanguibacteroides; species Sanguibacteroides justesenii. The sequence goes on from NZ_QJPL01000001.1 coordinate 595,917, forward strand.
AGGGATCCCTGCTATTCATTTTCGGAAAAGACATTCGTTACGAAAAACAGAGCCCTATTTTATCCGCCCCTCTTCAACATGCTTTACACCCGTCTCCCTGATCTCTTTTATCAATCTATTTTTATCCATTTTACAGCATCGGCAACAATCGCTAAATCTTTTCTCCCCTTTTCGTCCTTGTCCGAGAGAGTAACGGAAACTTCTCCTTCAGGGAAATCGAACTCGCCAAGAGAAGTCCAAACAGAATGTATTTCCGCATCATTCCCCTCTATTTCAATATGTTCCTCTATCCCTTCGCTTTTTACCGTGTAGTAAAGAACAACATCGGATAAATAATTTTTATCAACTCTTTTGACGTATCTGTCAAAAGGTATATACCCTGCCTTTACCATAACCCTGTATTTCCCCTTTTCCTTTAACCGGGCTTTCCAGGTTGCCGTGCAACTACCCGAACCAAAACTCTTGTAATAACAACTTCTCACGGAATCCCCCTGAAAATTCGGACCAATAAAACTCTTCCACAAGCGGATCGACTCACTTTCTCTATTCAAATGGGTACTCTCCTCTCTCTTCTTAATCCCGAACCATTTTTGCAGTATGGTCTGGTTTACCTTATCATCAAATGAAAAACCGGAGTCCATATTATCCACCATGGTTTCTCGCGGGTCCGAAGCAAAAACAGCAGGGTCTATATCTGTCCAGCTAACCCGCGTTTCCAGTTTTTCAGGTTTTTCACGGGTTCCTCTTTTCCACACCATAAAGGTATTCGGACGATTGGATGACATACCGGTAGTTACTTCCGCATTCGGTCCCCATTTCGCACAATAAGCCATATAAAATGATTTGGCTTCCCCGGGATTCAAATAACAACTGTAACGTTGAATAGCCTCTTCATTTTTTATACAGACCACGACAAAGCCGCCCTCTTTCCCGCAATTCTTCACTTTTCCTTCCAGTTCTGCCCATCCGGATCCGGTCACGAACTTACCGGATATCGGATCCGGATAAAAGTAAGAGGTTAAATCTTTTATTTTAAAATATTGATTGTGACGAACGTTCAACCATCTTTCAAACACTCTTCCGACATCTCCTCCCGTTCGACTTTTTAGCTCTTCACAAAAATCCTCAAAACGAATCATTCCCCGGCGGGTATGGTAAATATCATCTATCGCCCTAAAGAATGTATCCACGGAAACTTTCAACCCTATATGGTCCACCAAATCGCGTAAACTCCACAACATCACGTTGTACCGCGTTGTTTGAGCGATATTCTCGTCCAACATAGCTTCTTTTAAACTGTGTTCCCGGATGTAATCACGAGCCGTCTCCATATCCCCGACTCCAAATTTTCCCCCCCTACCCATTAAAAACGACTTATCCAAATAAAACCTGTCCCACAGTATGTTGATAAAGGGATATTGTTCCGAGTAAATCGACAAACGACGATCCGTCATTAAAGAACTAATATCCGACGGATTCAGTTTCACCGCATTCGAAGCATAACTGTTTTGCATTAACAAAGGATGACTGTTCGATCCCGGTGTCCAGTCCTTACTCAAACAGTACCAAAGATTAATACCTTGTTCCAGAGTAGGATTTTGTGCCTCTTGCATATAGACCTGTCCATCCCCGATATTAATAGGAATGGGAGATCCGTCCCCAACGGGTTTATTGAGTATATCGAACATGTCGACAGTATAGCTTCTTTCCGGCAAGAAAAAAATCCCGGGTTCGATTTGACCGCCAAGGACTCTGCCTTCATTGGATTCTATCCGAAACGACAACGGGGTCTCTATCAAACTCAGACGAGCCGTCGCCCCGTCTTTCCAAGTTAAATCCGCAAAATTCAATCCATCAGGAAACATATACGGGTTTTCGTAAAAAAATAATTTCACGTCCTCCACTTTCGCCGCGGCAAAATGCTTAAAAAAAGCCTTGGGTTCCGTTATGGTATTCAAGGAAAGCCTTACCAGACTATCCACATCCAACTGTCTCGTTTTAAAATTCCCGCCACAAACCGAGATCCCCGGTAAATAACCGGAAGAGATGAAAACGAGTGTGTCTCCCCGTTCGGAAACTCTCCCTTGCGAAAAGAGGGAAGCTTGACGAGGAGCCACCACCTTCAGGTAATAAAGCGTCATATCCTTTCCCGTGTTCATCGGCATAAAAGGATGTACCGGGGCAATCGCCGTCGGATACCATCCGCACGCGGGTGTCAACAACAAATAATCATCCCCGATAAAAGCACTGCGCCGGCCCGTGGGAAAGAACAGATCGTTATAGAAAGGATTCTCGTAATCCTGATCCGACAATTGCAAATTCGTGAAACTCTCATCGATTTTTCCCGAGTAACACACACGTAACCGCAAGGAATCACCGCCATCTATAGGACGATCCAATATAATAATTTGTCCGTCCCGCTTAAAATTTACGTTTTTTCCCCTCTCCTCCACGTCTTCGACCCGTAATCCCGGATTCAGGAAAAGAAGAGGTCGGTCGATCTTTTCTTCTGTCAGGTTACACAAAATCAGATCGCTTTCCATGAAAAGCCGATCCTGCCGTTGCTCCATCCTTATCGAATGACGTTCTATATGACAAAGTTTTCCCTTCCAGTGATTACGGAAACTTTCACGATATTTTTCACGAGTACTTCGATCAGACCAATAAGCGGCCTCAAGCAAAATACCACACGCAATACCCAACAAGATAAGGGTTCCCCCCCCATAGGCGTAAAAGGTCGCACGTTTTTTCACGCTCGGTAAACGCTTCATTCCCTTTATGCTGCAAAATACGAATCCCGTACCCAACAGCAAAAAAATCGAACGATGCAATAAATAATATCCTAAACCCAGATGCCCTGTCACATCTGAAAACAGATTAGGCACCCCGGTCGCTAAAAAATCTACCGTACCATGTAATACATAAGGCAACCACACGATCGATACGCCTAACCAGCCGAGCAGAAGCAAAAGTGCCAGGTAGCGAAAACGCATAACACGAACCGACCAAAGACTCAACCCCATCATAAAAATCAAAGAAGGAATATTCAACGTGAAAAAATAAAACAGGTAATACCACGGATTCAAAGGTGCCAAACTGTTTAAATTTACAAAAAAGATGCAGGCTAACATTACAATCACGTTTACAATGGAAAACAACATGACATTCCCCAATATCCGTCCCCACGTGTAGTCTGCATTCCCCATCGGACGGGCATATATCGGCTCTAAGGTTTCTCCCATCCCCTCCCTCCTCGGGAAATCAGTCATTATAACGATCACGAATAACGATTGCAGAACACTAAACAGATAGGCATTTATCAGAGGCACGGATGACGGAAGAGCAACTAACTTCCAATTCTCACAATACCCCTCTCCCTGCAAAAACAGTTGGTATAAGGTAATACTGAATAAAGAAACGAAAACAAACAGCAAAAATACCCATCCCCTGCTTTGTTGTTTCGCCTCGTAAACGGCTACATGGAACACGTCACGCATTTTCATAAGTCATTCGGTTATAAAACGGTAAAAAATAGTTATCAGATTTCCTTTTTGTCGGTAGACTAACGGAAATTCAGAATTCACCGTCCGAATACCAATCTCCCCCTCAATTTCTAATTTCTTTATTTAATTTAGATTTTGTAAAACTAAATATATAGTAGATAAAAAACAAATAAAATTTACTATTTTACAAATAGGGATAATTTCTTTTAACAATACAAAACGTCGTCCGAATTAAAATCGGACGACGTTCTACCGGAGCGAAAAACGGGACTCGAACCCGCGACCCTAACCTTGGCAAGGTTATGCTCTACCAACTGAGCTATTTTCGCAAATATAATCAATAACACTTTTGGCATCTTTAAACCTTACCAAGGTTACATCGATGACGCTTCGCTTTGGGCAAGGTTATGCTCTACCAACTGAGCTATTTTCGCAAATTATCAAATGCATCTCACATGCCTTTTATTGCGATGCAAAGGTAAACTCTTTTTCAAAAAAGAACAAAAAAATCGGCCGATTTTTTTTTAAAAATCGACCGATCACTCAAAATAAAACCACCTACTTTACCTGTATCGTCTTATTTAATTTAGCTCTCTCTTCGTTTTTAGGCATCGTAATATCCAAGATACCGTCTTTATAAACCGCTTCGGCTTTACCGACATCGTATTTATCCTCCGGCAATTCTATCGTACGATGAAAAGAGACGGAGGTAAACTCTCTTCGTAAAAATTTTTGTTTACCATCTTGCTCTTCCTTCTCCTCTTTTTGTTCACCGGATATTGTCAGAAAACCATCTTTATACTCTAACTTAATATCTTCTTTTTTCATCCCCGGAACTTGAAGTTCCAACGTCAGATTCTTATCGTCCTCTTTCACGTTCAAAGCCGGAATCCCTCTTTGTTCGTTAATCGTCTTAGGCCATGTATCGAAAAAATCATCAAAGAGATTAGAATAAAATGGCCTTAAATCACTATTTCTTTTCACTATGCTCATAATTTTACCTCCTCTATTAAAAGTGATCGTTTAGTTTAATTGTACATCGTCTTATACGTTGAAAATTCCAAAGTGTTACAAAAAGAATATATAAAATCACGAAAGGAAATTGTTTTCTGATGCATATTTCGTAATTTCGAATCCTGAAAATAACGAAGATTTTACTATGGCAATTATTAAAGAATTAAACGGACATTCTCCCAAGTTCGGAGAAAATTGTTTTATTGCTGAGAATGCAGCAATCATTGGAGAAGTGGAAATGGGCGATAATTGCAGTATTTGGTACGGTGCTGTATTACGGGGAGATGTACATTATATAAAGATAGGTAATAATGTAAATATTCAAGACAACGCAACCATCCATGCCACCTACAAAAAGTCGCCAACAAATATAGGTAACAACGTATCCATTGCGCACAATGCGGTCGTCCACGGGTGTACGATTCATGATAATGTACTAATCGGCATGGGAGCCATCGTGTTGGACAATGCCGTTATAGAAAGTAATTCCATTGTCGCCGCGGGAAGCGTGGTAACCAAAGGCACCGTCGTTGAATCCGGTTGGGTATATGCCGGAGCCCCGGCCAAAAAACTGAAAGAGATGGGGCCGGAATTACTTCGTGACGAGGTGGAGCGTATCGTAAACTCCTATTCCACGTATGCAAGCTGGTATAAGTAATTTAAAAAAACGGAATAAATTATATGAGTATCATAGTCTCTCCTTCCTTACTATCTGCAGATTTCCTTCACTTGGCCAAAGATGTTGAAATGGTTAACGAAAGTTCCGCAGACTGGTTTCATTTGGATATCATGGACGGCGTTTTCGTCCCGAATATTTCTTACGGTCTACCACTCGTATCACAAATAAAGAAAGCAGCCCGGAAACCGTTGGATGTGCATTTGATGATCATTCAACCCGAACGTTACGTGGAGGCTTTTCATAAAGCAGGAGCCGATATATTGACGGTCCATTACGAAGCGTGTACGCATTTACACCGGACTTTACAACAGATCAAATCACTGGGAATGAAGGCCGGGGTAGCTCTCAATCCGCATACCCCGGTACACGGCTTAGACGATATCATTCAAGACATCGATGTGGTTTTGCTTATGAGTGTCAATCCCGGATTCGGCGGACAATCTTTTATAGAAAGTACGCTCCAGAAAGTTACAAAACTCAAAAAACTGATAAAGGAAACAGCATCCTCCACCTGTATAGAAGTCGATGGCGGTGTGAATTTCGAGACAGGACGTCGGCTTGTGGAAGCCGGGGCAGACGCTTTGGTTGCGGGGAGTTTCGTATTTAACTCTCCGGACCCGAAAAAAAATATTGAAGGATTGAAAAATTTATAATCCGCCGACCGAAGGTGTAAAAAATAGTAAAACGATACGCTTATGTCTATGGGAACTATTATCAAGCTGGAGCAAGCAGCTATCCGGCAACAAAAGAACACGGTGTTAAAGAACGTTAACCTGGAGATTGCCGAGGGCGAATTTGTTTATATCATCGGAAGAGTAGGTAGTGGAAAAACGTCTCTATTAAAAACAATATATGCCGAAATACCTTTAGAGTACGGAAAAGCGGAAGTTGCCGGATTCAAATTAGGCAAGATAAAAAAATCCCATATCGCCCTATTAAGACGAAAATGCGGCATCGTGTTCCAGGATTTCAAATTACTCACGGACAGAAATGTTTATGCCAACTTAGAATTTGTATTGAGGGCAACAGGATGGAGAGACAAAAAAGCGATCCGGGAACGAATAGACGAAGTCCTCGATAAGGTGGAGATGCCGGATAAGAAAGATAAATTCCCGCATCAACTCTCCGGAGGAGAGCAGCAGCGTATTGTATTGGCCCGGGCTTTATTAAACGCCCCTCCCCTTATTTTGGCAGACGAACCGACCGGAAATATAGATCCGGAAACCTCCTACCATTTGATCGAACTGCTGAAAGACATTTGTGACAGCGGGAAGACGGTTATCATAGCAACCCACCAGTACGACCTGATCACCAAATTTCCCGGACGGGTTTTCCGATGTGAAAACGGAACCATTCTTGAAGACCACTCTTTTTCTGAGATTGTAGCGGAAAACCCGCCCTTAAGTGAAGAAGAGATCGAAAATATCGTGGAGAGCAACCCGGAAATATTAACACGGAATCCGGAAAACGAGACTTCAACGGTAGAAGAGTGCGTCATAAACACGACTGGCAATAATATGCCTGTGGAAGAAAGCGTTATGGAGTCCTTGGAATCGGAGCAGATGCCGACGGAAGCCGAAAGCATGGAGGAAGGAAAAACAGAGGACTCATTTTTAACAGAAGAAAAACAGACAGATAAAAAGGAAAATGCGCCGAACGATGCGATAGGTATTGAATTAATATAAAAAACGGGCCGAATCCAAAAAAATACCGCTTATGAAGTGAAAAACATCATAAGCGGTATTTTTTTATATCAATCAGATTTTTAGTTATCTTTCGTAATCAATAACCACGCATCCGAAAACTCCGGATATCTCTCTCTCACCCGTATCAGTTCGGCCCTTGCCGGGGCCTCTTCGTCAAAACCGGCAATACTTACCCGATTCATTCCGGCATCATTTTTCATAATGATACTATTATATCCCTCACCGATCAAACGGTTCCGTAACCTAATAGCATTGTCTTCATTAGAGAAACTTCCTACAATAACGTTATACTTTTTCATAACATCGCCGTGGGTCATGGTTACTTTCTCTTCCTTAGAAACAACAGGCTTACCGTTTGTCTTCTTCTCCTGCGTTTGTGTTGTAGGAACTGTTTGCTCAATTACCACATCTTCCTCTTCTTCGAAAGGCGGAGCATATACCTTTTTATTTGTCCCGCAACTGGCCGCAATGACAGCCAACATAATTATCAATACAATACTTTTCATTTTTTCCCTTCTTTAAATGTTATAAATCTTTTATCTACGCAGAGCAAAATTAATGATAAAAATTACATCATAATAAATTTTATTCAGAATTTTCAAACATTCTACGTTTTAGGATTAACTTTGTTCTGTTTTAAAAGGACAAATAAACAATTATACCATAATCAAAAAAGAATGAAAAAACTACTCCTTTTCGTTTGGGTTATATTTTCCTTTCAAGTGCAAGGACAAATAATCCGGGAATGGATGAGTCTCCCTCCTATTCCTGTGGAAATGCCCGCTTTTCACGATCAAAAAAACGGGAACAACCAATCTTTCACTCCCGTTTCGCTTTTAGAATTCTCGACTCTATCCGTCGAAAATCTCACTCCTGTTCCGGAAGGCATCGAACAAGGAACAAAAGATTTTCAATGGCGACGTTCGGATGCGGTTGACGGGAAAGTCCGTTACTCCTCACGGGGAAAAAAGCCTTCGATCGTCTATAACGCCGTTTATATGGCCAACACGGAATGGATGGATGGCAGCATGACTTTCCATTTCAGTACTCCCGCGGAAGTATTTATAGACGGAGAAAAAGTACTTACTTACGAAGCCTGTAACGAGGAAGAAGAAAACGTCCCTAAAGAGATACGCAGAAATTGGATACCGGGCAAACACACGATAATCGTAAAAAGTCTTGTACTCCCGAACTCCCCGCAAACCTTGTTTTCCGCCTCCTTTAAAGCAGGAGATGAGTTCAAAAACATTCCCGTAGAGTTTACCCTTTCCCCCATGAGAGGAAAAAATATTTACGATGTATTGAACGGAACCCGTATCGGAGACATACAAACCTCCCCTTCTGGTAAATATTTGCTTTTAAGTGAAACGGAAATCATAAAAGGCAAGAGTAGCCGAATAACCTATCTTTATCGACTTACAAATAAAGAAATCATTTACTCTTTTTACGGAAAAGAGACGACCGACATCACTTGGGTACCGGGGCAAGATAAACTCTCCTTTTTGATACCGGAAGGAAAAGGACATTCACTTTATACCTATGATCCTGAAACCCGACGCCAAGAATGCCTCATCAAAGCCGATCGCTCGATCTCAGGATACCGATGGTCTCCCGATCGAACCTACTTGCTTTATTACCAATCGGAAAATTATAGCGAAAAAGAGTGGGAGTTGCGTAAAATCGAAGGTATGGAAGACCGCCAACCCAATTACCGTACCCGTTATTTCCTTTGTAAATATGATTTCAAAAGCGGAATCCACTCCCGTCTGACTTGGGGAAATCAAACCACGTCAATCATGGATATCAGTCACGACGGTAAACAGGTTGTCATCACTACAAACCGTCCGGATTACAACGAATATCCGTATAGTAAGCAATCCGTTTATCTGATGGATATACCGTCGAACCAAATCGATACCTTATGGCAAGACCGCCCGGTCAGCATATATTGCTCGTTTTCTCCCGACGATAAGCAACTGTTGGTGAGCGGAGGCGCTAACGCTTTCGGGAATACAGGTGTTAACATTCGTAAAGGACAAATCGTAAACGAATACGATACCCAACTTTTCATTTACGATCTGGAAACCCACCGGGTAGATCCGATTACCAAATACTTCAATCCTTCAGTCTCTACTTCCTATTGGCATAAAGACGGCTCTATTTATATCATCGCGGGCGACACGGATTATATCCACCTGTTTCGTTACCGAAACGGTAAAATAGAAAAGATCGATTGTCCGGGAGACGTCATCCAAAGACTCTCTTTACCGCAACAGGGTGATTTAGCTGTTTACACGGCTTCCGATCAAAGTTACCCCACTCGTGTCTATACCTTAAATCTCACGGATCTGAGCACGCAATTATGGGATAACCCGGCTGAAGAACAGTACAAAAATATTGTTTTCGGAAAAGTCAAGGATTGGGATTACCAATACAAAAGGGGCACCACTATTGACGGACGCTATTACCTTCCGGCCGATTTTGATCCGAGTAAAAAATATCCGATGATTGTCTATTATTACGGAGGGACCTCTCCCGTCGAAAGAACTTTCGGAGGACGCTGGCCGTTTAATTTATACGCGGCGAACGGGTATGTCGTGTATGTTATGCAACCCTCTGGTGCCACGGGATTCGGACAGGAGTTTTCCGCACGTCACCAAAACAACTGGGGAATCATCACGGCAGACGAGATCATCGCGTGTACGAAAGCTTTCTTAAAAGCACATCCGTTCATAGATCCTCAAAGAGTAGGCTGTATGGGAGCCTCCTACGGCGGTTTCACGACCATGCTTCTGCAAACCCGTACCGATATATTTGCCTGTGCGATCTCCCATGCCGGAATCTCGTCCATATCCAGCTACTGGGGTGAAGGATATTGGGGATACAGTTACAGCACCCAAGCAGCTGCTTACTCTTTTCCCTGGAACCGAAAAGACATATATGTTGATCAGAGTCCTTTATTCAACGCGGACAAAGTGAAAAAACCGATATTGTTATTACATGGAACAGCCGACGTGAATGTACCCACCGGAGAGAGTATCCAATTCTATACGGCATTGAAACTATTGGGCAAAGAGGTGGATCTGGTTTTGATCAACAATGCCGACCATGCAGTAGTCGACTACGATCAACGAATCCTATGGAATAATACCATTTTATCTTACTTTGCCAAATACTTAAAAGGTCAACCGGCCTGGTGGGAGAATATGTATAAAAATAAAAATTTATAATCATGTTCCGGGAAATCGAGCGCAAATTTTTAGTCAACGGAGATTTCAAATCACAAGCATTTAATAAGACTCAAATCACACAAGGATATCTGTCTTCCGTACCGGAACGCTCCGTAAGGGTACGCATAAAGGGAGATCGCGCCTACCTGACCGTAAAAGGAAAGGGTAATGCTACCGGGGCGAATCGTTTTGAATGGGAAAAAGAGATATCCGTCGGTGAAGCCGAAGCATTACTACAAATCTGTGAACCCGGAATCATCAATAAAACCCGCTACTACGTAAAAGCGGACAAATTCACGTACGAAATAGACGAATTTCACGGGGGCAACGAAGGTTTAATTTTAGCAGAGATAGAATTGGAAGATGAAAACGATACTTTTCCGAAACCGGAATGGATAGGAGAAGAGGTCACGGGAAAGCGGAAATACTACAATTCGATGCTAAGCAAACACCCCTTTTCGGAATGGTAAACACATAAAAATCAGGATGAATATATAATCCTGATTTTTATTGAATCCCCGCTGTCTATTTTCTTGTTTTCCCATGGGAAAATCGTAACTTTGCGCAAAAATTTTAACAATATCTCAAAAAATATAGGCATGGATAAAATCCTAAATCGAGCAGCGGATAACATCCGTATTCTTTCAGCCTCCATGGTTGAGAAAGCTAAATCTGGCCATCCGGGTGGAGCCATGGGTGGAGCCGACTTTGTAAATGTTTTGTACTCCCAATTTTTAAATTTTGACCCGGACGATATGAGTTGGGCCAACAGAGACCGATTTTTCTTGGATCCCGGACATATGTCCCCCATGCTGTACTCCATTCTCAGTCTCGTGGGGACTTACAGTATGGAAGATTTACAAAATTTCCGTCAATGGGGAAGTGTGACTCCGGGACACCCTGAAGTCGATGTTAAACGAGGAGTGGAAAACACCTCAGGCCCCCTGGGGCAAGGACATGCCATGGCCGTGGGGGCAGCAATCGCAGAGCGATTTTTGGTCGCTCGATTCGGTGAATGGATGGCCCATAAAACCTACGCTTTTATTTCTGACGGAGGTATTCAGGAAGAAATTTCTCAAGGAGCCGGCCGTATTGCCGGAACATTGGGATTATCTAATCTGATTATGTTTTACGACGCAAACGAGGTGCAGCTTTCGACCCGCGTCAACGAAGTGACCAGAGAGGATACGGCCATGAAATACAAGGCATGGGGCTGGAATGTCATTACCGTAAACGGAAACGATGCGAAAGAAATCACAGAGGCTCTGAAAGCTGCCAACGAAGAGAAGGAACGACCTACCCTTATTATCGGGAAAACATTAATGGGAAAAGGAGCCGTAGGGGCTGACGGGGAAGATTTCTCCGACAAGGTCTCCACTCACGGACAACCGTTAAGCGCCGCAGGCGCCTCTATCGAGAAAACCATTGAAAACTTAGGAGGAGATCCACAACATCCGTTTGTTATATTCCCAGAGGTTAAAGAATTTTACAACAAAGTATTAGAACAGAAGAGGGCTTATGCCAAGGCTAAAAAAGCAGAACAAGCCGCTTGGGAAAAAGCCAACCCGGAATTAGCCGCAAAATGGCATCGTTTCTTATCCGGCAAAGCTCCCGAAATCGACTATAAATCCATCGTACACAAGCCTGGAATTGCTACCCGTGCCGCATCGGCCGACGTATTAGTCGAATTAGCCAAACAGGTTGAAAACATGATCGTCAGCTCTGCCGATTTAAGCAATTCCGATAAAACAGACGGATTCATCAAAGGCGGAGCCCGAAATCTGATAAAAGGAGACTTCAGCGGAGCTTTCTTCCAAGCCGGAGTTGCCGAATTAACCATGGCTGTTATCTGTAACGGGATTGCCTTACATGGTGGTATATTCGTAGCTTGCGGTACGTTCTTCGTGTTTTCCGACTACATGAAACCGGCTGTTCGTTTAGCCGCGTTGATGGAGATCCCCGTAAAATTCATCTGGTCGCACGATGCATTCCGCGTGGGGGAAGACGGACCGACTCACCAACCTATCGAGCATGAAGCACAGCTCCGGTTAATGGAGAAACTTCATAATCACTCCGGCAAAATGAGCCTGTTGGCCCTTCGTCCGGCGGATGCCGCCGAAACTTCCGTCGCGTGGAAAATGGCCATGGAAAACACCTCCACCCCTACCGCACTGATCCTGTCCCGGCAAAATATCAAAGACCTGCCGGGAGGATTCGATGAAGCCTTACAAGCAGAAAAAGGAGCATACGTGGTAACCAAAAACGCGGAGAATGTCGATATCGTATTGATCGCTTCCGGTTCGGAAGTATCTACCTTACTGGAAGGTGCACAACTATTAAAAGAACGTAAAGGCATATCTTCTCAAGTGGTATCCGTTATTTCCGAAGGATTATTCCGCGAGCAATCCTCAACATACCAAGAAGAAGTTATCCCGGCCAATAAGCCCAAATACGGTTTGACAGCCGGTCTTCCCGTCACGTTGGAAGGACTTGTCGGAATAAACGGACGAATCCACGGAGTAAATCATTTCGGTTATTCGGCCCCGGCGAAAGTATTGGATGAAAAATTCGGATTCACCGGAGAAAACGTATATAACGAAGTATGCGAAATGTTAAAGAGATAATTTCACAAAAAATTAAACAAGAACGGGGATCGTAAAATCCCCGTTCTCTATTTAATTACCGGACATATCGCAAAAACAAAAAAATCTTTGTATATTCCGAATATAGCATTATCTTTGCACTCGCAAAGCAAGGAAAGTTGTTTTAGCACATATTGCGGGATGGAGCAGTTGGTAGCTCGTTGGGCTCATAACCCAAAGGTCGTCTGTTCGAGTCAGGCTCCCGCTACTAAATAAAAACCGTTCGAAATTCTCTTTCGAACGGTTTTTAATATTAGCCAGTTTGTTTGAACCGTCTACTCGTCGGATCCTTTACAGCTGTTTATTTCTCTATTAAACCGTAATTATCGGTATACACCTTCCGTTTTATGGTCTCTATAAACTCGGGTAAACGTTCGGAATGTTGGTTTCCCATAATCCAAAGCGGACAAGAATCCCGGACTCCGTCGTAAGAAGGCTGTATATATTCCTCCTCCAGAACCTGATACCCGTTCCGCTGATAGTAACGGACACGCCGGGTAGTCATCTCGTCTTGCATCGGCTCGACTTCCAATAACCGAATCCCTTTCAGATGATCAGCCACGTAATTTAGAACCTGTTGCCCGATCTTCTTGTTGCGCATGGATGGATATACCGCAAGGTGCTCTAAATAATAAAAATCCTTCATATCCCAGTACACGAAAAAACCGCACAACTCTCCGTCACATTCAACGACACTAAAATACATATCGGATTTCTCTTTTATCATCCGTCTCAATTGCCCTATGTCTCTTCTCTCTTCCGCCGGAAAAGCATCCTCGTAGAGAGGAATCAAACGATCCAGATTCCGATCGTCAGGACTTGTTATTCTAATCAAATTCATCATATTCTTGTTGTTTATGTATACCTTTTACTTGTTTTTCTCGATAACAAATTTATTGTAACCGTTTCAACTTCGAACGGAACGCGAATGGCGGAAAAATTAAACGTATCCCCCAAAAGCGGATACCCCTCTCCTTTTCTTTATGAATGTTTCCATAAACCGATCTTTCTGCAAAGATAGGAAAACATAGGGAAGTTTATATAATGACTGATTTATTTACCCGAATATTTGGATTAGTAAAAACAAATAACTATCTTTGCACTCGCAAAACAGAAAAAGTTGTTTTGGCTTATATTGCGGGATGGAGCAGTTGGTAGCTCGTTGGGCTCATAACCCAAAGGTCGTCTGTTCGAGTCAGGCTCCCGCTACGATAAAGAGAACCCATTCAAAGGGTTCTCTTTTTTTATTTAGAAAAAATATACATTATCTACGTTTTGATAATTATTATTAATAACAGTATTCAATCCATTTATTTGCAACTGAAAATTAATTCATTACATTTGCAAAATGTGACCTAAATAGATACTAAAATGAAAACCAAAATTGTAAGCACAGGAATTATTGTTTTTATCGCTATACTTATAGGCTGTACGGATAAAGACATGTCGAAGACCCCTCCTCCGGGAGATGGAAACGCGTTTGACTACCGTACGGCAAACAACATTACTGCAAATGTAAATTATAGTGTTCCCGAAGGGTACGCGTTAGCGTTCGAAGCTTACGCGGAAGATCCGATTGAGATCGTAAATGATGAACCCGTGAAAAAAGAAGGTTTAAAAACCTTATTCAAAGGAATCACGGACAATGACGGAAATTATTCGGAATTAGTACAGATCCCTGCATCTATTAAAGAAGTATACCTATACACTGATGCTTTAGGTGTTCCTTCTGTAATAAAATATTCCATCGATGGTACACAAGTAAAATCCAAGTCCGTTAGTTCGCGGACAGGAGAAACGGATTATATCTACTCTACCCGTCCAAGCGAATTGAAAATAGTAAACGACGGCAAATGGAATGTTAAAGGTGTTCCGAATTATTTAGGCGCTCCCAAAAATGTATCGTCAGACGGACTAAAGATGGTGAATTCAAGTTTAGGCACGAAAAGCGATAATGTCGATAATTATATTGCAGAAAGCGGGGAAGCCAATATCAATATCGTTAAAGACGGAGCCATTATCGATTTAGTCGTTGTACACAATAGCGGCAATACGGTAACTAATACGATGGGATATTATTATTACGATTCTCAAAAACCACCCCGTTCCGTTGAAGATATTCAAAAAATCGTGTTATTCCCGAACGCTACTTTTGCCCCGAAAGCCGGTTTACAATTGGGAGACAACGTTCGGTTAAAATATTGGGACGAAGCCACCCAAAGCTGGATAGACCAATTTCCAAAAGGAATAACCATCGGATGGTTTATTTTAGTCGGAGGTTTCAATTCCACATCCTATGCCATATCCCAACCGGATACCTGGAAAGTATATGCCTATTCCAATACGGAACTCAACGATTTACAGCGAAAACACAACGTGATCGTCCGGGATCCCAACACGAAAATCCGTTATATCGGTTTCGAGGATAAAAACTTCCATCAGGCAGACTACCGTGACTTTATTTTCTACATAGAGGCCGATCCATCGTACGTGGAATACAACGACGACAACATTCCGGACGGAAAAGATTTGACGGATAGCGATGGGGATGGTGTTCCGGACGTAGATGACGAATTTCCGGACGATCCTCTATTAGCTTACACCATAAAATACAACGGAACGGTTGCTTTCGAGGATATATGGCCTTACCAGGGAGACTATGACATGAACGACGTCGTGATGGAATACAATACCATTCACTATCTGAACGCCCGAAATTTAATCGTTAAAGTAAAAGACGTATGGACGTTAAAGAATAACGGAGCCCAGTACACAAATGGTTTTGCTTACCAATACGAAACCAGCAGCAGCATGATTCGATCAATGAATATAACGTCAGACTACACGATTCCTACCCGTTTCAGTTTGAATAGCAAAGGGCTGGAGAACAACCAAACAAAGGCAACGATCATTCTGTTTGACGATGCGGAAGACGTGGTTAAAACAGGAAAAGACATGGTTTTTACCGTAGAGACGACTTTAGGCGGTATGAAATCCAGCGAGTTAGGTTTACCACCTTATAATCCTTTTATTATCGTCGAGTCCAATAAGCAACGAGGCCGCGAGGTACATCTGCCTAATCACAAGCCTACGGATTTAATGGATATGAGCCTTCTGCATTACGGGCATGATCTTTCCGAACCGGCAAAAGGACTCTACTTCATATCCAACAACTATTTCCCGTTTGCCATTCATATCGTGGGAACTTCTTTTGATTTTCCTAAAGAAGGACAACGTATCGATGAAGCATTCCCGCAGTATACCCGATGGGCAACTTCAAACGGGACAGAAAACTTAGAATGGTATAAACACAAAAAATAATAACCGATAAGGGTACCGTTCCAGTACCCTCTATTTTTGAATATATGGAACCACAGGAATTATTAAATCTCTTTTTACAACGACAAAGTGTCAGAGGATACTCCAGCGAACCCGTATCTCAAGAGAGTTTATCGAGGTGCATCGAAGCCGCCCGCCTGGCTCCTTCAGCCTGCAACGCCCAACCGTGGAAGTTTGTCATCGTCAAAGACCCTGAATTAAAGAATAAGGTAGCGGACGCCACATCGGGAGGAATTCTTCCCATGAATCATTTTACCAAACAGGCCCCTGTTATCGTCGTCATGGTTAGAGAAAAAGCAAATCTCTCTTCCCGTATCGGTCAAACATTAAAGAATAAGGATTTTACCTTAATCGACAACGGCATTGCGGCAATACAATTTTGCCTTCAAGCTACCGTTGAAGGATTGGGAACTTGCATCATGGGATGGTTTAATGAAAAAAAGATAAAGGATTTACTACATATCCCTTCGTATAAAAGAGTAGAATTGATCATCCCTATCGGACATCCAGCAGACCCGATCATTCGTCCCAAAATTCGAAAAAACACGGATCAAATCAGCACCGTAGACAGCTACTAAAAATCCAACTGCAATTGAGTGCCGGACCCGACAGGATATATTTTATTCATGTTTACATACCAAATATATCCTTTCACCTCCTTATACCCCATTTGTCTCAGTATTTTACAATAGAATCCCATTTGCTTACTGTACTCCTCCTCCTCTTTGTATCCGAACTTGTAATCTACGATAACGACCTTATTCCCGTCAAACATAACCCGGTCGGGCCGAGCTCTTCCCGCGTTCGTAAAAAGGATATCCCGTTCGGTAATGACGCGATAACTGCCGTCAAACCAAGAAGCCACAGGAACATTATCCAAATAATCGACTAATTTTTTTCGGTACATCTCCTTTTCATTATAATGTATTAAACCGGTACGATATACCTCATTTACCGCCCGTTCTATATCTGTCGTTTTTTCGATACGACAGAAAAGTTCGTGAAACAATTTTCCTTCGTCTACCGCCGAATTTCCCTTCTCTTCAATATCCGTGTAATCTTCGTATTTATAACGTACCCGGACACGATCTTTCAAATCGAAAACCGGATACTCTTTTAACGTAATCCTGTTATCTACCGTCTCTTTCCTTCCTTCCTTCAAAATACCGTATTCCCCTATACTTAACTGTTTTTCCCCGCTGTTCCATCCGGATAATAAACGAGTTGATTCCAGTCTTTCCAACACTTGATACAAAAAAGATCCAATATCAGCCGGTCGCCCTTCCTTACTGATTTTAGGCGCATAAGGGAAAACATGCAAGGCTCTCTTTGCTCTCGTCAAAGCGACATATAAAAGATTTAAATTATCGATATAGGTCTTCATATGCTCTTCCAAATAAGCCTCTTTAAAATGGCTGTCCGATAACTTTGAAGAGTAATTCAGTGGAGCATATTCCAAATCTTTAAACCCCTCCTCCTTGTTATCGCACCAAAGGCGACGGGCATGTCTCATATCGTCCAAATCCCAGTTACAGAAGGGAATGATCACGGTATCAAATTCCAATCCCTTGGACTTATGAATGGTTAATATCCGAACAGAATTGGTCTCTTCCGAAGTTGAGAGAACCTTTTTATCCTTCTCTTTTTCCCACCATTCCAAGAATACGGGTATGCTGCTCGTATTGTTCTCTTCATATTCGAATATAATATCCTGAAAAGCAATTAAATAAGGCAATTCATCTACCCGGTCCCTCAGTTTCATTGCCGCAATAATAGCCTCTACCATTTCATACAAAGACCCGGTCGTCTCTCGATTTATCTCCTGCAAAAAAGGAATACCCAAAGAGGTCATGAAGGTCTCTTCTGAAGCGACTGCCTTAAACCGCGTATCCTGATCATCCCAATTTTCGTTTCTGACATAAGTAAAATAGTGGTACGACAAAACGGCCCGGTTTACCAAGTCATAAGGAGTCATTATGTATTTTAATACACTAATAATCAAAACGACATACGGAGAAGCCGCCACGTATAAAGAATCATTCGAAATAAAAGGAATAGGTGCAGCCGGGTGCAGACGATTATACTCAATAATATAATCGGCTACAAAAGCCCCTTCCTTACCGTTTCTTACAAGAATCACGCTATTCTTCAATTCCTCCCCTCTCCCCATACTATTCCGGATTACTCCCACGACGGCTTCCATAATGGCTTCCGCACTCCCCTCTTCCTGTTTATCCCCTCCATATTTTATTTGTATATAACCCCGTTCATCGCGGCGTATTTTCTGTTCCGTATGGGCATAAGCCTCCAAGATCGAGAAAGAGTAATCGTTCTTTCCCTCCTCTTTATCATACATCTCTTTCAATTGCAAAGCCGCCTGGGAAAACAGCAGGTTATTGAACATTACAATTTCTCCCGCACTTCGCCAATTATGCTCCAAAATCTCATCGCAAATCCCAAACGTTTTAAAATCTTTTTCCACACCGGAGGACAACAAACGCCAATCGCCGTTTCTCCATCGGTAAATACTCTGTTTTACATCCCCTACCACCAACGCCTTTCCTCCTTCTGACAACGTATTTACAATTAACGGCCGGAAATTGGACCATTGCATGGCCGAGGTATCCTGAAATTCGTCAATCATGACGTGTTTATAGAAATTTCCTATTTTCTCGAATAGAAAAGAGGTATCGTTAGCAGCAATCAGCACGTTTAAGATACGGGTAGTATCACTCAGTAACATAAGGCCTTTTTCCTCACAATAGGCTCGGATCTCCCGATACAAATCATTCAATATACCCAACTGGTACAAATTATCGAGTAACAATCTGGCAGAATGATAATCCACCACCTCTTCGTCGTAGAATTGAATGCTCTCCCCCAACCAGCTATTTAGGGTAGGATAAAGGTTCTCTATTTGGGTTCGAATTTCCGGATGCTGTTTTTTAGCGATCCATGCATCGGGATTATCGAGAGCGTTTCGGGTCGAATCCGTTATACCGTTTAAATTTTTGTCTCTTAGTTTATAAAAATAGTTAACGACTCCTCGTTTCCCATTTTTAAAATCTTCTACCCGCAAATTATTTGTTTCAATCAAATGACATGCCCTCTTACCATACTCTTCCAATCGTTTTTCGAAACGTTTCACAATACCCCGCAAAAACGACTGATAAGCTTTCAAAAAATCCCGATTACCGAATTTTTGTTGAACGGCCTTATCGAACAACATGTAATTCTCCCCGAACAATTCTTTTCCCAACTCCGCAATCTTCCCTTTCACACTCCACGATTTAGCCTCTTCCACGCTATTGTTCATCAACTCGGTAATCCAAACCCTCAATTCCTTATCCTCGTTCATCCGTTGCATGATCTGGTCGACCGCCCTCAATAGCACGTAATCACTATCCAACTCCACGTTATACCCGGGAAATATCCCCAATTCCTTCGTAAATGCCTTAATGATCCGTTGAAAAAAACGGTCGATGGTAGTTACGGACAATCGACCGTAATCGTGCAGAATCAATGTACGCAATACGATAGCCCGCTCCTTAACTTGTTCATCGGATAAACGTAAATTCGATTTTAAAGCCTCATTGTAATCACTTTTTTCACCCTCTGCCAATTTATTCAATTCCCGAATAATACGGGATTTCATCTCTTCCGTCGCCTTATTCGTGAACGTCACGGCCAGAACATTCTTATATTCTAAAGGAGAAGCAAAGACTATCTTAAAATATTCCATGGTCAGGGCAAAAGTCTTTCCTGCTCCGGCAGAAGCCCTGTATATTTTCAATTTGGACATTAAAATGGAAATTAAAAAGAAGGTGTCTGGCTTTTGCCAGACACCTTCTTCTCTTATAATCTGGATGTTAAAATGACTCTCACGTTATCCACGTTCACATCGTCAATTCCTCCCAATGCAAACTCTCCCCGATCCCGGAAACGTTTCTCGATACGATCAATGGTATCAATACCTATACCATAATCCGACAAACGGGTTTTGATTCCCATGTCATTGAAAAACTGTTCTGTTTTCGCAATAGCCTGATCGGCAGCCCCCGGCTGTGAAATATCCAAATCCCAAACCCGTTGTGCATATTGAAGCAATTTATCGTGGCGCAACATCTTCGTGGCTTTCATTACACCCGGCAGAACAATGGCCAAGGTCACCGCATGGTCCAATCCATGAAACGCCGTCAGCTCATGACCGATATGGTGCGTCGACCAATCCTCCGTTACCCCGCAAGCGATCAATCCGTTCAACGCCATGGTTGCCGCCCACATAAAATTAGCCCGGGTTTGATAATCCGGTTGTTCTGCTGCGATCATTTGGGGACCGAGAGCGATTAACGTTTTCAATATTCCTTCCGAGAAACGGTCTTGAATTTCAACATCCTGAGTCGTTGTATAATATTGTTCCATCACATGCACGAAAGCATCCACTACCCCATTGGCAATCTGATGCTTCGGTAAGGAGAAAGTAACCGTCGGATCTAACACGGAAAATTTCGGGAATACATGACGAGATCTAAAAGCCAATTTTTCTTCTGTCTCTTGCCGGGTAATTACAGCCCCGCTATTCATCTCGGATCCCGTAGCCGGTAAGGTTAAAACCGTAGCCAAGGGCAAAGCCGCATGAACGGGAGCCATCTTAGCCAGAATGTCCCACTTGTCTTCACCTTCAAAACAAGAAGCCGCTGCAATAAACTTCGTACCGTCTATCACCGATCCTCCTCCAACAGCCAACAAAAAACCCACGTTCTCATTCTTGGCAATCTCCACCGCTTTCATCAGAGTTTCATAATGCGGATTCGGCTCAATTCCGCCGAATTCGATTACATGAAAATCTTCAAGTGCGGACATAACTTGATCGTACACGCCATTCTTTTTAATACTGCCACCACCATAAGTGATCATTACTTTAAATCCCTTGGGGATTAATTTTCCAATCTCACTAATCTTCCCTTTACCAAAAAGAATTTTTACCGGATTATAATAATTAAAATTCTCCATATAAAATGCTTTTATAACTGATTTAATAATTTGCGATCGTCTTTTATTCTTTGATTCAGTATTTGAATATAATGCTCTATGTATTCCGATAGATTATTATTTTTCACGTTGGATTTTTCCATATGTCTTAAAGCCGCCTCCAACAGATCGATCGCTCCCTGAAAATTACCTTGCCGCTCATACAACCAAGCGATATTTACAGTAGCCTTCACTGCCACGAGCGGTCTCATATTCAATGCCGCATTCCATATTTCATAGGCCTGATCGTACTTTTCATCTTTCAAAAAATAATATCCCAATTTCAAGGCATTATTACTCATATAGATTCTCCTTTTTTCTGGCTGCCAGGTCGGAACCAGATGTTTGGCGTAATCCAGCCCCAACTGATAATAGAAATCGCATATCGCATTTATATCTTCCCCGGCAGTTATAGCGGATCTCAATACATTGGAATACATGGTATCTATAGGTTGATTACTCTCCGTATCGTACAATCTTAAAAACAACGCATTGTCTACCACTGCATTATATCTATCGTACAAGCGAAACACACAAGATTCTATCCCCAGGACATAAGAGTATACCCCCTTGTTAACGGTTTGCAACTCTGAAAGAGTCAACGGTGCGGGAGTAATGGTATCTCTCATGTATTTGCTATTCAATCCGACGGCACGCCCCAACACTACTTTTTTAGCACTATTGTGAATACCAGCCTGAAAACCGTCGTAAAAACATTCCACCAAATCCCCCCGGGTCAATCCCGACAGATTTTTCAACTCCCGAAACGCCGTCGAATCGGATTGATATATCAACTTACGGTCTAAAAAAAGAATTTTGATATCTCCTTGTTTCAACTCTCGGTCTGCAGGTTCTAAAACGTCGATATCGAGTAAACGATAACCCGCACAAGAAATTAAACAAGAAAACACGAGAAACAATAAAGTCCCCCGTACGCATCGATCTACTATCTTACCTCTTTTATCATACATATTACTTTCTTTTACGTTATCTCAAAACTAACAAAAAGTAAGCCATAATCATTTCATGTAAAGATAAGGAGATATTTGAAAGCAAACAAGAATTCAGATCAAATCACGTACAAAATTTGACCTTCAATCAAAACAAAATGCCCGATCCGAAGATCAGGCATTTAAATTTTTCACTATCTGAAATTACATGTTCATACCGCCGCATACATGAATGGTTTGTCCCGTAACGTAAGCAGAGAGATCTGAAGCTAAAAATACGCATACCTTCGCAATATCTTCAGGCGTACCACCTCTTTTTAACGGAATTTTTTGAGCCCATTCGTTTCTCACTTCCTCCGACAATTTCGCTGTCATATCGGTAATAATAAAACCGGGAGCAACCGCGTTGGCTCTAATATTCCGGGACCCCAACTCTTTGGCAACACTCTTGGTAAAACCGATAATTCCGGCTTTAGAGGCAGCATAATTAGCTTGTCCGGCATTTCCACTAACACCGACAACAGAGCTCATACTGATAATGGAACCGGATTTCTGTCTCAACATGATTGCCGAAACCGTTTTTGTAAAATTGAAAACAGACTTCAAATTTACATTCATAACAGCATCCCATTGTTCTTCACTCATTCTCATCAACAACGTATCTTTTGTTATTCCTGCATTATTCACCAAAATATCGATGCGTCCGAATTCCTTGGCAATCTCTTCCACCGTTGCCGCTGTTGCGGCGAAATCGGCAGCATTAGAAGCATACATTTTCGCTTTTACCCCCAAAGCGGCAATCTCTCTCTCCGTTTCCTGAGCAATCTCATCGTATCTCAAATCAGTAAAAGCAATGTTCGCACCTTGTTTAGCAAATTCTAATGCCACAGCTTTACCGATACCTCTTGAAGCTCCGGTAATAATGGCCGTTTTTCCTTCTAATAATCTCATATCAATAGCTTTTTTAAAACTAAATTAAACCTTAGGCATCATGAAGTAAACCCGTTACTCTTTTTTACCCTAACGGAAGACAAAAGTAGTCAATTAATTGAAAAATGAAAATTCTGGTACCCCGGTTTTATACTTTCCGAGAAACTCTATTGAAACCTTCTTTCTACATAAATAAATTTATCCTTTACCGGGAAATAATATTAAATTTGTCATTCCAATGGATTCATTCTCGTAAAAATTTAGATAATATGGAACAACAACTTCAACTCAACGATCATAATAAACAAGAACATCCTCCCATGCATACGGCAGAACATATATTGAATCAAACGATGGTCCGGATATTCGGTTGCGAAAGATCTAAAAACACGCACATTGAAAAGAAAAAATCCAAATGTGATTATTATTTATCCGCGTCTCCCTCGGAAGAACAAATGGCCGAAGTCGAACGTAAAGTCAATGAAGTCATCGGTATGCATTTACCGGTAACCGCAGAATTTGTAGATAAAGATCATGTTCCGGAAGAGATTGATCTCAGCAAATTACCCGAGAACGTCAGTCAAACCCTACGTATCGTACGCATAGGCAGTTACGATACGTGTGCCTGCATCGGCCGGCACGTGGCTAATACAGCCGAAATCGGTATTTTTAAAATCATTTCTTACGATATGGAAAACCAAAGATTAAGGATTCGTTTTAAATTGCTCCAGGAATGATTCTGCGATTTTTGCAATCTCTGCTTGACAATATTCTTGAAAATTGCGAACAATAGCTTACAAAAAGTTACGTTATTGATTAAATTATTTCTACTTTCGCGAAAGAAATGAACAACAACTTATCATAAAAAAGATACTTATGAACCTTCTTGAACAAATCAAAGAAAACGCGAAAAAGTACAACAAAAGAATTGTACTCCCGGAAGGGACGGAGGAGCGTACGCTAAAGGCTGCTGATATTCTTCTGAACGAAGGAATTGCTCAGATTATTTTAATCGGTAAACCGGCAGAAATACAAACGCTGGCAGATAAATTTGAACTGAAAAACATCGGGAAAGCTACCATCATCGATCCTGAAAATCATCCGAAAAAAGAAGTTTACGCGGATATGCTTGTCGAATTACGCAAAAGTAAGGGCATGACCAAGGAAGAGGCTCTTAAATTAGTAACCAATCCGCTCTATTTAGCGACTTTGATGATTAAGAACGGGGATGCGGACGGAGAGGTTGCCGGAGCCAAAAATGCGACAGGCGACGTACTAAGGCCTGCTTTGCAAATCGTAAAAACATTGCCGGGTATATCCGTAGTATCGGGGGCATTCCTCCTGTTAACCGATAAACCGGAATACGGTGAAAACGGGTTAATCGTATGTGCGGATTGTGCCGTACTTCCGAATCCGACGGCCGAAGAGTTGGCTCAAATCGCCGTAGCTACAGCAGGTACGGCTAAAGCCATTGCCAAAATAGAACCGCGAGTAGCCATGTTAAGTTTCTCAACGAAAGGTTCCGCAAAAAACGAATTGGTTGATAAAGTGATAAAAGCAACCGAATTAGCCAAACAGATGGCTCCTGACATAATGATCGACGGCGAAATGCAGGCTGACGCCGCTTTGGTTCCTTCCGTGGGTTCCAGCAAGGCTCCGGGTAGTCCCGTTGCCGGAAAAGCCAATGTCTTAATCTTCCCCAGTTTGGAAGTAGGCAATATCAGCTATAAATTAGTACAACGCATTGCCGGCATAGAGGCCGTAGGTCCAGTACTTCAGGGAATGGCAGCTCCGATTAACGACCTGTCGCGGGGATGTTCCGTTAGTGATATCGTAAATTTAGTCGCCATTACCGTAAACCAAGCCGCAAGTAAATAATTCACCCCACGTAAAACCGAATGTCATGAATATATTAGTTTTAAATTGCGGAAGTTCATCCATCAAATATCAGATATTAGATATGAAAGAAGAACCGGTTGTATTAGCCAAAGGATTGGTTGAGAAAATCGGTCTCCCGAAAGGGAACTTCACCCATAAACCTTCAGGAAAGGACAAATACGAGATAGAGGAGTCCATAAAGGACCACATCACAGGTATCAATCTTATCTTAAAAGCTCTTGTCGACCCGACTTATGGCGTAATCGAATCTTTAAACGATATAAACGCTGTCGGACACCGAGTAGCTCACGGGGGAGAATATTTTTCCCAGAGCGTATTGGTCGACGACGATGTAAAGAAAAAAATCGCCGCTTGTTGCGAGTTGGCACCGCTTCATAACCCGGCTAACCTAAAAGGGATAGAGACTATGGAACAACTGCTTCCCGGAGTTCCTCAAGTCGCTGTTTTCGATACCTCTTTCCATCAAACTCTTCCCAAGGAAGCCTACGTATACGGATTACCCTATAAATATTACGAACAATACGGAATCCGTCGGTACGGTTTTCACGGGACCTCACACAAATTCGTTGCAGAAAAAGCCTGTAAAATATTGGGTTGGGACATAAGCGAAAAGAAGATCATTACCTGTCACCTCGGAAACGGTTCGTCCATTACGGCTATCGACCATGGCAAATCGGTAGACACCTCCATGGGATTTACCCCGAACGCGGGTGTCATCATGGGAACCCGTACAGGAGATCTGGACCTGGGTGCTTTGCTTTTTATCTGTGAGAAGGAGGGGTTAAACATCCCGCAAGCCAACGATCTGATCAACAAAAAATCGGGACTGATGGGAGTTTCCGAAGTTTCTTCCGATTGTAGAGAGTTACAAGCCGCGGCAGCAAAAGGAAATTCTCAAGCCCGTTTGGCCTTAGACATTTTAGCTCACGATGTAAAAAAATACGTGGGTAGTTATGCAGCCGTACTGAACGGGGCTGATTTGATCATATTTACCGGAGGTATAGGAGAAAATGATTGTGAGGTGCGTCAACAGGTATGCGCCCATATGGAATACATGGGAATAGATTTCGATTCCAAGGCGAATGACGGTGTTCGCGGCAAAGATATAATATTGACAAAACCTCATTCAAAAGTAATCGTTATGAGTATTACCACCGATGAAGAATTGGTAATTGCTACAGATACAATGAATTTGGTAAAATGACGAGTACAAGTCCCGCTAAAAACGAGGCCGCATTGCTGCGGCCTCGTTTTTTAGTTTGAATTTTTATTTTATCTTTGTAAAAACGATCTATTAGTTTTACATAAAACAGAAACAAAAATGAAAAAAAGTTATATCGTATTAGCCATAATAGCCATCATTGCTATCGGCATTTTTGCATGGTTTCAAGGAAGCTATAACCAAATGGTAACCAGAAGTGAAACCATATCCTCCCAATGGTCTAATGTTGAGAACCAATACCAAAGGCGAGCGGATCTCATCCCCAATTTGGTAAACACGGTAAAAGGATACGCGGAACACGAACAAAACACCTTAACACAGGTAACAGATGCCCGGGCGAAAGCCACTCAAATGCGAATCAATTTCGATCAGCTGGATGAAAAAACCTTACAGAAATTCAACAATATGCAAGGAGAATTATCCTCTGCCCTATCCCGTTTGATGGCCATATCCGAACAATATCCTGATTTAAAGGCAAATGAGAATTTCAGAGATCTCCAAGCCCAATTGGAAGGAACAGAAAACCGTATTGCCGTGGAAAGACGTAAATTCAATGAAGAGGTAAAGGGATATAACGCATACATCCGTTCTTTTCCCAAAAATATTTTGGCCGGGATGTTCGGTTTTATGCCTAAACCTTATTTCGAAGCCTCAAGCGGTGCCGAAAAAGCCCCGGAAGTTAAATTCTAACATCTAATCTCAATCCTGTTATTATGTCTCCAGAAAAATATTTCACGGAAGAACAAAAAGATAAGATGGTAGCAGCTATTAGGGAAGCGGAGAAAAATACATCCGGAGAAATTCGCATTCATATCGAGAACCACTGCCCAAAAGAAATTCTGGATCGCGCTGCGGATGTGTTCGCCAATTTAAAAATGCAAAAAACAGCCCTTCGTAATGGAATTTTGTTCTATATCGCCTTGGTCGATAAAAAAATGGCTATATTAGGAGATGCCGGGATCAATGCCAAAGTTCCCGACAAGTATTGGGACGAATTGAAAAACCGTATGATTGAAAAATTTAAACAGGGATATATTACGGAGGGAATTTGCGAAGCCGTCATTCAGGCCGGAAAACAATTACAGGAATTTTTTCCCTACCGGCAAGACGACGTTAATGAACTACCCGATGACATTTCATTCAATCCATCCGAAAAGTAAAATGAATTATAACATGAACATCCAGAAACTCATTATATTATTCATATTTAGCCTAATCAGCGTATCCGGTTACAGCCAAAAATTTCCGGAGCCGATGCAACCCAAAAGGCTGGTGAATGATTATACGGAATTATTCAACAAAAAAGAGATCTCTTCTTTAGAAGAAAAATTATCCCATTTCAATAAAACTTCGTCAACCCAGATCGCCGTGGTAACGGTCTCTTCGTTGGATGGATACGACATCAACGATTACGCGGCTCGTTTGGCCGAAAAATGGGGTATCGGCCAAAAGGGGAAAGACAATGGAATATTGATTCTGATCAAACCTAAAAAAGGAAATGAAAAAGGAGAAGTCGCCTTATCCGTCGGTTACGGATTGGAAGGTGTTATTCCGGATATTACAGCTTCTCGTATCATCCGAAACGAAATAATTCCCTCTTTTCAGCAAGGGAATTATTACATAGGGATAAACAAAGCAACCAATGTATTGATGGATCTGACAAAAGGAGAATTTACAGCGGAAGAGTACGAACAGCAATCGGAAGGTTCGCTTTTGGTATTTATTCCCCTTTTCTTCTTTATTATTTTGTTTCTTTTTATTCGGCGGCGTAAAGGATTTTCTCCCGGACACTCCTCCGGTCCGTTTTTTATCGGAGGTATTCCATTCGGGAGCAATAGCGGAGGTTTCGGCTCATTCAGCAGCGGAAATGGCTCCTTTGGTGGATTCGGAGGTGGTTCCTTTGGAGGAGGCGGTGCCAGCGGAAGCTGGTAACGATATATGTGTAATTATAAACCAATGATTATGAAAAAACTATTTTTTATTTTAATGGCCATTGCAGTACTAATACCGACAATGGCAGAAGCGCAAACTCAGAAAAAGAGCAAACGTGAAATCAGAGCGGAAAAAAAGGCAGCAGAAGCAGAACAGGCTAAAATAGCACATGACAAAGCTTTAAAAGCGTTGGAAGCCAATGACTGGGCTTTCGAGACCAAAGAGGTGTACAACTCCCAGGGTAAACGTTTGACCCTACGGAATCGTCCTAATGTCGTCGGTTCATCCGGAAAAAGGTTAGTCGCTAATTTAGCGTATGGTGAAAGCGATAGTTATATAGAGCTCATCAAAGACGGACCGATAAAAAAAGTTGAAAAGAAACAAGATAAAAGAGGAAACTGGATTTACAAATTTTACGTCAATCATCCTTTTGCCGCAGAGGTAACCGTCATCCTGACCAAAGACAGTAATGCTGCCAGTATCACCGTCAGCGAAGGAACAACCGGCGTGAATGCCAACGGTATCAATAGTGTTCCGCAGACACACCATTTCAGCGGATTTATCTTACCGGCAGAGGAATCCCATCATTACAAGATGATCCGTGTCGAAAACTGAAAAAGATATCAATAAACCGCCCGTACGTCGAAATCAGTACGGGCGTTTTTTTATTTCCGGATCGCACCAACCGATTCCACGGGTATCGATATATCCTACAAATGGGAAATAAACTTTACGAATTTATCCGTCCAAAGTAAGTATAACACCAACCAAAACAAAAATCGTATCAACCTTCCGAAAAACATAAAAATAAATGATTTCACGGCATTAATACGATAAAAACCAAGAGCCAACGCGAAAAGATCCCCCAAAACAGGAACCCATACCAAAAGAGCCATAACGCTTTTGTATTTTTCAATTCTGTTTTTCTGCCGTTTCAATTTTTCGGGTGTCACTTTAAACCAACGCTGTATCCACGTCCATTTTCCGGCATATCCCAACCAATAGGTCAACGTCCCACCTAACCAATTCCCCGTTGTTGCGATGGCTAAACACCATACAGGTTTTCCCCCGGCTGCCAACATCCCCAACAATAAGGCATCCGCTCCCATCGGAATTACAGTGGCCGAAATAAACGAACCGATAAATAAACCCAAATATCCTAAATCAAGAAGTGAATCCATGAAAATACCTTTTTCACTTATAACGCAAGCGAACAAAGTATGTTATATCATCGGATCCATTCGACAAACCGATCGGCATACCGAATATACAAAAGTGTCCAAACAAGAAAACGGACAAAACGGCCGACCAACATATATAGAGCCGACATTTTAGGGCTCACGCGATAAAAACCGAGAGCGATGGCAAAAAGATCTCCCACAAGGGGAAGCCAAGTGAACAAAGCCAGCCAAACCCCGTATCGATCAATCTTTTCCTTCTGTCTCTCCAATTGCTCTCGCTTCACTTTTAACCAGCGCTCGAGCCAGTCCCAACGTCCAAGCCATCCCAGCCAATAGGAGGTCAAGCCTCCCAACCAATTTCCGATAGTGGCAATTATCAAACAAATCCATGTATTCCCTCCCAAGGAAAGTACCCCTACCAATAAGAGATCCGCACTCATCGGAATGATTGTCGATGCTAAAAACGAGCCGATAAATAATCCCCAATATCCCCAAGCGACCAATGATCCCATAACAATTACCTATAAAACGCAAAAATCTTACAAATTTATATTCAATTACCCGATAAAAAATCGGTTATCTCCCTTCTCTTTTTTTCTCTTTGAGAAGAATAGGTTTTCGACCTGCATTCGATAGAGTCGTATAGCTTTAATACCAATCGGAATAGATAATTTTTCCGACGAGTATCTACTGTAAAAACAGCATCTTTAAATATCAATTCGGAAAGCATCTCCGCTTTTTCCACAGGCTCATACAAGATACAGTGACTAATAATTTGTTCTCCCTCCCCTGTTATTTTTTCCCGGTCGATATGAAAATAGGTAGAATAAAATTCATTTAAAATAACAGATATATCTTCGTATTCATTCTTATTCTTTCCTCTGAATCTCTCATCAAGCGCTTTGAAAAACACCTCCATCTGCCGCAATAGATAATCTCTTTGAATCATACTCGATCTGATTTATAGCATAAATCCGGCTAAACAACTGGATTTAAAATGATACTTACGTTCTTTAGCAACTCAAAATTACAAAATATACATCCAAATCAAAGGTCGATACCCCTATTTTTCCCGATAAATCAAATAAAAGAGTCCACTCTGTTTCAGAATCTATCGGGATCTTTTAAGGACAAACACAACAAAATAAAGACCGAATAGTTATTGGGTTTATAATATTATATATTTATCTTTGCGGCAGAATTATTTCATATAACACAATGTGTTAAAAATCAATATATTACATCATTAAAATTATTATTTACTCCATTATAACAACTCTATTTGATCGTTCTTTTTCAAATACTGATTTTATGCTTATAAAATAATAAATATATGCAAACACACTCTTTTGATTCGATCCGTCACCAATTACATCGACAACCGGAACTCTCCGGCAAGGAAAGAGAAACAGCCCGTTTTATCGAAACCTCTCTCCGCCCGTTTCATCCGACTAAAATCATTCGCTCCATAGGAGGACACGGCTTACTGGCTGAGTATTTCTTTTCCGAAGAGGGACCAACCCTCTTGTTTCGGGCTGATATGGATGCTGTCGCTATTGATGAATCGAAAGATAATATTTCCTATCGTTCGGTTCGTACCGGGATATCGCACAAATGCGGCCACGACGGTCACACGACCATTCTATTACGATTGGCCCAAATGCTTTCCGAAAAACCGATGAGACAAGGACGGGTATTGCTCTTATTCCAACCGGCAGAAGAGACTGGCTGCGGATCATCCGCCATTTTGGCCGATCTCGTACTTCCCCAATACCATATCCAATACGTTTTCGCTCTTCACAATATTCCGGGATTTTCCGCGTCCGCCGTATTATGTAAACCGGGTAGTTTCACCTGTTCCGTCATCAGTGCGGCAATTACACTCTCCGGCAAAACAGCTCATGCAGCAGAACCTTTAAAAGGAATCAATCCCGTAAACGCAACCTTTAGAATAGTCGAAACGCTTACAGGATGGAATCAATACGATATAGAGAAAGAGGATTATTTCCTGGCGACCTTGGTAGAAATCCATATTGGAGAAGAAGCCTACGGGGTAGCAGCGGGAACAGGAGTTATCCGGGTAACTCTACGTGCTAAAAACGATCGGCTACTCCGTCTGCATATGCAGAAATTAGAAAAACTGATCGAAATAGAAACGGCAGCTACTCCCGGTTTAAATTCGGCTATAACATGGCTGGAATCTTTTTCTGCCAATGTGAACGATCCGCAAGCTGTCCAACACATAAAAAAGGCAGCGGAAACCAACAAGCTACCCTACCTGGAAATGAACGTTCCTTTTAGCTGGGGAGAAGATTTCGGTCTTTTTACCCAAGAGTACAAAGGAGCTATGTTCGGGTTGGGAGCCGGAGAAAATTGTCCCCCGCTTCACTCCCCCCAATACGATTTTCCGGACGAGCTCATCGAATCCGGCGCGGGTATGTTTTACTCGATCGCCCAAGAGATTCTAAACACGAAATAAATCACAATCCATATACTCCAGACCATGATAACGTGAAGTAATAGTTATTTAGACCGGGCCAATCCGGAAAAGGGACATAGGTGCTGATACCGCTAAATCTATCTTTATCCACGGGAACATAATCCCAAAAATATCGGGTAGCCGCACAATAAAGGACTACCTTTTTCAGTTGGGCATCGAATTTAGCGAGCTCCTCCCGAGTAGCTACCTGACGGATTAAATCGGCAAAATCATAAAAGGTATAATTTATAACTGCAAGCGGCACGTAATACCGGTAAACACTACTCTTGTCTTGGGTCTGTACTTCCGGTAATTTTCCTTCCAAGATTTCCTGACAAAGGACGTATAAAGCTTCTAACTCGGAAGTCTTTATTAAAGTGATCGTAGCCGTTTCCGTCGTCGTATTATTGAAATCGTAATAAACTTCACAAATCTTTTCCAAATCCGAATCCTCCCCCCAAAAATAAGGAACGACTTGTTCGTAAGGAAGTCCCTTTGCAGGAACTAACGTAGGAGAAGCAATGATATAATCCGCCTTATTCCTCAGTTCATAAAAAACTTCTACGGCTCCCATCAGACAAGCATCGAAAATGATATAATGAAAAGATTTATCGGGAATAACGGCCGCCAACTCCTTAATATCCATCTCGGAACCATGATCTTCTCCGAAACTCCGAGCTTTCACGGATGGACTCTCGGGAAACCAACCTGTCCCGTGAGACCAAAGAACCAATCCGTATGATTTGGCCGGATACAATTTTTGTGTTTCGCGAATAACCCGTGCCAAAACGGCAGGTGAAGCTGAATTTTCCTCCTTATACTCCTTTATCACCCGTTGCTTTACGGAACCGTTTTTCATCACCTCCAATTCAAGTAATTTCGGGGCAACATTCGGTTGGTCCCAATAAACAATTAAATTACCGTTATCTTCTTTCATTCCTTTCATCATTCCTTCCATATTCTGGGATGAAAAATAGGAAAGATTATTATCTCCGGCAATATATACCAATACAGTCCTCTCCTTTTGAGGCTTTATCTTTTCATCATGACAAGCACCCAAACAAAAGAAAACGACAATGCTTATAATTCCTCGAACAAACAAAATCTTCATAAAATAATTTATAGAACAAATATAGCGAAAAAAACGAAAAAAATAGCCCTTGAATAAATCAAGGAGCATTTATCTGAAAAGGTTTTATGATCAAAATTAGATAAGGAATAAATAAGTTACGGATTTTATTATTTGAAAACAGCTTTTCAGGAAAGAAAGGAACAACTTTTTATTTTAAAGCTATCACCTTCATTACACAGGACTGGCAATCAAACTCCAACCGAAAACGCCCTAAATTATTAGAAAGATATAGCGGAAACTTTAAGTCACTGCACTTATTCGTTTTGCGACATAAATCTAACTCGAATAGAAGACAATAACGAGTAGTCATCACCTCTTTTCCGCAATAATCTTTTCTAATTTCAAATCCCTTTTCCGGAATCTGTACTCCATGTTCCCGGTAAAATTCTCGCGAAAATTTATTAACGATATTTAGCTTCCAATCAGAATTTCCGGTATACGTCAACTCACCGTTCAAAGGTTCTTGTATCCATTTCACCCTTAACTCTTCGCGCTTTTCCTGCAATTTATCCAATAACTGTCGACGATACGTATTCAACACGGCCGCCTGTATGAATAACACATCTTTTCCACGATACTCAACCGAATCACATCTAAAATCCGTATCCCCGCATTTTTTCAATTGTTGACAAATTCTTTCAGCTTGTTGCGGCTGTTTTGCCTCATCGAAACGCTCTTCGCTTACTAAAGTAACATGAACCCGATCCTCATCCGTGGCAGACAATATCAATCTTCGATCTTCCGTACACACGTCAATCCTTACTCCTATTTTCCGAACGGCATTTCCTTTTTCCAATCGGACGACAAACCGATGATCGTAATTACGATACAACGGGGTACCGGGAGAGATATTCACCTTTTCATTGCAATTCAACCATTCACCTTCCACCGTATTGATTTTTATACCCTTCAACTCCCCGTTCTCCATATAACACAATCCGTCAGCATTATGAAGTTCTTCAAAAGCATTTACCTGCAATCGGTTTCCTCTGGTACATTTTACCTCCGCCACTTTTTTCCCCATGGATTTTGGCGTATCCATATTAACCAAACCGACGGATCTCCCGGCATAAAAATATTCCGAATACCCCCGGTTAAAACTTCTTTCCGGGTCAGCCTCAAAATCGGCCGATACACTACCGGACCCCACGCGCGCATAACCTCTTTCCCGCTCTACGATCCTATTCAGCCGCGAAGAGTAGTAGCTTGTCACATTAGCGACATAGGGAGTATCCTTCAGGCGTCCCTCGATCTTAAACGAATCGATGCCCGCTTCTGCAAGCTCAAACAATCGATCGGAAAGATTCAGGTCTTTTAAAGACAATACATGCTTCTCCTTCAACAAAAGTTTTCCCGTCGCATCTTCCACGTTCCATTTCATACGGCAAGCCTGAGCACATTCCCCCCGATTGGCGGAACGTCCCAATAGATAATGCGACATATAACACTGTCCGCTTAAACTGACACATAAGGCGCCGTGCACGAAATATTCCAATTCTGCACTTACCTCCCGCCTGATCTTTTTTATCTCTTCCAACGACAGCTCCCTGGCCAACACAATCCGTTGAAATCCAATCTTGTCCAAGAATTTAATCCGTTCCAACTCGTAATTGTGCATTTGAGTGCTCGCGTGCAAGGCTATAGGAGGGATATCCAATTTCAGGATACCGGGATCTTGTATGATAATGGCATCTACGCCAACCCGGTATAGCGCCTTTATCAGTTTCTCCGCTTCTGACAGCTCCTCATCGTAAAGAAGAGTATTCATAGTCACGAATACCCGGCAATAAAAACGATGAGCGACAGAGACTAATCGTGTAATATCCTCAATAGAATTTCCCACCGCCTTTCGTGCCCCGAAAGCAGGCCCTCCGATATACACGGCATCGGCTCCATTTTGAATGGCGGCCAAAGCAACCTTCAAATTTTTGGCAGGGGATAAAAGTTCTAATCTTCTCATTTCGACAATAACGGCCCCACCTCTATATCAGGATATTCCTTCCCATGCACGACAGGCACCTCTATCAAACGGCAAGAAGGAAAGAAATCATGCAAATAACGCTGAAAAATCGTAATGGAATCATTTGTAATCCACTCGCTATCATTCGGAAATCGGTTATACACCAGCAGGGCAAGTTCTATTCCCCGTTGACGACATAACTCCAAACTCATCAACGTATGGTTTATACTGCCTAATTTGGAAGAGGCAACCAAAATCAAAGGGTGCTTCTTCTCTTGAATATAATCAATGGTAAAATAGTCTCTGGTGACCGGAACATACAATCCCCCGGCCCCTTCCAACAATACGATATCGTATAACTCGTCCAATTTACGGGAAGAAGCCGCTATCCGGTCCGTATCCAAAGTCACACGATCGATCTCCGCCGCCAAATGAGGGGAAGCAGGGTAAGTCATCACGTAGGGACAAGTCGTTCCGTCCCGATCTATTTCGAGCGGACCGATTTCCATAATTTCCCGATGCTTTAAAATATCTTCAGAGATCCCGGTACAACCAGTCTGTATAAACTTTTGGGTAACCACCCGAACTCCTTTTTTTCGTAATGAACGGGCTAATAACCCCGTTATAATCGATTTTCCGGTATCCGTATCGATACCGCTTACAAAATATATCATATCGTGAATCTATATTTACATTTACCAACTGGCAACGCCATAGGTATTCATAATCCTCGGTTTCTTTCTACATACCAGATACAAGGGATGATAAGTTAAGGTCACTTTCCCATCCATAGCAAAACGAGCATTATATTCGTCAATAAATTCCTGAACCTTTCCCTTGGTCCATACCCGTTTATCACCGGATACATTTACTCCCGTTTTCTTCAAATGCTGTAACAACGCCAAAGGATCGTCAAACTCCATCAACCTGAACTCTTCTCGGATTTGTTCAATCTTAAAATATGGTTCCAAAAGTCCCATCAACTCCTCCTGTGTCCGGTATCTTAATCCTCCCCCCGTTGTCAATCGAATTTCCCGCAAGTTGTACTTTCCAAAAGTACTGAAAATCATCAAACCGTCCTCCCGCAAATGTTCGGATAATTTTCTGAAAGTCGCTTTCGGTTCGTTCAACCATTGAAAAGTAGCGGCAGAAACAATCAGGTCGAATCGCCCCGGCAATGGAATCTCCTCGATATCCCCCGGTAAACAATGAGAAGCTATGACCTGATACAAACGTGCTGTACGGGAACAAACTTCCTCGACGATATCATTGACATAGATCTCGTCTTCCTTAAAACAGCGTCTTAACTCTTCCGTGAACAATCCCGTTCCACATCCCACCTCCAATATATTTTTAGGAATATAATCCAAACTGGACATAACCATTCGGTTTAATCGTACAGCCATCGCCTTTTGTACCATTGCGTTAGCGTTATAAGTAGTTATACTACGACGAAAACGCTGTTCAACCTCGTGTTTATTTACAGCCATATTTATATTATTAAATCCCAGTTTTCAAATACGTAAAAAGGATAATGTCCCCCTACTATTTTTTTTATTTCACTTCGTCCCCTCCACCAGTTCTCTTGATTTGTCACCGGAAATATAATATCATTTTCCGAAATATACACCCTATTCCAGCAAATTTCTCCTTTTAATCTATCGGATTGTTCCCGGATGGCTTTCAACTCTTCCAATTGCTCCTCCAAATTCCTATCCGGATGATGTTGTTTAAACCGGGTGCGTTCCCCTGTTCCCGATAACATCCGAACAAAAAATTTATCTCTTCCACGCTCATCCATCCCCCTCTCCGTAAGCAGATACACATGAAGAGGGATACCGTACAGATTATCCACGGGACGTTCCGTTCCGTTGATTGCCGTACTTCTGTCCACGGGTAAATTCCACAAGGGAAGCAAGACGGAAGCTGCCCATACACCCATGGACCAGGCTATCACATCTATACTTTCGTAACCGTTTAAAACCGGAGCTTTTTCACCTTCTATGTTCCGGTAATCGTAAAGCATCAACACGTCCGACTCCCCGGTCATATGACTTACGGCTCTTTCGTCCAAACCCCATCCGCTAAAAAAAAGAATTACCCGCTTGTTACCGTTTTTTTTTAACCAAACTCTCCGCATCCTAACAACTCACTTCAATAAATTCGAATAAGCACTCGTAATCCTCTTCCGGAATGGCTGCATTCAAAGAAAACCGTATTCGGGCCTCGTTTTTAGGTACGGTAGGGTATCTCACCGGTAATACAAAAAAACCATTATCCCGGAATTGCTCAGACATATAAACACTGTTTTCGTTACTTCCACATAAAAAAGGTACGATATGAGAATTTCCCCTGGTTTCAAATCCCCTGTTTATCAATGTATTTCTCAATCGTTCAGAAATCGTCATCAACTTCAAACGCTTGGAATAAAAATCAGGCATACGATTTAAAATAAAACGAGTCCAAGCCACGTTTATCGGCGGTAATGCCGTCGTAAAAATCAAACTTCTCTGCGTATTAACCAAAAATTCTCGAAAAAGATCGTCACAGACTACAAAAGCCCCGTATGAAGCAAAGGCCTTACCGAATGTACCGACAATAAAGTCAATATCTTCCATACATCCCTGTTCCTCACAGCATCCTAAACCGTTCGTTCCCCGGACTCCAACGGCATGAGCTTCGTCCACGTACAAAAAAGTATCGTACTCTTTTTTCAAATCACATAATTCCTGCAAATCACACACGTCCCCGTCCATACTGAAAATGGACTCAGTCACAACAAATACATTCTCGTATTTTTCCCTATGATTAAACAGGATCTCCCGCAAATGTCCATAATCCAAATGCCGGTAACGCAACATCTCCGCTTCACTCAACCGCAATCCGTCAATAATACTCGCGTGTACAAGTTTATCGGCAACAATCAAATCCTTTTTACCCGCTAACGCAGGCAATATCCCGATATTAGCATGATACCCGGAATTGAATACCAATGCTGACTCCTTACCGTACAATTCCCGCAAATCATTCTCCAATACCCCGTAATATTCATGATTACCCGATAACAAACGGGAAGATACGGCGCTGTACGATAGCAATTTCACATCCGTCTCCTGACGAAATTCTTCATACAGATGCGGATCGGAAGAGAGTCCCAAGTAATCGTTGGAGGAGAGATTCAACATTTCGCGTCCGTCATGGTGGATCAAAAAACCATTATGCTGAATCTCCTTCAACTCCCGATAATTTCCAGACTCCTTTATCTTATTTAATTTATTGATGTAACGCTCTCTGTTCATATCATTTCAGGTTAGAAAGAACCCGCAACAAAGCCTGTGTCAAACGAGAAAGTTCTTCCGGACGTATGATGTAAGGCGGCATGATATATACCAATTTACCGAAAGGACGTACCCATACGCCCTCACGTACAAATGCAGATTGGATATAGGCCATATCCACGGGTTCTCTTAACTCGATAACTCCTATGGCACCCAACACTCTTACATCGGCAACGTTACTGTAATGTGCGGCCGGGGCCAACTCGGTCCGCATCTGCCTTTCGATTAGACCGATCATCGTGTCGATATCATAGCTCATGATCAGATCCAAAGAAGCATTGGCGGCAGCACAAGCCAAAGGATTGCCCATAAAAGTAGGACCATGCATAAACACACCCGGATTTTTCGAGCATATACCCGTGGCTACCTTTTCTGTTGTCATCGTGGCTGCAAAACTCATGTATCCTCCGGTGATCGCTTTCCCTACGCACATAATGTCCGGAACGATACCCGCGTGATCACATCCCCACATTTTTCCGGTCCTCCCGAAACCGGTTGCAATTTCATCACAAATCAGAAGTACATCATATTGTTTACACAACTCTTTGACTTTCCAAAGGTATTCGGCGGAATAAAACCACATGCCTCCGGCACCCTGTACAATCGGTTCCAGAATAACAGCCGCGATACGATTGTGATTATTTCGCAAACACTGTTTGAACTCTTCTATATCCGCATCACGACAAGGTTGTCCGTATCGAACCCGGGGAGAAGTAACAAAATAGTGAATGGGCAAAGTTCCCCGGAATATACTATGCATTCCCGTAACAGGATCACAAACGGACATCGCATTCCAGGTATCACCATGATATCCCTTGGTAATGGTCAAAAAATGTCGTTTTTCCTCCCGTCCCTGCGCGTACCAGTACTGAAGGGCCATCTTCATCGCCACTTCTACGGCCACGGAACCGGAGTCACTGAAAAAGACCTTCTCTATCCCGTAAGGGGTCAGTTTCACTAATTTGGCAGCCAACTCTACAGCCGGACGGTGCGTTAATCCACCAAACATCACGTGCGACATATTTTTCAATTGCTTTTCAATAGCAGCATTAATTTTCGGATGATTGTACCCGTGTACTTCACACCACCAGGAAGACATGCCGTCAATTAACCGGGTTCCGTCTTCCAATTCTATGTACACGCCCTCAGCTCGTTTCACCGGATACACCGGAAGCGGATTTACCGTAGAGGTGTAAGGATGCCACAAATGTTCCCGATCAAAGCGAAGCATCGCTTCCGTCGTCATTGTCTCAATAAAATTTTCCATAACCTTCATTTTTCGATTTTACTTTCTTGTGATAAACCCCATTTTCTCTACTTTTTCCATATCTTCCATAACCTTTGATCCCACCGTAGTCAATAGGTCCCCGACAATCGCCGAATTAATTCCGGCTTCTATCGCTTCTTTTTCTATATGTGCTATTAAATTTCTACCTCCGGCAAATCTTAAAAAGGCATCCGGATGAATAAAGCGAAACACGGCTATCGTCGTTAATACTTCCTCATCCGCCAAAGGTGCTGCATTCTCCAAAGGAGTTCCCGGAATAGGATTCAACACGTTGATAGGAATTGACTTAATCCCCAAATCTCGAATCATCAGAGCCAGATCGATGCGATCTTCCATCGTCTCTCCCATTCCTATAATTCCTCCGGAACAAACTTCCATTCCTACCTCTTGAGCCGCACGAATCGTCTCTATTTTTTCATCCGTCGTATGAGAAGAACACAAGGAGTGAAAATAACGACGAGAAGACTCCAAATTACAATGGTAACGTGTTATACCAGCCTCTTTTAATCTAAGTAATTGTGTCTTGTTTAACAATCCCATGGAGGCACATAAATTGATATCCATCCCTCGCTTTATCTTTCGGGCATAATCACACAACCGATCTATATTTTTATCGGAAAGAGCTCTTCCGCTCGTTACAAAAGAAAATTTATTCACCCGATAAGTCGCATTCAAACGAGCCAATTCAATACAACTCTTTTCATCGATTAAATCATACTCATCTACTTTTGTCCGAAAAACTGCCGATTGGGCACACCATTTACAATTTTCAGAACAACGTCCGGAACGCGCGTTGATAATCGAACAAGTATCGAAATAATTTCCGACGAAATGATCCCGTATCTCTCCCGCAGCCTCATATAAAGCCCTTTTATCCTTTATCAGGGATAACTCCAGAGCCTCCTCCTTAGTAATCGACTGTCCTTTAAAGATTTTCTCTTTCAATGTATCTATTAACATATCTATATACAAAAAAGGTATACCCATTGTTCACAACAAGTATACCCA
Source organism: Sanguibacteroides justesenii (assembly GCF_003204205.1). NCBI lineage: Bacteria > Pseudomonadati > Bacteroidota > Bacteroidia > Bacteroidales > Porphyromonadaceae > Sanguibacteroides > Sanguibacteroides justesenii. The sequence continues at coordinate 636,380 of NZ_QJPL01000001.1, forward strand.
TCTATATTAAATTTTTCATTCCCATGCTTTACAGGAAACTCCGCACCAACACATGATGATACCACCTCGCATACCTGTTTTAGTCCGCCATCCGACTCCTCTCTCTTATCCTTTACCATGATTTTCTTTGAGACTCCGGAAAAATCAACGATTATCCCCTTTAAAGAAGATTTTCCTAATGCTACCTTACAAATATCTATCGATAACGTCGCTATCCTTACCTCTTTTCTCAAAGAGGCAAAAATAGCATATCCCTTACGATTCCATTTGGAAAAGTATACCATGCATCTAAAGCAAAAATATCTTCTGTTCATAAACTCCCAACACAGCGGATATAATAAACGGCTGCAATTTACTAAAATTTTTTTATATTTAGCGATTCAACAAAAAAAACAGAAAAGTCGACTTAATCGTAAAAGCGAATAAAAATAAAACTTGTTATGGAAAAAATAGATTTGAATCGCATATATAAACGCAAAAAAAACGATAGAGATATTTTTCAAGAACTTATGCCCTTTAAAGTAAAGGAGATTCTATTAGTGGCAAACTATTACGATGCCTACACGATCGAACGGGAAGGGCAATTTTCAGACAAAATATTCGGAGAATACCTGCAATTGAATTTATTTACGGCTCCCCGTTTCACCTCTGTAGCGAGCGAGTCGGAAGCTTTGAAAAAATTAAGGGAACGACATTACGATCTCATTATCATCATGGCCGGCTTAGATAAACAGACCCCTTTGATAATCAGCCGTAACATAAAAAAAGTACATCCCCATATCAAACAGTTAATGTTAGTTAACAACAACGGAGACCTTGCTTACTTTCATCGCATCGAAAAAGAGGTACACGAATCCATCGAACGGTTATTTGTTTGGAACGGTTCGACGAAAGTCTTCTTGGCTATGGCCAAATATCTTGAAGACCGAATGAATTTGGAAGCTGATACACGTTTAGGGGATGTCAGAGTCATATTGGTGGTGGAGGATTCCGTCAAATATTACTCCCGTTATTTACCCTTACTCTATACCGAAATCATGACCCAGACACAAAAAATCATCGCGGACGAACCATCGGACGACGAGCTGGGACTTATATTGAAAATCCGGGTACGTCCCAAAGTGATTTTAGTCAGTACCTATGAAGATGCGATAGAGATTATTGATAAATACAAAAATAATATCATCGGTGTCATATCAGATGTTCGTTACGCTAAAAACGGCATCGAGGATGAAGATGCGGGTGTTGAGTTGATTAAATACGTTCAGCGATTAGGATACAAGATTCCCTGCCTTCTTCAAAGCCATGAAGAGGAAAATGCCAAACGGGCAGAAAAAATCCATGCGGAATTCATCAATAAAAACTCGCTCACGCTGGCACAAGAAATAAAAACTTTTATCAAAACCCGTCTCGGGTTCGGAAATTTTATTTTTCGAGACAAATCAGGACACCCGATAGATAAAGCGACTTCAATCAAAGAGTTTCGAAGGAAATTGACCACCATACCGGATGAATCTTTGGAATACCACTCTATTCGCAACGGTATTTCCACATGGTTAATGGCAAGGGGAGAAATCAATCTCGCTCAAAAATTACGACGGTATAGTTTTGAATACTTTAAAAATACCGATGAAATTCGCCAGTTTATTGCCAACGTTTTCGAATCTTCCAAACTAAAAAAAATAAGAGGACGTATTATTCCGTTCCGGCCGGAATTGGTCGACTCCAACCGTTATATCACTCGCCTGGGACTCGGCTCTCTCGGAGGCAAAGGACGCGGATTAGCATTTATATCCAACTTTATTGAGAATGTTTACCTTAAAAAATTAATTCCCAACTTAAAAATCGCTATTCCCAAAACCGCCATCATCGGGGTGGAAGAATTCGATAATTTTCTGGAATTAAACGATTTATATAAAGAAACTTATATCAACAACGAATACGACCACCTAAAAAAGGCCTTTCAACAGGCCACCCTCTCTTTACCATTGAAAGAAAAGCTACGCCAGTATCTTCAAGTCATGACCAAGCCGTTAGCAGTCCGGTCTTCCGGTCTGTTTGAAGACTCCTTAAGCCAACCTTTCGCCGGTGTGTACGCGACTTATTTGATTCCTAACAATAATCCGGACTTTGAACGCAGATTGGAAGAACTGGAAGATGCCATCAAATTAGTTTACGCCTCTGTCTTTTCCGATGAATCGAGGGCTTATTTCAAAGCTATTGACAGCATGATAGAGGAAGAAAAAATGGGTGTAATCATACAGGAAGTAATCGGGAACGAACACAACGGACGATATTATCCCGATATCAGCGGGGTCGCCCAATCTTATAACTTCTACCCCTTTTCCTATATCAGGCCGGAAGACGGTTTTGCTGTTACTGCCATAGGACTCGGAGCTTACGTGGTAGGAGGTGAAAAGACTCATCGTTTCTCTCCGGCATTTCCAAAATTGCAATTAGCTTCCATACAGGACAAAATCCGTAGCTCCCAAAATTATTTTTACGCTATTGATATGAAACACCGGGGATACGATTTAATCCGAGACGGAGAAAATGCAGCAATTAAAGCCTATGATTTAAAAGAGGCCGAACGAGACGGCACATTGGAATACAGTGCTTCGGTTTATGATTTCATGAACGATCGTATCGTCTATGATCTGAATGAAAAAGGTCCCCGAATTATTGATTTTGCCAAAATCTTACAATACGATTATATTCCGTTAGCCTCCACTCTACAAATCTTGCTGGATATCTTCTCGCAAGCCATGGGGTCACCCGTTGAAATTGAATTTTCCCTTAATATAGAAGAAAGCATACCAGTATTCTATTTATTACAAATCAAACCGTTAATTAAAAACGAATACTCTATAGATATCGATACGCTTCACATCGATCAAAAAAAGATTCTTCTTAAAGCCAATAAAGGTATGGGAAACGGAAAATTGCAATATATCCGGGACGTCGTCTATATCGATCCTCGGAAATTCGACAGACTCAAAACCCGGGAAATGGCAGAAGAGGTAAAACAACTCAATGCCGAAATTGCCCGGGAAGAAGAAAAATTCATACTGATCGGCCCGGGACGCTGGGGTACACGGGACCCGCTTACGGGAATTCCCGTCCAATGGTCCGATATCGCCAATGCAAAAATAATAGTGGAACAAGGACTTCCTGATTTTCCGTTGGATGCCTCTTTAGGTTCTCACTTTTTTCATAATGTTACCTCCATGAATATCGGTTATTTTGCTATCCCCTTCGAATCCCCCGATTCATTTATTAGGTTCGACGTACTCGAACAACAGGATGTCATTCACGAATTAACCTATGCCCGACGAGTCCGTTTCAAAAAGCCGTTGACCGTCTGGATGGACGGCAAAAAACAAACTTCCGTCATTACTTATTGAAAAACACCCAAGAATGATACTATTCTTGGGTGTTTTTTCATGCGAAACGTCTTTAATAACAATCCCAATTATATAAGACGTTAGAAAAATCACGTCTGGCCAAATCTTCAGGCTTTATAAAAAAATGACAAACACCCGAATCCCCCCAAAGAATCGAATAATCATTCGTCTCCTCCGAATCCAATTGAAACAATAGCACGGTATGCCCCCGCAAATTCTCATGGTATTCCCGAGGATCTATTTGCGTAAACATCGGGTAACCGCCGATATGATGCCCACCTCCCTCCAACTGATCGTATACTCCATCCGTAATCTCTTCGGATATCCGTTCTAAAGATGAGACTTGATTCGAGGGATAGACTTCATTATAGGCATCCAAGACTAATTTATCAAAACGAAAATCCCCCCCGCCCATAGGCATCTCGCCTAATTCGAAATTCAACTTCAATTCGTCGGATACGGGAAATACTTCTTTGTCCCTTCTCTCCTCATCGAAAGGAAGTGCAGAAATCAACTCCGCCTCTTTATCGACTTTCTCATGATAAATGACCCGAAATCCCTTTTGAAGGGTCAATTCTTCGAAATTCAACCCGTACATTCCTCCGTCACTAATATAAAATTGTAACATTCCCGTCGCGGGAAATCCTTCTAAGGAAGGTATCTCTTCAAAATTGATCTGAGCTAAAAGACGTAAAGGCCTCTCCTGCCCCTCCTCCGACACTTCCGTGGGATATGGAAAATCCACGGGCAAATAAGGAACTCCACCGATTTTACTATTATATAAAGAACACTTTTCCTTAGCCGGACGGAGCCTTATACTGGGAGTCGTTGTCTTTTCCCGAATAACACGAACTATTTTATCGGCAGGAGTTTCTATTTTAGCACATCCGCCATTACCGAATAATTTACTGAATATACCCATGAGTCTATCAATTCTTAGTAAAACACATATACATCGTACAAATATAACCGTTTGAATTCACTTTTTCCACTTATTACACAAAACTCCGTGTAAATTCAAAAGAATAATGAATAACCTTTAAGACAGCCGTTTCTTTAAATAATACATATCGATACATTGTTTGCCGTCCTCCCATATCGGCTCCGGATAGTTGGCAATAAAAAAATGTTCGAGCGCGTGATCGGTTTTAAAACCGTTTCTCTCGTAATAACCTACTCCCGACTCACTCGTCCCGCCCCACAGGCATTCGAATCGATCTCGGTAATATTCCGTCAGGTAATTCAATAAATAACTGCCGTACCCTCTATTCCGATACTAGGAACAAACAGCCAGATTCTTGATCTCCCCTTTCCGGTCCACCACGACCTCCCCGATAACCGTTTTACCCGCCAACAACACAAACATATCTCCCTCTTCGATATAACGATCGATCATCTCCTCCGAAGGATCCGCATCCAATAACAAATCCAAATAACGTTTCCTGTCGAAAGCCACTCGTCTTACTTCTACATTTGTCCTATCCATACTCATATTACATTTCAGACAAATATATCCTATTTTAACGAATGAAAAAACAATTATTTTACTTTTACCCACTTCACCGCATCGGCAAATACTTTTTGATAAGAATCTGATCCCTTATCACTTAATTTGATTTGAGTCATTCCGATCCGAAAATCATATTTACCAAGAGATATCCAGCCGGGTTGTTTCATCTCTGTATAGGTAAGAGAAACTATTTTTTCTCCTTCTTTACATGTAAAAATATAGGTTTGCACAGGTTCCTTTTTAACTACAACTTGCCCGTCAACAGCATTCATCGAATACATTTCATTTTCAACCGCGTTAGCATTATTATAAACAAATAATTCATATTCCCCCTCTTCTGGTAAAGTAGTTTCCCACACGGCATAAGAATTTCCAATTCCTCCTTTTTTCTCCAGAAAGCCGGCAACTGGTTCCCCATAGCCTCCGGCCCAATCAGAATATTTCCAATGAGAAATATTCCTAAAAAACTTTTTATCCTCCAACAAATAAAATCCAGAATCTCTATCGTCAACCACATACTCTCCTTTTTTAGACATGAATAAGGTCGTATCTGCATCAAAAACACCGGCGTATGGATTCATAAGCATACCTTCCTCTAACTTAATATCCCTCCATAAATAAGATGAAGGAATATTTTGAGATAAATTGGTTTGAATTTCCAAATTAAATTTATCCACTTTCCGATAATCAAAATAACAACGAATCTCTTTGCAAGCTCCGACAGGAATAAAATAGTGAACACTCCTTTCAAAAAATGATCCAGCCAGAGTTATAACTCCGCCAACATTTCCTTTATTCCAAACTTTTACGCTTTGTAAAAGACCTAAACTTCCATCTGGATTTTCAACCTGCCATAAACATATATCTCTTAATCGAAAGGAAGGAAGTCTGGTCTCTTTATATATTTTACGCGTAAAATCAATTAAATCCACATCGAAACGTTCTTGAAACGCTTTACCAAATTCCTCATAATTTGTTTCACAAAAAGTATTCCGTCGAATAAAATCTTGGGTAAAAAGATAAAATTCATCAAATGGAACTTTACAAAGCAATCGCTTCAAGTAATCATTGGCTTTTAGCCACATCACTTGGTCAAAAATAACATTCTCCCTCGGTTGCTGAAATAAATATTCCAAACTATTTTCCTGAAGATAGGCTATTGCCGCAGGAAAAGTATTACTCTCTCCAAAACTATTAGCCATTGTATCCCAACGTTTTTGTATATATTGAAAAAAGATATCAATAGCCTTGAATTCAGGAGAATATATATAAAAATGATTTTTCCGAGTTAGAGAAGATATATCATATTCATTTTTTATCTCCTTCTCACGCTCTAATGGTCCAAACAATACATTTCCTTTTTTTAGAATACGGACACTTTCAAAATTTTGAAGATAAACCATATTAAAGAATTCATGCTGAGGAGTGCTTATTCCTTCATTCAAAGCATTTTTCCAAACCTTGAAAGCAGAAGAGAGCAGAGCCTCCCGTTCCGGACGAAAAATTAATTCCGGTTGAACATATTCACTTCTGTCTCTCCATACTCTCGAGTAAGCAGCAAAATGAATAGGCGTCTCAATTAATGCTAATTTATTATAAACATAGGCTTTATGTTTAGTATAACGAAAATCAAAAGACCATGAATCAATTAATTCTTTCGGATCAGTAAATTGATCAACTAGATATTCGTGTCCCTTAAACAAATATATTTCATACAATTTACCCTCATGTTTTATCGCTTTATGAATATATTTTCCCATACAAAGCGATACTCCGGTTAATTTTATTGGAGATATGAATATTACGGTATCTTTCCGGCACTTCATTTCTCCTTGTGAAATTACACATCGTTCCTTTTCTCCTGTCACAGTCAAGCGAAAACGTGTATAATTCTCTATAGTCGAATAAGGAGAACTAATATTTACTGTTGGAACTGATATCGGATACCACATGCATTCAGGAGTCAATAAAGTATAATCGGAACTCAGGTAAAAGAAATCATTTCCCATTTTAAAAATAGAATAAGTTCGTTCCTCCATTCGATCTGACAAATGTGTTATTTCCGGGTAACAAAGTTCCGAGACAGGCCTTCCATGATACAATAAAGTTATCTTTTTCGTTTCATGCGCTTGTAACTTGCAATTTAAAACAACGACCTGTTTTTCTCTTGTGAAATTAACAATTTCATCTTCTACCATCATACTCGTTATCTCTAATCCGGGATTCAAATATAATATAAAAGATGTCAAAGGTTTATCGTAAGGATTATACACGACCATTTCGCTTGTCGATTCATAGGAATTGCCAACTTGTTTAAAAGATATATCATGACTGACAACTCTTATTTTAAGTTGTTTATCGTACTTTTCGAATACTATTCGAATTTTCTCTCTCTCCTCCTCTTCACGCTTAAAATGAATTATATAAATAAACCCTAGAACAAATCCCAATAATAGAAAGGAACTTCCTGCAAAGACAGTATAAACTCGTACTCGATCACTATTCCAAATACGGTTTAAAGTCAAAATGCCTAAAAATAACATACCTACTCCTACTAAAAAAAAGATTAGCCTATGAATAAAATAAATATTCAAAACAGAGAAACCTGTTACATCAGAAAAAACATTAGGTAAATAAGTGGCAAACGGATCAAAAATACCAAAGAAATAATCAGGTACAATCTTTACTAAAATAAAAGACAAAAACAGTAAAACAAACCGAGCCATTGCTTGATTTTTCACTACTCCTTTTACCATCACACTATATCCCAAAACAAATACGAATAAAGGCAATGTCAAAGTAAAGAAGTAAAAAACATAAGGAAAAATAGCAAAAGGAGCATCACTCAGCAAAATATTAATAAATATAGCAATCAATGCCAGCATACAATCCAATCCTAAAACAACAATCATAAATCCTACAATTTTTCCAAGAGTATAATCTATATTTGAAAAAGGACGAATATCGATTGAGGATAATGATTCATCATAACGCCTTTTGCTAATGAATCTTCCTCCGAAAAAAACAGTTATAAAAATTAAAAAAAAACTTATCAAATAGGCATTAGCGAACGGAATAGCAGAGGGAAGTGAAATAGCTATCCAATCTGGATTTTTTATATTTCCTTGTCTTAACAAATGAATACAAGTTACTAATACTATACAAAATAGCGATACGAATCGAAATCCATTGTCTCTCATCAGTATCTTAACCTCATATTTTGCAATTTGTTTTATATTTTTATAGCTCATGCCACTTTAATTTTATTCTGTTCGCTAATACTTCTTTATTTTGTCGGTCGGAACGGAACTTTGACTTCTGACTTATTATTAAACTTCAAAAAATCAAATGGTGTACTAAAAGCCTTAGAAATTGATTTTCCACTGATCGGCGGACAATCGTTACATACCAATCTAACCTCACTTTCCGAATTATTATAAGGAACTCGTGCTCGACCTGGTTCACTAGGAGCACTTGTGCCGACTTTAGTTACAGCCATTACCCTAAAATCATAAATACCAGGGTCCAATATTACGGTATACATCGGATTATTGCCAGGTAATGGCAAAATATCCTTAACCAATCTTACCCACTCTTCTGCTCCAAGATTTTTTTTCTCAATAATATATCCTAAAACTTTAGATCCTCCATCACTAAGGGGTTTTTTAATGTAAATAGTTACTTTTGAAGCAAATAAAGGTGCAGATAATACAATTAACAGTATTGCTACCATGCTTTTTTTTTAAATTCTTCTCATAATAATTTAAATATAAAATAAATTAAACATACAGTATATTCCCTCTTTTTATATACTATCTCAACAAAAGAACGATCTAATATTACAAAAGGATGAATCAGATTTCAATTATTTTAATAATAAGATCATCAAACACAAAATTTGATTAAAATTTCATTTATTGCTTTCATTTATTTTATCAAATAAGCCTCTCGGGAACAGCCTTGTTCTACAAAATATTTTCACTACTTTTGTAAAACAAAACAAGAAGTAGAAGACATTATGAAGAAAGCGATTGTTTTATTATCGGGAGGATTGGATTCGACGACTGCAGTTTACCTGGCAAAACACCGGGGATTCGACGAACTGTATGCTATAACCTTCCTATACGGTCAAAAACACGATAAGGAATTACTTTCTGCAAAAGCCGTCGCAAAAGCCGTCGGCGTTAAAGAACATAAAATCGTCGAGTTGATGTTGAACCAGTGGGACGGTTGTTCCCTTACCGATGAAAAGATCGACATTGCTGACGGAAATATCGAACGGGACGATATTCCGGCTACTTATGTTCCGGCCCGAAATATGGTATTTTTATCCGTTGCCGCCTCTTACGCGGATGCCCTGGAGATCACTGATATTTTTATCGGAGTCAGCGAAGTGGATTATTCCGGTTACGTGGATTGCCGGGAAGAATTTATCAAAGCCATGGAAAATGCCATAAACTTGGGAACGGTTTTGGGGGCCGAAAAGAAACGCCGTATAACCCTACATGCCCCTTTTATGCATATGACCAAGGCTGAAGAGGTTCGTTTAGGAACGACACTGGGAGTAGATTTCGGTCTCACGTGGAGTTGTTACCGGGGAGGCGACAAACCTTGCGGTACATGCGACAGCTGTCTCTTACGGGCAAAAGCGTTTGCCGAAGCCGGAATTGAGGATCCCGCGATAGAGTAACTCAAAAAACACCATATGTTAATTCGTAAATTGTTTAAATTCGAAGGAGCCCATATCGTACGGAACTGTTCGTCGCAACGATGCAGAGAGAACATCCACGGCCACTCCTATATCGTTGAAGTGTTTATCGCCTCCGACAAGCTGGACAAAGGCTACATGGTCATGGATTTTGTACTATTAGATAAGGTAAAGGAACTGATCGACAGCTTCGATCACTCCTACTCTCTCTGGCAAAAAGAAGAAGAAGATTTGAAACAGTTCGTATACCGCTATAACCGTCGAGTAGCGGAGATCCCCGTGTCTCCCTCCGCCGAAGGCTACGCTTTATTGTTTCTATTCCTGATCGATAAAATCCTGCAACGTACGGAACATAAAAACGGAGAAGGGAATGTACGGTTAAATTCCGTGCGGGTACATGAAACGGCAACCGGTTACGCGGAAGCCTTCCGGGAAGATCTGTCTTTGGTTGACTTCTCCTTGAAAGACATCCGTTTCTCCGAAGCCATTCAGGAAGAATGGAAAGACAATGTATGGTGGAAAACATTAAAGTGAATCGAGTTCATTCAACGGTTATGTTTATTCAATTGGCAAAAGACGGCATCTTTCCTATTACGCGGGATAAAGCAGGTAATCCATTAAAAAAACTTCCGGCTTCCGGGTTTACTTTTCCGGGAACCATTCAAGGAGAAGGAAAATTGAACGGTATACCTTCACTGTTTATCCGATTGGCAGGATGCAACTTACATTGTTGCTGGCAAACTCCGGAAGGAGTCGTCGAATGCGATACGGCCTATGCCGCTTTTAAGATCGAGGAGAGCTTCCGGCTTCCGGTTACGGATATCACTCGGATCGTTAAACACAACCGGGAAAACATCCGTCACATCATCATTACGGGGGGAGAACCCCTTTTGCAAGCAGAAGGAGTGCTTATGCTTTGTCGGGAACTGAAAAAAGAGTACCCGTTTCATATCACCTTAGAGACAAACGGAACCCTTTTCAATGAAGCTTGCGCCGCCGAAATCGATTTTTTCAGCATCTCCCCTAAATTAGCCAGTTCTACTCCCCCGTCGCCACATGACCGTCGGCACAGTACCACCCGGATAAATTTAGGAAACATCCAATCGTTCATCACTCATGCACGGCAATACGGAAAAGATTTTCAACTCAAATTTGTTTATTCCGCGGAACACGATGGGGAAGAAATAAAAAAGATATTGACTCAGCTCACGGATTGGAGAAACGAAGATATTCTATTGATGCCCATGGGAGCAACTCCCGAAGAGTTACAACGTACTATTCCCAAGACTTTGGAGCATTGCATTCGTAACGGCTGGCGCTATTGCGACCGTCTTCACCTCTCTCTTTTCGGCAATAAACAAGGAGTATAATCCACTATAACAGGACTTCTTCTTTAGTTAGTAGCACGGTATACAAGATGAGTCATCTCCCTACCGTTTACTATTTTATCATACTCACCTACCATTTTCATACCGACCCTTTCCGCCACGGCACGGGACGATAGGTTTTCAGGACGAATATCGGCAATCACTATCGATGCACCCAAAACACGGAAAGCATATTCCATACAAGCTCCTGCTCCTTCCGTCGCGTATCCCTTCCCCCAATGTTTTTTACACAATATATAACCTATACCGATATATTTTTTCCCTTCTATCTCTTCCGGCAACAAACCGATTTGGCCTATCACCTCGTGCAGCTGCTTGTCCCACGCCAAAAAATAAGCGTATCCGTATCTTTCATAATTCTCGTTCATCCGTCCGATCCAAGAGTATACCTGTTCGTCTGTAAAAGTATATCCCCACGCGTACATAACCTCCCGGTCCTGTAACATCGTCGATAAAATCGAAAAATCCTCCATGGACATTTTTCGAAGAATCAATCGTTTCGTCTCTAAAAAAACACCCTCCATTGCTTTACCTTTTTAATCCCAGCCGGGTACGCGTAACATAATGAATAAGATCCTCATCCAATAAAAAACGGATTCGGGCGATCACCGCATCCCGATCGCCGGGTACGGAACAAACCAATTCTTTTATATCCATATCTCCTTTAGCAAGTTCTGCAAGGATTTCCTGATCGATCCTCTCCTTTCCCAATTTTACGGAAGCTTTTCTTCTATCTATGCATACGTCGCATATCCCGCACCCTTTATACTCTTTTTGTCCGAAATAAGCCATCAAATACAATTGCCGACAAGTCTCTCCCAACTCGATATACCCTACCATGGCTCCCACTTTCTTCTGGTAGGCCTGTTTCCTCCATTCATACGCTTCGCGGCCGATCGACAAATAAGACAAGGGTAAGCGAGGCTGATGATACAAGATATAGGGTCTGCTGTTTCCCGGAACATAACGAAGAATCTTTTGTTTGGCCAAAACGACAAAAGCGTGATAGAGTCTATACCTGTCCACATTCAGTTCCCCCGCGATATACTCTTCATCCACGTACACGTCCTGCACGAATATACCGGCATAACTCCGCATCAACACAACCATCAGACGCTCCGACAACTCATCTCCCAAATCCACGTCGTATAACTGATCGCGTAACAACAGAAACCTAACTCTGGAACGAGAGTTGATATCTGTCGTACATTCCATATACCCCGCCACACTCAATATACCGATAGCCGAAAGTACTTTCACCTGATCCAGCTCGAAACAAGAAGCAAAAGAGTCCGGATCGAATTCGAATACTCGTCCAGCCCCCTCTCCTTCTCCCAATTGGAAATGATTCCCCAAAGCTTCATAGACCCGCTTCACGTAATCTTTTTCCGGAAACTCTTTCTCTACGCGATTTTTTAAAGCCGTTAAAGAAGCAGTATTGTATAATAAAACGGCATATGCCCGCTGTCCGTCTCTTCCGGCACGTCCGGCCTCCTGAAAATAAGATTCCGGAGTATCCGGAATATCATAATGCACAACCACTCTGACATCCGCCTTATCGATACCCATACCAAAAGCATTTGTCGCAACGATGACAGGAACTTCTCCCGTTTTCCATGCCTCCTGTCTTTTTTCTCGTTGCACAGCCGACATCCCGGCATGATAATGATCCGCGCGTATACCCGCTTTCCGCAAAAAGTCAGCCAACTCCTCCGCTTTCTTACGTTTACGTACATAGACAATAGCCGGAGCATTCACCCGGGAAAGAATCATCCGTAACTCTCCGGCTTTATCTTCCACTTTCCGGACGACATAAGATAAGTTATCCCGACGGAAACTTTTTGACAACACGTGAGCCGCCTTAAATTTTAATTGTTCCTGTATATCCTTAACGACTTCAGGAGTAGCCGTCGCCGTTAGCGCCAATACCGCAACACCAGGAAAAAAATCACGAATCTCGGCTATACGCAAATAAGAAGGCCGGAAATCGTATCCCCATTGAGAGATACAGTGAGCCTCGTCCACGGCTATCAAAGACAAAGGCATCTCTTTCAGCTTCAACCGAAATTGCCCGGAAGTCAAACGTTCCGGAGAGACATACAGGAATTTAACCCCTTTATAAATGCATTTGTTGATCACGGATGCGATTTCATCCGCATCCATTCCCGTATGTATGGCCTCAGCGGCAATATCCCTACGCCTCAAATCTTCTACCTGATCTTTCATTAAAGCGATTAACGGCGTCACGACCAAGCAAATGCCGTCAAGAACCATTCCCGCCACCTGATAGGTCAAAGACTTCCCTCCTCCGGTAGGCATTAAAGCAAGTGTATCTTTACCCTCTAAAACAGACAAAATAATCTCTCTTTGGAGAGAACGGAATTCATCGTATCCCCAATACTTTTTCAATATATCATCGATCTTTACCATCTTTTAGCTGATTTCCCTACAAACGTACAAAATAAGTCGTTTCTAAAAAATTACTACTCCTATTTTCAACTTTCATCCGCGAAAAGATCTATTTAAAACGGTTTTTTACTATTTTCGCCCAACTATTTAACAACAACATGAAATCGATAATTATACTTGTCTTGTTCACTCTACTCCTCAGCGGATGCGGTAATAAAATCGATCCGAACGATGTACCGGTAGCCAAAGTATTGGATAAATACCTGCTTCTATCCGAAGTAAATGAAATAATCCCTCCGGGTACCTCCAAAACAGACAGTACTTTGATAGCACAAAAATACGTGAGAAAATGGATCACAAAAGAGCTATTATTAAATAAGGCCCTGCAAAATCTTTCCGATAAAGAAAAAGACATCCGCAAACAGGTAGAAGAATACTCTTCCTCTATCCTAATTTATAAATACAAGGAAAAACTGATATCCCAAAAATTAGAGGCTCAAATCCGTCAAGCAGAAATAGACGAATATTATGAAAAAAACAAATATAACTTCGTATTGAGAACTCCCGTCGTCAGAGCTCAATTGATTATCATCCCGAAATCGGCATCTAACATCAATAATGTTCGAAAATGGATCCGCTCCAATGAAGCAAACGATCAGGCGGCTTTAGAAGAGTATTGTATCACCAATGCTAAAAAGTACGATAATTTCAATGATAAATGGATAGAATTAAGATATTTATTAAATATTCTACCCATCACTCAAGAAGATTGGGAAAAGAAATACAAGAATAAAGAATACCTTGAGATAGAAGATGATGAAAATTACTTTTTCTTGAGAATCAAGGAGATCTTAAATGAACACGATACAGCCCCGGCAGATTACGTGAAACAGGAAATTGAAATTATTTTACGGAACAAGAAAAAAATGAACTTCGAAGATAATTTGGAAAAACAGATCAACGAAGAGGGAATAGAAAAAAATTACGTCAAAATATATTGAAATCGTAGAAAATCGAGAGATTATTCCGTGTTTTTGAAGAAAAAGTATTAGTTTAGAGCGTTTTTATTGAAATAACTTTACAAATAAATTATGAGATATTTAGTACTACTTACGTTATCATTCTTAATAAGCTATGCCTCAGCACAAAATAATGTTATAGACAAAATTGTGGCTGTCGTGGGAGAAGAGATCATATTAAAATCGGAAATCGAAAATCAGCTGATACACCTAAGAAGTGAAAATATACTCGATCCCCAAATCGATTATAAAACTCAGGTATTGGAACAACTCCTGGTAAACAAATTGTTGTTGGCACAAGCGAAAGTAGACAGTGTCGTTGTGACGGACGAAGATGTGGAAAGAGAGTTAAATGCCAGAATAGATAGTTATATTAATCAAATCGGTTCTCAGGCAAGAATGGAGAGTTATTTCGGTAAATCGATAGAAGAACTTAAAAACGAAATGCGAACCGTTGTAAAAGAGGGAGCAATTACCTCGGAAATGCAACAAAAAATCGTAAAAGACGTGAGAGTCACTCCTTCTGAAGTTCGTTACTACTATAAAAAATTAAATAAAGACAGTATAAGAGACGTAGGAGCTCAATACGAAATTCAACAAATCGTGATTCGTCCAAAAATCAGCGATTCGGAAAAAGAGAGGATCAGAAACCAATTGAGAGAATTCAGGGATGAAGTTTTAAGCGGCAAACAATCTTTTACTGTTTTGGCCGGACTCTATTCGCAAGATCCCGTGTCTGCTTCCAAGGGAGGAGAGTTAGGATATATAGCTAAAAGCCAATTAGCCCCCGAATTCGCGGAAGCGGCTTTTGCCTTAAAACCGGGAAAACTTTCTAAAATCGTAGAAACAGAATATGGATTCCATCTCATTCAGGGAATCGACAGACAGGGAGATAAAGTAAACGTACGTCACATTTTGTTACGTCCGCGTATAGAAGACAGCCAACGGCAAGAAGCCATACAGAGAATGGATTCCATCGTGAAATATATCCAAAGAGACAGCGTGCCTTTCGAGTACGTGGCTGAAATGCGTTCCGATGATAAAAACACGAGAAATAATTACGGGTTAATCGTAGATGAAGACGCCAACCCCAAACTCCCTTTGGAGATAATTAAAGGGGAAATGGCCAAACAGGTAAAAAACCTTCAAGTAGGAGAAATTTCAGAGCCTTTCTGGGATCAATCCGGTCCTATCGAAGAGTATAAAATTATAAAAATCAAGGCTTACTACCCTACCCACAAAGCCAATCTTCAAGACGACTGGAGTTTCTTCGAGAATAATTTATTAATAGAGAAACGACAAAAGGCTTTTCAGAAATGGATAAAAGAAAAGCAAGAAAGTACTTATATACATATTGACGACGAATACAAGAATGCCAAGTTTAATTTTGACGGCTGGATCAAATAAATTCCTAAAAGAGTAGGCCACGTTTTAATCAATATAATCGTAAACAAAATGCTACGTATCTGGGGAATTATATGGTGTATCTGTCTTGGAGGATTGATTGGGAATATTTCCGCACAAAACAAAAAACCGGCAAAGATCGACATAAAACATGCTGATAATCTTAAGATCGACAACCTGAAAAAAATAAATAAATTTATCGGCAATGTTCATATGACTCATGAAAATATGCTTATGTGGTGCGACAGCCTTTACCAATATCCGGACAGTAACTATATTGAAGCTTTCGGACATGTTAGAGCCAGACAGAACGATAGCATACACTTGGCAGGTGATTACATGCATTACGACGGCAACACGAAAATGGTGAAAATCAGAAACAATGTTTCTTTAAGAGATCCTAAGATCACCTTAACAACCAACTTTTTAGATTACGACGGTTTGTTTGAAATAGGTTATTATTTTAATGGCGGACAAATAAAAGACAGCGTAACGGTTCTAACCAGCAAATTAGGAAACTACTTTACCAAGACCAAATTAGCGTACTTTAAAGATAGTGTACGAGTAGATGCTCCCGACTATATTATCCACTCGGATACCCTAAAATACCAAACAGAGACGAAAGTGGTCTCCATATTAGGTCCTACGAATATATACGGAAAAGGCGAAGAGGGTACTACTTTATATTCAGAGGATGGATGGTACAACACGTTGACAGGACATGCCGAACTTTACAAAAATAATCATATCACTTACCTAACTTATGGAGGAACAGCCAAGACCATGGTCATCGACAGTATTACGCAAGAAGCTCTTTTAATAGACGATGTAGTACTTACCGATACGGTCAATGATGTCATTGTAAAAGGAAATTATGGAATGGTTAACCAAAAAAGTAACAACGCTTTCGTTACCGATCGCGCTTTATTGATTCTCGCGGGAAAACAAGACTCTTTATTTTTACACGGCGATACCCTTTTTTTAAACAAGGATACATTAGGCAATAATATTTTAAAAGCTTACTACAAGGTCCGGTTTTATAGTAAAGACCTACAAGGAGTAGGCGATTCCGTGGTCTACTTAACGGTCGATTCTATGATCTCCATTTATAAGCGTCCGGTAATATGGGCCTCTGGTAATCAAATGACGGGAGAAATTATATCTATTCTTACCGGAAAAGGAACCGTAAAAGAGTTTTACCTGAAAAATCAGGCTATGATGATAGCCCGAAGGGAGGAAACCGAAATGTTCGATCAGCTCAAGGGTAGGAACATGACCGGTTATTTTAAAGATAACGAACTTTATAGAGTGTTCGTGGATGGAAACGGAGAGAGTATTTACTATCCGGACGACAAAGGAGCCATTATAGGAATGAACCGGGCCACGAGTTCAAACATACGTATCGAAATAAAAAACCGAAAGGTAACGGATATTATCTTTATAAACAAGCCGGAAGGAGAACTGAATCCCTTGTTCCTTGTTGATCCCGAGGAAGCTCGGCTAAAAGGCTTTCAATGGTTAAAGTACCTTCAGCCTAAAGATAAACACGATATATTTAACAATCCGTTACCGGAAACAAAAGAACCTGTCAAGCAAGAAGAAAAGGAAGACTATTAATCACATAAAACAAATATTACTACTTCATTCGAAACGAATCTATAGTCACATTTGACGATAAACGATAACCTTAGCCCCTTCTTCCAATACAACGGAAAAGGTCTTCCCTAAAGCTTCGTTCAGGGTGGCTTCCCACCAATATAAAAACCTCCGTTTCCGGATAGGATAACGCAAACCGAAGGTCGAAACCATCCCGTGAGGATACAAAGAAAAGAGCGAAACCTGTTGCCCGGGCCGACATGACAAGGTCGCATCTTTCAAGAGCGGCGTAAACAAACCATAATCAGATAACATTTCAATCCGGGCGAAATCGGGAGCATATTGTAGTAACAGCGAGATATTTCCTAATGTATGATCTTCACGTAACCCCGTGGCTCCCAGTATCAGCACCTCACGAATTCCTTTTTCCCCGGCATAACGAACGGCTTTTGTCAAATCATTGGTCTCCTGCTCCCTCAACTGATACAAACGATTCGCGTAACGAGTACACAACTCTTCCGGTAAACTGTCTAAATCCCCCACAATAACGTCCGGAACAATTCCGTGTTGTTCCAGGTGAACTACAGCTCCATCACATGCAATGATATACTCCGCCTGATTCAATATTCTCAACGCTAACTCTCCGGAAGGAAACAAACCATTAGCGACAACTACACATTTATAATTTTCCATCATATAAGATTCCCTTTTTCTTCCAATTGACCCACCCTACGACAGCCAAAACTCCGTAACATATAAAAAGAAAGCAAGTAGGATAAAGTTCCCGCTGGTAATAGAGATACACCGATACAAAATTAATTACTACCCAAAAATACCAATGTTCCAAAATCCGGCGGGCAAGCATCCACGTGGCCGTAATGCTCAACGCCGTCGTAAAAGCATCACCGACCGGAACAGGAGAATCTGTATAATCGGCAAGTACGCGGAATAAAACCCCGTACAACACTCCTGTTACCGCTATAATCCCTAAAAATATTTTCAGATTCAAATGGTGATACAGTATAGCGACCTCTCGTTTTTCTCCCCTGTTCCCCATTTTCCGCCATTGCCAGAAACCATAGACGCTCATGCAAACATAATAAATATTCAAACTCATGTCCGCGTAAAATTTGGAAAAGAAAAAGACAAATACATAGACGAAAGAGGTCAGGAACCCGACAACCCACATCGCCCGATGCTGAAAAATTTCCAATATCAGGTATACAATCCCCGTCACAACGCCCAAATATTCTAAAAAATATTCCATTCTATTCCTTCTGTCGATCGGCAAAAGTACTTATTTATCGGCAAAAAATCCTATGCAGAGGCCCCTTTTTATAAGAACCGTTTGATTTAAAAATAATCTCTTAACCAACTTAATGGATCGCAATCCCGTTAATAGGTTTGTTTTTACGGGATAAAGACGTTCAAAATCATTATGCCTTTTTCAAACCGCTCTTTAAAGTCTTATTGATCTCTTGCAAATAATGCGGAATTTGACCGATAAAATTTTCTGGCGGATTACTGTAATTCTGATCAGTCAGCTCATTCAGCGGTAAAGCATATGTCATACTGAAAAAAGTTGGTCCATATCCTCTGAAATACCTTTATGAATTATCGATATAAATCATCGGACAACACACCGAGCAGTGTCTGCAACGGCACCTCTTTCAAAACCACTTTCTTGTCGCAATCAAGCAGATAAAGCGTCGGCATGACTGACATGACATACAGTTCCCGCTCACGAATATCGCCCCGGTCCAATCCGACAATCCACTCCGTCGGAAAATCGTTTTTCGTACGGTTCCATGCCTTCCGGTCGTCATCCGCGTAAATAGCGAGTACCGTCAACTGTTGTGCATGAATTTGTTGCCGGAGAAATTCATTTCCTTGCAACTTCTCCATCATTTTTTTACAGTGGTCGCAATCAGGGTCATAAAAGATCAACAGTATTCGACGCCCTTTCGTACCGTAAAGTGTCTGCAGCCTCCCGTCCCGGGTAAAATAGGTAAAATCGGCAGCCTTCATTCCGGGGCGATTTTTCTTTGCCGCTTCCAACAAATAGACGGAACGCATTTTATCGTACTCTCCCAAAACAGGCGTACGCACCATTTCCTCTAAAAAAAAGATAAAATACTCCTCGTTCACCATCGGGGAAACGGGTTCATAAAGATACTTTTCAGCTATTTCCATTAAAAGCGTATAGGCCACGGGGTCGGCTTCGGCTCGTCGCATCAGGTTCCGGACAGCCGGCTGCAATGAAGTCGATTCGGCATGAGGAAACAAAGCGACAAAATTGACAAAATTCTGTTCCATAAAAGCCGTATCACGACTGCATAGCGTATCCCGGAAGTCCATATCGTCCCAGAAATGCGTAACAACGTAAGCCGCCCTTTCGGGAGCACTACGAAGAGTCGAAGGGATTTCGGGAAGAGGAAGTTCCCGAGACGACAAGGTATCCCCTAAAATCTTATCGCAGATCGCCGTATCACGAGGTTGAGCCGTCCCACCGTTTCCACAAACGGCAAACAACACCGATAAAACGAATATTCCGCCTCCAATTTTCATATCTTCTTTATTTCGTTATAAATTCGACAGTCCTGTCGCCTATTCCACACAACGTATAAAACATGCATCGCTGGTATTCACACTCTCGTTATTGTTGAAAATGTTAGAACTGCTTATCAAATTGAAATCGAAAGTAAAATAATTAAAATCCCAACCAATAGCATTACCTTCCCTTCCATTATTCTCTTTCTGTTTTAACCAATAAATAGCTCCCGGTCGCATATAAAGATCATAGAAAAGCGGCTTATCATCAGGTGTAGGAAAGGGAGCACTTCGCCCCGAAGCATATCTGAGTACCGCTACTTTCCCATTTTCGTTCTTTCCGTCTTTCCGATGGCCGTACCCGGAAGCTCCCAAAGGAAAAAACACGTTTCTGCCCCCGTACTCTTTTGACGTTTCCGACTTGTTGTACACGAAAACCCCGCGCATGCCGAATTTCGGATTCGTATTATACTGATAACCATAAACTTCCTCTATTTTGGAGAGGGTCTCGGTAGCTTCGTCACCGTAGAGTACGCCAAAACCTTGTTCAATGTCGTCGCTATCCCACAAATCATTATAATCTTTATAAGTTGCCACGGATACTTTCTTCCCGTTTACAGTAGGATCGGAAAAACTTCCGAAATGATTCTTTGAGGTTATTTCGCTCCAAAGGCAAGTTGTATCTGTCCCGGCAATAAGAAATGGAGTATCCTTATGATCTTTGAAATCACTTTCGGATACGTCAATCCAAATCGGCTTATCGTTTTTATTATTAGTAGCGTCGATCGGTTGCTCCCAGTTTCCGAATTTAAACAGCGAACCTTCCTCCGTGGGAGCTTCCGCTTCTCGCGTGGCCGTACGCATATTAAACGAATGCCATTTCCTGCCATTCTCTATTAGCGCCAAGGGAGCGTACCCCTGACGGGCAAAAATCAGATGGTAACAACTGTAGTTATGATACTCCACTCGAATCACCGCACAACGGGATTCATGTTCATCACAACCGTTAAAATAAATTTGAAAATCGATGGGAGTACCCGTGCTGCCCTTCACCGTATCTTTTGCTAAAGTGATGGTTTGTTTATCCCCCCGCACGATATAAGCCTTCCACGCTCCTTCTGAAGTAAAAGTTTGAAATTCCGTGGCATTTTCCATCGGTAGTCGTTTCAACACGACGTGGAACGGCCGCTTGTTATCGTGTTTACGCCATATTCCCTTCGGGTTCACTACACGACGTACCTGCATAACCGTAGCCGGCTTTACGATTTTTTTTCCGTTAGACAACGTTGCCGTGAACGTAACCACCGCTTTACGCTGGTAAGCGACATAGGGATTATTACCCGTGTAACCCGTTTTAACAATCATCTGCTTAGCGCGAGTATACATGGGAAGCCGGTAAGTCACCGTATTTTCCTCAGGTTCTTTCACCACGTAATACCGGCCGTCCTCCGTATCCGACCCGTACACGCCTGTCGTCACCTCTTTGTACACCCGTTCTCCTCGGTTGGTGTTTTTATAATACATCTCGTTCGATGTGACTTTCGATTCTTCAAGAATGGTCTGCGTTGTCCTGCGGAGAGACAAGAAGCCGTTCCACTGATTTAAAGGGGCACTCGAAGTCACCTCCGGATCCATATTTCTCCAGTAATCGAAACGGGGAGCATTATAAGGAGCCCACGCGTTCGTATCGATTTTGGCCGATAATTCCGTCACTTCATGAGGACCGCCGTTGACTTTAACGGGTAACAACATGGAGTGATTATAGAGATAGGAAATGTAATAAGGCTCCGGTACCTGGATACTCGGTATCTCCTCTTCGTAATCAATATGCCAATCCACATCGTTAGCAAAATGATTGAATTTCAATGTTAATTTATAATGATGATTACGCTCCGCATCATAGTCCTTATCCGTATCCTTACCAAGCATGAAACGATACACGATATCCCCGTTTCCCAATCTTTTTTCATTAATGGAACGATAGTAAGCCCGAACTTCGATATAAGTGCCGTAAGGCTTATTATCTTTGTATCCGTCGGCTCCCTCCTGATTCCCGTTAGGATAGGCAATCACTCCTTTCTCGTTTGCATCCTGACGCTTACTTTTCCCTTCTCCCTGCATGTTTTCATAAAAGAAAAGCGCATCGGCAGTTTCGGAATGATCGCTTCCGTGCTTCGGTTTTCCCTTGGTGACACGTACCGGCCAAGTCTCGTCGTAAGGCTGATTCTTAGGATCGGCATATGTTATCCTTTCGCCTTCGCGAATGAGTTCGTCCGTTTTAACGGGAGTATTTTTCTGTCCAAGGAAACAACGAGCGGGAATATCTCTGATCTGCACAGATTTAATGTAGATAAAAACCCCTTCTTCAAGGTTCGTACCGTCGTAAGCAACCGTCACTTTCGAAGCCGCACGGCGTATCCACGCATGTAGCCGCATATTTTTTTTATTGACAGTCAACACGGGTGCCTCATCATGAATTTCATCTTCCTCGGTAAAATGACCGAACATCTGGTTATTTTCGGCCACCTTGTTTTGCCAATCAAAAGAGATACTTTTAAGGCCTTCTATCGTTTGGATTTTCTCTGCATAAGAACCGAGATCCCCCATGTTGGCAGCGACATAGATATAATAGCGCCCATAGGGTATCGTCAATTTAAACACGGCCCGGGGCGTAGAACTCTCGGCGATATTGATTCCCTCTCTGTTTTCGTTTTGTACGGAAAATTGTCCGGATGCAAGCAGACGCTGCTCTATCAACTTCCCTTCCAAATCATACAATAGCACGCAAAGATTTTCAATACTTTTAATGGTATTGCCAGCAGTCTTAGCTTTCCCGGTCAAAGCCGCAGCCAACGGTTTAAACTCCACGGTAGCCATTAAGGAACTTTCACCCTTCGGCACAAATTCATCTTCTCCATCTATCAAATCATCGGTACAAGCTGCCAGTCCGATGATTAAAATGTACAAAATACCATATAAGATATTGCGTTTCATATTCTTAAATACTTCCTTTGTTACAATCCGAAATCCGGCTCAAGGACCACCTCCCCGTAGGGTTCGAGATCGACCTGCCAATTTACCTGATTGTCATTGATAATGATCTTTACTACCACATGCGTGTTGCGCGGCAGGCATGACAAATCGGGAAAATAATCGCTCAACACCGCCCCCTTGTCCAAAGAGATGGACATCCGGTAATTTCTCGGATCTCCGCCCGGATCGGTATATTTACCTTCCAACAAATAGATCGGGTCCAACGTGATCTCCTGTCCAACAGGTAATTTTATATTCTCCTTCCGTTCAAACGTGTAATACTCGTTACTCCCTATCGTGGGAACGGCATATTCGGTAATTTCCTTGTTTTCGTTATATTTTGTATCTTTCGGCAGGTAATACTCCCGGCGAGCCATCTTGTCGATACTCAATCCGGTGAATACTCTATCGCTACCGGTACGATTGATTATACGGAAAGAGAATTTAACGGCAGCCCGTGTTACGTAAAGCCTACAATAGGCATCACTGTCCGCAACCTCTACCTTGTGGCATTCGCTCATGGGTAATGGTCCGAGAATCTGCTCCGAATTATTGTCTAACTGTATCGTCAATCCCCCCAACCTGTCCTCCGGAAAGGGCAATCCGACATAAATCGCCGAAAGATCCTCCTTCAGCAGTTTGCGGAATACCCCGGTCTCCTTCGTTGGAATCATCGTCTCTTCATTGACAAAAAGATAGATCCGTTTGGTCTCTTTGCCTACCACCCTGAACAAAACGTTCCCGTATGTCTCGACAGCCGATGAGAGTTCCAGCAAACGGTTGGCTTCCACCGTATTGTCGGGACGCACCACGACGATGCGCAACGTTTTCATCTTCTCGTTTTCGTTCGACGCCGGCTCGCTGTTTCGCATCCGTACCGGTACGTCGGATAAAGCCACATCGATTTCCAGATTTACCAACCTGTCTTCTCCCTCCCGTGTCTCTTCTATCCCTTCGCAACTACATCCCATGAAAATAAGGCACATGAGAAACGGTATGATATATGCCAACAATTTTATTATTTTCATAACTCTGTTTCGTTGAGTCTCACGGTCCAGTCATTAACCTTGATATAAGTCCTGAGCCAGGAATAATCCGAGCGAAGGAAAAAAATCAACGACCATTCGCTCTCCCGGTCGAGAAACTCCTGTGGATCCATCTCGGCATAAAGTTCACTTTTCAATAACAACAGGTAATTATTGAGAGGGATATCGATAATCTCCGTTCCATCCTTCTTCCTTTTGATGACCAACCGGGGAGCATTTTTCGTCATCAGCCGCGATGTCGAAAACTCCGCGTAGGCCACTATCGCCTCTTTTCCTCCCTCGATCACCCCCGTTGACGCTTGTCCCTGCGCCCAGGGGGTATACCTCACCACTCCGTTGTCGATCAAATCGTTATTTACACCGAAAAGTGTATTGTCATCCGTAATTTCGAATTCGAAATCCTTATCGTTTACCGGATCGCCATTGGTTTGTTGCAGAACAATCCTGATGTTATTCGTATTCTTCATCATCTCCACCACACCTTCCCGGTAGGAATCAGCCGTCCGTAAACTCAATTCTCCCCAGTACATATCATGCAGCCTCTTTTTTCCGGCCACCGTGAGACACTCCCTGTCCATCACTACCTGCAAATCGTCATATACAGCCCTTTTGTCCGGCTCCGATACCATCTCAAAAGAACTTTTCTCACAGGCTAATCCCCCGTACGCCACGAAACGGTAATCTCCCTCCTCCAAGTCCAAGGTCATCCGGTATGCCTCATCCCGTAACTCGGTCCCCGTCACAACCCGCTTCGTCACGTAACGGCCTTCCCCATCGTACACAAGCAATGTCAGACAATCCACCTTTTTCGGAAATGCGTTGGCATACTCCATATTATAATCGTACACGAATCGCAGAGACACACCATGCTGACAAGGTTCGAGGTCTTCATAAATACGTTCGCACGAAAGTAAGGCCGTTGCTAACATAACGCTCTGCACCATGCCGATGAAGCGTGATATTATAAACTGTCTGTTATTTTTCATTTTTAAAATTCGATATTATTGACACGTACGGTCCAAGGCAACACTTCCACCGACACCGTCAGGTATATCTCACCGCTTTCATCCGGATCGTCGGGATCCACGGGGTCGGGATCGTTACTTGTAATACGGGGATGCCCCAGCTTACTGATACCCGTTACTGCCAGTTTATACACGTTATTGCGTACCACGCCGAATTCCATTGTCCCCATCGTACCGGGAAAACCATTGTCGTTATGACGGTTCCAGTAATAATAGTAGAAATAGTATCCCACTCCGGCATGATTGTCTTTATCCATCTCCGCATCATTGCTTGCCTGATAAAGAGTGAAACCGGCTTCGGTTGCTGCCTTACGGAAAGCGGCAAGCGCTTCCTCCGTTTTTTGCACATCCCCTTTGCCCTCATCCCAAATCTCTATCAGCTGCTGGTATAATTTATCCGGCCCGCTCTCCTCGCCGATCCTCGCTGCCGAATGGAGCGGATGTCCCGGAGCAGTCTGTTGTGCTGCCACCTTCACCCCGGTGTTCCATCCCACGTATATCTGATTTTGGAAAGTATACAAAATGGGGTAAACGGCATTGCTGCCTTCCACGTTATACGTGTATCCCTTTATACCTTCAGGCAAAGTATATTCGCCCCGGATAGCCTTATAAAGCTGCTCATTCGTCGTTTCAAGATTGGTTCCGGCAAGTAGCTTCCCTTTAAAAACGATCCCCGTCGAAATGCCGTTTTTCTGGTGGTCGTCATTCCCCGGAATCGTATTCTCCGTCACATAACGCCAGATACGATAGTCCTTCACGACCGAAGTTCCTGCCTCCGGCGTCCAGCCTTCGTCATTGTCTTCACGTCCCTTAATCACATCGTCGATCCAGTAATTGTCCCATTGCCTGCGTGTACTGGCATCAATACGGCCATCGTTGTTAAACAGTCGAAAATTAAAATGATCTTTCAGTTTATTGATTACCTCAGATGTGTTCAAATCATTTTGTTTGAACTCAGCATCCGTATCTACAACGTAATTGGAAGCGGTTTCCTTGCCGCCGATTACCGCATTCTCTCCCTTCCCGTCCGCAGACACACGCCTCAAGTAATAAAACTCTTTGCTCATATTGACCAAACCCATGCGGATCAACTGTACTTGCAAGCCGTCGTCTTCCTTTCCTTCGGGCGTCCTTCCGATGTTGTACGTATTCTTTCCGGTACCACTCCCGTCCCTGAAATCAAAACGCGCCACGGAACGTTCCACATCGATCGCTCCTCTATCGTTCGTAGCATTATCGTAATTTCCACCGTTATCCCCGCTCAGATTGAAGGGATTCGCTTCGGTAGCGTATGCCTCCACCCACTCTTGGAACGTATTGGGAATCAACCGCTCGGCCTTTCCCGCATTAGACATCAGAAACAACCCGTTAGACCAAATGGTGGTATTCTTGTCGCTACCCTCAATATCATTCTGTAACACACGGCAAACCTTGTTCGCCCAATCTGCTTCATGGCCTTCTTCCATGTCGGACAACTCGTCTATCAGGTCCTGCGTGGGATTACAAAATACATACACGTGAACTTTATTGTTGCCCGGATCCTTTAAAATTCCGTTGTTATCATACAATCTTTGGATACCTGTTCGACTGATTGCCGCAGTAGCGGTTATAGTAGCCCGGGTTCCGGGTTGTGCCGGAAGTCCGCCTACAATACCATGTGTCACGTATTTATCTTTCGTATCGGCCAACACCAGAAGAATGGAAGCCACATGATTCTCATAATCCTGGCCCACCTCCTGACCGGTATTCCCCGTCGTACTGCGCGCCAATGTCTTGGTCGGTAATGCCACGTTAACATTCATATACAACATCTCCCGCTCTCCTTTATCATCAGGCCATTCGTCGGGAATTTTCTCTTCGCTGTGACAGCCAGCTATTAATCCGGCTATGAAAAAAACAGCTAAAATTTTACTCCAATGTTTCATTTGCTTTATTATTATCATGCTGAGGTTGTTTTTGACTCGATTCGTTTTTCAGTTTTTCGATTTGTTTTAACATCGTTTCAGCCTTCACAATACCTTTCTCTCCGGCTTCAACGAAAAATTTCTCTGCCGCATCGTAATCGCCCGCGAGCGCAGCATAAACTCCCCGGGCATATACACTCTCGGCAGCATTACCTGCCTTACGGAGATAACGCTCTGCCTTTTTCAAATCCCCCATAGCCATCGCCGTATTGGCTGCATTAAGGTTTGCCGTCGAATCGGTAGGATACATCCGCACCGCAATTTCGAATACTTCGTTAAACTCTTCACTACCCGGCTCCATTTCCCGCGTAACGAGGAACATCTCCTGAAGACTCAATTTCTGAGGAGTGGTAGCCAAAAGACTTCTTATCTCGTCAACATTCGCGTACGGACGCACGACATATTCCACCGTATAATCGGAATGCCGCAAACCGGGATAGACGTTTTCCAGCAAAAAACGATAATCCGCCGGATAAGTCAACTTGATTTTATTTTCTTTGACATCCGCATCCATATTGCTTCGAATCAGTTCCAGAATACCTTGCCGATTGGTCAAGTCGGAACTTTCCACGTACCGGGCCAATCCTGCCCAATCTTCCGGCTCATAAGCGGTCGACAAGAGCGTATCGGCAAAATCATACAACCCTTGTACGTATCTCATCAGCGTTTCCGTACGCCCCTTGGCCAAACGAGTGTTGTTGGCATAGGAACCTTCCGGCGAAGCATACCCCTTGATACGGATTGCGGTAATCCACATATCCGGATCATTCCGTACGGCATCTATCGTGCTTCTGATCTTCTGTAACTCCGCCGGGTTATTCCGGTAATTTTCATGGATTTCCGTCCGGTTCACGGGAAAATCGATATAAGCAGAACCCTTCTCCTCCCGCATCTTAATTTCTGCCCTCGGAGGTATATAGACAAACTCCGGTTTGAATTTTTCCGGCTCGAGATTTAACGAGGTAAGCAATTCGCCGTTTTCCATCAATACTTCGCATTGACATCCACACTCTCCCTCCTCCATCGTAAGCATCGCCGCAGACATCCACTTTTCGTAGGGTATCACCGTACGATATTCGATAACCGAAACTTCTCCGCAACGATAAAGTGCCATATCATCCGAAGAAAAACCGTTACGCAAGTGATAGTAGTAACGGTTACGACCGGCGACCACTACCGAAGAAAGACGCAAACTGTCTCTCTCTCCGGCTAATAACGGCGTAAATATCACTTCCCGATTGCTTTTCATTTCCAAAGCCGAAACATCGATATCCATCGATACGAATAATTTATCCTCCGTACTAGAAACAGCAAGATTCGATACCGTTACCTTTCCATTCATAATCGTCTGAGCACCGGCTTCCATTATACAAAACAGAAGCAACAGGCCGCTGCAAAGTATTTTCATTATTTTATCCACAACCATAACCCCATGAATTAAAACGTATATACCAGATTGACCGCGGCCTTCGTGGGACCGACATAATTATGCGACTTATTCTTCGCAAGTTTCTTTCCGCAGGTAGCGCAAGGATAACTGTCATAACGAGTATAAATATAACCTATTCCCAACTCCGCTTCCAAGTTCCAGTGTTTACCCAGTATCCACGTGTAACCGTAAGCAATACCCGCACCGACGAACCATCCCTGATAACGTCGATCGGAAAGATTCGAAAAATCAGTACCAAGAAAAGAAATACTATTCTTCAAGCTTCCTATATTATACTGACCGCCCAAAGCATGTACTCCCATGAAATGCCCGGCAAATCGGTCGCAAAACCAATAACGGGCCTCCGGCTGAACGAGCCAGTGTTTCCACTTTCGCTCATGCGAAAGTGTCCAGCCATTGTAGTTGGCAGATACATCCAAGGTCCAACGGGAAGCAAGTCCCACCTCTACACCTGCATTCACAGTATAAGCGGCAATATCATAAAGCAGATTCGTTTTAACCGCCACATTCTGACTTTTGGCACATAGACTTCCGAGTGCCATGCATAAAAACAGAATTGTTCTAATTTCGACTTTCATCTTCATTTTCTCATATCTATATTCTATCTACGACAACATACGCTACAACAAATTGCAGATCTCTATGCAAGAAATCTTTATGTAGATTAAATATTTGACTATTAGAACAATAATAAAAGACGTGATTTGATTTTTATATATTTTATAATTTTTTATTTCTCCAGATTCATAATCCTATCTTAAATTTTATTTATTATTAACATTAAATGATTAAATCTCGATTTTTTAACAATATATATAAAATACTATTATATAGCATTCTACACAATCGGATAGTTTTTTTTTAGTTAAAAGATGCTGTAATTTCTTTGATTCAATGACGAAAATATTTTATTTTTGCGAGTAATATATCATGTTTCTTGCATAGAGATCTACTGATCCAACATCTCTATAATACCCTGATTCACAGAATCTATGATGGAATTTTCCAACATTGTCAAATAAATCTGAGTCGTTCGCTCGGACGTATGTCCCAATCCCGCACTGATAACCGATATCGGAACATTGCAATTGCGAGCGGCAGTCGCCCAACTATGCCGGGAGGTGTATGAAGTGATTTTACATCCCGCCAATAATAATCCGGACAATTTATGAAGCAGGCGATTATGATTATTTAATGCAGCCAAGTATTGTCTGTAAGCTACTGACCTATCGTCCGTCGTCAAGATCGGGAAAACATAGGGCGAATTTTCAGTCGCTTTCTCGTATCGGACGATAATAGACCGAATACTGGGTTCAAGCCGAATACAAAGCAGTTGCCCGGTTTTATGTCGCGTATAACAAATCATATCGTTCTGAATATCCGATTTACGCAGGTAGGCAATATCCACAAACGCCATACCCCTCGTACAGTAACTGAATATAAAAAGATCACGGGCAAATGCCAATGCTGCATTCCATGACAGATCGAGTTTATGAAGCCGGCGTATGATTTGTTCATCGACCGCACGTTTACGCGTCTGGTCCACACCGGTATAGACATTTTGAAACGGATAGGTCTGCTCGACTATACGTTGCCGGACCGCCTTGTTATAAATCGCCCGCAAAACACGCATGTAAAAAGAGATGGAGTTACGGACAATCCCGCGCCTGACAAGAAAAATACTGTAATCGTCGATGAGCTCCTCGGTCATAGCCACAAAAGGCAGATCCATATTGGCGAGAAACGAGGAAAAACTATTCTTTGTACGTTCATAATTTTTTGCCGTTCCCCACCGATTGCAACGTTGCAAAAATTCGATTTGCATTTGCATGAAAGCCAGTACGGACACTGGACTGTTAGCGGTTTTATAACGTCTGACAATATCGTTTACCGTGTATGTCTTACCCCGACGATCGAGAAGCTTGATAATATGTTTCAAATGCATCAGGTCATTATCTATCTGTTTTTGTATCGGAACCACATTTCTAAAAGAAGAGATTACCTGCCCGGTATTCGAATTCCATTCGTCAGGAAACAGATGTATCCGAGTTGTTATTTGCTGACTTTTCCCCCTATGGGATAATTGATAATAAACCGTTCCGGCTTTTCCTGCGACCGTTGAATTGCGTAATTTAACCTTTACTGTTGCCATAGTATTTAAATTTTTGCAAATATGAATTACTTTCCGGAAAGTTTTCCAAAAGAAAAGCAAGCATTTTTCAATCGATTATCGTAAAAAGGGGAGCGAATCATATTCGTTCCCCTTATAGTATCACTCGCAATCTTCCTCACGTTCTCTGGATCGAAAAAGGCCGGACATTTATCTTCCTCTTCTCCTGATCCAGATAAATAGAGCAAAGAAAAGTAAGACGACAGGAAATACTCCCATAAACATTATTTTGATAATATAAGCCCCCGTTTCTCCCACGTATATTTTATTATCAGGAATAGGAGGACGACGCACGTCGATAGGCACCTCTTCATCCGATAACCAGAAGAAGGCTCCTTGTATAATCATGTAGTTGGAAGCTTTAATACCTTTTCGACTTCGGCTGAATTCGCCGTTACTCACGCAATCGGCATCACCGAAGATCATAATTTTCTGCTCCTTGTCACCTATCTTACGAGTCAAAGCCAAACCCGTCACGAAGGTTTTCCGGATCTCTCCCGCAGAAGGATCGAAACGGGCCGTGTCGTCAACAAAGTTCGTCATCTGCAACTCGTTCCAGCAATCGATCGTGTCGCTGACAAATAAAGGCGTTACCGTATACCCCTTATCCGTTACATAATCTAACCCCGTGGCACTCGGCATCGTGGCCACGTATCCCCAGGCTTTCATACGTTTGTAAACATAAGAGAAATCAGCAGCCTCTTTTGTCGGGGTAGCAACGATAAGATCAGCCTAAAAGTTTTCCGTCGGGCGTACAAGAATACCCGGCATGAACTGCACTCCGAATTGCTCGATTACGGGGTTCATCACCTCCTGGCGTTTCGGTTCTCCGACAATAAACAAGTTGCCCCCCCGGGCGATATACTTGTCAAAGTTCACTTTTTCTACCTCCGTCATCGGTTGACGCATCTCGGCAATAACCAAAATATTAACATCTTCCGGAATCTCTTTATCCAGCGTCAGGTTTTCGAAATCGAATCCCTGGTTGATCAACGAGTGACGGAAAGGTTTATCCTGGGTGAACATACTGAAATCACGATCTCCCTCGCGCTCCGTGTTACGTTCCCCGTGTCCGGTCAAGAACCCGACCTTCGGCAACTTCATCACCAAACGTTTGAAAGCGGCAGAGATCTCGGTCTCACCAGGGAAAACCGACATGTCATCGAACACCCGCAAGAAGGTTTTCTGGCCGTTCTCCCGTTCCAACAAACGAACAAAACGGTTTTTCTCACCCGATAAATCGATTTTTTCACGAATCTGTTCCGGTGTCAATACCTTGTTGGAATCCAGACCGAAACTCTCGATCATCTTTTTAGCCTTCCACTCCATCGTCGTGTTAGGGAATCGCTTGTCCAGTTCTTCCATATTCACCGAATCGTAATAATAAACGTAGTTCATTTCCATATCCGGTTTAAAACGAAGGTATTGTCTGAAACGTTGTAAATCCCAATTCCGGCTGGAAGGTAAACCATACCAGGCAAAACCATCCAAAACATTCACGTAAGTGGTAATTTTTAACTTGCCGTCCATCCTCGCCACTATATTCTGGCTGTTCGGAGTTAACGTGTTTGTCTTCGTCCGCGTAGCATCATAAAACGACATCAACGCCGGACGGGAGGAGAGATAACCGATAAACATGGCCACACACCAAATACCGACGTATTTTCCCCATGTTACCATCCAAGATGCTTTCTGACGCCGCAATTGCAAACGAACGATAGACATCGAGAGGAATAAAACGATAACGATCAAGAAATAAAGCACGTCTTCCGAGCAGATCAAACCGTTTACAAACTCCCCGGCACGTCCGGAAATGGCTAACCAAAAAGTAATATCCCGCACGAAATCGATCTCCTGCCACAATCCTTTCACGTAAGACAAAGCTGCTAAGATAGCCAAGGTGCCGACAGCAGCAACAATCTGGTAAGAGGTCAAACTCGACATAAACAGACCGATCGCCGCGTAAGCACAGATCAAAAGGTATATACCGAGCATCCCCGAAAGAACTACCGGAAAATCAAAATCCTTTACAACGCAAGCGGCGTAAATCGTGTAAACCGTCAAAACGCCGATTAAAACAAGAGCGTATACCATCATCGAGAGGTATTTTCCCATGATGATCTGCGTGTTCGTTACCGGCGAGGAGTAAAGCAACTTAATGGAACCGCTTCCCAGCTCCCGGCTCATCAAACCCATCGTCAACAAGGGAATGTAAAGGTAAAGGTAAGACTGAACGGCCGTGAACAAACCGCTCCAGCCTCCATAAAGTCCAAGCGTGAGAGCCCAGTTTCCATACCCCATGGATTCCCGACGAACAAAATTTTCAATCAAACCGGAGAAGGTCATACTACATTGAAACGTGAATATGATCAGGATCAACCAGGCGATCGGCGAGTAGAACAACGTTTGTAATTCCGTTTTCGCTATCTTGAATATTGTCTTCATCGTAAACGTGTTTTAAAATTACTTCTTTGATAATTCGGCAAAAACGGCATCCAAGGAACTCTTCTCCCGGTAAACCTCCGTCAATCTCCATCCTCGGGTGACACTCGTCTCAACGAGCCGCTCAGTAACCTCCTGGAAATCCGTGTATTGAAGACGATACTTCATCCCGCCCAGCTCTTCCGCTCCACTCACGCC
>NZ_QJPL01000020.1:0-1583 GCF_003204205.1 Sanguibacteroides justesenii
GAATTAAACCGGGACAGGAAGAACAAAAAAAGTAAAGATTTTTTATCATGAAGAGTTTGATCCTGGCTCAGGATGAACGCTAGCGACAGGCTTAACACATGCAAGTCGAGGGGCAGCGGGGAGTGGCGACACTCTGCCGGCGACCGGCGCACGGGTGCGTAACACGTGTGCAACCTGCCCGTCACCGGGGGATAACCCGTGGAAACGCGGACTAAAACCCCATGAGACGAGAATGGCGCATGCCATGAACGTTAAAACCGAGGTGGTGACGGATGGGCACGCGGGACATTAGGTAGTTGGCGGGGTAACGGCCCCCCAAGCCGACGATGTCTAGGGGTTCTGAGAGGAAGGTCCCCCACACTGGTACTGAGACACGGACCAGACTCCTACGGGAGGCAGCAGTGAGGAATATTGGTCAATGGGCGGAAGCCTGAACCAGCCAAGTCGCGTGAGGGATGACGGGTCCATGGCCTGTAAACCTCTTTTGTGAAGGAAGAACCGCGGGGACGTGTCCCCGCCTGCCAGTACTTCACGAATAAGCATCGGCTAACTCCGTGCCAGCAGCCGCGGTAACACGGGGGATGCGAGCGTTATCCGGATTCATTGGGTTTAAAGGGAGCGTAGGCGGCCCGACAAGTCAGCGGTAAAAGACTGCAGCTAAACTGTAGCGCGCCGTTGAAACTGCCGGGCTAGAGTGCAGACGAGGTTGGCGGAACAGGTGAAGTAGCGGTGAAATGCATAGATATCACCTGGAACCCCGACAGCGAAGGCAGCTGACCAGGCTGTAACTGACGCTGATGCTCGAGAGCGTGGGTAGCGAACAGGATTAGATACCCTGGTAGTCCACGCCGTAAACGATGCTCACTGGCCCTGGGCGACATACAGTCCGGGGTCGAGCGAAAGTAAAAGTGAGCCACCTGGGGAGTACGTCGGCAACGATGAAACTCAAAGGAATTGACGGGGGCCCGCACAAGCGGAGGAACATGTGGTTTAATTCGATGATACGCGAGGAACCTTACCCGGGTTTAAATGCAGGTTGCATTAGGTGGAAACACCTATTTCCCACGGGACCACTTGCAAGGTGCTGCATGGTTGTCGTCAGCTCGTGCCGTGAGGTGTCGGGTTAAGTCCCATAACGAGCGCAACCCCTATCGATAGTTGCCATCGGTTAACGCCGGGCCCTCTATCGAGACTGCCACCGTAAGGTGCGAGGAAGGCGGGGATGACGTCAAATCAGCACGGCCCTTACACCCGGGGCGACACACGTGTTACAATGGCCGGTACAGAGGGTCGCGAGCCGGTAACGGCGAGCCAATCTCAAAAACCGGTCTTAGTTCGGATCGGGGTCTGCAACTCGACCCCGTGAAGTTGGATTCGCTAGTAATCGCGCATCAGCCATGGCGCGGTGAATACGTTCCCGGGCCTTGTACACACCGCCCGTCAAGCCATGGAAGCCGGGAGTACCTGAAGCTCGTAACCGCGAGGGCCGATCTAGGGTAATACCGGTAACTGGGGCTAAGTCGTAACAAGGTAGCCGTACCGGAAGGTGCGGCTGGAACACCTCCTTTCTGGAGTTCCTTTTT
>NZ_QJPL01000021.1:0-1295 GCF_003204205.1 Sanguibacteroides justesenii
TTTTCCAGGTTCTTCATGTTTTTTACCGAATCGTAATAATAAACGTACTTCATCGTGATATCCGGTTTAAAACGAAGGTATTGTCTGAAATTACGCAAGTCCCAGTTCCGGTACGAGGGCATACCGATCCAAGAATAATCATCCATGATGTTCACGTAGGTCGTAATCTTCAGTTTGCCGTCCATGCGGGCAACGATATCCTGGCTATTTTGCGTCAACGTGTTCTGCTTCGTCTCCGTGGCATCGTAAAATGACATCAAGGAAGGACGGGAAGAGAGGTAACCGATAAACAGGGCAACGAACCATACCACGGCGTATTTACCGAAGTTCACCGCCCACGAACTCTTCTGCCTGCGGGACTGCAAGCGAATAACCGCCATGAACAGGAACAAGCCGATCACGATCAGGAAATAGATCACGTCCTCCGAGCAGATCAAACCGCGTACGAACTCTCCGGCTCGACCGTCTATGGCTAACCAGAAAGTAATATCGCGAACCAGATCGATCTCTTGCCACAACCCTTTAACGTAAGAAAGAACGGCTAAAATAGCCAACGTGCCGACAGCGGCAACGATCTGGTAAGAGGTCAAGCTCGACATGAACAAACCGATCGCCGCGTAAGCGCAAATCAAAAGGTACAAGCCCAACATACCCGAAAGAATTACCGGAATATCCAGATCCTTAACCGCGAAAGCCGCGTAAATCGAATAAATCATCAATACGCCGATCAAAACGAGAGCGTAAACCATCATCGAGGCGTATTTACCGAGAATGATCTGCCAGTTCGTCACCGGCGACGAGTATAGTAATTTAATGGAACCGCTACCCAGCTCCCGGCTCATCAAGCTCATCGTCAACAAGGGGATGTAAAGGTAAAGGTAAGATTGAACCGCCGTGAACAGACCGCGCATGCCGCTGTAAAGACCGAGGGTTGCATTGTAATTACCGTAACCTAAAGATTCGGAACGTACCATTCCCCCCATCAAATTAGAGAAGGTCATGCTGCATTGAAAGGTAAAGATGATCAGGATCAACCACGCGATCGGCGAGTAGAACAACGTTTGTAATTCCGTCTTCGCTATTTTGAATATTGTCTTCATTGTAAACGTGTTTTAAAATTATTTCTTTGATAATTCGGCGAAAACGGCATCCAAGGAACTCTTCTCCTGGTAAACCTCCGTCAATCTCCATCCTCGGGTGACACTCGTCTCAACGAGTCGCTCAGTAACCTCCTGGAAATCCGTGTATTGAAGACGATACTTCATCCCGCCCAGCTCTTCCGCTCCACTCACGCC
>NZ_QJPL01000022.1:0-1200 GCF_003204205.1 Sanguibacteroides justesenii
TCCGGGACGTGACGCAAGCCGGCACAATACTCCAGGTACTCCGTCACCGTCAAATCCGGGTGCAAGGGCGGCGTCTGGGGCAAAAAGCCGATATGCCGTTTCGCCTCTACAGGGTTCTCCCGGATACTCACTCCCTTGATATAAACGTTTCCTTCCGTCGGACGCAAGACACCGCACATGATATTCATCGTGGTCGACTTACCCGCGCCGTTGGAACCCAACAGGCCATAAATACCGTTCTTGGTAATCTCGAAATTAATATCCCGTACCGCCCACTGGATCGTGTAACGATGGGATAAATTTTCTACTTTTACAATTGATTCTTCCATACAATAGATTTACTTATAATTGTGATTAAAATGCATCCGTTTCAACATAACAACTTATCGAAAGTATATTTTCCCTGTATCTGTTTTGCTCAAAATAACTTCTATAATAGGTAAACCTATTTTTTTCAGAAACTTGTACAAAGAGATACGACAAGATACCCCTGCTATCTTCTTTACATAAGTTTAATAAACAATTTTAGATTCCCACTGATTTTGTCACTCTCTTTTTGCCTTACAAACACTCTTTGCATACAAAAACCAGCTCTCGGTAGCTGTAGAAGAAAAAACTTGTTTACAATTCTCATGATTATTGTTTTTACACAAATACTACATCCGGCTAACAAAAATAAATAAATAATTTTTTATTTTAATACACTCGATAGTGAAAAATATAAAAAATTTTACATGCACATCTCCAATATTTTATCACCGGACCGGTAAAATAGAGTATAAAATCCTATTTATCCGTTTCCATATCATGCTCAATCCTTATTGAATCGACGATTCGACCCAAAAAACGAGAGGGATCGTTCGTCTCCAAACGATCCCTCTTTAGATCAACATTACAAGTCAATACGGCTAATTACACACTACAAAATTTCCCCTCGGTTTATTTAAAAATTCTAACCATATTGTCCAAAAATCATCGCCGTCTCCCGCCGGGTAGCAAGGAAACGAGCGATGAGTAAAAATCACCACGCAACTACTATCGCCCTCTTCTCCGTATCCATATAAATATGGCTATGAAAATTAAAATAGCAGACAGTACTCCCATGAACATGATCTTCGTGATATACATACCGGTCTCGCTCGGGTAAACTTTATTATCCGGCGGTGTCGGACGACGTACATCGATAGGCACTTCCTCGTT
>NZ_QJPL01000023.1:0-1187 GCF_003204205.1 Sanguibacteroides justesenii
TACATACCGGTCTCGCTCGGGTAAACTTTATTATCCGGCGGTGTCGGACGACGTACATCGATAGGCACTTCCTCGTTCGATAACCAGAAGAAGGCCCCTTGTATAATCGAGTAGTTAGAAGCCCTGATATCTTTCCTTCCTCTACTCAATTCGCCATTACTGATACAATCGGCATCGCCAAATATCATGACGCGCTGCTCCTTGTCCCCTATCTTCCGCGATAAAGCCAAGGCCGTCACGAACGTTCTCTGCATCTCCCCACTCGACGGGTTGAAACGGGCCGTGTCATCAACGAAATTAGTCGTCTGCAACTCGTTCCAGCAATCGATCGTGTCGCTCGCGAACAAAGGGGTTACATCGAAACCCTTGTCCGTCACGTAATCCAAACCCGAACAACCGGGCATCGTGGCCACGTACTCCCGGCGCCTCATCGTGTTATAGATATAAGAGAAGTCCGCCGCCTCCCGCGTCGGACGAGCAACGATCAAATCAGACTGGAAATTCTCCGT
The DNA here is from genome assembly GCF_003204205.1 of Sanguibacteroides justesenii. Taxonomy (NCBI): domain Bacteria; kingdom Pseudomonadati; phylum Bacteroidota; class Bacteroidia; order Bacteroidales; family Porphyromonadaceae; genus Sanguibacteroides; species Sanguibacteroides justesenii. Next base: position 510 of record NZ_QJPL01000023.1, read on the forward strand.
CGGGCGAACAAGAATTCCTGGTACAAACTGAACGCCGAATTGCTCTATCAACGGGTTCATGACATCCCGACGCCTGGGTTCCCCGGCGATCAGCAAGTTCCCCCCACGGGCGATGTACTTGTCCAGGTTCACTTGCTCGGCTGCCGTCAACGGTTGACGCGTCTCGGCGATAACCAGAATGTTCACGTCCGCGGGTACCTCCTTGTCGAGCGTCACGCTCTCGAAATCGAAGCCCTGGTTGATCAAAGAGTAACGGAATGGCTTGTCTTGCGTGAACGCGTTATAATCCCGATCTCCCTCCCGCTCCGTGTTACGCTCCCCGTGACCCGTCAAAAAGCCTACCTTAGGCAACTTCATCACGATACGTTTGAAAGCGGCCGAGATCTCCGTCTCACCGGGGAAGATCATCATGTCATCGAACACCCGCAAGAAGGTCTTTTGACCGTTCTCTCTCTCCAACAAACGAACGAAACGGTTCATTTCCGGCTTCAGGTCGATCTGTTCGCGGATCTGTTCCGGCTTTAATATCTTGTTCGAATCCAAACCATACAGCTCGATCGTCTTCTTTACAATCTCCTCGAAGGTCATGTTCGGGTACCTCTTTTCCAGGTTCTTCATGTTTTTTACCGAATCGTAATAATAAACGTACTTCATCGTGATATCCGGTTTAAAACGAAG
>NZ_QJPL01000024.1:0-808 GCF_003204205.1 Sanguibacteroides justesenii
TTTTCCAGGTTCTTCATGTTTTTTACCGAATCGTAATAATAAACGTACTTCATCGTGATATCCGGTTTAAAACGAAGATACTGACGGAAACGACGCAAATCGTAACTTTTTTGCGAGGGCATACCGATCCAATAGTAATCATCCATGACATTCACGTAGGTCGTGATCGTCAACTTCCCGTCCATGCGGGCAACGATATCCTGACTGTTCGGGGTCAACGTGTTCTGTTTCGTACGAGTTACATCGTAAAACGACATTAAAGACGGGCGGGAAGAGAGGTAACCGACAAGCATGGCAATAAACCATACCACGGCGTATTTACCGAAGTTCACCGCCCACGAACTCTTCTGCCTGCGGGATTGCAACCGAATGACGGTCATGAACAGGAACAAGCCGATCACGATCAGGAAATAGATCACGTCCTCCGAGCAGATCAAACCGTTTACGAACTCCCCGGCTCGACCGGAAATCGCCAGCCAGAACGTGATATCGCGAACGAAATCGATCTCCTGCCACAATCCCTTCACGTAACTTAAAGCCGCCAGGATCGCCAGGGTACCAACGGCGGCAACGATCTGGTAAGAGGTCAGGCTCGACATGAACAAACCGATCGCCGCGTAAGCGCAAATCAAAAGGTACAAGCCAAACATTCCAGAAAGAATAAGAGGAATATCGGCATCTTTTACCGCGAAAGCCGTGTAAATCCCGAAAATTGACAACACACCCATCAGAACGAGAGCGTAAACCATCATCGAGGCGTATTTACCGAGAATGATCTGCCAGTTCGTCACCGGCGACGAGTATAGTA
>NZ_QJPL01000025.1:0-695 GCF_003204205.1 Sanguibacteroides justesenii
GCAACCACGGCGAGCGGTCGGGTGTTGGTCGGAACGGGAAGCCGCACGGGTAACGATATTCGTTACTTCCTGACGGATCACCTCGGTAGCGTCAGGGCTATCGTGGATCAGTCGGGAACCGTGAAGGAGCGAAACGACTACTACCCCTTCGGCACGAGATACAGCCAGTCGGGCGGTAACGTGGATCCCGCCAACCGTCTGAAATACAACGGGAAGGAAGATCAGACCACGGGCAACCTCGGTTACCTCGACTACGGTGCCCGGATGTACGACGCCGAACTCGGGCGGTGGTTCAGTGTCGACCCGATGTCCGAGGCGTATTACTCGTCGAGTTCTTATAATTATTGCGCTAATAGTCCTATTTTGTTTATTGACCCGGATGGACAAGCGATGGATTGGTTTGTTGATGCCGATGGTAGCTTGTATTATGATCCGTTTATGAAAAAAGGAGACGAGTCGAAACTTGGAGATTCCTGGAGTTGGTTGGGAGAGAACGGAATGTTCGGAACCCCGGACAGGAATATTTTAAATAAATATTCCAACAGGATTTCCAAAAAGGGATTTTCAACAAAAGAGATGTATATCGCCGGAACGGGAGAATGGAGAAAAGTTGGCTTGCCAACCGCTTATTTCGACAGGAATAATGCCCTGGAGGTGATGGATGATTTGGGGTACAAGTACGCGATGACCCAATA
>NZ_QJPL01000026.1:0-623 GCF_003204205.1 Sanguibacteroides justesenii
CGCTCAGTAACCTCCTGGAAATCCGTGTATTGAAGACGATACTTCATCCCGCCCAGCTCTTCCGCTCCACTCACGCCAGGAATAGAACGCAACTCCTCTACCGGCGGGGCGGCAACCAGCGTCACTACCAACGTGTTCGGGATGATGTAATTATCGAACTCGTCCACCGTTCCGGCGAAAACAAGGTTCCCCTGCTCGATCATTCGGATGTAGTCGCAAGTCGCCTGAACTTCTGACAAGATATGCGTCGACAACACTACGGTGCGATCCTCCGCGATCTCCTTGATCAGGTGACGGATCTCAACGATCTGGTTCGGGTCCAGACCGTTCGTCGGCTCGTCCAAAACCACGAACTCCGGGTTGTGGATGATCGCCTGCGCTATACCCACCCGCTGTTGATAACCGCCAGAGAGGTTACGGATCAAACGTTTGTTGAAATGACTGATACCGCACTTGCCCATAACCGCCTTCACGGCCGTCGATATCTCGCTGTCCGGGACATGACGCAAGCCCGCGCAATACTCCAGGTACTCCGTCACCGTCAAATCCGGGTGCAAGGGCGGCGTCTGCGGCAAAAAGCCGATATGCCGTTTCGCCTCTACAGGGTTCTCCCGGATACTCAC
>NZ_QJPL01000027.1:0-602 GCF_003204205.1 Sanguibacteroides justesenii
ACCCCATCATTTTTTACCCTGAAAAACTGCTGGTGTTTAGCGTGTACCCACTCCATCACGATACTATCCACGTCCACACCCCAGCGAGCGCTCCACGCTCCCGCTAAAGAGTCATAATCGACCTCCCCGTGACCGCGAAGGCTATCGAGACTGCCACGCCACACCTGCCGGGGGACGTGTATCGAGAAACGAGACCGCAAGTCTTCTGTTTTAAGATACAAGATCCACTCCCGCAAATCTTCCCGCAAACCGGGATCCGATAATATATCTTCCAGGGTATGCTCCAAAAAGTAATCAAGCATGAACGCCTGTTCCGAGAACGAGAAACTGTTAACAGGAGGTCTCCTGTTTTGTAAAAGTTCGAAAACCCTTCCTATAAACGGGTATTTTAAAGAATGTACCCAAACATTCCTATCGTTATCGAGAGACTTCACCCGGCTACCCGTGTAATACGGTTCTTTCACTTCATACCCGATTCCCCGTAACGGGTGACTATTATCAACCGGGCAATTGCCGCTGAACAAGGACTGGTACAAGGGGTTAAACACCGCGAAAAATTCATCCCCCGTCTTTACCTTTTCCCCCGTCACGACATCGAGCAT
>NZ_QJPL01000028.1:0-561 GCF_003204205.1 Sanguibacteroides justesenii
GACATCCCGGATAAAACGTTTTTCGATCTTTCGGACCGGGGAGATTTCACGTGTCGTTTCGGGAAGCGTTTCGCTTACTTGGGAGAGGCTTACACTCTTCTCACCCCAGAATGCTTGTGGTATCCGGTATGTACTCCCCCGGTTAACCCGGGGAATGTATACGCTGTTGATAAACATTTTTTCAATTCGACGCTAAAGGTAAGCGGCATTGGGGACAAGGCTGTTTTTTCTCAAGGAGCGTCGTTCAAGGAAAGAGAGGTTACTTTATTTCGTTCGACAAAGCCTCTTGTCGGGTTATCGCTGGTGGTAGGTACTTACACCGGCGATATGTTGCCGGTAGATTCGGTGCAGTACGGTTATTATGTTTACCCGGGACACGGTGATTACTTTAACGGTTTGGAGGTCGTGCCGGATTCACTCCCTGGGGTGATTTCTTCTTTTTCAAAAGCGGGGCACGGGAAGTCTTACCCTTTCGATCGTTATCTTTTTGTGGAGACCCCGCTCTCGTTTTGTAGTTTCTACCGGGTCTCTCGGAACGGAAGCGGGTACGTGCAGCCGGAG
>NZ_QJPL01000029.1:0-532 GCF_003204205.1 Sanguibacteroides justesenii
TACCCGATTAAGAGAATAAAAGAAAAAAGACGGTTACGGGTTAAATAGACCACGAAAAAAGAAAAACCCGTCAAAAAGATCGTGGTCGGTACAATATAAGTAAAAAGATAAAACAAGGAATTCCACCCGTTAAAAGCCAGTTTACTGACAAATAAATTAACGAGTATCCCCAAGAACAAACTTATCGCACCGAAAAACAAAAAAACAATGACTATACCTAAACTCATCCCACCCGTGCAAGAAGCGTTACTCTGTGGCCGAGAATCGATAACGGCAAGAGTATCCAGCTTGCGGTTCCTGTAAATATAATCTCCCGCAAGGTACAAAAACGGCAAAACCTGCAAGAGATTAAAGAACCAGGCGTTGGTCGCGGGAATAAAGGAAGGAAGCATCGAGTAAAAATTATCACCCGTACCGGAAAAAGTACCCTGAATATTCAGTTGATAAATTAAAGTCGTGACCAACAGTGCTAAAAACAAAAGCCATAAAATCCAATCACGAAATAATAATTTCACCTGGTAACGAACTATCG